>SVAZ01000002.1 GCA_015059145.1 Erysipelotrichaceae bacterium
TCAACATGTGAAGTTCTACTAAATAAGTCTACTGGTGTAGCTTCTAATAGCTTATAGCCTTTATTTTCTAGATATCCTATGTCTCTTGCCATTGTTGCTACATTACATGATATATATACTATTTTAGGTATATTCATTGATACAACAGTAGATAAGAACTTTTCATCACAGCCTTTTCTAGGTGGATCAAAGAATATAACATCTATTTTTTCTTTATTTACTAGCTTAACTATTTCATCCTCACATTTACCACAGATAAATGTAGCATTTGAAATATTGTTAAGCTCTTTATTTTTATTTGCGTTTATTATGGCTGATTCTACTACCTCTATACCATAAACATGATTAACATTTTTAGCTATATTAAGTGTAATGCTTCCCATTCCACAGTAAGCATCTATTACATTCATATCACTATTTAGATTAGCCATTCTAAATGCTTCTTGATATAATCTTTCACATTGCTTATGATTAACCTGCATAAATGATGATGCAGATACCTCAAAGCTTAGGCCTAAAATATTTTCAATTATAACCTTATTACCATATAATAATTTAAAATCATTAGATAAAACAACGTTTGTTTTATCTGGATTAATATTTAAATAAATAGATTTAATTTCTTTAAATTCTTTAGTTAACAAATTAACTAAATTTGAAAAATCTATTTCTTTAGTTACAACTAAAACAATCATATATTCATTTAGTGAGGTATGTCTAATCATTACCTCTCTAAATATACCTTCATGCTTTTGTTCATTATAAATTGATATATGGAATAGACTTAAATAACCCTTAATAAAATGAAGTATTTTATTATCTAAATCAGCTGAAATAATACACTTTTCCATAGGAATAATGTTATGTGACTTCTTTTCATAAAAGCCTGATATAACATCATCCTCTTCATCTCTTTGAAATGGCACCATGACCTTATTACGGTATCCATAAATATTATCTGGCTTTATTAATGAATTATATTTAACATCCTTAAATTTTCTTAATGTTTGCTTAACCTTATTTTCCTTTATAGATGCTTCTACACTATAATCCATATAAAGTAAATCACAGCCACCACAATATTCAGAATAAGGACATAATGATTCTATTCTTTTATCTGATTTTTGAAGTATTCTATTAACCTTCGCAAACGCATACTTCTTATGCGAATTAGTTATTTCACAAATAACCTCTTCACCCTCCATTGCTCCTTCTACAAAGACTATTTTCTTATCAATATGGGCAACACCATAGCCATTAACATCATAGCTATCTATTAAAACCTTATAGGTATTACCTATTTCCATACTATCACCTACTACTTTAATTTCTTGGCAAGGCCACCTTCAGATGTTTCTCTATAAATAGGTCTTAAATCCTTACCTGTTTCTAGCATAGTTTCTACTACAACATCAAAGCTTACCTTTGAATCACTATTATTTAAATAGCTTGATAAATTAGCTGCATCAACTGCTCTTAATGCGGCAACCGCATTTCTTTCAATACAAGGTATTTGAACATAACCCTGTACAGGATCGCATGTAAGACCTAAGTGATGCTCTAGGGCTATTTCAGCTGCTGATTCTATTTGCTCTAAAGAGCCATTTTGAATTTCAACTAAAAATGCTGCTGCCATTGAGCATGCAGTACCAACCTCAGCCTGACATCCTGCCTCAGCTCCAGATATAGAGCCATTTGTTTTTACTATATTACCAATTAATGCTGCTGTTTTTAAGCCATTAATAATATCCTCGTGAGTAAATCTACCTGTATCCTCTGCATATCTAACACAGGCAGGTAAAATACCTGATGCACCACAAGTAGGTGCGGTAACAATTTGTCCACCTGAGGCATTCTCCTCACCTACTGCATATGCATAGCTTACAAGCTTTCTTCTTCTATATTCCATATTCTCCATATTTTTAGGAGTTTTTTGATAATATAAATAATTAGCCTTTCTCTTAATTTCTAATTTTCCAGGTAATATTCCCTTAGCATTTAATCCACACTCAATTGAGTCATTCATAACACTATAAATAGTCTCTAAATATCCATTAATAGAATCTCCCTCAATCATATCCACATAATCACATAATCTAAGCTTATAATCCTTACAATATGCTGCGATATCCTTTAATTTAGAAAGTGGATAAATCTTATCCATTTGCCTTTCAGGCTCACCCTCTATTTTTATAGCTCCACCACCAACAGAATAAACCCTCATATTGGCTACAACCTTGCCATCTAGATACCCAATAATATCCATGGTATTTGGATGTGGTGCTTCATAATCAATATCAAATATTATTTTACATTTTAAAGGCATAAAGCCCTGTTCAACTATATAATCAGTTAAATGTCCCTTTCCAGTTAAGGCAAGTGAGCCATAAAGCTTCACCTCTACCTCATCTACATCAGGATATTTTTTTCTAAATGCCTTAGTTGCCTCAAATGGTCCAATAGTATGTGAAGATGATGGACCATTTCCGATTTTATATAGCTCTTTAATTGAATACATAAAAACACACCCTTTATTTTTCAGCCTTAAGCTCTAATATTGCATCTCTTATTTGAGCTGCTGCCTCGAAATTTAAATCCTTAGCATATGCCTTCATTTGTTCTTCTAGCTCATTGATCAAATAAATCTTTTCTTCCTTAGTCATCTTAGTAGATTTAACCCTATCAGTATGAGCTAATTCCTCTACCTTCTTCATAGTAATACTCTTAGGAATTTCCTTAATAATTGTTTGAGGTATAATATTATGCTCTAAATTATACTTTATTTGAATCTCTCTACGTCTATTTGTTTCATCTATTGCATAACGCATTGAATCACTAATGCTATCAGCATACATTATAACTCTACCATTTGCATTTCTTGCTGCTCTACCAATAGTTTGAATTAAGGATCTATTAGAACGTAAGAAACCTTGCTTATCAGCATCTAAAATACAAACAAGTGACACCTCTGGTAAATCTAGGCCCTCCCTTAATAGATTAATACCTACTAGACAATCATATTTACCCATTCTTAAATCCTTTAAGATTTCTAATCTTTCTAATGATTTAACCTCTGAATGAAGATATGCAACCTTTAAGCCTAGCTTCTTTAAATAATCAGTTAAATCCTCACTCATCTTAATTGTAAGAGTTGTTATTAAAACTCTTTCATTAAGCTCAATTCTCTTTAATATTTCCTGATAAATATCATCTACCTGTCCCATAGACTCTCTAATCTCTATAATAGGATCTACAAGTCCTGTAGGACGAATAATTTGCTCTACAATAGGATAATCAGACTCATAATCTCCTGGAGTTGCTGAAACAAATAATGCTTTATTTAGCTTCTTATCAAATTCATCAAACTTTAAAGGTCTATTATCTAATGCAGATGGTAATCTAAATCCAAAGTTAACTAGTGTTTCCTTTCGAGATCTATCACCATTATACATTCCTCTTACCTGAGGAAGTGTAACATGTGATTCATCTACAATAAGTAAGAAATCATCTGGAAAGAAATCAATTAGGGTAGCTGGGGTTTCACCCTCAGCTCTTAATGATAGATGTCTTGAATAATTTTCAACACCACTACAAAAGCCAGTTTGCTCAAGCATCTCTATATCATACTTAGTTCTTTGCTCAATTCTTTCAGCCTCTAGTGGCTTACCTTCTTCTATAAATTTCTTATGAGTAGCTTTTAATTCCTCTTTTATTCTTCTAATAGCCTCCTCAAGCTTTTCCTTATTAGTAACGAAGTGAGTAGCCGCAAATATATTAGCAAACGCCACATCATCAATCGGCATACCAGTCGTTATATCAAAGGTTCTGATTCGTTCTACCTCTTCATCAAAAAACTCGATTCTAATGCCCTTAGAATGCTCTGAAACAGGGATTACCTCCATAACATCGCCACGAACTCTAAATGAACCTCTTTTAAAATCTAAATCATTTCTCTCAAATTGCATTTCAACTAGCTTCTTATATAGCTTCTTTCGATTATAGGATTCCCCTACTCTTATATTAAGCATACCCTCCTTATAATCATCCGGATCACCAATACCATATATACAAGAAACTGAAGCTACAACTATTGTATCCTTATAATCAATTAAGGCAGCTGTTGCACTATGCCTTAATTCATCAATCTCATCATTAATTTGAGAATCCTTTTCAATATAGGTATCACTTGCTACAACATAAGCCTCAGGCTGATAATAATCATAATAAGAAATAAAGAATTCCACATGATTTTCTGGAAAGAATTCCTTAATCTCATTATAAAGCTGTCCTGCTAAGGTTTTATTATGTGCTAAAACAAGTGTAGGCTTTCCAAGCCTTTCGATAACATTACACATAGTAAATGTCTTACCTGTTGCTGTTGCACCTAGTAATACCTGACGATCAACACCATTATTAAAATTGTTAACTATTTCTTCAATTGCCCTAGGCTGATCACCTGTAGGGGAATATTTAGAATTTAATTTAAATCCCATCGTCAATCACCTTTATTATTATACCTCAAATAACTAAATAAATCTATAAATCTATAAAAAACAAAAAGGGGAATCAAATTCCCCTTAATTAGCCACGAACGATAAATGATAAGTGGTCACCAATACGCTCTAAATTTGAAACTAGGTTAATAAAGATAGCATTGTTCTCAGGTCTACATTTACCTTGACTTAATCTCTCAATATGATCAGAAACTAATACACGTCGCATATTATCAATCATATCCTCATATTCATCAACCTTAGTAATAGAGTCAGGCTGTCCATCTAATACAATTGCCTTAACTAATTCGTATTGCTTATTTAATAAGCCACACATTTCTCTAAGCTTTTCAATAACGTCATCAGAAAAATAAATCTCTTGATCAATTTCTCTCTTAGTATATTTAGCTAAATTCTCTGCAAGCTCTGCAACACGCACAATGTCTCCTACATTTGTATGTAGATCATTGATTTGCTTTTCAAGATCTAGCATATTATGATTTGAAGAAACACCAACTAGTGCATCAGTAATATTTCTACCTAGCTTAGCTATTTGCTCATTCTTAAGCTCTATTACTGGTACTATTTCTATATCTCTTTTTACAAAGCCATTAAATGCTACATTCAAGCAATCCATAGACATATCAGCCATTCTGAATACATCCTTCTTTAGCATACCAACAGCAATATTTGGAGATGACAATAATCTCTTATCCATAAACACAAGCTCTGAAGGACTCTTTTCCTCTTCGACCTTCTTGTCTGGGACTAAAATAGTCGCTAGCTTAACTAAATACTTAGAAAGTGGTAAGAAGATAATTGCACATGTACAATTGAATATTGTATGGAATAATGCAATTTGCCATACCTTATCTGTTATCCATGATTCTATGATTGTAGCACTGAATCCCTTCCAAGATAATAATAATATTGTGAATATTATAGCACCAAATGTATTAAACAATAAGTGAATCATAGAAGCTCGTCTCGCATTAGTTGAAGCCCCAACACTTGAAAGCATCGCAGTAACACATGTACCAATATTTGAACCTAGAATTAAGAAGTAAACTGCATTACCGCTTCCACCGAACGCTCCTTCAACAGAAGCTGCAATAACAACGATAATTGATGTTACAGCACTAGATGATTGAACAATAGCAGTAAATACTAAACCAATAATTAATAATAAGAATGGATTACTTAAACCAGCAATGAAATTATTAATAGCTGGAACATCTCTCATAAAGCTCATTGAATCAGACATTGTCTCAAGTCCTAGGAATACTGCACCTAATCCTGCTAAAATAAGACCAACTGACTTCTTCTTATCGCTTTTAGCAAACATTTCTAGGAATACACCTACGAATAAGCAAGCCAAGAATGAATAATTTAAAATATCAGCTACAACACCAGCACCAGAATTTAATGCTGCGATATATGCAGTAATAGTTGTACCAATATTCGCACCAATAATTACTGCAGTAGCTTGAATTAAGCTCATAATACCTGAATTTACAAAACCTACAACCATAACAGTGGTAACTGATGATGATTGAATAACAACTGTAGTAAGCATACCAATAAACAAGCCTAATATTTTATTATTAGAAATTTTATTAAAGAATGACTTAAGTCCATTACCCGCAAGCTTTTCCATATGTGTACTTAAAAGCTTGAATCCAAGCATGAATACACCACATCCGGCTAACAGCATTACTATCTTACCTAAAATATCCATATATTCCTCCAAAAAATATATATTTACCATTTATATATCAACATTTAAATAATATATTATTTTTCATAATATATCATTTCTATTTTATAACGGATAGTGCTTTTATTCAATAAAAAAATTTTGCTAATAATTTACAAAACGCTTACAAATAATATATTTGAGGTGGAAATATGCATATTTCTTTTTTATATCCTGGGACAAAGCTAAACAAGGATATTTTAGGAATAACTAACAATTCTAAAAAAGTCAGGAATAATTACATATTCGTAGCTACAAAGGGATTTACTACTACAGGTAACAAATATATCAAGGAGGCACTTGATAGAGGGGCAGCCGTGATAGTATCAAACAAGCATAAATTTAAATCAAATTTCATTTATGCAAAGGATCCTAAAAAGGAATATATTAGACTACTACAAATATTTCATGGATATAACCGTGATATTTATACAGTAGGAATAACAGGAACAGATGGTAAAACCACAACATCTACTTTGCTTAATTCAATTTTTAATAGTATTAGCTCATCTGCCTATATAGGAACTAATGGAGTAAATTATTTAAATAAAAAAATCAGCACTCTCAATACAACACCTTCATCAGAAATTATTTATCAATGCATTCAGACATTTAACAAGCATAAAATTAATAATTTAGTTATGGAGGTTTCTAGTGAGGGCCTTTTAGATAAACGAGTTGATGGATTATACTTTAATGGTGCTATATTTACTAATCTATCGCACGAGCATTTAAACTCACATAAAAATATGAACTCCTACTTCTTATGTAAGACTAAGCTATTTGAAATGCTTGAAAACGATGGATTACTTGTTATAAATGCAGATGACGAATATTCTACTAGAATAACAAGATATACCAAAGCTAAGATAATAACATATGGATTTGAAGATGGAGATTACAAAATAAAATCCTACAACCTAGATTTAAATGGCTCTTCATTTGTAGTTACATATAAGGGTAAGGAAATAGGAGAATTTAAAACCAGCCTATTTGGAAGGTATAATATTTATAACTGCTTAGCGGTAATAGCTTATTCATATGAGCTAGGAATACCTATATCCATAATTAAAGATGGTATTCATAACGTCGATATAGTAGATGGTAGATTTGTTATGTATAAGCATAATACAAATACATTTATCATAGATTATGCACATACTCCAAATGCTTTAGAAAGCCTACTAACTAATCTACGTAAAATCACAAATAATAAAATAATTTTAATTACTGGTGCCCAGGGAGAAAAGGATACTACTAAAAGGAGTAAAATGGGGCAAATTGCTTCAAAGCATGCAGATGTTGTAATCTTTACATCAGAGGATCCCAAAAACGAATCACTGTTTAATATATTTAACGATTTAATAAAAGACATAAAGGACAATGATTATTATTTAACACTATCAAGAAGTGATGCAATAAGCCTTGCAATAAGGATTGCACAGGATAATGCATTTATAGTGGTTACAGGAAAGGGAAATGAAACAACAGAAAAAATACTAGACTTTACCTTTAAGCAAAACGATTTAGATTTAATTAAAGAAGCAATAAAAAATATAAAGAGCTAGATTTCTAGCTCTTTTAATCTTCTAATGCTTCCTTAGCAAGTTTATCAGCCATTTCATTATAATGATTATTTGTATGACTTTTTACCTTGTGAAAATATATCTTTATTTTAGCTTTAGCATTGCTAGCAAATTGAACATATTCCTTAGCAATAGTACTGTTAGCCTTCCACTCGCCCGTATACCACTTTTCAATACCTAAGTAATCATAATAAATATGGAGCTCCTTTAATCCATGATTAATAGCATATTGAATAATATATCCAGCACCCTTTATTTCACCCGCAACATTTCGCATTGAGGAATAATCATCCCTCTTATACTTCTTTTTAAACTTATAGGATTTACCATCGACTAATAATACTCCACCAAACGAATATGCTTCTGTTTTACTATCATATGAGCCATCAACATAAGCAGTTGGTCCTAATAGCTTTTCAGTGAAAACCTCACCATTTAAAAAGGCCTCTGCCTCTTCTCTTGTTGAAAATGATTTATATTTTGGAGCCTTAAGCTTTGGAATAATTTCTTGTGCCTTATCCCATGAATCAAATATCAGCTTATTATCCTTATCCATTACAGCATAATACTTTTGTTTCATATTCATCACCAATTTTATTATATCAAAACAAATTTAAAAATAAAAAGCTAATTTGAAATTAGCTATTATTTTCTATATTGTTATTTACTAATGTTTTTACCTTTTCTAAAGCCTTAGGCACTAAATCTATTAATTTATCTGCAATTCTAGATTCTGAGTCAATGGATATGAGATTAATATTATCATCCTGAACTACTAAAAATGCAATTGGAGTTAGTGAAAGACCTCCACCAGTTCCACCACCAAATAAAGGCTCAGCCTTATTAGTGTTAGGCTTGATATCACTACCACCACTTAAAAATCCTAAATGAACTCTAGATACTGGTATAATGGTTGTTTTGTTATAGGTAATTGGTGTACCTATAATTGTGTTAGCATCAATCATTTCATTGATGCATTTCATGCTTACATTAAGCAAATCTGAAATTGGATGATCCATATTCTCACCTTTTTATTATAGTCTTAACTGATGAATATATTAAATTATAAACACTAATATGTCCATCAAAATAATAGTCAATATTCTCATAGCTTTTGTCGTACTCAAGCTTTATATTGTTTATATCAACATATTTAAAATAGCCCTGAAGCATACCTGTAAATTGGTTAGCAAATATAAGATATAATGCATTCTCAATAGGATGCTTTAGAAGACTATCCTTTGAAAATTTAGCAATGTAAATACGATTTATTATGCTATGAGAAAATATATTTAAGGTGAGAGATTTAATACGCATAATACTATCTCTAATATCAATGATTGAATCATTTTTCGAAAATATTAGATATCTAAACATTTTATGATGGGGGATAGTAGCATAAAACATTCCAATTCTAATATATACCTTAATTGTGTCCTCCTTGCTTCTAATATATAAGTGTATATTAGATGAGAGTAGCACTATTGATATTAAAAAAACAAAGATGGCCAGCATCATCAAATCCTCACCATCTATATTATTAGCTATTAATTAAATATTATTCATAATTTGTAAACAAATATTTGCAGAGCGTTCAGCCATTTCTCGTTCAAATGACAAATAATCATTTACCTGATTTTCCTCTCCTATGCAATCTGAGATATATCTTAAAACAATAAAATCCACACCACTTCTAACTGCAACCTGAGCGATTGAAGCCCCTTCCATTTCACAAGCACATGGAACCTCTTTATCTATATTGTCCAGCTTATTAAGGCTACTAACAAATTGATCACCACTATATACAGGACAGCTTATATAATCTATATTAAGCTTTTTTAATATAGACTTAAGCATTACTACTGAATCCATAGATGAAACATATTCCTTTGGCATACCAGGAACCTGTCCATATTCATAACCAAAAATAGTAGTATCAAAGTCATGGTATTTAAGCTTAGATGCAATAACAACATCCTTCGTCTTAAGTCCCACGCCTCCAGCAATACCTGTATTAATTAAAAGCTGACATTCATACTCATGAATCATTAATGTTGCAGCCATAGCCGAATTAACCTTACCAACACCGCATTCACATATTACAACATTTGCATTACCAATATTACCTGAATAAAAGCTTATTCCACAGATTTTGTCCATATAAGAATTTTCTAGCCTTTCAAGTAAAATTTCAAATTCTGGTCGCATTGCTGCAATTATTCCTATTTTCTCCATTCTAATTTACCTCCTATGTTATACCCTTTTAGATAAGGTTACAGCTATTCTACCACTTTTACTATTACCATTAACACTAGAAAGCTTAACCCTACCCTTATGTCTAACACTTATTTCTTCATTTTCCTTAACTATATGAGATGGATTTAAAATATTAATATGATTAATAAAAGCTAATCCATTACATATATATTCTAACGCTTCCTTACGTGACATATTGTAAGCAGCAGATATCAATACATCAAGCCTTAAGGATGAAACAAAATGAAGCTTATCATCATATCTAATAATATTTTCAATTTCCTTTAATTCCTCTACAAGCTCAATAGCTGCATTTCCAACACTATGAAAGCTTTCTTTAATAAAGCTGCTTATTTCTTGAGTACATGCAAAATATGCATCATGATTATCATCTATAATAATATCACCAATGCATTCTCTTTTAATACCTAATGACATCAATGAGCCTAAAATACTTCTATGTGAAATACTGTAAAATCTTTTATTATAAATAATTTTAAAAACTGATATTTTATAATGCTCATTACTAAACTCATCATTAGCTATTATAGCTCTTAATCTATCACTATTTTTAAAGCCTCCATAATAGCTAATATTTAATGCTGGATTTCTTTTGATTTCCTGATTAAGTATTCCAATTCTAGCCTCATCTAAAAATGGAAGTAAGCTTACACCACCAGCATAAGCCTTATCTATGTATGAATTAATTCTATTCTTAAATACCTCTAGCTCTTCCATAAAATCCTACCTAATCTTATATGAGTAGCTCCAGCCTCAATAGCCTCTATATAATCGTCACTCATCCCCATGGATAAGTATGGAATAGACAAATTATATTCCTTCTCTATCTTATTTCTAAGCTCTGTTAAAGCTTTGAATTGTTTTAACAGTTCCTCATGACTAGAATCTGCCGTCGCCATCATCATAAACCCTACAATATTTATTTTTTCAAACTTTACTACTTCTTCAATAAAGCTATTAATATCCTTATAGCTAACTCCATTCTTATTTTCCTCAAGATTAATAGAAACCTCAATAAAGCAATCTAAGGGAGTTTGTCTATACTTATCAATAATTTTAGCAAGCTCTAATGAATCTAAGGAATGTAGGTAGTTTATTTTATTAACTACATCCTTCGCTTTATTTCTTTGCAGGTGACCAATAAAATGCCAGCTAATATTATTATCTCTTAACTCATCATACTTCTTCAAAAAGGAATCTACTCTATTTTCTCCAAAGCTATTTATACCATTGGCTATAAGCTTTAGCATCTCTGTGCTATTAACATATTTTGTTGCTGCAACAACACATACATCTTTTGGTATAGATTTCATAAATTCCTTAATATCTTCTCTTAGCATTTTAATCACCATAAAAATTATATCATATAAAAAAGAAAAAGTGAAAAATCAATCTTCACTCTTCCTAATATTTATTTTAAAATCAAAAATGCTTAATGCAATTAAAAGTATTGTATATATGGCATAACCAATAAAAAAGCTAATTAACACTGTGCCATCAATAAAAGCACCCATTAAAAATAAAGGCAGCATAGCTACTATAATAGTAAGTATTAATCTAGCTATATGCTTAGTAAATAAAAACAAGACTACATACATTATAGGAAACACAATAAATACAATAAGCCAATAATTACTACTAATTAAATCTAATAACGTATGATCAATCGTACATGGATATGCAATGAAAAGGATAATACCAACTGCACCTAAAGCTAACGCAAGTGAATTAGTCAAATTAAAAAATTTTGTAGATTTGATATTATTTTCAAATTCTAGATATTCAACTAAGCCTTCATTATTAGCTATAGAAATCATTACAGGTATACCTACTAAATAAAGAACAACTGCTTCACCAATACCAACTGTTAACGCGCTTAACCAAATAGGCTCAATGCCTAATGCGAAATACAATTCTATTGATACAATAATAGAATTAGTTATAACAGGGAATATACTTGCCACATAAATGTTTTTTATTTTCATCATAGGTATTACTGCAAGAGCAGTTGCAATAGTACCGAAGGCCATATCCCATACACCTAAGCTTGAGGTAGTGTTAGAAATAAAGCATCCTAAAATTAATGCATAAGCATATTTAGGCTTAAATAAGACAAGCAAAACCAATACCTCAGACAATCTAAACTGTATTGATCCATATGCTATAGGAGCAAATAGCCATGTCAGTGCTGCGTATAGTGCAGCAATTATTGCCGATTCAGCAATAAACCTTACGTTAATTTTATTCATATTAAATTCTCCTTGTTTTTTATTTTCGAAGATGGTTAAGCAAGGAACATCTTCAAACGTAATAATTGTATCATATTTTCTACTTTTTTCAATATAAATGAGAATAAAGGACAGCATAGCTGTCCTTTACCTCATAATTGGGAGAGTTATAGTTTGCTTATGAAAAAAGTTATCTATCATTTATAGGGAGATTACGATAGATACTGTCTTTTTAAGACACAATTAGTATAACCATTAAATTCAAGAATAATACGTTAAAATTATGTGAAAATGTGTGAAGTTGTTATTTTTTCCTTCAAATCTTGCAAATTATTTGCATTTCTTGCAAAAAAATAGTATTTTTTGTATTTATTAACTTTTTTTATGTAAAGTATGATAAAATAATAAAGAATTTTTTTAAAGGAGTGAAAAGCCTTGGATGTTAAAAATATGAAAATTAAAGATTATGGCTTAGTCTTCCTTAAAGGTATACTACTCGGATTAGTCAGTGTCGGTATACCAGGAGTTAGTGCTTCTACGATTGGTATCGTTATTGGTATCTATTTTTTAATGGTAGATTGTATCGCAAATATATTTAAGGATTTCAAGCACAACTTCTTATTTTTAATTGTGTTAATTTTAGGATATGGGGTCGGGTCTATAGGTGCAGCCTTCTCTGTTACTATATTATTTGAAAAATTTCCTCTTGTTACAACATTTATTATATTAGCATTTATTATTTCATCTATTCCAGATATGTTTATGAAGCTTAAGCAATATTTCAAAAAGCCTTCATGCTGGATCACATTTGCTGTTGTACTTGCAATAATATTACTATATAACTTCCTAATTGGAAGTGGTGCTGTTGAAGAATTCCCTAGAGAACCAAGTATATGGTATTTAGTTAAGATGACTATCATAGGTGTAATAACATCTGCCACATTCGTAATTCCTGGTGTTGACTTTGCTGTTGTATTCTTAGCACTCGGAATATATTATCCATTCTTAAATCTTATATCTGAACTCCTACTATTCGGAGCTGATAATTATTTACAAACATTTATTCCAAATATAACAATACTAGGCTTTTATTTAGTAGGTTACTTTGTAGGCGTATTCCTATTTTCAAAGCTTATTAAATTTGTATCTAAAAAGTATACCGGTCAAACTCAATTGGCATCATTTGCATTTATTGTTGCAGCGCCATTTATTGTTATTAAAAGCTGTATAATTGACAATGCTTCATTTAAGGTGTCAGGTGGTCAGATTGTAGCAATCATAATTGGATGCTTAATAGCATTTAGTGTAATGATTGCAATAAAGATAATTAGCAAAAAGAATGATAAAAAGGCTGAGGAACAGCTTATAGAGATCATCGAAAAGAATGCTGAAGAATTAGAAAATCAAACAATCGAAAATGAAAACAATCCAAGCGAATAAGCTTGGATTGTTTTATTATTTTTTATATGGATTCGAATTTGTTACAAATACCTCTGCTGCTAAGCTTATTGTAACAAAGCCTAAAATAACTAAGGCATATGTAAATAATAAGCTTATTAATACAAAAGGAATTAAGAATAATAAATATATTATTGCAATAGTAATAATAAGTATTAATAAATCTGATACTAACAATAATACAATATTCTTTGGAGTTACAATGTTTTCCATTCTCATCTTTTTATTTCTATGGCCTAAATATGCTTCTAATAATGTCACTGTTGCATAAACCAAAATTGAAATAACTGATGAAATGAAAATACTACTTACCCAAACACTTACTAAATATGTAATCAACGCAACTAATGTTACAGAAAGCACTGCATCTACTATAGTAACCAAAATAGTTCTTTTCAAGCTAATCTCAGCAAACCTTTTATGAATACGGCTTGAGGTAATATAGTATCCTGCTAAAAAGCCTATTATTATTAAAATCACAAATATTATCAAATATACCTTAAATCCATTTAAGGAATTATTAATAGCTTCAGTAATTTGAGCTTGATAGCTTGCATAATCAGCATTTGCCATGCTAATAAATTCATCAACACGTAAATTAATCCAATCCTCTTGAACAATCATCTTAAGTGTTTCAAATGGATTATCCCATGATAGCTCGCTAAAAGATGTTATAATATAATCTAATAGCTTATTGACATCTAAATTTATAGATGAAATACCACCACTTATATCCATGTTAAAATTATCTAATTCTATTTTTGCACCAAGATATAAAATACCAAATCCCAACAACGAGCATACTAATAATATTATAATTGGAATAAAAATATATCTAAGGCTCTTAATATAAAAAACTAATGTGTTTCTAATCATATATTATCCCCCTAAATAAAAAACCTTCTTCTGAAGGTTTTTATTTTAACCTTGAGAATCAACCATTTCAAGCTTAATTAATCTATTTAATTCAACTGCATATTCCATAGGAAGCTCCTTAGAGAATGGTTCAATAAATCCCATAACAATCATTTCAGTTGCTTCAGCTTCGGTTAACCCTCTACTCATCAAATAAAACAGCTGCTCCTCATTTACCTTTGATACTGTAGCTTCGTGCTCAATATACATATCACTATTCTTTCCACTATTAATTGGAATCGTATCTGATGTAGATAGCTCGTCTAATATTAATGTATCGCATTCAACATGGCTTCTAGCACCTAATGCCTTAGGACCACATGAAACTGTACCACGATAATTAACCTTACCTCCACCGCGACATATACTTTTCGAAATAATAGTTGATGTAGAGTTTTCACCTAAATGAATCATCTTAGCTCCAGTATCCTGTAATTGTCCTTCTGATGCAAAGGCAATAGAAACTGTAGTTCCCTTTGCACCCTTGCCCTTTAATACACAGGCAGGATATTTCATATTTAATCCAGAACCAACATTACCATCTATCCATTCCATATGCCCGTTATCCTCAACTAAGGTTCTCTTAGTAACAAGGTTAACAATATTATTAGACCAGTTTTGAACAGTCGAATAACGACAGTGCGCATTATTCTTTACATATATTTCCACTACAGCAGCGTGTAAAGAATCCTTAGAATATTGTGGAGCAGTACAGCCCTCAACATAATGGATATCTGCACCATCATCAACAATAATCAGTGTTCTTTCAAATTGTCCCATTCTTTCAGAGTTAATTCTAAAATAGGATTGGACAGGCTTTTCAAGCTTAACACCCTTTGGAACATATATAAAAGATCCACCACTCCATACAGCACTATTTAGAGCTGCATATTTATTATCAGTATAAGGAACAATTTTACCAAAATATTCCTTAACAAGCTCAGGGTATTCTCTTACTGCAGTATCTGTGTCACAAAATATTACTCCTAGATCATCTAATTCCTTTAAATTATTATGATAAACAACCTCAGATTCAAACTGAGTAGACGTACCTGCAAGATACTTTGCCTCAGCCTCAGGTATACCTAGCTTTTCAAATGTATCCTTGATTTCCTCTGGAACATCATCCCAACTATTTTCAGCCTTCTCTGATGACTTAATATAGTATGTATATTCATTAAAATCAATCCCTGACAAATCAGGTCCCCACTTAGGATTATCAAGCTTTAGAAAAGCATTATAAGCCTTTAATCTAAATTCCCTCATCCAATCAGGTTCATTTTTTGCATTAGAAATAAATTCAACAACATTTCTATTAAGACCTTTTCCTGATGTTAATACAGTTTTTGCATCAGTGGTAAAGCCATACTTGTAGTCGCCAACAATACTATTTATTTCATCTTTATTATTTTGACTCATGCTCTACCTCCGTAATAGCTTGCTCAACTGCCTTCCAAGCTAGAGTAGCGCATTTAATTCTAGCAGGGAAATCACGGACACCAGCATACGCAATAGCCTCTCCTAGTGTTTCCTCATCCTTAGGCTCCTCACCCTTAACTAGCTCATAAAAATCATTAATGATCGCCTTAGCATCCTCAACTCGTCTTCCCTTTAAAACATCAGACATAACTGATGCAGATGAGCAGCAAATGCTACAGCCCTTTCCATCATGATATACTTCCTCAACAACACCATTATTCACATAAATCTCTACGTTCATGTCATCTCCACATGAAGGATTATTCAAGTGAACAAAGTGATATTTGTCAGTTTTTTTCAAGCCTTTATTTTTTGGATTCTTATAGTTGTCCATTATAACAGTTCTATATAATGTAGTTAAATCCATCTCAATCAACTCCTAAAACATATTAAAGAAATCACTTGCCTCTTTAACACTTTTTACAAACTTTTCAACATCCTCTAAAGTATTATAAAAATAGAATGATGCTCTAACTGTACCAATTGTATCTAGCCAGCTAGTAATTAATTGTGCACAGTGATGTCCTGCACGAATACAAACATCATTTTTATCAAACACTGAGGCAGCATCATGCGGATGAACTCCATCAATGTTAAATGAAATAATACCTGTTTCACATGTAGGATTATATATCTTAAGCCCAGGAATATGCTTTAGACCCTCTAAAGCCTTTTCCTTAAGCATATATTCATATTTAGCAATATTATCTAAACCTATAGATTCTAGATATTCACATGCTTCACCTAAACCAATTGCAGCTGCAATTATAGGTGTACCAGTTTCAAACTTATATGGCGCAGCCTTGTATGTTTGACTATCCTTCGTAACTGTATCAGCCATATCTCCACCAAATTCAATCGGCGGCATTTTTTCTAGAATTTCCTTTTTACCATATAGAACTCCAATACCTGTAGGACCACATAGCTTATGACCAGAAAAGGATAAAAAATCACAATCTAGCTCCTTAACGTCAACCTTCATATGAGGTACCGCTTGTGCTCCATCTACTGATACAATAGCACCAGCCTCATGGGCAAGCTTAATAATCTCTCTTATAGGTGTCACATAGCCCATAACATTAGAAACATACGTTAAGGCAACGACCTTAGTATTCTTTGTTAAGACGCTTTTAAAAGCCTCAACTGTAATTCTTCCTTCCTCATCTAAAGGAATGTATTTAACCTTAGCACCAGTAATATTAGCAACATTACTCCAAGGCATATGAGATGAATGATGCTCAAGCTCACTTGTAATAATTTCATCTCCGGCCTTAAGGAAATTTATTCCATAGCTTGAGGCTACCAAATTAAGTGATGCTGAAGCACCTCTTGTGAATACGATGTTTTCAAAATCAGCATTAATGAATTTTGCAACCTTATGTCTAGACTCTTCATATAAGTCTGTGGCTTCATAAGAAAGCTTATAGACACCTCTATGAACATTTACTCCTAGCTTAGAATAATAGCTATTTACTGCGTCAATAACCTTATCAGGCTTAAGTGCCATAGCTGCATTATCTAAATATGCTAATTTAGGATTATCTCTTAAAACAGGAAAATCCTTTCTAATTAAATCTAAATTCACATTAATCACTCTCAATCAAATTTAAAACTTCTGACTGTATTTTTTCCTTCCATTCATCAACCTTTATAGCTTCAATAAATGGTCCAATCATACCTTGTAAAATTAATAAGAAGGCTTCCTTCTTACATAAACCACGACTCATTAAATAGAATAAATCCTCATCGCTCATCTTACCTATGGCAGCACCATGATTAGCAAAGCAATCATATTCATCAATTAATAATATAGGCTTTGCAGTAACCTCAGAATTATCATCCATCACTATTCCACGTGAAACCTGCTGGCATTTTGATGATGAATTACCCTTATTAATTTTGCCTGTTGTATCAAATGAAATACTAGCCTTATTCATCGCAACACCAACATTTGTAATGTTAGATGTTGTCATCTTCGCATTATGCGAAATATATTGCTTAAAAGTATTTCTCATATTTGAAGAAATAACTAAGCACTTAACAATCGCATTAGCATTCTCTTCATTTAAATCAATTTCTAAGCTTTCATTAGTTTGTTCTAATGCTATTTCAGTTATTTGAATTTCTCCATTAACCTTAAACTTTCTATTACTGTTACTTCCATCTAGGATAATATAATTTACATTTGATGAATTACCAATAGTAACACAAACATCATTATTCCTAGTAATATCTATAAATGATGCCTTCACAAATTCATCTACATTAATTGTAATATTATCATCAATTAAATAAATATCATCTGTACTATTTGTAATATGCAAGCTATTATCCTTAGCTAGACCCATAGCCTTGATAGATATAACATTTTGATTACTCATTATTTCTTACCTGAATGAGCACAAGAACCTAGTAATACATGGGCCTTCTTATCCTCTTGAGGATCTATATCTATACCTAGTTCTTCCTTTACCCAATCATAGCCGTTCGCATCAATCTTAGTAATTAATTCCTTACCGCCTGTCTTAACAATCTTTCCATTTATCATTATATGCACATAATCAGGCTTAATATAGTCAAGTAGCCTTTGATAATGAGTAATTAGTAAGCAGCCAAAGCTTTCATCAACCATACTAGAAACATTCTCTCCAACAATTCGTAATGCATCTACGTCTAATCCTGAATCAATCTCATCTAAAATTGCAAACTTAGGCTTAAGCATCTTCATTTGAAGAATTTCATTACGCTTTTTTTCTCCGCCCGAAAAGCCTTCATTTAAATATCTATGAGCTAAATCCTCACGCATTTTCAAATCTGAACATGCCTTATCAAAGCTTCTAATGAATGAAAATAGAGGAACATCCTTACCAGTAGTAGCCTTCATTGCAGTACGAATAAAATCACTATTAGTAACACCTGGAACCTCCGCAGGATATTGATATGCTAAAAAGATACCCTTTCTAGCTCTTTCATCTACAGGAAGAGGTAAAATAGTTTCATCATTTAATTTAACATCTCCACCTGTAACAGTATATTTAGGCTGTCCCATTATAATAGATGAAAGTGTAGATTTACCTGTACCATTAGGTCCCATAATAGCGTGAACCTCTCCGGTCTTTATTACTAAATCAACACCCTTAAGTATTTCCTTATCCTCTATGCTAGCACATAAGCCTTCAATTTTTAATACATCACTCATTTATATCAACTACCTTCTACTTTTGATACTTTTTACTGTAGTACATCTTATGAATTTGCTTAAACATATAATCATAAGAATCTGTCTTTAATACTATATCAGCAGTCTTAGCCGCCTCAGTATTAGAATGATAAGTAACCTTATAATCACAATTATTCATCATATGGTTACTTAATGGATTTGTAATCAATCCAACTGGTCTTAAGCTTCTTTCATTACAGTATGCCTTTAATGTAGTTAGCTTAGAAACCTCTTTACTATAAATCTTTAAATATTTATAACCTGGTGCTTCTTCTGTAAAATCAAAGCACTCATAAACCTGGACAAATGTTTTATCATTAAGAGAGCTATTTTTAATTGTAGAAATTAACTCCTCAATTTTATCCTCTTTTTCACATACAACATAATATAAAACATTTTGATTCTTAGTAAACTCACCTAAGTCAAAGCTACAATAAGGTGCATTCTTTTTAGAATCAGCATAAAGCTTCTCTCCTATATTATCTATCTTTTTACAATAAATATGTAAAACATCATCAACAATATAATTTTTAAATGGTGTAACATTTAAAGAATCTAATAACAAATCTAATTCCTTTGAATCAGCATAAGGAATTTCTTCCTTATATAAATATGTCAAATTTTTGTAATCATATACGGCAGCTCCACCACAGCATATAATAGGATTATTGACCTGAAGATCATCTAAAATATGCATAAATGATGAAGGTGGTCTTGTTGTAAATAAAGTGCAATTTGCACCAAGATAAACCATATTATTAAGCTTGTAATTCATGTAACCAACAAGCTTATCCATTTCCTTTGTTACGATTCCCTCAATACCAATACAAAATAATAAATCCTTGTTTTTAACTCTATGAGGTAATCTAAACATATTAACACCTAAGGCAACTAACACACCTATGATGGTAGAAAGGATTCTATTAATACCAAATACCCATTCTCCCCAATTACTAGATATTGCAGCATTAGCGTTTACTGTAATAGATAGGAATGTTAATATAGATACAAAAACTGCTTGTTTTTGTTTTAAGCTAACAGCTATAACGATAATTAAAATTGATAAGACTGCAACAAGACTGTATGGAATAATAAACGTTAATATTCCTGAATCCATAAGTGTAGGCCATTTCCCTTTACCTGCAAAAAGCTCATATATTACTACTAATAAAACACCTACAATACCACCAATTAATGATGCTATACAACGTGTTTTAGCCTGTTCAACACTCTTTTTTCTATTCGGATAAACAGAATATGCAGTGGCTATACCAGCAAAAAATGGATTGTACCATTTAAATGCAAAGTTCTCCTCTACACCTGGAATTAATTCTACAGTTTTTAAAGCTAAAAACAGCATTAAGCATATAAATACACTTATAGCAGTTTTAACTGTACGCATTCCTATCTTTTTCATAATTACCTCGATTATTACTTAATAACGATATTTACAATCTTCTTAGGTACTACAATTACCTTAACAATTTGATGTCCATCAGTATGAGCCTTAACCTTTTCTGAAGCTAAAGCTATTGCCTCTACCTCAGTATTAGATGCATTTGCATCAATACCTATAGTATCGCGTAGCTTACCATTTACTTGTACAGCATAAGTAACTACAGAATCCTTTGTTAATTCAATATCATACTCTGGCCACTTTTCATACGCAATTGAATCATTATGACCTAAAATTGACCAAAGCTCCTCGCCAATGTGAGGAATAATTGGTGATAACATTTTTACCAATCCCTCAATGAAGCCAATATAAATCTTATCAGCCTTATAAGCCTCATTAACGAATACCATTAATTGTGAAATTGCTGTATTGAAGCATAGGTTTTCATAATCCTTAGTAACCTTCATTACAGTTTGATGATAAACCTTCTCTAAAGTCTTATCATATTCATTAGTAAATTTCTTAGTATATGTTTCATCAGTTGCTAGACGATATACCCTATCAATAAACTTTTTAGCACCTTCAAGACCTGTTGTAGACCATGGCTTAGCAGCCTCAAGTGGTCCCATAAACATTTCATATAAACGAAGTGTATCTGCTCCAAAATCTCTTACTACATCATCAGGATTAATAACATTACCACGAGACTTACTCATCTTTTCGTTATTTTCACCTAAAATCATACCTTGATGGAATAGCTTCTTAAATGGCTCCTTAACTGGAGATAATCCCTTATCATAAAGGAAATTAGTCCAGAATCTTGAATATAATAAGTGACCAACCGCATGCTCTGGTCCACCTACATATAAGTCAACAGGCAACCAGTGCTTTAATAATTCTTCATTTGCGAATTCATTATCATTGTTTGGATCAATGTAACGCATAAAATACCAGCTAGATCCTGCAGAACCTGGCATTGTATTTGTCTCACGCTTACCACCTTTGAAGTTAACCCAATCAGTTGCGTTATTAAGTGGACTTGTTCCACCAACCTTTGGCTTATAATCATCAAGCTCAGGTAATACTAAAGGAAGCTCACTATCATCTAATATTTCATCATGATCATCATAATGAACTACAGGAATAGGCTCACCCCAATATCTTTGACGTGCAAATACCCATTCACGTAGGCGATAGCTAATCTTCTTTTCACCGCAATTATTTAAAGTTAACCATTCTATCATTTTATTAATAGCTTCTTCTTTTCCTAAGCCATTTAGGAAATCAGAATTGATATGAAGCCCATCCTCTATATAAGCCTCCTTAGAAATATCTCCACCCTCTAATACTTGGATAATTTCTAAACCAAACTTTTTAGCAAATTCATAGTCTCTTGTATCATGTGCAGGAACAGCCATAATAGCTCCAGTACCATAGCTAGCTAATACATAGTCAGAAATCCAAACTGGAATTTCCTTTCCATTTACTGGGTTAATAGCATAAGCACCAGTCCATACACCAGTTTTATCCTTGTTTAATTCAGTTCTTTCTAAATCACTCTTTGAAGCACAAGCCTTTTTATAAGCCTCTACCTCTGCTCTTTTTTCTTCTGTTGTAATTAAATCAACAAGCTTATGCTCTGGAGCAAGTGTACAATATGTAGCTCCAAATAAAGTATCAGCACGAGTAGTAAATACAGTAAATGACTCATTAGTACCTTTAACCTTGAAATCAACATGTGCACCAACTGATTTACCAATCCAGTTTCTTTGCATTTCCTTAGTTGATTCTGGCCAGTCAATATCATTTAAACCTTCTAATAGCTTTTCAGCATATGCTGGAATATCCATTACCCATTGCTTCATATTCTTTCGAACAACAGGGAATCCTCCACGTTCGCTCTTACCATCAATTATCTCATCATTTGCAAGTACAGTACCTAATTCCTCACACCAGTTTACAGGCATATCAACCTGCTTAGCTAATCCTGCATTATAAAATTGCTTGAAAATCCATTGTGTCCATTTGTAATACTTAGGATCACAAGTAGAAATTTCCTTACTCCAATCAAAGGAAAAGCCTAGCATCTTTAACTGTCTAGTGAATGTTACAATATTTTCTTGTGTAAAGCCATCTGGATGATTTCCAGTGTTGATGGCGTATTGCTCAGCTGGAAGACCAAATGCATCATATCCCATTGGATGTAATACATTAAATCCTTGCATTCGCTTCATTCTTGAAATAATATCAGTAGCCGTATATCCCTCAGGATGTCCAACATGTAGACCATGTCCAGATGGATATGGGAACATATCTAAAGCATAAAATTTAGGCTTAGAAAAATCCCAAACATCAGTTTTGAATGTTTGATTTTCATCCCAATATTTTTGCCATTTTGCTTCAATTTCTAAATGATTAAATTCAGCCATTTCAATTTACCTCCCGTAAAAAATAGTATAAATTTTTAAAATCTATACTATTATATCATAAAGTCTTTATATTTTATATAAAATAGTCAAAAATAGATACCTATTTAGTCTATTTGTTTGTTGTTTTAATTTTCATTTTCATTCTTTGTCCTAATGAAAAAGTTCCTTTTATAATTGGTTTAATTTCATTTGAACAATTAACAAATTTAAGCATAATACATTGTTCAAAAGCAAGCTTACCAATAAAAGTTACACCTGAAGGTATAGTAATACTAGTTAGAGCTTGACAACCCTCAAAAGTTGAATTTTCGATTACTGTAACCTTTGGTGGAAGATCAACAGACTTTAGTGCAACACAGCCTTTAAATGCAAAAGGCCCGATTTGTGATATGTTTTTAGAAAACATAATAGTCTCTAGGCTTGCACAATTTTCAAAAACAGATGCACCTAATATCTCAACAGAATTAGGTAAACTTATTTCTATTAAGCCTTGGCAATCCTCAAACGTAGACGTATGAATATGTCTAATGCTTGATGAAAGCTTGATATTATTTAATGTTGTACAGCTATAAAAAGCTGACTTACCGATTTCCTTAACAGAATCTGGAAGCTCTACATTATTTAAGTTCTTACACTTAGAAAATGCATACTCTCCGATAGTGTCAAGACGTTTTGAAAATACTACTGTTGCCAAGCTTGAACAGCCTGAAAACGCAGCCTTACCAATAGACACAACCTTATCAGGGATAACAATATCTGTCATATTCGTGCATAACGAAAAGGCAGAATCTCCAATAGAAGTTAGGGTACTAGGTAAAATTACAGTCATGATGCTATCGCATTGATAGAAAGCATCCTCTCCAATTTCTGTGACTCCTTCAGGTATCTCAACTCTGAATCCTCTCCCCTTGTATTTAATTAACTTTCCCTCCATTATATGGAAATCTCTCCTATTAAACTCTGCAACAAATTGCGCCATTTGTTTGTACCTCTTTCTTATTTATTTACCAAAAATTTTGGTTTATTGTCGTTGTTAAGCTTCTCATTTTTCTCACCCTTGAAAATTATACAAAATACTACAATACTACTAAATAACATTACTAAAAATCCTAGCCAATATAACCATCCAAATTTATCATAACCATCTACAAACTTTGCTAGATAATAGCATAGTGATGATGAGACAATTATAACAGCATATAATACAGGCTCTAATTTTTTAGAGTCATATGACAAAATAGTTATTTCTTTAATTAACAGAATAATTAAAGAAACTATAGAAACACAAATAGTCATTACACAGGTTGTCATATAAAAAATATTGCTCATTTTCATTACAATACCTAATATAATAGCAACCACTAAGCAAATTGCAATTATACAGTAATTAACAATATTAAGTATTTTTTCCTTTTTCATAAAGAGATCACCTTTCGTATACTATAGTTAATGAGTAAAAAAGAAAACTGCAGAATACTACAGTTTTCTATTCTTATTAAAACCCAAAGAATTCCTTAGCGTTATTATAGCATACGTCTTCAACGATTTGTCCTAAAGTATCGATTTCCTCCTCAGGATATTGACCACTTTCAACTAGGCGGCCAAGCATTTGACATAATAAACGACGATAATATTCATGACGTGGATAAGCTAAGAATGAACGTGAGTCAGTTAACATACCAACTGATTGTCCAACTAATCCAACTTGCATTAATGTTTCAAGATTTTGTCTCATACCATCTTGTTGATCTAAGAACCACCAAGCAGTACCAACTTGAACATAACCCTTAACACCTTCCTTTTGGAAGCATCCAGATAATACAGTTAATGCGTAGTTATCGCGTGGATTTAAACAGTAAAGGATAGTTTTTGGTAAGCTTCCTTCACCATCTAAAGCACCTAATAGTGCAGATAATTTAGCCATATAATTTTGATCCTCAATAGCGTCAAAGCCAGTATCTGGACCAATCTTAGCAAGCATAGACTTAGAGTTGTTGCGTAGTGCACCAATATGGTATTGTTGAACCCAACCAACCTTAGAATATAATCTACCTAAGTGCATTAATACATAACCCTTATACTTATCTTGCTCTTCGTTAGAAATCTTTTCACCCTTCATACCCTTTAAGAAGATCTTATTAGCCTCTTCATAAGTTGCTGGAGCATAGTAAACAACATCTAATGCATGGTCAGATACCTTACATCCGATTTCATTGAAGTATTGAACTCTTTCCTCTAATGCCTTGCATAAGTCATTTAAAGACTTAATATTATAGCCAACGACACCTGCTAATTGGTTAACCCATGAAGCAAACCATGATAATTCAACGTTAATAGCCTTATCAGGACGGAATGAAGGACGTACAGATACCTTTAAAGTCTTATCCTCCTTCATTTTCTTATGCCATTCTAATGAATCAACTGGATCATCAGTAGTACATACTGTATTAACGTTATGTAAATACATCATTTCTCTAGCAGTTAAAGTTTCAAGCTTCTTATTAGCCTTTTCCCAAATAACTTGAGCATTTTTCTTATTAATAATTTCGTCAATGCCGAAATATCTTCTCATCTCTAAATGAGACCAGTGATATAAAGGATTACCAACAAAGTAAGGCATTGATTCAACAAATTGCATATACTTTGTATAATCATCCTCTGGACCAGAAATTAATTCTTCATTATAGCCTCTAGCACGTAATGCTCTCCACTTATAGTGGTCACCAGTACGATCACCAGGCCCTAACCAAGCATCCGCAAGATTACGGAACTTCTTGTCTTCATAAATTTGTTGTGGAATTAAATGACAGTGATAGTCAATAATTGGCATCTTTTCAGCATGCTCATGATATAACTTCTTAGCTACTTCTGTATCTAATAAGAAGTCCTTATCCATAAATTTTTTCATATTTGTATTCTCCTTTTTTATAGTACAACGCCATCTTTGAAAATTGATATTTCTCTAAAGTTGTTAATTTCATTTTTAGTTTGGGCCTTACCTGATGCAATGTCACAAATTAAATCAATAAAATCAGATAATAATTCGTCCATGGATTTTTCACCAACTAAAGCACCAGCATTAAAATCAATCCAATTAGATTTCTTTGTTGCCATTGCAGTATTTGTAGCAACCTTAACTGTAGGAATAAATCCACCAAATGGAGTACCTCTACCTGTAGTAAATAAAACCATTTGACAACCAGCTGCACCTAAAGTAGTTGTTGCAACAAGGTCATTACCTGGAGTTGATGTTAAATTAAGACCATTAGTCTTAATTCTTTCACCCATTTTTATAACGTCCATAACCATCGTTGAACCAGACTTTTGTGTACAGCCTAAAGATTTATCCTCTAATGTTGTAATACCACCATTTTTATTACCTGGAGATGGATTTTCATAAATAACCTGATTATGATTCTTAAAATAAATCTTGAAGTCATTTACTAAATCAACAACCTTCTTAAATGTTTCCTCATCCTTAGCACGAGCCATTAATAAATGCTCAGCACCAAACATTTCAGGAACCTCACCTAAAACAGTTGTTCCGCCATTTAAAGCCATATAATCAGAGAACTTACCTAATAATGGATTAGCAGTAATACCGCTCATACCATCAGATCCACCACATTTTAAACCAACTCTTAATACAGAAACTGGATGTGTAGTTCTCACATCATTCTTCATTATCTCATATAATTCAGCTAATAGCTTAGTACCCTCAGCTACCTCATCCTCAACCTCTTGACAAACTAAAGTACGAACACGTTCCTTATCATAGTCACCTAAAGTCTCCATGAAAGCCTTCATTTGATTGTTTTCACAACCTAAACCTAATACTAAAACACCACCAGCATTAGGGTGCTTTACCATATTTTGTAAATAAGTTCTAGTCATAATATGGTCGCCACCCATTTGTGAGCATCCAAAAGGATGATTAAATGTGTAAACACCATCAATGTCTGATGTATCATAGTTAGCCTTGAAGTTGTTAACAATAGCATGTGCATTACCAGATACACATCCAACTAATTGAACAACCCATAATTCGTTACGAATACCAAACTCACCATTCTTACGTGCATATACATCAACTGTTTTATCCTTTGCAATAGTTTTAACATTTGCAAAGTCTGGAGTGTATTCGTAATCAAATACATCATTTAGGTTAGTTTTAGTATTTTGTACGTGAACATGATTACCAGCCTTGATATCCTTTGTAGCATGTCCAATTGGACAACCGTATTTAATAATATTTTCATCCTTTTTGATGTCAACTAAAGCAACCTTATGTGCTTGTGGAACATCATCTAATAATGTAACGCCAGCAATAACCTCTCCCTTAGAAAAAGGGCGTAACGCTACTGCAACATTATCAATATCATTAATAATGATAAAATCATTCATATAATCACCTGTTTTTAATATTTTATTACTTAACGATAGCCTTAATAGCTTCTCTCATAGTCATTGTTTGTTGAGCATATAATGCTTCAGTCACAAATTCATTAACACCAGCGATAGTATTTAAATCCTTACCCCAGTGATCTGCCCAGCCTAATACTGTGGTAACAAGCTTATTAGCACCAGCCTTAGTACCATCATATTCAGCCCATAAAGCCTTGAAGTTATCGATATGCTTAGGATCATCAGCTAAAGCGATTGGAGTACCATTAATTACTCTTTCTCCCTTATAGAATGTCATTAATGCAGCTAAGCTGAATAATGCATGCTTAGGTAATTGACCCTTTCTTTCAATGTATTGTAATACAGATGGCAATACTCTTTCCTTATATTTAGAACAAGAGTTTAATGCGATAGACATTAATTCATGACGTACATATGGATTCATATATCTTTCTAGTACAGAATTTGAATATGCAACCATTTGATCATGTGGAATATCAATTGTAGGAATAACCTCATCAAAGATGAATTCCTTAACAAACTTACCTAATTCAGCATCCTCAATAGTTTCTCTAACAGTATCAATACCAGCTAAATATGAAACTGGAACTAAAGTAGTATGAGAACCATTTAAGATTTTAACCTTTCTTTGCTTATAAGGAACAATTGAATCAACGAATAAAACATTTAATCCAGCCTTATCACATGGGAATAAAGCATTTAATTCCTCTAAATTAGCCTTAGCTTGTGCCTTATCTTCAACAGATTGAGCATCAATGCACCATAAATGGAAAATTTCACCAACAACCATATTTTGATCTTGATAGCCTAAATCTAATTGGAATTCAGTAGCCTCATTTCTAGGGTAACCTGGAACGATTCTATCTACTAAAGTATTATAGAACTTATTAGCTGTTTCAATCCAATTGATGAAAGCCTCATCCATATTATTATGCTTAGCAAGCTTAATTAAAACCTCTCTTAAAGCCTTACCATTATAATCTATTAACTCACATGGAATAATATATAAGCCTTTCTTACCAGCCTCGTATCTCTTCTTTAAGAAAGCTAATAACTTACCTGGATATGAATTTGGACACTTTGTAAAATCAGTATCATTAGGATCAAATGCGATACCTGCTTCAGTTGTATTAGAAATTATAATTTCTAAATCATCACTTAAAGCATAATCTAAATACTTATTGTAATCCTCAAATGGATTTACAAAATCCTGAAGGCATTTAATAACCTCATGATCTCTTACTGCCTTACCATCTTGTAAGCCTTGTAAGTATAATGTATATAAACCATCAGCCTCTGCTAATTCCTTACAGCGACCAAATGACATAGGTTGTACTACTACAACACCACCATCATACACATTTGCCTTATTCATAGAATTGATAATCCAATCTACGAATGCACGAAGGAAATTACCTTCACCAAATTGCATAACCTTAATTTTCTTTTCTTCTTTCTTGTTTACCATATTTATTGCTGGTAATGCTTGAACTTTTTCCACAAATTTTACCTCCATTCGCACTTTTTATCATACGTGCGTTATTCTACTAGAATAATTTTAACACTTTAGAGGTCAATAGTCAACGTAAAGAAAAAATAAAAAAACAGCATGTAAGCTGTTTTATTTATGATAAGTTTCATTATTATTAATCTTAAAAGCTCTATAAATTTGTTCTAATAAAATAACATGCATTAGCTGATGTGGAAAAGTCATCTTAGAAAAGCATAAGTGATAATCCATTTTACTTAAAACATTATCTCCTAATCCTAATGAACCACCTATGACAAAGCAAATGTTTGCATTATGATAAGAAAAAATATTTAGAATTTTATTAGCCAAGCCTTCACTTGATAGCATCTCTCCCTTAAGGTTTAATGCAATCTTATATGAGTTTGATGGTAAGGCCTTTAAAAGCTTCTCTCCTTCTTTAGCTTTTATCCCTTCTATTTCCTTTAAGGATGCATTATCCATAATAGGCTCATCACTAACATTTATAAATTCTATTTTTGAGTATTTAGATATTCTTTTAGAATATTCTAATATTGCATCCTTCAAATATTTTTCTTTTATATTTCCTACACTTAATATCGTTATTTTCATATGCTATACTCCAACGAAGGAAATGGGGATGTAATTACAAATTCAACGCCCTCTGTATCAATCCCAAAATCACCTAAAACTTTTTTTCTAGTCATTTCAACAATTTGTGACAAGTTGCACTCCTGTGAAATATGAGCATGCATCACAAGCTTTGTTTTATTACCAATAACATGAGCAAGAGTAACCATCGAATCCTCATTAGACAAATGTCCATGATTAGACAAAATTCTCATTTTTAAATGATGAGGTCTATTTGAATGCATCAAAATCGATGGATCATGATTGCTTTCCAAAATATAAGCATTTGCATTACCTATTACTTCGTAAAGCTCTTGATGAACATAGCCTGTATCCGTGATATATACTATCTTTTTATCATACCCATTTATAACAAACCCAACAGACTCACTTGCATCATGAAATGTCGGTAATACATTAATAATCAAATTATCAAAAATTATATCGTTATAAAGTATTGTGTTTTCTAATCTATTTAATAATATTATTGATTGGTTTTCCGCTCTCTTAAGCATTAAATCATATAGCTTCTCATTTTTATTCTTATTGTCATTCAATAAATAATCATATGTACCATGAGATAAAAATATTTTAATATTTTCGTATTTAACTATCGAATTAAATGCTCTAATATGATCAGCGTGCTCGTGAGTAATTAACAGCATGTGAATATCACTTAAACCAAGGCCTAATCTAGCTAAATTTTCTTCTATTAATTTTTTACTGATTCCAGCATCTATCAAAATATTGACATTTTTAGTTTGAATCAGAGCACAATTTCCAGCTGATCCACTCGAAAAAATTGATATTTTCACAATATTCACCATTCTTCCTAAACGGTGAAATTATATCACAAAAAATAAAAAGCCTCAATAGAGGCCCGTTTAAAATCTTAAACTAACCATGCAGTTCCAATGATTACCAATAAGATAAATAAAACAAGGATTAACGCATAGCCATATTCATTACCGCCGCATCCGCAGTTATTTTGTCCCATAGACTAGCACCTCCTCCCTTCCCTCAGTATTATTATATGTAATTTTTAAATTACATTTAGTGTTTTTGCCTATTTAGTAATATAGTGCTTTAAATTTAATTTAAAATTCTATTTTTTATTGCTTTTTACGTTCATTAATGATATGATATTATGTGCTATAGTCTAAATTTAATTAAAAAGGAGTTTAAGTCAATGAGTAGAAAATTAAGTTCGAAAAAGATGCCACGCAGACTATTGACTGTCACAATGTCATGTGTGTTTATGATATCACTATCTGCTTGTTCAAAGGGCTATAAATCAAATGTAACTCTTGATACAGATACGGTTTATGCTACAAGCGGTGATTATAGTGTTACAAAGGGTGATCTTTGGAATGAACTAAAGTGGAGTGCAACTTCATATTTAGAGGATGCAATTGACAATGTAGTTCTAAATGATCAAATTCAAAAGGTTAACGCTGCAGTTAACAAAGAAAACTTTGACAGCTTATCAAACGAGGAAAAGGAATTATTTGAAAATCAAGAAAGCTATAACCAATTATCTGAGGAATATAAAAACAGATTAATAGATTATGTTGCACAAGATATTTATGATCTTGAGTATTCTAATGATAGTTATTGGGATGAAATCGACGATTTAGATGAAACTAAAAAGAAAATCCTAGAAACAACATATGTTGATAGCTTATATGCAACATACAAGGTTGAAAAAATAGGTGAGAATACTGTTTCAGACTTAGTAGCAAATGCTAGCACAGATAAAAACAATTACTTGACTATTGCAAAAGAAATTACAGATATTTACTATCCTATGCTAGCAAAAGAGCTTTTAGCTAAAGAGGCTGTTCTAAAGCAAGCTGAAGAGGCTTTAGAGGAGGATGAGGATGACGAGGATGATTCATTCGGTTTATTCACAATCACTCAATATGCTGACAAGTTCAAAGAATTATATGCAAATAAATATGATATGGAAATCTTAATGATTAGATTTAATAACTCTGATGAGTACAATAAGACATTAAGAGCATTCGGTATTAAGGTTTATAATGATGCATTCTATTATGTAAGTGGTCAAAAAGAGGATGGCACAGAAATGAGCTATGCTGAATATTGCGATTACTATGATGATTATCAAAATTCTAATTTAGAGGAAAAGATTCAAAATCCATATGTATTAGAAATCTTCATCCAAATGTATAACTATTTATATGATGGTTATAGAGATGCATTACCTTCTGGATTATCAGACCTTCCACAAATCAACACTCTTAATGATTTAAGAAAGGTTACTGATGCTATTTTAAATAACGATTCAGAGGAAGTATATAATAACGCAGTAAATGCTTTAAAGGACGTTGAATCATTACAATATACAAGTGAAGAATTAAATGATATCAATTCTTCTTTTGCTAAATATGTATATGAAACATTGAATATTGAGGGAACTCAATATGCAACTTCTTTCCAAAGTTATAATAGCAGCTGCTACTTACCTTTCAAGATTTCTGAAAGTGAAGATACTAAGTATAATAATATCTACAATAAGGATTTAACAAATGATGATATTTGGGACATCCTTAATGCTGAAGGAAATGAAGCTTTCAAGGATGAGGTTTATAATGCTTTATTAACTGATAAAATTGACAGTACTAAAATTGATACAGCTTTAACAGAGGCTAAAGAGGATTTAGTTGTAAAGATTTTCGATGAAGCTTTAGAAATTTCTTATTTAAAGGATCATTCTGATTACTCAAAGACTTTATCAAAAGCACCTAATCCAAATGTAATTGCTACTATCGAATATAACGATTCAGTATGGAACGTAAACATCGCTAGAGATGATAACGATACTAATTCAGTTTTAGTTGCTGGTACTGATACAAAATATTCTTTATTTGACGATATGGAAATGAAGTATGGTCAAACTACTGCTATTGATATTTTCAGCAAGAAGATTATCAAGACTACTGAGGCTTATGAAAAGACTAATGAAGATAGAGAATTCTACTTCAATTACTTAGAAACAATTTTATATAACTTCGCAAACGAAGGATATTCTTCAAGTGGTTATCCTTCTACTTTAGGTAAGTATAACTTCTTAATGTTATATTTCCATACTGCTGACATGGACGAAATCATTGATGACTACTATAGAGTTCAATATGCATCAGCAAATTTATTAACAGATTATTCAAGCGATAAGCTTGTTAAATTCATCAAATCATACAATGACAAAGCATATGACAATTACTTCTCTTTAAGTGGTAGAAGAATGGTTGTTAAATTTGATGCTAATGAAGATGCTGAGTATGATGATGTTATTGATTGGCAAAACAATGAGGTTGAATTTACATTCGACGAAAATGTTGGTCCTGAAACAACTACTTTAGGTAAGGTTGCAAAGCATTTAATTTATGAAATTTACTCTGAAATTAACGCTTCTACTGATGACCATTCAACTAAGCTTGATGCCCTAGTTACTGAATATCAGGCTTCAGCTAGAATCACATTTGATGAAAACCCAATATTAGCTGAAAATCAATGGGCTAAATATCGTAAGCTTGGATTAACAGTTCAAACATTAGATTTTAGTGCTACTAATTCTTCTTTAGATGTTGATTTCAATTTAAAGCAAAGATTATATGATTATTCTAGACCAGATGCTGGATATCAATATTTCATGAATGGTACTACTCCTACTTCTTATATTGAGCCAATGACTATTGATGCTATTGAGCTTGAGGATGATACTATTGTTGCGACAAAGGAAGGCTTCAACCTACTTTTAGTAACACAAGGTAACACTAAGCCATCTGCTAAGTGGGAAGAGTCTGACTACTCTGACGGATTATTAGAAAACATCGTTTATAAATATAACGAAAATTATTTAACATTTACTAATCTATTTAACTCTGAAGATAAATTATCTGAAAATCAGATTAAGCTATATATGATTGAATATATATCTACATCTGCTTCAGTATTAACTCCAGCTGTTTTATCAGATGCTTATACTACTTTCTTATCTCCTGTAATCACAAGATTCACAGGTGATGAAACTCAAAGACAAATTCTATTAAAGTATATTTATTCTACTTCTGGTGTAATAAATTATACTTATGAAGGATATAATGAGGCATTTGAAAATATCATTAGAATTAATGAAAGCAGTGCTGATGAGTATATTTACCTTTATAATGATACTACTGGAACATCTAATAGCTTCCCTGATTGGTGGACTAATCTTGATGATTATTTAAAGGAGGCTAACTAATATGAAATACATAAAAAGAATTTTAACGTTAGCATTAGTTGCGATTTTAGGTGTATCTATTGCATCATGTGGTTCTGAAAAAAGAAACACTGTAGTTCCATATGGCAATTTAGATTTAAATGCTACTGTTGCAACAAGTGAAAAAAATATTACATTAACGAACAAAGAGTTATATACTAGATTTAGAGCAAAAGGTTATGACATTCTTACTGAAACAATCAAATCAGAATTATATAAGAATGAAGTAAACGCACTTAATAATTTAATATTCTCTGAATCTTATGAATCTCTATCTGATGAAGATAAGAAGGTTTTAGCTTATAATAATGATGGTGAGACTAACTCAATATCTGAGGAAAGATATAATGAGCTTAAGGAATTATATTGTGAAACATTATCTTCATCATTAGCAACTAGCATTTTTAACTCAACAGATAAGTATACTATTGATACAATGACTGATGAAGCTAAAACTAAAGCTATCAAAAAATATATTGATTCACAAGTTAGATTAAATATTTCAATAGATGAAGAGAATATCGAATATAGCGACAACAACAATGATGATATTGTTGAAATCAACTTAAGTAAGATTCCTTCTGAAATTATTAAGCCTTTAATTCTATCTGAGGCTGAAAAGTACTATGCTAAAAAGGAATTATATAAGATTGCTGATGAAGAATATTTAAATGTTGGTACTGAGGAAGAAACTAAAAACAATAACTATTTATTCTATGAGGATAACATAGCTAAAACATATGCTTCTTCATATAAGACATTTGGTAACTATAAAGCTATCATTATCACGTTTAACTCTCGTAGAGAGGCAATGGAAGCAATGGAGGAATTAGGTACTGATATTACTTCTGAAAATGTATTAGCTTCTTATTTATCATTATATAATTCATATTATTATCCATATGGTACTCAAACTGAGGAGGATGTAGATACTAGCAAGCTATTTAACTATACAATTTCTTTAAAGGAAAATATGCTAGATAATATTTCTTCTTCTGTTAACACTTTAATTACTGAGACTTTAGAGGATGGCGAGTTCTTAATAGAGCCACGTAACCTAAATAACAAATATGTTCTTGCTTATCGTATCGAAACTACTTATGAATATGATGAAAAGGAATATGATGAATTAGACGAAGCTCAAAAGGCTTCAATGGAGCAAAAGATTAAGAATAATTTAATTGATGCTAATGGTGCAAGCTATGTAAATACTGCATTTGATGCAGCAATTAAAAACTCAAACATTGAGATTTATGATCCTTTATTCGAAACAAAATTTAGAAATGCATATACTGATTATTATGAAACTATCAGTGTAGACAATCAAAATATTGGTAAGAATTTAATAGCAAAAATTAATGATGCTGAATTTACAGTAGAGGACTTCTACAATAAAGCTTTAAGCAAATATGGGGCTGCTGTAATCACAAATTTCTTCCAACAAGAATATGCATTAAAGTATTTAGAGGATTATATTGATGCAGAAACTATTGAAGCAAATGAAAAGACATTATCTGATGCTATTAAGGCATTTAAGAAGGGTGAAGACACTACATATGCAAAAGAGGTTGGCGTAGAAACTTACCTATTAGGTGCATATGGATATGCTGATGAAGCTTCTGTTTTAAGATATTACTACAATGCTGAAAGTTGCTTATCAACTTATAAGTCAAAGGTTGTATTTAATGAGTGGGCTACTGAGGATCACCAAATCAGTGATTCAGCTAAGCTTGTATTAGAAAGAATCCTAGCTGCAGGTAACCCTAATTATTCAGACCTATTTAGTATTAATTTAGACCATGTATTAATCAACATTGATTATAACGCTGATGGTACTCCTGATGACCCAGATAAGTTCATTTCTGAACATCCTGAATTAAAGGAAGAATTTGAACAAGAGGTTGCAAGCCTAATGAAGGCTTTATACAAGGAAGCAATCCATTCTGATTATTCTGATAATACTTTATATGAAACATTAAAATATGTTGCTAACCAATTCAATAAGGGCGCTACTCTTCGTTCAGATAATAGCTTAACATGGGATGATTTCAAAACTAAGTTTAATTTCCTATTAACTGTTGAACAATTAGCTTCTAGCGGAGATATTACACAAGATAGTGTTAGCAGCTTCGTAGTACCTTTTGCTGATTACGTTAAGGAAATCTATAAGAAGGTTAAACTTGAGGGCTATGGAATTAATGATGAGGATAACGAAGTTGGTGATGATGATATCAACAAAAACGGAAACTTCATTACTCCTGCATATGGCCTATTAGAGGTTGAAGGTGACGTAGATCAAATTAAAGCAGAAACTTTATGTAAGACAGTATATGGATATCATTTATTAATTATTAATTCATATGATAATTCTCCTAAGACTTTAGACTTTACAAAAGAGAAAGATGATACTAATGGATATCAATCTGCAATTCAAGTATTATTATACGAGGATAAGGATGATTCTGCTAATAACGTATATGTAACACTTGATGCATATAACTCTGAGGCTAGTACTGCTAGCTTAAACCAATTATTCATCTACTACGTTCAGTCAAAGAATGGTATTGAATCATCATTAGATGCTGAAATTTCTTCATTATTATCTTCATTATTTACAGATGCAATGACTGCATACTCTTCTTCTAATTTCCAAAATATGATTTTATTAGATGAGTTAAAGATAACTTCAGATAATCAAACTATTTCTACACTAGTAGAAAATGAAAGAAATCACTATGCAAATCTAGTTGTTGATTATGATGCTGATTCTGAATTTAACGCATGGATTGATCCAGAAATGGATTGGTCTAGACCAGATGAAAAATAATAATATAATAAGAGGTTTTAAAACCTCTTATTTTTTTATATTAAATTTTAATAATTTTTAAAAATGTGGTATCATAATAAGCAAGGAGTTGATAATTTTGATTACTTTTGAAGATATTAAAAAAAATGAGGAAATTAAAACATATATAACACAGGCAGATAATTCGTTAATGTCTTTAGGCTACACTGAGCATTCATTTGCACATGCAACTAAGGTTTCTGATGATGCTGCATATATACTTAAAAGCTTAAATTTTTCTGAGCATGATATAGAGCTAGCAAGAATTGCAGGCTATATGCATGATATCGGAAATCTAGTTAATAGAGTTGACCATTCTCAATCAGGAGCTATTATGGCTTTTAAAATTCTAAATGATTTACAAATGAATCCAAAGGATATAGCACTAATTGTCTCTGCAATCGGAAATCATGATGAGGGTAGTGGAGTTGCAGTAAATCATATTGCTGCCGCATTAATCATTGCTGACAAATCTGATGTTCGTAGATCTCGTGTTAGAAACGTAGATGATGCTAAGAACGATATTCATGATAGAGTAAATTATTCAGTTAAAACCTCAAAACTAACTGTAAGAGATAAAAACATTATTTTATCGCTTAAAATAGACACCGAAATTTCGCCTGTACTTGAATATTTCGAAATATTCTTAAATCGTATGAAGATGTGTAAAAACGCTGCTAGAAAGCTAAATATAGGCTTTAAATTGTTTATTAACGATCAACAATTAATGTAAAAAAGGAGATAGATTCAATCTATCTCCTTTTTATTATTGTTGTTTAATTAATGATAGGCCAAGCTTATGCTTATTGTAATCGATATCTATTACATAAACATGAACATTGTCGCCAACACTTAAAATATCTGAAGGGTGGTTTACCTTAGCTGTTGACATTTTTGAAATATGAATTAATCCATCATACTTAACTCCACAATCAACAAATACGCCAAAGTCAACTACATTTCTTACAGTTCCATCAAGCTCATCGCCAACCTTAATGTCCTCAAAATGCATTATATCGTCTCGAAGCTTTAATCCTTCACATTCATCACGAATGTCTCTTAAAGGTGCTACAAAGGCTTCTAAAATGTCATTTAGGGTATACATATCAATGCTTAATGATTTAGAAACATCAAACTTATCTAGTTTTTCAACAGCTTCCTTCATTTCATCTGTACCTAGCTTCGTAGAATCAAGCTTCATTATATCTAATAGCTTTAATGCCTTGTCGTAGCTTTCTGGATGGATTGAAGTCATGTCAAATGCATTCTTACCATCTAGGATTCTTAAGAAGCCTACACATTGCTCATATGTTTTAGGTCCAAGCTTACCAACCTTCTTAAGCTCCTCTCTAGAATAGAATCTACCATTTTCTTCTCTATAGGCAATAATATTCTTAGAGATAACCTTTGATAAGCCAGATACATATTGTAGTAATGAAACTGAAGCTGTATTTAAGTTAACACCAACCTTATTAACCGCATCAACTACAACATCATCTAGTGACTTATTTAGCTTGTTTTGTGCAACATCATGCTGATATTGACCAACACCTATTGATTTAGGATCAATCTTAACAAGCTCAGCAAGTGGATCCTGAACACGTCTAGCAATTGAAATTGCTGATCTTTGCTCTACTGATAAATCAGGGAATTCCTCCATAGCAAGCTCACTAGCAGAATATACTGACGCTCCTGCTTCACTTACAATTACGTATTTTGCACCTAGCTTGCTTTCCTTTATTACCTCCGCAATAAAGCTTTCAGTCTCTCTAGATGCAGTACCATTACCAATGGCAATAATTTCTACATCATATTTTTTAATTAAATCAATAATAGTCTTCTTAGACTTTTCTAATAAATGTGGATCAACTGTAGCACCCTTAGATTTTTCATTTGGATAAATTACACCAATTTCTAAAACACTACTTGCTGGAGAAATTACAGCAAGCTTGCATCCTGTTCTAAAGGCAGGGTCTACACCTAATACTACATGTCCCTTCATAGGAGCTTGTAATAATAGATTCTTTAAATTTAATGAGAAAATATGAATAGCCTGCTCCTGTGCCTTTTCAGTAAGCATAGATCTAATTTCTCTTGAAATAGATGGAGCAATTAATCTCTTATATGAATCCTCAATAGCTTCTATTAATTCAGCCTTAAATACAGATTCTTTATTTCTTACAACCTTATAAATTAAATAGTCAACATCACGCTTAGGCTGAAGCTCTAGATTAACAGTTATTACATTTTCATCCTCAGCTCTATCAATAGCTAAAATTCTATGAGGCTTAATTCTAGCTACATTTTCAGAAGATTCATAATAGTTTTTATACTTTTCATCCTGGTCTAGATCATTATTCTTTTTCTTTGTACTGATAGTACCATATCTTAAAGAAGCATCTCTAATATATTTACGATATTCAGCATCATCACTAATTCTTTCTGCAACTATATACTTTGCATGCATTATTGCATCCTTTGCTGTTTTAACTTTATCAGTGATAAATTGTGAAGCAATTTCCATTTTATCTCCTGTAGGTAAAAGCTGCATCATAATGTCAGCAAGAGGCTCTAGACCTAAAGCAATTGCTTCAGTAGCCTTTGTCTTCTTCTTTTCCTTATATGGACGATAAAGGTCCTCTACATCAATCAGCTTTACACAATCGTTAATTTGAGTTCTTAATTCATCTGTCATCATACCCTTTTCTTCAATAAGTCTAATAACATCTGCCTTTCTCTTTTCTAGATTAACACCATATGTGTATTGCTCCTCAATGGCTCTAATCTTTTCCTCATCAAGTCCTCCAGTAGCTTCCTTACGATATCTTGCAATGAAAGCAACAGTTTTCTCATCCTGTAGCATTTCTAATACCGCAGTGATTTGAGCCCTTGTAACCTTAAGATCCTCACATATTGCATTTAATACATTTTCATTCAAATATTCCATTTTTATATACCTCCTTTATAAATAAAAACCTTCATTATGAAGGTCTTACTTTCGTTATTATTCGTCAGCAACTAAACCATTCTTAACATAATTTTGTGCATGTCTAATGGTAGTTCTGATCATTTCATTTTCATCAGTAGAGAAAATTTGTTGCTTCTTTCCATTTACTGAAATCTTATCCTTTGCAAATTCTCCATCCTTGATGTAAGTAAACATAAATGCATAACTAGATTCACCATCAACACCAAATGTACCATTTTCCATTATAAAAGAATTTGAAGCAATAGATGTGTCTACTACATATAGCTCAACATCTAAGCCACTTTCCTTAGCTGCATCAATGTCCTTTTGTAAATCTATTAATTGTGCTAAAAGCTTTTCATATGTTTCTAAATAATTTTCTTCATTATCTGAAGCATTAGGATAAAACAAGGATTTATCATATGCAAAAACAAATGCATTTTCACAATATAATGGCTCATTAGTTTGAATATCAACATAATTAATATCAATATAATTTAAAACACCATTATATGTAGTAACATTAAAATCAACTGTTTCGCATGTTTCAAAATAATCAATTTCATTAACTGTAGATTCTTCCTCTTCCTTAAATACAAAGAAATATAAAAGAATTCCAGCAGTAACGCCTATAACAACAATAGCTGAAACTATTCCCCAAAATAGCTTGCTAGTGTACCATACTCTTTGCTTTTTTTGCCCGGCAGAAGCTTTACCAGACACCTTTCTAACAACACGTGCCAATTTAATTCATCTCCTATAAAAAAATAAACCTTACCTCGTTATTTTACCATATTTTATTAACCCTTACAACTATTATTTAAAATAGATTTAAAAAGCACCCTCGAAAACTTCGAGGGTGCAAAATTATGACATTGTAATATCAGAGGCAATGGCTGAAACTTCATCCCTATTTAAATTATTTGAATAAATGCTAACCTCTAAATCATCAACATAATATCTAGAATAATTTTCTCCAATAAGCAATAATCCTGAATCTAAATAATCATAATCATTATACTCATCCATGGATATTACACTGCTATACAAATCTACCTTTTGAACAACTACAGTATAATTAATATCACCTGTATAGCACAATACTGTATAATTATCTTCTATTATATAATCAGATAGATTTACACCTTCACAAACATACCCACAAGTAATATCAATACTTGTTTCTTCTGTTTTCTCTTCATTTGTGTTTTCTTTAGAATTTGATTTTTCTTCCATAATAAGCTTCGAATTAAACATTTCTGCCTTTAGCTCTTTATTTGGATTAAACTCATTAAACTCAACCAATATTTTTTCATTATCATTATCATCTAAGAATAATACCTTTTGGGGCTTCTTATTTTTAGTATCATAATAAAATTTTAGTTTGGTTGCAGAATCATTTATATTATTAAGCTTTGAGTTAATAATTAATGTATCTCCATTAAGCTCAAATGTTGCTGATGTGTCTTCCTTAATAGTAGAAATCAAAGCCTCTATTAAATACGCGTGGCTTGAATTTAATGGCCACTGGCTATCGAACTTAAATTCCTTATTTAAAGATGGAGTTAATACATAAACTCCATCAGCATTCTTAACAATAATTTGCTCATGACCATTATTATTACTGAATGTGACCCTATAATAGCTAGGCTTTAAATAATCAACTGTAACATCCATTTTAACATCCTTGTTAGCTCTGTAAATAGTCATATCACAATCAAGGCTATAGGAATCTAAGGAAGATAAGTAATCACATGCAACCTTAATTCCATCCTTCTCAAGCTTACTATCACAGCTAGTAGTTAAAAGTAATAACATAAATACAAAACTATACAATATTTTTTTCATTTTTATCCACCCATTTCCATTCAATAGATGTTATGCAATGAAAAATATAAATATGCATAACTTTAAGAAAAAGGGTAAAAATATCAATAAAGGAGGAATTGATTATGAGCATAATACAAAAAATAGCACTAGTCATCACAATCGTTGGTGCAGTCAACTGGGGCTTAATTGGTATTTTTGATTTCAATCTTGTAGCATTTATGTTTGGAGATCAAACTGTTCTTACACGAATTGTCTATGCGCTTGTGTTTGTAGCAGGATTATTTAATATTGCTCTCTTATTTTTAAGAAATAAGCATCATATCACTCAAGAAATATAATATTAAATAGATTAAAAGCGTCTGTAGATTTTGTTATAATTAAGCAAAATCAAATAGACGCTTTTTTATATTTTATCATTTTTCTTAGAGGCCAGGTCTAATGCTAATTCTTTAATTTTTCTCAATCTGTGATTTAAACCTGACTTTGTTAAGGTAGGATCAAACTCATCATGTATTACATCTAATAGCTGAGATAACGAATGCTCAGGATGCTCCTTCCTTATTTTCATAACCATCAAAATCTTAGAATCTAATCTTTGAAGTGGATAATTATATTCTAAATATTGAATATACTTAAGCTGCATTGTAGCCGCTTCATTCGTTTTATCCTGATTAGCAATATCTAAATTAATTGCTCTTTTAACATTAGCTTTAATTTCCTTGGTAATTATTACATCCTCATAATAGCTCATTGAAGATGTGGCTCCAAGTCGATATAAAAAATCACCAATTGATTCCCTAGATTTTATATATAGAACTAAATAATTTTTTCTTTTTACTATGCGTGCATTTAGTTCAAAGCTATTCATAACCTTTTGAACAAATAAAATCTCATTCTCGTTATTACTAATTATTTCAAGATGACTATTTTTGCTCATAGGGTCGTTGACACTACCACGAACTAAAAAAGCGCCTCTTAAATAAGCTGTCCTCTCATCATCAGATAAATCTGAATTACGAAGCTCTGATTCAGAATGAATTAAATTAACAGCATTAATAATATTTTCTGCACCACTAGATACAGTACACGTAAAAACAGTATGATTATCAAATCTATTGATAACTCTAGAAACAATATCATACTCAATATCATAAAACCTTTTACATATCTTAACAAATCTACGAACGACACCCATATTATTGCAAGTAAAAGAAAGCTTCAGAGGTCTTGAAATCAAGACCTCTGCACCAAATCTAAGCATCGCTTCAAGCTCGAGCATATCTGCATTAGCTTCGGTGTTATTAATTTTTAATAAATCATCCTTAACATCTAATGCAAAGCTCATTATATCACTACTCCATACAAATTCTTAATATATCATTTAGCTTATCTATTACGTAATCAGGCTTAGCCTCAAGCATAATATCTGGATTACTAATATATAAACAACCAACAGTACCTATTTTAGCATTCTTTCCAGCTAATATGTCATTCATAGTATCGCCGACATATAACACCTTATCAACCTGCTTTTTAGGCTTTATTATAAGTTTCTTAAGCTTGTCCTTAAAGTTTTCTTCAACAGGAACAGCTCTTTTTTCCTTGATTAGCTTTATGGCTAATTCAATGCCATCAGGTGCTGGCTTATGCTTTGAAACCTCATCACAGCCAATAACGACATCCATATATTTTAACAAATCAAATAGCTCTAAGCCATGATTAACTAAATCAGTTTTCTTACTTGATACTACACCAAGGTTATACCCCTTCATAGACAATGATGATAATAATGCTTTAGCACCTGGCATTGGCTTAACCATAGAATCATGATTAGCAATATTAAATTCTCTATAATATGCAATCATTGCCTCTATTTCCTTTTCATCATCTGAGTATCTAGAAAATGTCTGATATAAGGTTGGCCCAAAGAAAGAGTCCAACTCCTCATCAGTCAATATATGATTAGGCCTAAAATGTGAGAATGTATGAATAAAGCTTCTATCAATAAGTGGCTTTGTATCTAATAAAGTACCATCTAAATCAAATAAAATAGTATCAGGCTTTCTCATAGCATTATAGGCTAAAACCTCTTGATAGTTTTCCTTTGGACCTATATATCTCTTTACAATTAAGAAGGTTATACCAGAAATTATAAATAGTATACTAATTAAAATAGAAACCGGAATAGGTCCTAGCATTAAAGGATCTGATGGATCTCCCATCATACGTAAGGCTTCAGTAAATATACGTACAATACCATACCATACTAGATATACACCCATTAAATCTCCACATTTTAAATTCTTATACTTCCTTCTTAGTACCAATAATATAATCAAGCCAATTAAATTTAATCCAGATTCGTATAAGAATGTTGGATGACGATAGGCTCCATCAATATACATATTCTCTCCTAAAATTGGAATATTCTTTAAAAAGCTTGGATTTTTAACTACAGGACCATAAAGCTCGTGGTTACAGAAATTTCCCCATCTTCCAAAAATTTGACCAATGAAGAATCCTGGTGCAACTATATCAAAGGTTCTATATAATGACATATCTTTTTTCTTAGTATAAATATATAAAACGATTAAAGCTACAATTAGTCCACCTTGAATAGCAAGACCTGCAAGACCACCCTCTAGACCTATGATTCTTGCAAATGACCAATGCTGATCCAAATTAAATAATATATACCATAATCTAGCTCCAATGATTGCGCAAGGAACAATTAATATAACACCCCAATAAATATCATCAGTACAAATACCTAGCTTTTTGCCTTCCTTTATACCAACTATTACCGCAACAAGAATTCCAGTTAAAATAAATATAGCATACCAAGTTATATTAAGTCCAAAAAGACTAATTGTAGGATCTATATAATTAAACATACTATTCTTCACCTCTACTAGCTTTATCATTCACCTTAGTAATGAAATCCTGAGCAGCAAAATGACCCATAAGCTTTAGCTTTTCATTCATAGCTGCAGACTCTACTAATAACGCTACTGTACGACCAGGTAGCACTGGAATAGTAATCTTTGTAATCTCAGTATTAAAGTATTTTATCTTTTGAGATTCTAATCCCAATCTATCATAATACTTATCAGTATTCCATGCCTCAAGCTCGACAACAAGCTTGATATTCTTTTTCTGTCTATATGCACCAGCACCAAACATAGTTACGACATCTACAATACCAATACCTCTTATCTCCATATATCTACGTAATATCTCTGGAGCTGAACCAACTAAATTTCCAGGTTCCTTCTCAATTATTTCAACTAAATCATCGGCAATAAGCTGATGTCCTCTTTTTATTAAATCTAGGGCTGTTTCAGATTTACCGATACCACTTTTACCTATAATTAATGTACCCATACCATTAATATCGATTAATGTACCATGAGCAGAAATTTTAGGTGCAAGCTTGTCCTGTAGGAAGGTATAAAGCTTAGATGACGTTGGTGTTGTCTTTAAATTAGACTTGAAAATACATATATTATATTTTTCAGCCATTTCATAGAAAAGCTTATCTACCTCTACGTTTTTAGAAAATACTAAGCATGGTGGATGAAGCATAAAAATCTTTTCCACATTTTCTCTTTGCTTTTCTTTAGATAAAGTTTTAAAAAAGCTATTATCCTTAGAACCGACAAGCACGACACGCTTACTATCGAAATAATCAAAAAATCCAGTAAACTCAAGTCCTGGTCTTGAAATCATATCCTCTGCAATTTTAGCATCTAGTCCAGCCTCTCCTGCTAAAAGCTCTAAATTACTAGCATAAGCCAGCTCACGAACACTAACAAAATCACTCATAATTATACTCCTTTAAAATTATATTTCCTACGATATATACAAAATATAATGACAGCATAAGCCACTTCAACAATAATCAAATGAATAGCCCACATTATTCCTCTATCAAATATCATAAATAAATCATTCGTTATACAAAATATTACAACTAATATTAAAAATGAAGATATATAAAATAACGGATGCTTGTTTTTAATTATGGAAGGCAATACCTCAAAAAAAGCCAAAGCCATACTTACAATACCAGAAGCTCCAAATAGCCAAAATTTATTCTCTAGTTTGATCCATGAAAATAAAAAGCCAAAGGTAAGCATCGAAATTATATACAGTAATAAAGAGCTTAATATAAAACGCTTGATAGCCAATTTTACTCTAAATAATTTACTCTTTTTCAAGTCTAAAGAGCTATTCTTAAGCATTGATCTAAGCTTGTCCAAATCCTCGTAAGAAACATCAGAGTCATCCTTAAGCTCTTGAAGTAATTCTTCTATTTTTTCATCTTCATTCTTATTTTGATTAGGCACATAAAACACCACTTTCTCATTTATAAATTATATACCAATATTTTGATTTTATCAACAAAAGAAAAAGACTCCAATTTGATTACACAAATTGAAGTCTTAAAATTGTTTTAAATTTTAATATGTACTAACTAAGAAAACATGTATAAACCAATTGCAGTTTCGCAATCTTGAGTAGTATATGCACCACTTACACTATAGAATGTATAATTGTTAATAGTTGAACCAGAACCTAACTTAGTACCTTCATTATAGCTATAATATGTTACACTTGTGTTAGTTCCAAGCTTTCTAGCAGTAATCTTGTAAACAGAAAGTATTCCATCAGTTTCAACTTCTTGAGTTTGATAATAGAAACCATTAGAAACATTATCCACATCAATTATCATGATGCTGTCATCATTATATTCATAATATTCACCATCAATATAAAGAATATTTTCAGAAACTTTACTGCCTGATTCAAATTCAATTAAACGAGTACCTGAAGTATTATAAATTGCATGTTCTGCTAAGAATAATCCCTTGCTTAATCTTTCATTAATTTCATCAATTATATTAAGGCTAGAATCATATAAATAATAATATCCAGCATAGTAGCCATAGAAATAGCCATTTTCTAATTCTACAAGATTTCTAAAATTAACATTCTTATTATTTAAATACGCTAATTTTGCTTCCTCATCAACTAATGCATATTGTGTATTAAGATCAGCATTTAATTCGCCATTTTCTATAGTAACTATTTGTAATGCCATATATTGAGCTTCTTCCTTTTGCATATAAGCATTCTCAATGAAATAATCAACCTTTAATTCATCTAACTCAGCTGTATTAAAATCATAACAATATGTCTTTAATTCATACTTTAATGTTTCGCCATTATCTTCATCGATCACATAATAAGAATAATTAGATGACTCATCTGCTAATAATTTAACAGTTTGATAATATAGCTTGTCTTTAAAAATATATGTTGCTGTTGTAGTTTTAGGAAGCTCTATAGGTGTATATGTAGTATTATTCTTCTTATATGTTAGTACTACAGCATTAGTTAATTCCTCATATTTTATATATTCACCATCACGAATCTCATTAAATAATGGTTCTTCAAATTCAAATGGATCTGGATTATTTGTGCTTACATTAAATGTTTTAGTTTCAGCACAATAATCACTATAGAACACTTGCTTTCCAGATAACTCGGTTTCAAATACATATTTATAGCCTGTATGTCTATAATCATCGTCATCATAGTAAGAATAACTTATTTTATCATCAGGATATACTTCACTACTAGACTCTCCTCTATATTTTAGCACCTGTCTACCTGTATAATCGAATATAATAAATTCATATTCAGCACCATCATTAACCATATTCATAACATTAATGAAATAGCTATCAACTGATGAAACATTTACATTATCTTCTGGTAAGGTATAGAAATCTCTATTTGTTATGATAGAATATAATGAGCTATTACTTTCTGAATCAACCTTTTTTCGAACCCATGGATTAATATATGAATAATAATAATCATCATCAAAGATTACCCTTTCCATAGATCCTTGATATTGAGCTTTATACTCATCATCAGAAATTTGTGCTTTTAATACATCTTGTGTAGCTTGTTCTACTTTTTTAGTATTAGTAGTCATACCACTTCCACAGGAAGCTAAGGCAAAGACACCAAGCACAGAGGCTGCCATGCCTAAAAACAATTTCCCTTTTTTCATAAAAATTCCTCCATTAAAAAAATTTATAAACTTTCTTGTAAAAGGGTTATTAAGTTTTTATAGAAAGTTATATAGTACTTATATTATACATAAAATAACAAATATTGTCAAATTTAAAAGGGCAGAATTAAATCTGCCCTCAAATTTTTATTAAATTAATGCTTTTAAATATTTACCTGTATATGAAGCCTCTTTTTTAATTAAATCCTCAGGTCTACCACTAAAAATAACATTTCCGCCCTTATTTCCGCCTTCAGGACCCATATCGATTATATAATCAGCTAATTTTATAACATCTAAATTATGCTCAATTATTAAAACAGTTGCCTTATTATCAGCTATTTTATTAATCACATTCATTAATCTCTTTATATCATCAACATGTAATCCTGTTGTTGGTTCATCTAGTATATATAATGTTTTAGGAGTTATCTTAGAATGTAATTCATAAGCAAGCTTCACTCTTTGAGCCTCTCCGCCTGATAATGTTGTAGATGATTGACCTAATTTAATATAACCCAACCCAACATCATATAAGGTTTGAAGCTTAGATTTAATTTTAGGGAATGCATCAAAAAATTCTAATGCATCCTCTACTGTCATATCTAAGACATCAGATATATTCTTCCCCTTAAAGGTAATAGCTAGTGTTTCAGATTGGAATCTCTTACCCTTGCAAACCTCACATGCAACATACACATCTGGTAAGAATTGCATAGAGATTCTTTTTACTCCATCTCCACTACAAGCCTCACATCTACCACCCTTAACATTAAAAGAGAACTTAGATTTATCATATCCCTTTATCTTCGCGTCAGTTGTTTGAGCAAATAGCTCTCTAATGTCATCAAATACTCCTGTATAGGTTGCTGGATTACTTCTAGGTGTTCTACCGATAGGCTGCTGACTAATCGCAATAATTCTATCGATATTGTCTAATCCCTCAATTTTATCCACCTTACCAGGAACAATCTTTTTAGCCTTATAAAGCTTAGTATATGCATTCTTATATAAAACCTCATTTACTAATGATGATTTTCCACTTCCTGATACACCTGTAATACATGTAATTACCCCTAAAGGAATATCTACATTAACATTCTTTAGGTTATTTTGCTGTGCTCCTCTTATTTTAATAAATCTACCATCTAGCTCTCTACGACTATTTGGTACATCTATTTTCATTCTTCCAGAAAGATAATTACCTGTAATACTATCAGTATTCCTCATTACCTCCTCAGGAGTTCCTTCTGCGATAACCTCACCACCATGAACACCAGCACCTGGTCCAATATCAACCAAGTGATCACATGCAAGCATAGTTTCATCATCATGCTCAACTACTATTAATGTATTACCTAAATCTCTCATTTCCTTTAATGTTGAAATTAATCTTGCATTATCTCTTTGATGTAATCCAATTGATGGCTCATCTAAAACATAAAGCACACCTGTTAATTGCGAACCGATTTGTGTTGCAAGCCTAATTCTTTGAGCCTCACCACCAGATAATGTATCTGCACTTCTACCAAGTGTTAAATATTCCAATCCTACATTAATTAAGAATTTTAATCTATCCTTAATCTCCTTAATAGCTAGCTTAGCAATAGCCATTTTCTCTTCAGATAATACTAGCTCATCAAACCATTTATATAAGTCTTCAATAGACATATCACATATATCTGCTAGATTCATATCATTAATAAAAATATTTAAAATAGAATCATTTAATCTCTTACCACTACATGTTTCACATGTGTTTTCAACCATGTAGCCTTCTATCCAATCCCTAATCCAATCAGAATTAGTTTCAATATATCTTCTTGAGAAATTAGTAACTATACCCTCATAAAAATCCTTCTTATCATGATTTCTACCGCTTGTTGATTTCATTTTAAAGCTAATCATATCAGGAGAACCATATAAAATTATTTTCTTTTGATCATTTGATAAATCCTTAAAAGGCTTATCCATATCAATTTTATAATGCTCACATGTTTGAATAAGCATTAAATTGTTAAGGTTATCCTTTTCTTGATTTTTATAAGGTATGATACAATTATTATTTAATGATTTATCCTCATCTATTACTAATTCAGGTGATACAGTAAGCTTTTTACCTAAACCATTACAATCAGGACAAGCACCTAATGGTGAATTGAATGAGAAAATTCTTGGTTCTAAATTAGCTAGCGAATATCCACAATGTGGACATGCATGCTTTGTTGAATAGAAATCCTCTTTACCATCACAATAGATTACACAATATCCATTAGAAGCATTTACAGCCATCTCTACAGCCTCAAATATTCTACTTCTAACGCCTTCCTTCATTACAAGACGCTCTAGTACTATAAAAATATCATGCTTTTTATTCTTTTCTAAATTAATAGGCTGATCTAACTCTAGCATTTCACCATCTACTAAAGCACGCACATATCCCTCCTGTAGATATTTAGAAAAGATACTTTTATGCTCGCCCTTTTGTCTAAAAACAACAGGGGCAGTAATATAAAGCCTTGATCCTTCCTTATATTTCATAACATTATTTACAATTTCCTCAACTGATTGAGATGAAATAGGAATTTTATGAGTAGGACAATAAGGAACTCCACATCTAGCATATAGAACTCTTAAATAATCATAAATTTCTGTTACAGTACCAACAGTAGATCTAGGGTTATGGCTTGCTGATTTTTGATCAATAGATATTGCAGGTGATAAGCCTTCTATTGAATCCACATCAGGCTTTTCATTTCCACCAATAAACTGTCTAGCAAAGCTAGATAATGATTCAACAAATCTTCTTTGACCCTCTTGATAAATTGTATCAAAGGCCAAGGATGATTTACCACTTCCTGATAAGCCTGTCATAACTATAAGCTTATTTTTAGGAAGCTCAATATTAACATTTTTAAGATTGTTTTCTCTTGCACCTTTAACAATTATCTTGTCCATAAATTACTCCTTAATTTTTGATAGGAACTCCTCTTCATTCATGATATAAATACCTAAAGCCTTGGCTTTATCATATTTACTTCCAGGATTTTCACCTAAAATAAGAATATCAGTCTTCTTACTAACAGAATCTGTTAGGCTACCACCATGAGATTCAATAAGCTTTTTAGCATCTGTTCTACCCATAGAGGATAATGTCCCCGTTAATACACACTTTTTACTTGTAAAATAGCTTTCCTTAATTTCTCCAAATTCATAAGTCATATTTAATCCTAATTCTCTTAATTCATTAATTAAAGCTATATTCTCAGCATTTTTCATATATTCAACAAACTCATAAGCTATCGCATCACCAACATCACCAATTGAGATAATATCATCATATGTTGCACTCATAAGCCCATCTATATCCTTAAATTTTCTACATAATAGCTTAGCTATTTTGGCACCACAATGCCTAATACCTAATCCAAATAATAGCTGATCTAAATTATTATTCTTGCTTACCTCTATTCTATCTAAAAGCTTATCTATACTCTTAGCTCCTAAGCCTGGTAGAATGATAAGCTCATTATAATGATTTTTAAGTTTAAATATATCAGCGATATTTTTCATAAAGCCAGCATTATATAATTGCTCACATAGCTTATCTCCAAGTGTATCAATATTATAAGCAGGCTTTGATGCAAAATGAATAAGCTTATTAATTAGCTTTTCCTCACAATTAGGATTTAGACAGTAATAATCAGCCTCACCATCACGTCTAACAAGCTCACTATTACAGCAAGGACAATTAGTAATCATCTTAAAGGCAATGGCATCTATCCCTCTTTCCTCTACCAATGGTCTTACAACCTCAGGAATAACATCTCCAGCCTTACGAATAATTACTGAATCATTAATATGAATATCCTTAGCTAAAATATAATCCTCATTATGTAATGTTGCCTTAGATATTAATGAGCCCTGTACAAAAACAGGCTTAAAGCTTGCTACAGGTGTAATAACACCACTTCTACCTACCTGATATGTTATATCTAAAAGCTTAGTAGAAACCTCCTCAGGTGGGAATTTATATGCTATTGCCCATTTTGGATATTTAACTGTTTCACCTATAACATCATGAAGCTTAATTTCATTTACCTTAATAACAATACCATCTATATCATAAGGTAAATCTGGTCTTTTTTCTCCCATATCCTTGATATACTCAATAACATCATCAATTGTATTACAATGCTTATATAATGGATTAACCTTAAATCCAAGCTCCTTCATTTCAATTAATGCTTCCTCTTGAGTATTAACATTTTGACCTAAATAATAATACAAATAAACATCTAAATTTCTTTTAGCAGCTATACTACTATCAAGCTGTCTAACTGAACCAGCAGCCGCATTTCTACAGTTTGCAAACAATTCCTCTTCATTAGCCTCGCGCTCTAAATTTAGGGCTACAAAGCTCTTCTTAGGCATGAATATTTCACCACGAACCTCAATAGATAAATCATTTTTCAATTTTAAAGGAACGCTTTTAATTGTTTTCACATTATGAGTAATGTTTTCGCCAATGCTACCATTACCACGTGTAGCACCTAGTACTAAATAACCATTTTCATATCTTAACGATACAGATAGTCCATCTATCTTAAGCTCACATAAATATGTAGCATTAGGTGCTAGGGCTTTAACCCTATTATCAAAATCTCTTAGCTCATCATAGCTAAATGCATCTGATAATGACATCATTTTTTGAGCATGAGTAACCTTCTCAAATTTTGATAAAACCTCTCCACCAATACGATTAGTTGGAGAATCAGCTGTCTTTAGTTCAGGATTAGCATCCTCTATAGTAATAAGCTCAGTTATAAGCTTATCATATTCATAATCCTCCATAATAGGATTATCATAAACATAATACGCTTCAGATGCTTTATTTAATATTTCCTTTAATTCATTAACTCTTTTGGCTAAATCCATATTTCCAACCCCAATCTATACGTTGTTATTATATCATATTTATAATTTTTTTATTATAAAAAGAAAAAGAAAAGCACATTTTAATGTGCCCTTCTAAATTTAAAAAATATAATTATTGTTCCAGCTATAGATATAGCAGCGGCTAAAGTATAAACAATTGCTAAAATATAAAAACCAAAGAAATAAAATGTTTTCTCATTACCAAGCAATGTTGGTTGATTACATGCTCTTATAAAATAACCACAAGATAGATATATGAATAATATAGATATTAAGCACAAGGTAATAATTAAAATTTTTCTTAGCATAGCTCTAGCACCTGCCTTATTCCACCATCATAATAGAATATCTCATCATAATTAATCATTTCCTTATTAACCTTATATTCCTTATATTGCATTAAATTATTACATAGCTTAGTTGGAGTGTATATAGCATAAGTATCTAAGTGAATTTCCTCATTTACTATCTGATTCCAGCAATGTATCGAAAATGAGGAGCAGTTATTGATAAATCCCCATTTATCATTATTTAATATAAAATTAGATATTTTTTCCACATCTTCTAAATCAATATTAATGCTTAAAGAAATAACACCATCATATCTATCATACTTATTTCTAAAATGAGGCTCTAAATTATAGCAAATACCAACATTTGCTGAATTAGCCCATGAACCAAAATATAATGATCTATTACTTAATAGCTCATAATCCCCAATCATAATGGAATCACCTGTATTATTTTCAACAGATAACCATGCATGTCCAAGACTATTTATCATATATTGGCTTTCGGATTTACCATCATATGAATATATAGTAAAAACGATATCGGTGTCCTTTGAATATTTTTCTAAGCTCATTTGTTGTTTATCCTTGCAGCCTGAAAGCAAAAAAACAAATAATACCATTATTATTAATAAACCTTTTTTCATAAACTAACACCACCTAAATCTTTCTAATTGCAGGGTGTGAGCCCATAAGCTTCTTGATTCCATGAGGAACCTTAAATGCAACCTGAATCACATCGCCCTCTACAGCGACGACAAGCCCATCTCCAAACGCCTTATGATTAATCTTATCACCAACACTAAACTTTACAACGCTAGACTCTTCCTTTTCTGTAGGCTTATCTAAAACCTTAAGTGAAGACTTTTTCACAGTATTATTATCAAACCTTGTATAGCCCTTTGAAATGTTTTTAAATAGTGTCTTTGTCATTTCATTTATAAATCTAGACTCAGGTAAGTGCTGATGACATCCAAATAGAAATCTATTTTCTGCATTAGTAATATAAAGCTTAGCCTTAGCCCTTGTAATACCAACGTAGCATATTCTTCTTTCCTCTTCAATTTCATCTGGTCTCATACAGTTAGCTGAAGGAAATATTCCATCCTCCATAGCAACCATAAATACATTCTTAAACTCTAATCCCTTAACCTGATGATATGTAGATAATCTAACACAATTATCCTTACTAATATCATCATCCTCATTATCAGTTCTTAAAGCTAAATCAGATAATAGCTGCTCAAGCTTAGCAGTGTTATCTCCATCATAAAATTCCTCTGCTTCTCTTAAGACGCTCTTTAGCTCCTTAACATTACCAATTCTATCATGGTAGGTATCCTCATCCTTTTTCAAGGCTTCCTCATACCCAGTTTCATTTAATATTGAATCCACCAAATCTCCCAATTTGACATTCTCAATTTGAGCACTTATAGTATCCATCACAGCCTTAAATTCTCTTAAGGCAGAAATTCCCAGTCCCGAACCAGAAATCGTTAATATAGCATTATATAAAGAAACTCCATTGCTAGAAGCTTCTATAGATAGCTTTTCAAGTAACGCAGGTCCAACCTTTCTTTTAGGCTCATTTATTATTCTCCTAAATGAAAAATCATCATCCTTATTTATTAGCAATCTTAAATAGGCAATTATATCCTTGATTTCCTTTCTAGCAAAGAATGATAAGCCTCCATATATTTTATATGGAATTTGATACCTTACCAACATATCCTCGAAATTACGAGAGATATAATTTGCACGATAAAGAATAGCGAAATCACTATATGAATCTCCACAAACCATAAGCTCTTTTATTTTATCAATAACAAACATAACCTCATCATATGCTGAATCAGCATGATAATAAAATGGAATTTGTCCGTCAGTCTTACTTGAATACATCTTCTTTTTAATTTGATTTGGGTTATGCTCAATAATAGAATTGGCTAAATCTAATATTTGAGTTGTTGAACGATAATTCTCCTCAAGTAAAATAAGCTGATGCTCTAAAAAGCTATTTCTAAATCTATTTATATTTTCAATCCTTGCTCCTCTAAAGGAATAAATAGATTGGAAATCATCACCTACAACAAAGATATTATGGTATCTAGCTGATAGCATAAACACTAAATTATATTGAAGTGTGTTTGTATCCTGAAACTCATCAACCAATATATATTGAAATTTATTTTGATATTTTTCTAATATATCTGGATTCTTTTTAAATAGCTCAATTGTTTTAATAATTAAATCATCAAAATCTAATAGGTTATTATCCTTTAAATATTCATGGTATTTTCTATCAACAATTGAATATGCATTGTTTAAACGAGGATCTTCTATTTTAAAATCAGTGAAGTTCTTGCTTTTAGATATTAAGCTTCTAATATCCTTAGGCTTATATTCATCAAGCATTTCCTCCTTCATAATATCCTTTACAATCTTATTTGAATCCTCATCATCAATAATAACAAATGATTTAGTAAAAGGAGGTAAATGATTCATTTCAAGCCTCAATAGCCTTGAACAAAAGCTATGAAATGTAGAAACCCACATATATTTAGTTTCAATAGATAGCATAGACTCAATTCTTTCCTTCATCTCATTGGCTGCCTTATTAGTAAATGTAACAGCTAATATATTAGACGATGGGATACCTAATTCTGAAATAAGGTATGCAATTCTAGTAGTTAATACCTTTGTCTTACCACTACCAGCACCGGCCATAACCATCACTGGTCCCTCTGTAGTAACTACAGCCTTTCTTTGTGATTCATTTAATCCAGTCAATAAATCCATAAAATCATCCCTTTAATTTTGTGATTCGATAAACTCCTCATAAGTAGTCATTCTATCTGTTATAGAGCCATCCTTATTAAATGAAATAATACGATTAGCAACAGTTTCTAAAAGCTCAGCATCGTGACTTGAGAATAAAATGTTACCCTTAAAGTTATTCATTCCTTCATTTAAGGCAGTAATAGATTCTAGGTCTAAATGGTTAGTTGGGTCCTCAAATAATAAAATATTTGGGCTCTCTAGCATAATTTTGGCAAACATACATCTAACCTTTTCACCACCAGATAATACATTGCACTTCTTAAATGATTCCTCACCACTAAACAGCATTCTACCTAACCAACCACGGATAAAGCTTTCTGTTTGATCCTCTGGTGAATACTGTCTTAACCAATCAATTAATGAAAGCTCTTTATTAAAGTATTCCTTATTATCCTGAGGTAGGAAGCCTAAAGAGGTTGTAACACCCCATTTAAACTTACCAGTGTAATCGGTATCCTTGCCTGATAAGATATTAAACAATGCAGTTATTTGATGAGTATTTTCCGATAAGAATGCAATCTTATCATTTTTATTAACGCTAAATGTTAAGTTTTCAAACACTCCTGGCTTTGATAGCTTTTCAACAAATAAGATATCATTACCAACCTCTCTATTTGGCTTAAAGCCAATAAAAGGGTATCTTCTTGATGATGGTTCAATATCATCTAGTGTAATCTTATCTAATAGCTTCTTTCTAGATGTTGCTTGTCTTGATTTAGACTTATTAGCAGAGAATCTAGCAATAAATTCTTGAAGCTCCTTAATCTTTTGTTCAGCCTTCTTATTTTGATCCTTTGCTTGTTGTAGAGCCAATTGACTTGATTCATACCAGAATTCATAATTACCTACAAATAGCTTAATCTTACCAAAATCAACATCACAAATATGTGTACATACATTATTTAGAAAGTGACGGTCATGAGATACAATTAATACCGTATTTTCAAAATTTAATAAGAAGTTTTCAAGCCATCTAGTAGATTTATAATCTAGGTTATTAGTAGGCTCATCTAATAATAAAATATCAGGATTACCGAATAATGCTTGAGCAAGTAAAACCTTAATCTTAAGCTTTGCATCTAGCTCACCCATTAATGTATGATGATATTCAGAAGGAACGCCAATACCATTAAGTAAGCTTTCTGCATCACTTTCAGCCTCCCAGCCACCAAGCTCTGCAAATTCACCTTCAAGCTCTGCTGCTAAAACACCATCCTCGTCAGTGAAATCCTCCTTTGCATATAGCTCATCCTTTTGCTTCATTATCTCAATTAATCTCTTATGACCTAATAAAACTGTGTTTAATGCAGTTTCATCATTATAAGCATTTTGATCCTGCTTTAATACACTCATTCTTTCATTCTTATCCATAATTACCTCACCTGAGGTAGATTCGATTTCCTTTGATAATAGCTTTAAAAATGTAGATTTACCAGCACCATTAGCACCAATAATTCCATAGCAATTTCCTTTAGTAAAAGTAATATCAACATGCTCAAATAGTTTTCTTGAGCCATATTGTAAACCTAAATTAACTGTTTTTAGCATTTAAATAATCCTCCTTAAAACGTGACAAAAGGCTGACATAGGTCAGTCCTTTTATACTCTTATAGCTTAAAAGATGATTTTAAACCACAAGTTCTATTTATTACAAGCTTGCCATTTGTAGAGTCCTTATCGACAACATAATAACCATTACGTACAAATTGATAATGAGTACCTACACTAGCATCCTTTAATGATTCCTCTACATAACCATTAAATATATTAAGAGAATTAGGATTCAATCTTTCCATAAAATCTAAATCCTTATTATCTTCATTTTCATCAAGCATTAATGGCTCAAATAATCTAAATTCTGTAGGTATAGCAGTTGATGCCTCAACGAAATGAATATTACCATTTGGCTTTCTTTCATCAAATCCTGAGCCACTTCTAGTAGCTGGATCATATGTAGCATGAATTACAGTAACATTCCCATTTGAATCTTTTTCACAAGATACTGCAGTAATGAAATATGCATGCATTAAGCGCACCTCTACACCTAAAGCAAGTCTCTTCCACTTCTTATTAGGCTTTTCCTCAATAAAGTCCTCACGCTCAATATATACCTCACGAGAGAATGCTATCTTTCTATTGCCCATTTCTTCGCATTCCTGATTATTAGGACAATCTAAATATTCAACCTGTCCCTCTGGATAATTATCAATAATAACCTTAATTGGATCAATAACCGCATTAGGTCTAATAGCCTTAAGCTTTAAGTCATTACGAAGCTCCTCATCTAATTGGAATGATTCAACTGTAGAATTAATACGAGATAAACCTGTGCTTAAAATAAAATTTCTAATTGCATCTGGAGTAAATCCTCGTCTACGTAAACCACATAATGTAGGCATTCTTGGGTCATCATAGCCCATTACCTTTTTAGCATCTACAAGAGCTCTTAAATATCTCTTAGACATAATTGTATTAGTTATATTTAATCTACCAAATTCATATTGATGAGGAACATGTGGCATCTCACAATTTTCAATAAACCAATCATATAAAATACGATGATTATCATATTCTAGTGAGCATAATGAATGTGTAATTCCTTCAAATGAATCTTGAAGAGGATGTGCAAAATCATACATAGGATAAATACACCACTTAGTTCCTTGACGATGATGTGGAATATGTAATATACGATACATAGCAGGGTCACGCATATTAATATTTGGATGAGACATATCAATCTTAGCTCTTAATGTCTTTTCGCCTTCCTTGTATTTACCATTTTTCATTTCTTCAAATAGCTTTAGGTTTTCCTCTACACTTCTATCTCTATATGGAGAGTTCTTACCTGGCTCAACTAATGTACCACGATATTTACTCATTTCCTCTTGAGATAAATCATCAACATATGCTAAACCTTTTTTGATTAATAAAACTGCCTTATCATATGTTTCCTCAAAATAATCTGAGCCATAAAATACATTATTTGGCTTATATCCTAACCATGCTAAATCCTCAATAATTCCTTCAACGAATTCTTGATCCTCCTTGGCTGGATTAGTATCATCAAATCTTAAATTTGTAGAACCATTAAATGCTTTAGCTAATTCAAAATTAGTAATAATAGCTCTAGCATGTCCAATATGTAAATATGCATTAGGCTCTGGTGGAAAACGTGTAGCTATAGCTTCTACCTTTCCCTCTGCTAAATCATTTTGCATAATGGTCTTTATAAAATTATTTATTTCTGCCATAATATCACCCTTTAAAAATATAAATCTATTATATAACAAATTAATATAAAACTCTATAGTTTTCTTTACTTACTTTCAAGCTCCAATGAAGCATTTGCATTTAGTGTTAAATCTGCAAGTGTTGGATTCTTTAAATATTGATAATATCCAGCAACCGCAATCATTGCAGCATTATCTGTACAATACTTTATTGAAGGAATGCACAAATTAAAACCTTCTGGTAGTGTAGCCTCAAACCTTTCCTTCAAGCCCTTATTAGCTGAAACTCCACCAGCCACTATAATATTAGTTACTCTTTGACATTTAGCTAACGCAAATGTTTTATTAACTAAAACCTCTGTAACACTAGCTTGAAAAGATGCACATAAATCATTCACATTAACCTCTTCGCCTCTTTGCTTCATATTATGAACCAAATTAATCACAGCACTCTTAAGCCCTGAAAAAGAGAAATTAAAGCTTTGATCATCTAAATACACTCTTGGTAATTTATATGTATCCTTACCTAAATGTGCAAGTCTATCTACATGTGGCCCTCCAGGATATGGAAGCCCAACTACTCTTGCAACCTTATCATAAGCCTCACCTACTGCATCATCTAATGTTTCACCTATAATTTCAAAATTAAAATGATCCTTCATTAAAATTAATTCAGTGTTACCACCAGAAACTAATAATGCAATTAGAGGGAATTTCATTTCATGCTCAATGGCATTTGCATAAATATGACCAGCTAAATGATGCACACCAATTAATGGCTTTTTATACATCATCGCAAATACCTTTGCAGCATTTACACCAATAAGTAAAGACCCAATTAATCCAGGGCCCTCAGTTACCGCAACTAAATCAATATCCTCAGGCTTAACACCTGCAACCTTAAATGCTTCCTCAAAAACCATAGAAATTTGATAAACGTGGTGTCGTGATGCAACCTCAGGCACTACGCCTCCAAACCTCTCGTGAATCTTAATTTGTGAGTTAATAACATTAGCTAAAACCTCTTTCCCATCTCTTACTATCGCAACAGAGGTTTCATCACAGCTACTTTCTATTCCTAAAACTAGCATATGATCACTCCTTTATAATATCTGAAAAGCTGACTCTGATTAGCTTTGATAAATCATTAGGATTCATCTCAACCTGTACTCCTATTTTTCCTCCAGAAAAAATAATACTATCGAAGCTTTGAGCTGTTATATGAAGTACAGTTGGAAAAGCCTTTTTCATTCCGATTGGACTACAACCTCCTCTTACATATCCAGTAATAGGTAATAACTCCTTTACAGCAATCATTTCTAATGATTTAACATTAAAGCTTTTTGCAGCCTTTTTTAAATCTAATTCATTTTCCACTGGAACAACACAAACATAATAATGCTTAGTATTATCAACGCATACTAATGTTTTAAATACTCTTTTAGGATTCTGGTTTAAAAGCTCTGCAACCACATTGCCCTCTACACAAACACCATCCTCATGAGGATACTCATATGCTGAATATTTAATTTTCTTTTGGTCAAGCATTCGCATTACATTTGTCTTTTCCAATGAAATCACTTCCTTCTATATAGGTGGTATTCTCCACACTTTTTAAATCCCATTTTAAAATACATATCCTTAGGTGTATCCAAATTATCAGCTGTTAAAATAACCTGAATAGTATTTTTAAAATTTGCCTTAATATATTCAATAACTGACATAAATAAGGCTGTACCATATCCCTGATGATGATAAATTTCTGCTATATAAAAATCCTCTATCTTTGCTAAATCATTATATATAAAGCATTTAGCAGAGCCAATGATATGTCCATCATCCTTCTTAATATTAAATAATAAAAGCTTTTTTTCATCTAAAGCCATGCTTGCTGTTCTTAATGCATTTTTCATTGCATAAGACTCACCATATACTTTAGAGTCATTATATGAAAATTCAATATATTCAGCTCTATCCTCTTCAGTTATCAAGCAAGCTTTTTTTCTAATCTCCTTTAAAGGAGTTATATTAGAAATAAAGGCTGACATATATATATCATTATTTATATCATAAGCATCATTTTCAAATTCTAAGGCCTTCTCAGTCAATTGAAATTGAAGAATATTATCTCCAAAAGGCTTATCCATAAGCTCCTTAATTATCGACTTATCAAACACCCTATAATAATTATGATAGTATTTATCTATTTGAACCTCATCAAATATCTTCACATATTTATCATGATATTCAAATTTAGCAAAGCATTGTAAATAAGCATCCTCTAAATCCATATATGGAGTAAATTGCTTTAAAAGTACAATAGCATCATCACCATTTTTATAATAATTCTTTCTAATATGAATTCTCTTATATCCTAGCTTTTCATATAAATGAATAGCTCTTAGGTTATTATCTCTAACATCTATAACTGAAGTTTGTGCTCCTCTAATATATGCCTCATTTAAAGCATAGGCTAAAAGCTTAGTTCCATAACCTTTATTTTGATAGTTTGAAGCAATGCACAAATTACACACCTCTAAAGAATCACCATCAAAATTACATGATATATATCCAGCTACAATATTATCAATATCATAAACATATGAAACACACATTTGATTATCCACATACCTAGAAAGCATTTCCTCTCCAAGGCTCTCACCAAGGGTAGCCTCTTCAATCCTTACAACAAAAGGTATGTCACTACTTCTTAGCTCTCTAATCATTTTAAATTCCTCTCAGCCTCTGTATCTCTAAGATAGTTAGGAACTAACAGATGAGGATTTTCAACCTTAGTAGAATTATTAACACAATAGAATGGGTCAACCTTAAATGATGAATCATCTACTGAAAAATCACATTGATATTTTTCTAAATCCTCGTAAGAATATAGACCATCCTCTAATATGCTTTCATTATTATTTGTATTTATAACACTACTAAATGCATTGCCACGTCTTGCATCAATTGAGGCCTTAACAATCCCCTTATATCCAGATGACATCAAGCAAAGAGTTGAAATAGTATTAAGCTCAACACCTTTAAATACTGCCATCATCTTAGCAACACTAACAGCCATTCTAACACCAGTATAAGAACCAGGTCCATTACCAACAACTATTTTATCTAAATCCTCAGTAGCTATTTTAGCACTTTTTAAAGCTTCATCAATACAAAAAACAATATTTTTTGCATGGTCATTTCTACCCTCTAAATATTTCTCATAGATGATATCATTCTCTACAATTAAGCAAACATATAGATTTTTAGTTGAAGAATCTAATATTAAGCATTTCATTTAAGCTCACCTACAATTCCTTCATATCTATTTCCCTTCGCCTCTACTACAATTTCTCTTTTAAATTCATCAATTCTAGTTAAGCAAATCGTAATATATTCATTCGGCAAAATTTCACTAACCTGATAAGGCCATTCAATAACACAAACGCCTTCAGATTCAATATATTCTTCTAAATCAAAATCCTGATTTAATCCATCTAGCCTATATAAATCTAAATGGTATAGCGGACATTTATCTCCGTTATAGGATTTTACAATGGTAAAGGTTGGAGAGTTAATAACCCTTTTAACTCCTAAGGCCTCACCAATCCCTTTTGTAATGGTAGTTTTGCCAGCAGATAAATCTCCAGTCAATAAAATAACATCTCCTGGATTCAAAAGTAAACCTATTTTCTTTCCTAATTCAACAGTCTCATTTGCATTATGAGTAATATATCTTTTCACTTAAACCACCATTTTAAATTATAACATAATCTATTATATTTTTGAATAACTAGTTATTCAAGAAAAAAAGAGATAAATAATATTATCTCTTATCATACTCTAACATATTCTAATAAATCCTTGATATTATCCTTGTTGGTTCTATAATTCCTTCAATAGTTTGAAGCATAAGGCACTTAATAAACCAATTAAAAAATAAGATAATTCGATTCCATCAAAATTAATCTCTTCTCTTTTTAATAGCTCCTCTATTTTCATAAGACACCTCTTATGTAACATATTACCTTTTTTAAGTCAATATAAAAACCTATAGAAAATCTATAGGCATTTAAATTATTTTCTTTTATATAATTTATTAAATAATATGGCAATAGCAATCAACGCTACAATTATAATTACTATTACATACCATAGCATACCATTTACCATGATATAGTTATCAAACATATTTAGATTAAGAGAGAATACCTCCTTAAGTGTCGTAGCTAAAGAACCATTATCTAAGCCATTCATAGAGCTATTCATGTTTTCAATTACACCATTTAATAATACATTTCTATATAGTGCTGTAATATGGCTTCCTGGGAATAAATTACAAATCGTTTGAATTGGCGTTATAAATTGAGAAATAGGAATATAAGCACCTATAATAAATCCTACGGCTGCACATAACAAGCCTTGAAACGCACCAGCCGAGTTTGTAGTTTTAAAAAATAGAACTAGGATCATTAAAATAGTTGTTGCTGATAAAGAGCCAAGCAACGTAATTCCATATAATGCTAAAACATTAATAAAGCTTAAATAAGTATTGCCTAATAAAGAAACTATAATTAATCCACCTGTCAATAAGATTGCAGAAATTAAAAATGAATTAATAAAGGCTGCAATCAAATAACAAACAATAATTTTAACTCTTGTAACCGGTGTTGCCGAAATATCGTAATCAATTTTAGCCTGCCTGTCAGCTACTATAGTTACTAATGAAGAGTAAGAAACTGTAATAACACTACTCCCTATTACTCCAGATAGTAATAGCATATTGGCAAATACATCTATATCCTTTTCATCTATTAAGCCCTTAGCACTCTCTAAATACTTTTCTAGTGCATCTACAAAAGTACCCCTAAGGAAAAGAATATATAATACAAATACTATGATTGGGGTAATCATAGAAAATATAACTGCCTGTCTATCCTTTAAATACACGAGCATATTTCTTTTAATCATTCCAATAAAGCTTACCATATTACATTAGTTCCTTTCCTGTTAATTTTAAAAACACATCATCCATTGAACCCTTGAATACCTCAAAATCAGTAATTTGATTTTCATATATAAAGGTTCTTATTTCTTCACTATTCATATCAACAATATAATGATCAACCTCATATTTATATTCATAATTACTAATTAGCTTATTATTAGCTTTATTTTGCACTGTATACCAATAAAGCTTTGTATTAGCATATTTAGATTTTAAATTTGCAGGTGTATCATTTGCCACAATATTTCCCTTATCTAATATTACAACTCGATCAGCATCAACTACCTCCTCCATATAATGTGTAGTTAAGAAAATAGTTATTTTTTGTTCTAATCTTAGCTTATTAATATACTTCCAAACTATACTTCTAGACTTTGGGTCTAAGCCTGTAGTAGGCTCATCTAAAAATAAGATTCTTGGTTTATTTATTAAAGCTCTTACTATATCTACTCTTCTTCTTTGACCACCACTTAAATTCTCATATTTTCTCTTCCAAATATCCTCAAGCTCAAACATTTCAAAGAATGGCTTAATTACCTCTAAAGCCTTTTTTCTATTTAATCCATAATAAGAGGCTCTCGAAATCAAATTTTCTTCAACTGTAAGTTTAAAATCCAGCACTGAATTTTGAAAAACTATACCAATAGAATTTCTTATCTCATTATCATCCTTATCTAATTCATAATCAAAAATCTTCACATCTCCAGATGTCTTTTTTAAAATCGTACATAAAATATTAATTGTTGTAGATTTTCCTGCTCCATTTTCTCCTAAAAATGCAAATAATTCTCCCTCATTAATTTCAAACGAAATAGAATTAACTGCGTTCACATTTTTATAATTCTTTATTAAATTATTTACTGTTATTGCCTTCATATTTCCACCTCACCATCATTATATACATTTAATAAAAAAAGAAAATGCAACTTAAAGTAAGTTGCATTTTTAAGTATGTAAGTTGCATTAATCCTCATCAATTTTATTAATTAATGCGTTATTTATTTGTTTTTCGTCGTTCTTATGCTTGATATAAGAAACAACCCATACAGCAATATATATTGAGATAAACACTAATAACACTGGTAAGAAATCCTTAAACTCTCTTGCCCAATCAAATACATATGCAGCAAATATTACTACACCTAATAATATAAAGAAATGAATTATTATTTTTAATATATAAGGTCCTTTCTTTATATAAAAAATCAAGGTTGGTAAAGCAGTACAGACAGCTGTTAATATAATTGCAAATGGAAAATATGTAGAATATGTAAATCCATCACCTAGGCATCCACTAATTAAGGCTATCATACCATTACCAAATAACATGCCAAATGATATTAATAAAATTTGTAATCCAATTATTTTAAACGCATTCTTCATATTATCACCTACATTCCTAACATTTTCTTAAGCTCTTTTACGTAGCTTCTAGAAATTACTATTTGCTCATCATTAAGCATAGTCGCATCTAACCTACCATTTAAGCTTGTCTTAACAATTTTTATTTTTCTTATATTACATATCATAGATTTTGAGCATCTTAAAAATTTAGCTCTATCTAATACATTTTCTAATTCATATAGCTTATATTTTGATTCATAAACATCATCCTTTAAATATATAAATGTTTTATTATCTATAGCCTCTATATAATATATTTTAGTTATATCTATAACATAAGATTTTCCATCCTTTATGCCTATGATATTGTTTTTATTATTTTCTAATAATTCAATAGCCATAGATATATTTTCACCTAAGCTATGAACATTTATTAAAGCAGATTCCTCCATAGTAGAATCTATTAGCTTTACCTCAACCTTCATATACATCACCAAATCTATTATACACTAAAGTAAAATAAAAACTAGCCGAAGCTAGCTTTTACAATGTTAAAATAGTTTCCTTTTCCTTTTTTAATTTAGATATTTTATGAGCTCTAAGCATTACGACAGTATTTTCTGCAATATTAGAATATGCCATCTCCACACTACATTCTAAATAAATACAATCATCAACCTTTACACTAGAATCAGTATCATTTATAACCTCATAGCCCATAAATTGAATATCATCCTCACAGCAGGTCATTACCTGTCTACCTATAACAAATGTATTATCAGTAATATCTCTAACATATGTTTTAAACTTAAATATTTTGTTCATATATTTTTCAGGATTATCAAAAACCTCAATGTACCAGGTTGGATAAACATCCTCTTCAAATGCTATTTCACTTTTTGATAAATCATAAGGCAAATCCTCATCAAGCATTGCAGTAAGCCTTCCATTAGCACCCTCAAATGCTATTTGAGCATTTTGGTTCATTCCTCTAATCCATCTTCTATAGGCAGATAAATCCTTAACACCATCACAGCGATTAAAAATCACCAACGAAGAATCCTTTACCATCGATTGGAAAATTTGTCTCATATTATTGAACATTACATTAAAGGTTTGAGCATCAATCATTGTAATCTGTTGATAAATTACCATATCGTTTGGGAACTCCTGACTTTCCCAATCAAAGAAGCTATTATATTCTATTACAATTTGATTAGGATGATAGATATCATCGATATTTCTCATAAAATCTGGAGTAAGCTCTGCTTGATCCTCAACATATTCAACATGGACCTTATTGTTTAAGCACCATTCTTTATCATATTCAACCTCGCCATCCTCACAATGAATCACTACAGTTGAATTATTTTTATATGCCTCATTATTGTCTATGATTTCCTTAATTATTGTTGTTTTACCGCTTTCCAAAAAGCCATTAATTATAAACAATGGAATTTCACGCATAATCATCTAATCCTTAAAATAATTTCTTTATATCTTCCTCATTAATATGAGAACCAATTACGACAATTTTACCTGTAGCAATTGCATTTCTAGGCTCTACCTCTACCTCCTCAGGAGTAAGGTTGAACATATACCATTTCATATCTGTACCTTGAATAATACCCTTTGCTCTAACAATAAGACCATATTTTCCATTAGCCATATCATTTAATATTAAGGTTAAATTATCAATATCATATTTCTTTACAGTTTCAATACCGATAGAAGTAAACACCTCATCCGCATGATGGTGGTGATGGTGCTCATGGTGATGCCCACAGCAGCACTCCTCTTCATCATGGTGGTGATGGTGCTCATGGTGATGCCCACAGCAGCACTCCTCTTCATCATGGTGGTGATGGTGCTCATGGTGATGTCCGCAGCAGCACTCCTCTTCATCATGGTGGTGATGGTGCTCATGGTGATGTCCACAGCAGCACTCCTCTTCATGGGTTAATATGTCAACATCAAAGCCTTCATAAGCCTTTAAAATCTCCTCATCACTTAAATCCTTAATTGGCGTAGAAACTACTACACATTTATCATTATGCTTGCGAACAATTTCTAAGGCAGTCTTAGCATTTTCTTCCTTAGTAATATCCATTCTACTTAAAATAACTGTATGAGCATTTTTAATTTGATCAGTGAAAAATTCTCCAAAATTCTTATCATACATTCTTGCCTTCTTAGCATCTACCATACATACTAAAGAATTTATATGATCCTCTAAGCCTACAGAGGAAATAGCATTAATAACATCTGAAAGCTTACCTACACCTGAAGGCTCAATTAAAATTCTATCTGGATTATATGTATCAACAATCTCTTTAAGAGATTTAGAAAAATCTCCAACAAGGGAACAGCAAATACACCCCTGAGATAATTCCTTTATTTCTATTTTTGAATCAGTTAAAATTTCTGAGTCAACAGAAACCTCACCATATTCATTTTCAATTAACACAACCTTTTCATCCTTTAAATTAGTATCTAAAAGTCTTTTTATAAAAGTTGTTTTTCCTGCTCCTAGGAAACCTGAAATAACATCTATTTTTAGCATATTAACACATCCTTATCTTTTATTATTATACTCCATTTAGTTATTTTAAACAATAATAAAGGCACTATTACTAGTGCCTAAATATTATTCTGTTTGTGTTTGATGAGGAGCCTCAGCTACCTCTCGTTTTTTCCTAAATTCATATGCTTGACGAAGAAGCTTAATATTTCTTAAGCATTCAGCAACCTTTGCTCCATCTCCTAAAGCTTTATAGTAGTTCATCGCTGCAGCATAATTCCTTCTTTGTAATAGCTTAGCTGAATATGTTCTAAGCTTTTCTGTTGCACGAGCTTTTGATTGCTCAGATGTTGTAGAAGAATTTAAAACTTCGCAATAAATATCATAAGCTTCCTTAGTTTTTCTCATCTTAGAATCGTAAGCCCAAGTTGTTTCATATAGATAACCTAAATTATAAAGAGCATCAGGGCTACCATATTCAATAGCTTTCTTTAAATATCTTTCAGCAAATTCCAAATTTCTAGTTTGTGTATATAACCAACCTAGATTGTTACAAATAATAGCTTGAGAATTTGAATCTGTAATTGGTAAGCAAATTGAATAATAATTAATTGCTTTATCACAATTCATTAATTGAGAATATGCAGCAGCAATTTTTTCTTTAATTATTAAGTCATTAATCTTAAATACTCTTAATAAAAGGCATAATGACCAAACATAACGGCCACGATTAAATAAAGAAATAGCTTCAACCTTAAGCTTTTTTCTATTTCTTGGTGTGACTCTAAGCTTATAACCACCAACCATAATACAGCAAATATCATTTGCTAGTGCCTCAAGTGGATATCCTTCCTTACATTCAATTTCGTTATAAGTATATTTATTTTGATAAGTAGATTTATTTATATATACAGCAACAAATTGACATTTCTTATCACACTTTACAATTTCTCTTAAATACTCTCTATAATCGAAATCCTCTGATAAATGTAATGCAATCACACATGAGCTATGCCTTATATCTGATAGAATTGCTGAATCCTTTAGTTGAACCTTTTCAAACATATGAACATCAACATGCTTATCCATAAGAATATCAGCCAGTTCATTTGCAACAGCTTGATCCTCTGGCAAATATAACAGCGTCACATATCTTTCCATATCTATACCTCCATTTAATTACATCGTAATCTTACCTAAGTAAATTATATCATACTTTATTTTTTTTTTGCAATTGTTTTAAGGTATAAAAAAAGCTAAAAATGTTAATTTTCTACGTTTTCTTCCGACTCTAACGTGTTTGGCGTCCTAAATATAAAGTATAAAATAAAAGGAACACTTATTAGTCCTGATAAAATATCAGCAATTGGTTGAGAAATTAATATACCATTTAATCCCCAAACATTGCCACAAATAAGCAACGTTGGAATAAAAATTAAGCCTGATCTTAAAAGTGCTAAAATTGAGGCAATACCTGCCTTTCGCACACTTTGGAATAGCATATTAGCAGTTACTGAAATCGGTAAAAATAATACTCCAATAGAGGCTATACGTAATCCAAAGCTTCCAATCTCTATAACATCATTACTTCTTTGGAAAAGCCATACTATACCGCCTGGAATAATGATTCCGAAAATTGAAAAGCAGAAAACTATTATAGCGCTAAAGCAAATAGTAAATACTAATCCCTTTTTAACTCTTGTGTATTCCTTTGCCTGATAGTTAAATGAGGCAACTGGCTGAAAGCCTTGACCCATACCAAGTCCTACGCATAATATAAAATTACTAAATCTATTGATAACACTTATTGCCGCTAATGCAGCATCACCAAATGGTTTAGCTAAATTATTTAACAAAGCATTTGATATAGAGGTTAATCCTTGTCTAATAAAAGATGGAAATCCAACCTTAATTATGCTCCAATATATCACAAATTTAGTGCCCATTTTTTTAATGGAAATTTTACTTTGTGCCATTTTAATATATAACACTAATAAAATCACAAAGCTTATTATTTGTGAAATGGCTGTAGACATACCTGCACCAAATACACTTAAATCCATAACACAAATGAACAACCAGTCACCAAAAATATTTAATAAAGCTCCTGTGACTAAACCGACCATGGCATAAATTGCTTTACCTTCATATCTTAAATTATTATTCAAAACTAAAGAGCATATCATAAACGGACAAGCTATTAAAACCCATAATCCATAATCCTTAGCATATGGTAAAATCGTGTCTGTACTTCCGAGTAATAGCATCAATGGCTCTAATATCATTAAACCTATTAGCATTAAAAAAACACCAAATATCGCTCCCACAAAAAAAGCAGTTGATATATATTTAGATGCCTCTTCCTTATTCTTTTCTGCTAGCGCCTTAGCAACAAAAACTCCAGAACCATGTCCTAACATAAAAGCGAAAGCTTGAATTATACATTGTAGAGTAAATAATATTCCAGTGGCTCCCTGCTCACTCTTTCCCAGCATTCCAACAAAGTATGTATCTGCCATATTATAAATGCTTGTAACAAGCATAGATATAGTTGTTGGGATTCCTAAAATGACTATCAGCTTTGATACTGGAGTTTTGGTCATTTTAATATAGTGTGCATCTGCTGTGTTCATAAATTACCACTCTCCTCTTTCCCATTATATCATAATTTAATTTTTTTTAAGACACTAATATGTTATAATCAATGTGGTGATAATATGAAAATTGCAAAAAACCATGATGCTATTAAAAAGATAAAAGATACATTAAAAACTAATAGCTATCCTAATTTATCCACAACAGACGATATTCAAATATTAAAAATAATTAATGATTTTAATGTGGGTATTGATACACTTGTTTATTCATATGAAGATGAATTCAAGGAGGATACACAATGCCTACTTAATTCATTAATATCAAAATCGAAGAATGTTTACGAAATATCTAAATCCACATATCAATCAATAGCCACTAAGGAAAACCATGCAGGTATTATGGCAATAATTGAGTTACCTAAATATAATCTTGAGGATTTAAAAAGCAAGGAATTTTTATTCGTATTAGATAGATTAGAAATACCAGGAAATATAGGAACGATTTATAGAACCTTAGATTCAGTTAAGGCTGATGGAGTTATCCTTGTAGATAGTATTTCTAAGCTTCATAACCCAAAGCTTTTATCCGCAGCAAGAGGATGCAATCTAACAATACCTTCAGTAGATACATCATATGATGAGGCAATCAAATGGTTAATTGAAAATAACTATACCATATTTCTTGGTGAGCCTAAGCTTGGATTAGATTATCAAAGCTATGATTATAAGGGTAAGATTGCTATTGTAGTAGGCAATGAGAGATTTGGTATAAATTCTGATTGGTATAATCATAATCATAAAAAAGTATTTATCCCAATGGAGGGAAATCAAAATAGCTTAAATGTCGGCGTTGCAGCATCAATACTTGCATACGAAGCATATATGAAAAAAAAGGTGTAGGATTTTTCCTACACCTTTTGTACTTTTACCGCAGATTCACAAAGCCTTATAAAATCCTCTTCTTTTAAAGAAGCTCCACCAACTAAGGCACCATCTATGTGCTCTTTAGCCATTAGCTCATCTACTGTCGCAGTAGAAACAGAGCCACCATAAAGAATACGAACTCTTTCAGCTATACTATGATCAAATATTTTTTCAATCAATGAACGTATATATCCGCAAGCCTCATCAGCCATATCAGAAGATGCGACCTTACCAGTACCGATTGCCCATATAGGCTCATAAGCAATAATAATATCATCAATGTCCTTTGGATCTACATTGACAAAAGCTTTAGTTACTTGCTCATATAAAACCTCATTAGTTTTATTTTGTTCTCTTTCCTCTAATGACTCACCAACACAAATAATAGGTCTTAAATCATTAGCTAAAGCAGCAAGCACCTTTTCATTAACAGTTTCGTTTGTTTCGTTAAAGTATTGTCTTCTTTCGCTATGCCCTAAAATGACATACTCTACACCAGTACTTTTTAACATTATAGGTGATATCTCACCAGTATATGCACCACATTCTTTAGCGTGCATGTTTTGTCCACCAATTCTTAAATTATCTCCCTGTCTTTTAACTAAATCACGGAGAATGATTGCTGGAGCACAAATGATAGAATCTAACTGGCTATTACTTGGAAGCTTTTCACCAACAGCATATACGAATTGTAATGCCTCATCTCTTATCTTATTCATCTTCCAATTACCAGCTATAACCGGCTTTCTCATTTTTGCTCAACTCCTTATTACTAAAATTATTTTGATAATATAGAAGCGATATCAGCGATTGCAATTTCAGCTTGATCTCCAGTAGCCTCAATAACTACATTTTCACCACTAGGGATAGCTAATGACATTAAACCTAAAATAGACTTAACATCTATAGTGTTATCCTTATAATGTAAATTAATATCAACTGAATACTTAGATGCAACTTGAACTACCTTTGCAGCTAAGCTTGCATGTAATCCCACTGTACTTCTAACAACAACTTGCTTTGTCATATTAATCTCCTCCAATTTTTTAATAAAAATTTAAACCCCAAAAAATATTATTATAATTCATCAACACAAGTGATTCCAGGTAATGCTTTACCCTCTAGATATTCTAAAGAGGCACCACCACCAGTTGAAATATGACTCATCTTATCAGCATATCCTAAAGATTCTGCTGCTGCAGCTGAATCACCACCACCAATGATTGTATTAGCATCATTTAAATTAGCTAAAAGTTCACATACACCGATAGTACCTGCTGCATAATTCTTCATTTCAAACACACCCATTGGGCCATTCCAAACTACAGTCTTAGCACCAGCTAATTCATGCGCAAATAATTCTAAGCTCTTAGGACCAATATCTAATCCCATGTCATCATTTGCAAATTCATCTACAGACTTAACTGTACCCTTAACATCTTCAAATGCAGTATTACATACAGCATCAACTGGTAATACTAGCTTTCCATTAGCCTTAGCTAATAATTCATTTGCTAAATCTAATTTATCATCTTCACATCTAGATGAACCAATATTCTTACCCATAGCCTTTAAGAATGTGAACATCATAGCTCCACCGATTAATACCTTATCAGCCTTATCTAATAAAGACTCGATAACACCAATCTTATCTGAAACCTTTGATCCACCTAAAATAGCTACAAATGGACGTACTGGGTTATCAACTGCTCCACCAACATACTTGATTTCCTTTTCTAATAAGAAACCTGCTGCAGTTTCCTTTACATTAGCAGCGATACCAACATTAGAAGCTGCTGCACGGTGTGCTGTACCGAATGCATCATTTACGAATACATCTCCTAAAGATGCCCAATAAGCTCCAAGCTCAGCATCATTCTTTGACTCTTTCTTAACCTCTTTATTAGCAGCAACATCAAAGTCCTCATATCTAGTGTTTTGGAACATTAGGATTTCACCCTCAGCTAAGCTAGCAGCTGCATCCTCTAATTCCTTACCTCTAGTTGCATTAACGAACTTAACTGGTTTACCAATTAATTCTTCTAATCTCTTAGCAACTGGAGCAATATCGTTCTTTGCGATATCAGCTTCCTCTTTAACTCGTCCAAGGTGAGAGAAAACTATAGCCTTACCATGATTATCAATTACATACTTAATTGTAGGTAATGCTGCACGAACACGTGTATCATCAGTAATAACACCATTTTTCATTGGAACATTAAAGTCAACACGTATTAAAACCTTCTTACCTTTAACGTCTAAATTTGATACTATTTTCTTTGCCATACTAAAATAATCCTCCATAAAGTTTTTAATACTATTATAAGTATATCATATTTTTTTCAAATTAGAAATGTAAATGTTTTCTACTCTAAAAATTTTTTATTTACAAAATAATATTTTTAATTTTTGATTTTATAAGTTAAAAAAGGATTAAATTCGAAATTTAATCCTTTTTTATTTTCAACGCTCTCATTGCATTAATAACAGCTATTACACAAACTCCAACATCTGCAAATATTGCCCATTCAATTCCTAAAATACCAATTGCAGATAAAATAAGCACTATAACCTTTATCAATATCGCAAAAATTATATTTTGAAATACTATGCCTCGAGTTTTTTTAGCAATCCTAAGCATATTAGGTAATGCGTATAGTTTATCATTTAAAATAACTATATCCGATGCCTCAACTGCTGCATCACTTCCTATTTGTCCCATTGAAACACCAATATCAGATAACGCTAAAACTGGTGCATCATTTATACCATCACCAACAAACAAAACCTTACCCTTGCTAGATTCAATAATCTCTTCACATATTCTAACCTTATCATTTGGTAATAATCCAGCATAATAATCGCTAATATGTAATCTATCACAAGCACTCTTTACTGTCTTATATGTATCGCCAGATAAAACTACAACTCTTTTACCTAAAGCAATCAGCTTACCAATGCTTTCTACTGCTTCATCCTTAAGCTTATCCTCTAAAATGACTGCGCCAATACATTCCTCGCCTTTAGCAATATATAATATACTACCTGCTTCATCAGCCTCTATAGCTGTTATGTCATATTTAGCTAGTAGCCTCTTACTTCCACATATATATCTAACATTATTTCTGTGACCTATTATTCCATATCCCGGTGCTTCCTCAAGCTCAAATTCATATGCATCACCATCGATACTATTAATAGCCTTAGCAAGTGGATGGTTACTCATCCTTTCTAATCCTTTAGCAATTTTAATAATTTCATATTCATCACCAATAATTTTAGTAATCTCAAATTCAGCTTTAGTAAGTGTACCTGTCTTATCTAAAATGAAAGTATCACATAATGCCAAGTCCTCCAAAATACTACCGCCCTTAATAATGATCTTGTTTTTTGCTCCTGCTCCTATTCCAGCAAAATACGAAAGTGGAACTGAAATAACTAAAGCACAAGGACATGATACTACTAAAAAGCTTAAAGCTCTATGAGCCCATATACTAAAATTTTCACTAAAGCCCATAAATAGCGGCGGAACAAATGCTAATAAAAAAGCTAATCCAACTACTATAGGTGTATAGTATTTTGCAAACTTAGTTATAAATTTTTCGCTCTTAGATTTTTTCATGGTTGCATTTTCTACCATATCCAAAATCTTAACTGCTGTCGAATCATAATATTCCTTTGTAACCTCAATAGTAAGCGGTGTTGTCGTATTGATACAGCCTGATAAGACAGTATCACCAATCTCTACATCAGCATCTAAGGCCTCACCAGTTAAGGAAGCAGTGTTAATAACTCCACATGACAAAGCCTTTCCATCCAAAGGTATCATCTCTCCAGGCCTTACCACAATAACATCATTTACCTTAACATCCTCAGGATCAATATCCTCTCCAGATTCCATGTGACATATGGTAGGCTTTAAATCCATTGTATTCATAATTGCTTTTCTACTTTTTTCAACCGCAATTCCTTGGAATAGCTCTCCAATTTGAAAAAAAATCATTACTGCAGGAGCCTCAATATTTTCACCTAAAATAAATGCACCTATAGAAGCTATACTCATTAGAAAGAATTCATCTAAAAAATTCCTATTAAAAATATTTCTAATTGCTCCAATGATAATATCATATCCAGCTATAACGTATGAGCATATATGTAGTATCAAGCTTACCATCTCATACGAATTAAGGCAAATAGCTGTAATCCATAGTATGATGGCTATTAATAGCCTGACAACTAAAATTTTATTTTTCATAGCTTTATCTCCATATCAGGCTCCATCTTCTTACAGCAAAGAATGACATCATCTAATAGCTCTTCATTTTCTAATTCTAATAATATTTTGCCAGCGACAAAGCTAAGTGTCGCTTCTACTCCTTTTATTTTATTAATTTGTCTTTCAAGCTTTGCAGCACAATTAGCACAACACAATCCTTTAAATCTAATAATCTTTGTCATAATTATTACCTCCTACGATTAAATACTTGTTTAATCGTTTAATTATATTATACTCCAATTATTATAAACGTCAAGCATAAAAGCAAATATGTCATCGTTATAATATTATAAGCTATAAAGTTAGTCGTATTTCTATAAAAGCCATATACATTATTTAGGAGCTTATATTTCATATTAATTTGAAGCCTATATGGGCTGAAAAAATAATATGCATTAAAGGACAAATAAATAAACAAAAGTAAAATAATAATCATTATACCACCAATATATTATATGCTAGGAATATCTTCTGATCTGGTTCAAATTATAATTGATTGGCATACTAAAGTGTTCAAATAATATTTTTTTTGCACGCATATTTCCAAGCTTATAGCTAAATTCTAAAAACTTAATTTTCATTTCATTACCCTTTTTGTCCAACAAACCCATAGTTGCACAATCATATAGAAATAACCCACTATCCGCTTGAAACCTCAATGTCAAATAAGCCAAGTAAATTCGTCTTTTAAGACTTTCAGCATCGACACTAAGCTTCTTTAAATATCTTTTAATTTTAAAATAATAGATTCCGCTTTTTAAATATTCTGAATACATTGAATAGCTTTCATAATTAGTACTCTTTTTAATCTTTTTAAGAACAACTGACGCATCCTCAAACACAAGCTTTTTTTTCGTGCTTTTATACACCTCAAAGGAATCTTGATAATAAAAATCAATGAAGTCCGATGGAATATATTCTATTGGCTTTTTAAAAAACTTTAAATATTCAATATATTCAAAGGAGTTAGGAAATTCTAAGGAATAAAATTTCTCATTATAGCATGAAAGTATGCTGATATAATCACTTTTTCGCTGTTCGTTCTTATATCTAAAAACATAAACTCTTTCATAATATATTTCCTTTTTCATATCTGAAAAGCCTTCTAATAGCCCAATATCTATATAATAGCTTCTAGAGGGCTTTATATTATGCTTCTTAGTTATCATTTCTAAAGCCCTTAATTTCAAGGTAGAAATAAATCGTTTATATGCTTCATCAAATGCTTTAGTATTGATAATGTCATAGCTAGGCTCTTCAATAGGGGTGGCTTTATTTTTCACCAACTCATTTAAAATTAGATCCTTGTCTGTTTGAATATGACAAATATCAATTTGCCCATCATACGCTTCATTTGTTAGCTTATTTTTAAAATAATAAGGGTGGTTGTTAATACATGCATCAAACGTATAATAACCAATATATTTATCTTCAATCGTTAAATAGGATTCATCAATAAGATTTATAAATCTATCATCTTTTGCGATTGAATCCTTGTACAGCTCTAATGCTAATTCCTTATTCATATTATCTTGAAATAAATAATACATAATTTGTTCCACTATTATCACCCAATTAAGAATATGAATAAAAAGAAAAAATAAGACCAACCGGTCTTATTTTATAACTTCTATTTTTTTAATAGTAAATGTCTCTTCGTTCTTATTATCCCTTTCAAGTTTGCCAAAGACATCATATAAACATTCCTTACTAACCTTAAATGACAATGAGTTATAAACATTTGGGAAAATAACAAATCGCTTATTTACTGATGGATCCTCAAAATGACCAACAAGCATTTTTTCATTATTCTTTGTTGTTATTTCTTTAAATTCAGTTATTGAAGCTATAACCCTTGCCTCATAATTCATTCTACAATTTGCTAGTAGGATAGATTTATATTTTTTCGAAAGCTCATCAAAATTAGAAAATATATTATATTCTAAGTTTAATCCTAAATATTTATATTCGTTTTCCTTTAGCTCATCAAAGCTATACTCACCCTTAGAGCTAGAGCCAACAATTCTTGCGAAGGCCAGGTCAAACTCTGTTATTGAGTCACACATTGATTTCTTTGTTCTTCCAAAGCAATCTAATGCTCCTGAAAATACAAGAGCCCTTATAACAGATTCAGAAAGAAAGCCGCAGCGTTGTCTGAACTCTTCATACGTTTTAAATATACCCTTATTTCTTTCCTCTAGGATTTGATTAGCCACAATGTATCCAATAGATGTAATACTATTAAGAGGCATAATCAGCTCGTTATTATATAAAACAAATTTAGTTGTAGAAAAATTAATATTAGGCTTAGCTACCTTAACGCCTCTTTCTTTTGCATACTTTATATAGCTACCAAGCTGAGAACCAAGCATATCATTTAAAACATTAGCCATAAAAATAGGAAAATAATTTGCTTTAAAATAAGCCATCTGATATGAAAGCATTGCATAGGCTACAGAATGTGATCTATTGAAACCATAGTTGGCAAACTTATAGATTAAATCATATATATCCTTTGCAATATTCTTGCTGTAGCCTTTATTAATTGACTTATTTATAAAATCAGCCTCTAATGCATCAAGCATTGTAGAATCCTTCTTAGAAACTGCTCTTCTTAAAACATCAGCCTCACCCAAAGAATAACCAGCAAAGGTTTGAGCTATTTTCATTATTTGCTCTTGATAAACAATAATACCATATGTCGGCTTCAAAATAGGCTCAAGCACAGGGTGAATATATTTAAAATCACCCTTATGCTTACGCCTAATAAACTCATCTATATTGTCCATAGGCCCAGGTCTATATAATGCAAGAACAGCAACCAAATCCTCAAAGCATGTCGGCTTTAGCTTTGTTAGAACCTGTCTAATGCCTTGAGATTCTAACTGGAATATTCCAAGCGTATCACCTGTTTGTAATAGCTTAAATGTCTTTGCATCATCTAGTGGAAGACCTCTTAAGAACCTCATGTCGAAGCCTCCCGCATCCTGCATCATACCATCTAGCATAGTTAAATTTTTGATTCCAAGGAAATCCATTTTAAGCAGTCCAATTCTCTCTAAATCAGAGGCTTCTAGCTGTGATTGAAATAACCCATTAATTCCTTCTTGAAGTGGAATAATCTCATCAAGTGGCACACTTGATAAAATTATGCCCGCCGCATGAGTTGATATATGTCTAGGTAATCCTTCTATTCCTCTTGCAATGTATAGGAATTCATATAATTCATTATCCTTATATTCTTCAAGTAATCTATCATATCCATATTGCAGTACCATTGCAATTATCTTTTCAACTCTAGAATCATCTATTTTATAAATACGTGCTAAATCGCGAATAGAGGATTTTACTAAGAATGTACCAAAGGCAGATATGTTACAAACATGCTCCTTACCATAAACATTTTTAACATGCTCTATTACATCATCTCTATAAATATCCGGAAAATCAGTATCTATATCTGGCATACTGATACGCTCAGGATTTAAAAATCTTTCAAATAATAAATCATATTTAATTGGGTCAACCTCGGTAATTCCTAATGCGTACGAAACAAGACTTCCTGCAGCACTACCTCTACCTGGCCCAACTAAAATATTCTTTTGCTTAGCATATTTAATAAAATCCCAAACAATTAAGAAATAATCATCGTATCCCATTTTATTAATAACTGAAAGCTCATAGTCTAAGCGTTCATAATAATTACGACTAGCCTTACCTCTCTTTTCAATACCCTTAATACATAAAGCTCTAAGGAAGTCCTTAGAGGATGCACCCTTAGTATTTGGATATTTAGGAAGCTCTATCTTATCATTAAATAAATTCAAATGGATTTGCTTGATAAACTCATCAACCCTTGAATCAAACATAGGATTAATCTCAAAGCTATAATCATCAAATTGATCAATCATGACAGGATGATCGCCAATTTTAGTAAGTGCCTCGTAAATCTTAACATCCTTATGAGCAAGATATCGGCATTGATGAATAGGCAAGCATCTAACATCAGTTTCCTGTGCATAAGCCTCCATTTGCTTATTAAGCTCAAGCTTACTTAGCTTATTTGTATAGCTAACACCTATATACGGATCTTTAAATTCCTTAATCTTATTTAGATATTCTATTAGGATATTGTGCTCCTTAGCATAAATTAGCCTTTCAAAAAAGGAATCATTAAAAACAAAAATAATGCTTATATCATCATATTCCTTAATAGCTTCAATATCCTCAAGCCCTTCTGTTTTTACAAGCTTACTTATCTTTAAAAGAGATTTATACCCGTTATTATTCTTCGCATATAATAATGCCTTTGAAATGTTTTGGTCTTCAGTTTTGTAACTAAATTCTAAACCTATAATAGGTTTAATATTTGCTTCCATACATTTTTTATAAAATTTATAATTACCATATAAATTACTATCAGTTATAGTCAAAAAATCAAATGAATGCTTTTTGGCCAAACTAATATAATCATCTAAACGATTAGAATTTGCAAGCATATTATATTCAGTTTGACCATAAATAAAGCCCTTCATTTAATTCACCCACTTTATGTTAATTTTACAACATTAGGAGTTTTTTTTAAATGCTTTTATTTTTTTAATTGTCAAAAATATAATTATCAGAGCTAGACCACCTATAATTAAGAGATAGTATACATTATTATTGCTTTCAGAAGCATTTGCTACACTTATAAGCGATGTCTTATCCTTTATTATTTTTAGCTTAATTCTTTTTGTTGCGGTAAGAGCAGACGAGTTGATTACATACACCTCTATATAATATTCTCCAGGAGTATTATAATCTACACTATAATCAAACACCTCAATCGAATTAATAACATTAGGATCAGACTCATCATATATAGACACATAATCTAATATATCAAAGCTTGACGATTCGTATATAACTATTTCATCACATTCAATAATAGGCTTTTCATAGCTACGAAGTCTAACCTCAAGTGTAGATGTGACTTCATAGCTCCCATCAGTATATGTGTATAAAACATTATAGTTTCCAACCTTATTTTCAACATTTGAACTTATAAATAAATTATCATAATTAATAGTTTGATTATCTTCTATTTTAGAAATATACCTTTTAAAATCAAATACTTCAAAATTTTCTTTATAATCTAAAATTACTACCTCATCAGTTAAGTGAATAACAGGTTTTTTATCATCAGTAATATTCACATGAAATGAAATACTAGTTTCCAGTCCAACAGCATTTTTGACCGATGCCTCATATTCATATAAACCTACATTAGAGGTATCAATTAGGGGAATCTTAATATGACTTGATAAGTCACCATCTATTTCATCACTTGCATAAAAATAGCTAGCTATATCAGCATTTGAATTCAATTCAATATTAATAGGTATCCCTTCGTTTTTATATCCTATGCTTGGATAGGTATCTTCAAACACCTCTATTTGATAGTTTGCACTTGATTCGTTAAATTTTTGATCTATGGCAATGATATTCACCTGATAACTACCAAGCTTATTAAAATCAACATTTGAATCAGCTTTAATTATTAAATCTGTATAATAATTATCCTTAATAATAGCATTAGATAATAAATCAAAGGTAGAACCTCTTCTTAGCTTAACATTATTATTTATAATTTTTATCTCAGGAGCTATCTCATCATAAACAATAAATTTAACCTTACACTTATAGCCCGGACATGTCCCCGGTCTATATATGCTGTTTTCATATGCTTTATACCAAACCTCATATTCTCCAACCTTAGAGGTATCAACATCAGATAAATAATATAGCCAATCACCATCCATTAAATACGTTATATTCGCATCATATACAGCAACATTATCGACATATAACGTAGCACATGGCTCCTTCTTATAATCCTCTATAGAAGCACCCACAGGCACATATACAATGCTATTAGTCCATTCATATCGATATGATTTGGCAGATAATTTAATACCAATTAGTATAAAAAATAAAATACTAGATAGGATCATTAAAGCCTTCTTCATTTCACTTTGTCCCCTTTAGCTGCTGATATGTAATATTAAAAAGCTTATATTTTGTAAACCTATTGCATATAGTTGAAAGCTCATTCAAAAAGAAATCCTTAGCATATCCAGCATTGTATCTTCTAATCATAGGTATTGCTATATTACTGATAAATTTATATTTATCTAAATCATTATCCAAGATTAGATATTTTAAAAATAATGGATTAAAATCAACATCAAAGCTAAGATCATTCAGCATTTCAATTTCTGCCGTTATTTTTTTCTTGTCAAATTTTACCAATCCCAAATAATAAAAAAATGGAGTGACTCCCTCTAGCCATTCAAACTTATATTTTATATTAGGGCTATAAATAATTTTAGATAAAAGATAAAGAGTCTTTTTATATTGCTCATTATTTATTATTTTTAAAATGTCTGAATATCTTTTAATTTCCTTATTTTGAATCAAATAAAGACACATAATATAGCGAAGCTCATCTAAATAATTCAAATACCCGATCTTAACCAAATACTCTGTTAGCTTATCATATTCAAATATTGCAGAAGGACTATTAATCGTCACATAGCTAAAGTATTTATATTTTAAAGTAAGAAACCTAAGTTCTACAGGCAAATCAGTTTTTTCAATAAATTCTAGTGTATCTAAAGCATCATCTAGCTCTTGCGTATAAAATAAAAAAATAGATTCAAATACAGCATATGCCTTAACATCATAGTCAGTAACTGATCCTATAAGCCTTAATATTTCATATGATATTTTGCGTGCCTTATCGTATTCCTTATTCATAATATAAGATATAAATAGTACTATCTTATATCTACATGTTGTAATATCCCTACCCTGCTCTACTATGGATTTAAGCTTTTCCTTATCATTGCTGATAAACGCTACTACTGCTTCTCGAATTATTTCCTTAAGATTAAATAGTGTTTGCATTTTCTCCTGAGAGAAATCCAATCTAGTGCATAACTCCTTTAAATAAAATTTGTTCGGTGTGATCTTATTATTTTCAACCTTACTTAAATAAGAAACAGAGCATAGCTCATCTGCAACAGAGGATAAGGTTTTTGATTGCTTAAGCCTTCTTTGCTTTAGCTCAGTACCTATTAAGCTGTATAAGCCTTCAGCTTGTGTAATTCGTTCTCTAATCTCTTTTTTAATTGTTTTAACTACATCCATTTTTTTCACCTCGTGCTTTTTTTTATTATAAAGGCTACAAGATAAATGTCTACAAAATGATAGATTGATAAAAAAACTTTTTTACAATAAGGATTTATTCATTATATTGTATCAAGCAGGAAAAAGAAAAAATTTGTTCGCCATTAAAATTAAAATGACTAGCTTGGTACGAAATATTTATTACATCCTTATCACTAATAAACTCATTAACATTTTTTTCTAAATCCTCTTCATGCTCAAAATCAAATATTTTAACCTTCATAAAAATCACCAATTAAATACTAATGAATAATAAATAAAAAAAATAGAGAATTTTCTCTATTTCTTACAATAAGCAATCAACTTACATTGATCACATTTTGGGTTGATTGATTTACAATGATATCTACCAAACAATAGAAACAAATGGTGCGCATCAATCCATTCATCCCTTGGTATATATTTCATGTAAGACTTTTCAGCATCAAGAACTGTTTCCTTACTATTAATATATCCTAATCTAATTGCCATTCTATGAAGATGTGTATCAACAGGAATAGCTGGAATATTAAAAGCAAGAGCCAAAACTACTAAGGCAGTTTTTCTTCCAACACCAGGAAGCTTCATAAGCTCTTCTAATGTATTTGGTACTTCGTTATTAAAATCATAATATATTGCTTTACCTAAATTGATTAAATTGTTAGCCTTGTTCTTTGCTAGGCCTAAGCTAACAATAATATTATATACATCAGAATAAGCAGCCTCTGATAAAGCTTTAGGAGTAGGATATCTTTTAAATAATTCTTCAGTAACAATATTAACCCTTTTATCAGTAGTTTGAGCTGATAATAAAACTGCACAAACAAGTTCAAATGAATTGTTGAAATTAAGCTCAGGCTCTCTATTTGGAATAACTTCCTTCAGTATTTCTATAATTTCTTCTGAAGTCTTCTTATTCATTATTTTATACTATTGAAAAAAGCCTGAACACATTTTGGAGCCGGTGAAGCCTTAGGCTTTTCATCCTCCTCTTTAATCGCAAGAGCCTGTGCAATATTTTTTATACTCAATAGCTTATCCTTAGATTTTAAATTCTCTACAGCTCTTATAAAATCATTAAGCCTATAACAATCCTCAATAACAAGGCTTGAGACAATATCTAACTCTTTAGCAACTAATAATCTATTAAACTCTTCCTTCAAATATTTATTCACTTGGAAAAGCTCATCATCAGGATTAGAAATTTTGTTATTCAATAATCTTTCAGCCTTGGCAAAAAAACCATCTAATGAAATATGCTCAACCCCTGTGCCGTTATCATAATTTATATATATTTCATAAAACATTCTTTCAAGCAACCCAAGCAATGCTTTTTCTAAATGAGTCTTCGTAAGAGATAAAGATTTAAATGAATTTGTTGACATTATCTTTGAGCTCTTATAATTATCTAAAAGCTTTATCAAAACAACTGTTTCATCAGCCGATAATGATAACTGCTTTGTATTATTTAATATAAATTTTTGATAATCAAAGCAGTCACACTCATATAGCTTCTTAATCATTTTAATCACTTCCTAATAAATTTGTTAATACTTCATCAAAACCCTCTAAAAAGGCATTAGTATTTGTAACCTCATGGCGTATTGCTATTTGTTCATTTTCTGATGAAAAAATAAGCTCGTGAATAGGAGGAGCATGATTTATTCTTAACGATTGTATTTTATCTAATGAAATATCTAAATCTCTAGCTAGCATTTTAGCAGTGCCACTAGGGGAATCCTTTTTAGTTGATGCATGTATTTCTATAAAATCAAATAAAGAATAATCGTTCTTAATGATTTTTATTAGCCTAGAAAATAATCCAATTCCCTTAGAATAATTTGCTGACCAATAAAATAAATCACTACCCTTTTCCTTTAGCTCATCTAATAATTCATCAGTATAGCCTGTTGTTCCACTTAAGGTTAATATGTTATTCTCAAGTGCATAGCATAGCTCATCAAATGCATTTGTATTTGAAAAATCAACTACTACATCTATCTTTTCTTTTACATCACTTAAATGCTTATAGGTTTTTACTTTACTACAATTAATGAGATCAATACCAACAATTTCAAATCTATCCTTGAAATAATCATATAACCTTTGGCCCATTCTACCACTAATGCCAATAATTGCCATTAACATATGAATCACCATTTTATTATATGATTTCAAAAATAAATTCGTTAATTCGCTTCTTTATCTAAGGCTGATTTAGCAGCCTGCTGTTGAGCTTCCTTCTTTGTTTTACCAATTCCAGTGCCCATTAATATATCATCCATATATACGACCGCCTCAAAGGTTTTATCGTTTGCAGGACCAAAGTCTTTTATAATTTCATAGCGAATACTTCTTTTTTCGCTTTGAAGTTTTTCTTGAAGAATTGATTTATAATCCTTAAATTGCAATTCCTTAGAATATGGAAAAATTACTCTTGATGCTATTTCATAAGCAGCATCAAATCCAGCATCTAAATAAACAGCACCTAATAATGCTTCAAAGGCGTCAGCAATAATTGCTGGACGTTGTCGTCCACCACTACTCTCCTCACCCTTACCAAGCATTAGATATTTAGGCAGATTTATTTTAGAGGCATATAAATCTAATGCCTCCTCACAAACTGCCTTTGCACGTGTTTTTGTTAAAACACCTTCATCTAAATCAATTGCATCAAAAAGATGCTTAGACATAGCAAGTTCTAAAACAGCATCACCTAAAAATTCAAGTCTTTCATTGTTCTTTAAAGCATGCTCGTTAGCATATGATGAGTGAGTAAGTGCCTCCTTCAATAAATCAATGTCCTTAAATTTATATCCAATTACACTTTCTAATTCACTCAATAAATTATTCATTCTTATTTTCCTCTTCCTTTGGGAAGGCCATTACAACCTTGTTAATCAAGTCAGCCTTAACCATTTGTACAACTTGCTTAATTGCACTACCAAATGCATAACCATCAGAATTACCATGAGCCTTGACAACTGGCTTACCAATACCAAAAATCATTGCTCCTCCTACTTCCTTAGTATCCATTCTCTTAGCAAATCTTTTTAAATTCTTCTTCATAAATAGGTAGCCAATCTTACCACCTAAAGATGCTTTAATTTCTTGCTTAAGCATTCTAGCCATATTCTTTGCAGTGCCCTCTAATGACTTCATAGCAATATTACCTGAATAACCATCAGACACTACAATGTTTGTAGGACAGTTGCATAATTCATCCGGTTCAACATTACCACAGAATTTAATATTAGGTAAATCCTTTAAATAATAATAAGATTCCTTATCGAATTCTCTTCCCTTTCCAGGCTCAGAACCAATATTTAGCATACCTACAGTTGGATCCTTAATTCCTAATACCTCTTTTGCTGCAACAGTCGCAAATACGGCAAATTGTCCTAAATGCTCTGGCTTTAATTCAACGTTTGCACCAACATCTAATAATAATCTAGGTTGTCCATCGAAATTAGGAAGAATCGGACATAACGCAACTCTTTCCATTTCCTTTAATCTTCTAATAATAAGATGAGCAGCCATTACTACACATTGAGTAGGACCACTTGTAACTACTGCATCAACCTCACCATTCTTTGCAGCATACATAGCCATACATAAAGATGAATTCTTGTTATTTCTTACAGCTCTAATTGGGTCCTTCTCACCCATATCCATAGTTTCAGTTGTATGAACAATACTTATTCTTTCACTTTTTGTTAATAATGGCTTGATTTTATTTTCATCACCAAATAGAACAATCTCAATATCTTTAAACATAGAGATAGCGCGCATTGCTCCAGGAACTGTTGCTTCTACCCCTTTATCTCCACCATTAGCATCTACACCAATTTTAATCATAATCATAATCCTCCTAAATAATTAAATATATTATACAATTTTCTGCATATAAAAACTAGTTAATTTTATCTTTTTGATTTTTATTTTCGCTTAATATCCTATTAAACTTGTCATTTGACATATCCGTCAGGAATCTATGACAGTATAATTCTCCATCCTCTTTAGCACATGACCATATCTTAAAATCATTTTGAAAATCAGCAAAATTAAGACCATTAAACCCACTTTGCTGATTACCTAAATAATCTCCAGGCCCTCTTAATTTTAAATCCTCCATAGCTATTTCAAAGCCATCTGAGGTAGACTCTAAAATTTTTAAACGATCATTATATGTCTTACTTACTAAATAACAATAGGATGGCTTATCTCCTCTACCAACTCTACCTCGAAGCTGATGTATTTGCGCAAGTCCAAATCTGTCAGCATCCACAATAACCATAGCAGTTGCATTCTTATTATCAACTCCAACCTCTATTACAGTTGTAGCTATAAGCACTTGATATGTCCCATTATTAAAATATGACATAGTAGAATTCTTTACACTTGATTTCTGCTTACCATGAATTACTCCAATCGAAACGTCTGGTAGCATTTCTGAAAAATAACTATATGCTTGTTCGATATCCATACAATCAAGCTCATCATTTTCTAAAACAAGTGGAACAACTATATATATTTGTTCACCTTTTGAAATGTGTACCTTTAATATATCACATAGCTTATCTAAATCTTTATTATGATAAACATGAGTACTAACTCCCTTTCTATTATTAGGCATCGAATGGATAGATGTTATATCTAAATCTCCAAATGATGTTAAACCAAGCGTTCTAGGAATAGGAGTTGCAGTTAGATAAAGACAATCAGCACCTACGTATTTAGATACCAGCTTTGCTCTTTGCTCAACACCAAAGCGGTGCTGCTCATCAATGATTACAATTCCAAGCTTATAAAATTCCACATTATCCTCTATTAAAGCGTGTGTTCCAACAATTATATTAACACGATTATTTCTTAATCGATATAATATGTCAGCTTTATCCTTAGATTTAACACTGGATGTTAATAGCTCAATTGTCAAATTAAATTTTGCAAAAAGCTTCTTTATATTTTGAAATTGCTGATTAGCAAGTATTTCTGTTGGAACCATTATAACAGCCTGATATCCAGCTGATACTAGCATTAATGCGGAAATATACGCAACAATACTTTTACCACATCCAACATCTCCTTGAACTAATCTATTCATAGAATAATCCATCGATATATCATATCTTATAGCCTCTATAGCCTTGTTTTGATCTGTAGTTAATTCATAATCAAGCGATTTAATAAAAAGCTCAATTAGTGTCCAATTAATATTACGTTTTACCTTAAGAACATTTTTTCTATTTATTTTTAAAAGCTCCAGCTGAATAGAATACCAGAAAAATTCCTCATATTTTCTTCTTCTTAAGATTTGAATATAATCATTTTTACTTTGTGGAAAATGAGAAGCATAAAGATAATCCATCATTGGAAATAACTTATATTTTTCAATAATCTCCAAAGGAAGTGTCTCACTAACCTTATACTCTGATTTGAATACATTAGATACCGCTTTAGAAATTTGACTATTAATTATATATTTTAATTTATAATCTGTTTCAATCTTAATTGAAAAGGGATCAAAGAATATACTCTTAACAAAAAATTCATACTTATCTTCTTTATATCTTCCATATAAAACAACACTAGTATTTTTAAAAAGCTTATATCTTAAATAATCAGAAGCAAAGGAAACACATTTAATTCTATATTCTGAAGTTTTAGCATAAAAAACTATTGCATTAACTCTACTCCTATATTTTATAAAGATTGGTGATGTATCAACAATCGCATTTATGGTCACATAATTGCCAGAAAAAATAAAATCATTATTCAGTTCATAAACTAAATATGACTTAGGAAAGGTAAATAGTAAATCATCTATTGTATTAATATTCTCACATTTTAAATGCTCAAGTGTTTTTTCTCCAATTCCACGTACATCCTTAAGATTCATACTACTTTCCCTCCTTTTTGAAAAATAAAAGGTTGGATTTCTCCAACCTTGTTTTACTCAACTGCAATTATATAAGAATAAATATCCTGCTTACCCTCAATAATTTCAACCTCTACATCTGAGTTTATTTCTCCACAAATAGCTTCTAATGCAGGGAAATCTTCAGGATCAACATCATTTCCACAGAAGAATGTTACGATTTGAGAATCCTCAGTAATGCAAGATTCTAATAAGCTCTTTAAAGCATCAGACTTTTCTTTAGTTGAAACCACAATTTCACCATTCACGATACCCATGAAATCATCTGCATTAATCTTAACGCCACCAATTTCTGTATCTCTAATTGAATAAGTAATTTCACCTGAAGTAACATTTGAAATAGCCTCACTCATTTGAGCAATATTTGCTTCCATATCAGACTCAGGATCATAATACATTAATGATGCATATCCTTGAGCTATAGTTTTAGCTTTAATTACCTCAACATTACAATCAGAAACCATTCCTGCTGCTTGCTTAGCTGCCATAATAACATTTGAGTTATTAGGGATAATAATTACATTATCAGCATTTACATCCTTAATAGCTTCTACGAAAGCCTCAGTAGATGGGTTCATAGTTTGTCCACCTTCGATAACATAATCAACACCTAATTCCTTAAATGTTGATACAATACCTTCACCAAAGCAAACAGAAACTAACGCAAACTTCTTGCGAGGCTTACTTACTGCTTGAGGTGCATTTTGAGCACCGCTTGATAATTCAGAATGCTGTAATCTCATATTCTCAATTTTCATAGTAACAAATTCACCATAAGCTTGAGCAAGCTCTAAAGCTCTACCTGGACGGTTAGTGTGAACATGTACCTTAACAATATCCTCATCACGAACAACAACTAAAGAATCACCTAATAATGATAAAGATGATTTTAAGCTTTGCTCATCAAAGCTTTCAGGCTTCTTTAATTCAACAATAAATTCAGTACAATAACCGAACTTGATATCTGATTCAAATGATGCAGCAGCGCTCTTCTTTTGTGCTTGAGAATCCTCATGAGCCTCAAGAATAACACCCTCAAGTGCCATAAGCATACCTTCAGCAATCTTAACAAATCCCGCACCACCTGAATCAACTACTCCAGCTTCCTTTAAAACTGGAAGTAAGTTAGGTGTATTGTTTAATGATACCTTAGCTTCAGCAATATATGTTTTCATTAAGTCATCAATAGTCTTAATGCCATTTACTTTCTTTCTAGCATTTTCAGCAGCCTCACGAACTACAGTTAAAATAGTTCCTTCAACTGGCTCCATAACTGCCTTATATGCAATCTTGCAGCCTGATTCTAAGCAATACATAAAGTCTTCAACACTTAATGAATCGTGATCAAGCTCCTTAATACCTACATACACACCTCTAAAGAATTGTGATAAAATAACACCAGAGTTACCTCTAGCACCCATTAATGCACCACGTGATAAAACCTTTGCAACCTCAATAATTGAGCTTGACTCACAAGCATTCATTTCACGTACACCTGACATAACTGTCATTGACATGTTAGTACCAGTATCTCCATCTGGTACAGGAAATACATTTAATTCATCGATTTCTTTATGATTATTTTTTAAATTGATAGCTCCATTCATTACCATCTTTTTGAAAAGCTCAACACTTATACTACTAGCGCTCATGGTAATCCTCCTAATAATTGATAAATCTATATATGTCATGCAGACTTGCTGCAACCTGTTCTAAATATGTTAGCTCATTAAAATTTTAAATATAAATGTGATTAAAAACCACTCTCACTTTCGCTAAATGTCTAATTCATTTAACATTATAGCACCTTCACACACGTTTGGCAATCCTTTTTTTTCACATATAAACACTCGTAAATGAATATATCATTTTTGTCTATAATTGTCAACAATTGTTTACTTTATATTATATATAATATAATTAAACTACAGATTCATTAAATATGCTCGTCATTATTTGTATTTATATAATATTTTTAATATATCTATTTTAATAACAATTTATTTAATAAACAAAATTATTTAATTTTTCAGTAAATATTTTTAATTTTTTGTAAAAAATAACTTGATTATTTTATAATAATAAAGTATACTAGAATGGCTGAATGATTTTAATTAAAAGTTTAAGGAGGTTAGAACCATGGCTAAATGTTATATAACTGGTAAAACTACAGTAACTGGTAACAGAAGATCTCATGCTTTAAATGCTACACGTCGTACTTGGAAAGCTAATCTTCAAACTGTACATATCAAGGATGAAAACGGAAATGTTAAGAAGGTTAAGATTTCTGCTAGAGCTTTAAAAAAGGGTAATATTGAAAGAGCTTAATTTTTGCATTTAACTGGCTAAGCCAGTTTTTTTGCTTATATAGGACTAAAAATTATGGGGATGGCTATTGACCATCCCCTCATTTTTTACAAATTTTATTAAATATTAAGCTTAAAAATTTTGGTAGCTTTATTACTACTATTCTTTTCAACTTGTATCACCTTATTAAATAATATTCATAAGACATTTTATATATTCTTGATTTTTAATAAGTTCTCTTTTGGATTCTCAGCATTACATATATATGATCCTACTACTGCCATATCCACAAACTCACTAATATATGGCGCCGTTGTGTCCTTAATGCCTCCATCAATATTAATTAAATAATTGAAATTGTTTTTCGTTTTCAATTCCTTAAGTAACCTAACCTTATCAATACTGTTTGTCATAAAACTTTGTCCGCCAAATCCAGGTTCAACAGACATAACTAAAACCATATCTACATAAGGAAGATATTCTAATATTTCCTCAACCTTAGTGTTTGGCTTTATTGATATACCAGCCTTTACATTATATGAATGAATTAAATCTATAGTTTCCTTAACATCACAATCAGCTTCTACATGAAATGTAATGTATTGACTTCCAGCATCAGCAAATTGCTTAATGTAATTTTGTGGATGAAGGATCATTAAATGCGTATCAAATTCAATATTTGTTAATTTACGTAATGACTTAACAAATGAATAGCCAAATGAAATATTAGGAACAAATTCTCCATCCATTACATCCATATGAACATAATCAACATCATTAATAATACCACTCAAGCTTTTTTCAACATTTGCATAATCAACTGTTAAAATTGATAAAGATACCTTCATTATCTCTTTTCCCCCTCTAAAATCAAGCTATACATCTTTAGATAGCTTTCATATCTGCTTTTCAATATTTCTCCATTATCAACTGCCTCATGAACCCCACAGCCTAAAATGTTAATTTGATGATTACAATCCTTAAATTTACAGCTATAGTCATTAAACTCAACAAATAAATCCGATAATTCGGTTTTATTAACACCTAATACATCAAGCTTAGAAAAGCCTGGAGTATCACCAATAAATCCATTTCTATATTCATATAGGTTAGTTTCTCTAGTTGTGTGCTTACCTCTACCTAATGCCATAGAAATTTCTTGAGTTTGTAAATTAAATTCTGAGATAAGTGCATTAATAAGTGTTGATTTTCCAGCACCTGTTTGACCAGATAATACTGTAATTTTATCAGCAAGCACATTAGCCACATCCTCAATCCCAACCTTATTAAGGCTATCTACGTATATAATTTTATAACCCATACTATCATAATAGGTTAGGTCATTCCTTAATTTAATAAGCTCAGAATCGCTTAGCTTATCTATTTTAGTTATAACAATAACTGGTTCTATATTTTGTTTTAATATATTAACTAAAAATAAATCTAATAGATAAAAAGAAAAATCTGGTTCTTTAGCGGCAAACACTAAAAGTATTTGATCAACATTAGCAATGTCAGGTCTAATAAGCTCATTCTTTCTAAGCTCAACATGGTCAATCATATCATTTTCAACATAGGCAATATCACCAACCTTTGGTGAATTTTTAACACTTTGTAAAACAGCTTTTTTGCTTAATGATTTTTCATTAACCATAAATCTTTTTTCAGCCCTTAGTTTACCTCGTGCCTTAACAAATATAATCGACTTATCCTCAAGTAAGACCTTGTATGTTCCTCCATTTAAATTTATTATTCTTCCTTTTAGCATATAATCTCCTTATTTTGAAATATATAAAACATCATCCTTTATCATAATTAACTTATTATCAACAATAGAATCTACATAAATTATATCATAATTATACTTTATTTCATTTAAAACATTTATAAAATAATTAATATCAACACTACTTAAGTCTGTAGGCATACCCTTAGAAACATAAATATCAAAGCTATATTCATTCCCTTTTCTTATTATGGTTCCTTCTATAATTGATTGGCTTATTACTATATCCTCATCAATTGGTGTACTATAATAAATAATATTAAATGACAATTGATATTCCGTTAATAGCCTCATGCATTCATCGACATTCATGCCAACCAAATTAGGCATAACAATATAATCATCACCTTTTGCAACATATATTATTAGCTCATCATACTCCTCAACTAATGTTTCCTTATTCTTTGATTGCTTGATGATTTGCCCGCTTGTATAAGCATTGTTAATCTCATAAACTACCTTATATGTAATATTGTGCTCATTACAATAATCAATAATCAAATCAACATTAGAATCATACATTAAGCCTACGAAGCTTTGGTAATAGCTTGGAAGGCTTTTTTCTATATAAACATCAACAGTAAATGTGCTATAAATTTTTGTCCCGTGCTTGGGAAGCGTATATTTTACCTGATTAGTTTTCCCATCAACATAATGGATATTATAATTTATATCTAGCTTATGAAGTGTTTGTCTAGCATCATTCTCACTTAATCCTTCAACATTCGGAACCTCTAATTCTACAGGCTTAAATATTAAAGGGGATATATAAATATAATATATCCATCCTACTATAATAATACCGATGATTCCCCATAAAATTTTAAGCTTCATTATATTCACCAGTATTATTTTTACTAATATTTAATTACTTATTCATATGTTTACTGCGAAGTTGTCCACAGGCAGCATCAATGTCTCCACCCTGTTCTCTTCGTAGCTGTACATTAATTCTTCTTTTCTTAAGTATATCAAAGAAGGTAACCATATCTTCTTTTTTGCTTCTCTTATATGGCTTTTCTATAACCTCATTATATGGAATTAAATTAACATAAACATTTAATCCATGTAATAAATCGCACAGCTCATTAGCATGAGACTTAGTATCATTTAGACCCTGAAGTAGGATATATTCAATAGTTACTCTTCTATTAGTCTTTTCAATATAATATCTAATTGCCTTAATTAGCTCCTCAATAGGGTAAGCCTTATTAATAGGCATAATTTGATTTCTAGTTTCATTATTAGGTGCATGTAGTGATATAGCTAAATTAACCTGTAAATCAAATTCTGCATATTCATATATTTTTTCTACTAATCCACATGTAGATACAGTTATATGACGTGCTCCTATTTCTAAGCCTAATGGATTGTTTATAATTTTTAAGAAGCTAATTACATTATCATAATTATCAAAAGGCTCACCTATTCCCATAACTACAACATGACTCACTCGCACATCAGCAAGCTTAGATACAGTTAAAACCTGTAATACAATTTCATGAGCCTCTAAATTACGAAGCTTCTTTTTCATACCACTTGCGCAAAACTGACAGCCCATATTACAGCCAACCTGTGTAGTCACACATACGCTATAGCCATAATCATGACACATTAAAACAGTTTCTATTAGGTTTCCATCTGACAATCTAAACAAGAATTTTTGAGTTCCGTCAGAAGACTTTTGATTTGTAACGCACTCAAGCGTATCAATAGAAAAATCCTCCTTAAGCTTTAAAATAAAATCCTTCTTCATATTAGTTATTTCATCAAACGATGAAATTTTATGGCGGTATATCCATTCTATTAATTGAGTAGCTCTAAATGGCTTTTGCCCCATATCAGTGAGATACTTTTTAAGCATATCCTCAGTATAGCCATAAATACTTTGCATAATATCACCTAATTTCCTAATTAATTATACTAGATAATTATTATAAATAAAAGAAAAAGAACTATTTAAAATAATAAATAGTTCTTTATTGATAAATAATATTTATCTTAATTTAGCCTTATATACATAATCTAATCTATTTAATATTGAATTAATTAGCTTATCTACCTCAGCAGCCTCTAATGTCTTAGTAGGATCCTCAAATGTTAATTTAAATGCAAGTGACTTTTCATCTTCGCCTACATTCTCACCAGTATATAAATCAAATAATTCAATCTTAGTTAAAGTCTTCTTTCCAGTTTGCTTAATTAATGCTTGTATATCAACTGCCGGAATATCCTTCTTACATACAATAGCTAAATCTCTTTGAATTGCAGGGAATTTATTAATTGGCTGATACTTTAATCCATTATCAGTATTTAAAATAGCCTCTAGGCTTATTTCTAAAGCTATAGTCGTACCAATACCCATATCCTTAGCAAACTTAGGATGCATTTGTCCAATAATACCAATTTCTTGACCCTTTAATGAAATACTAGCGCATCTTCCCGGATGGAATGCTTTAACATCAGAGCATGCTCTATAAGTTATGCCTTCAACATTAAGCTTTACCATTAATGCATCTAAAATACCCTTTAAAACATAGAAGCTTGCTTCTTGCTTATAACCATTCCATAAGTGACTTGAGAATAAGCCTGTAATAGCTATTGCAAGCTTAGTTTCCTCCTTATCAGTTGAATAAGTTTTACCTATTTCATAGAATGCTAAATTATCAAGCTTACGCGCCTTATTATACTTAACTGCATCAATAACACCATTAAGTAGGCTTTGACGCATAACAGCTCTATCCTCTGTCATTGGCATCATTACCTTAACTGGAGCTAATTCTTCAGTAGTGTATAAATTTAAATCCTTTTCAGATATTAATGAATAGCTTACTGCCTCATTTAATCCCATATTAGCTAATATTTGACGAATTAATCTAGTTCTCTTTTGAGCATATGTTAATGCACCCTTATCACGAGTTTTTGCTATAGTAGTTGGAATATTATCATATCCATAAATTCTAGCAACATCCTCAGTAATGTCTTGAGCTGATGGCTCTAAGTCCATTCTTCTAGATGGTAATGTAATAGTATACTCCTTACCATTTTTAGCATATGTATAATCTAATCTATCGAATATTTCCTTTACAAATTCATCAGATAAATCAGTACCTAATGTAGAATTAATCTTATCGGCTGTTACAGTAACTGTTTTAGGCTCTAAAACAACCTTTACATCACAGCTAACTCCATCATAAACCTCAGCACCACAAATTTCTTGCATAAGCTGTGCTGCATAATCCATTGCACGCTCAACCCTATCATAATCAATCTTATGCTCAAAACGTACTGATGATTCACTCTTTAAGCCTAGCTTAGATGAAGTCTTTCTAATACATAATGGATCGAAATAAGCTGCTTCTAATACTATATTCTTAGTATCATTTTCAACCTCAGAATCCAATCCACCCATTACACCTGCAAGGCATACAGGCTTCTTTCCATCAGTGATAACCATATCATCAGAAGTTAATGTTCTTTCAATAGTATCTAATGTAACAATCTTTTCACCATCACGTGCTTGTCTTACAACAATGCTATTACCTAATCTATCTGCATCAAATGCATGAAGAGGCTGACCCATTTCAATTAATACAAAATTTGTAATATCTACTATATTATTAATTGGTCTAATACCAGATGCAATTAATCTAGCCTTAAGCCATTGTGGAGATTCTTCAATCTTTACATTAGCTAAATATCTAGCATTATATTTATAGCACTTATCAGTTTCTACCTTAACAGTAACTGGATTCTTCTTTTCACTAAGCTCAATAGTAGGCATAATTGGCATAACCTTTTGATTTAATGTAGCACCTAAATCATAAGCTACACCCTCAATAGATAATAAATCCGAACGATTAGAAGTTAATTCTAAATCAATAATATAATCATCTAATCCTAAATACTCTAAAGGATCATCACCTACATTAGCATCATCACCTAATAAATAAATACCATTTTTAAATCTTTCCTCGATATATTTATCATCAACACCTAATTCTTGAAGTGAGCATAGCATACCATTAGATTCAACGCCTCTAACCTTTGCCGGCTTAATCTTGAAATCTCCAGGTAAAACCGCACCTGGTAATGCTACTATAACCTTCGCACCCTTACAAACATTAGGAGCTCCACATACAATTTGAGATATTATACCAGGCTTAATTTCAACCTGACATACATGTAAGTGATCTGAATCAGGATGCTCTACACATTCTAAAACGTGACCAATAGTAAGATTAGTAGCCTCTACCATTTTCTTATAAGATTCAATTTCACAAATATGGAAGCTAATTTCCTTAAATAATTCTTCATCAGTAATATTATTTAAATCTAAATATTCCTTTAACCAATTTTTAGAAACCTTCATATTACTTAACCTCCTTAAATTGATCTAAGAAACGAACATCATTAGTATAGAAATTACGAATATCATCAATCTTGTGCTTAAGCATAGTAATTCTTTCTACACCAATACCAAACGCATATCCTTGGATTTCCTTAGGATCATATCCGCTCATTCTTAATACATTATCATTAACCATACCAGCACCTAATACCTCTATCCAGCCAGTACCCTTACATGTTGAGCAGCCCTTACCACCACATAAGCCACAAGATACATCTACCTCTACTGATGGCTCAGTAAATGGGAAGAATGAAGGACGTAATCTAATGTTTCTATCCTTATCAAACATCTTTCTAGCCATTTCAAGTAATGCACCCTTTAAATCAGCCATAGTAATATCCTTACCTAATACTAGACCCTCACATTGCATAAATTGATGAGAGTGAGTTGCATCATCTGCATCTCTTCTATAAACCTTACCAGGACAAATAATCTTAATAGGCTTACCCTCTTCAGCTAGCATTGTTCTAACCTGTACAGGTGATGTTTGGCTTCTAAGTAATAATTCTGGATTGATATAGAATGTATCCTGCATATCTCTTGCTGGATGTCCCTTTGGTAAATTTAGCTTTTCAAAGCAATTCTCATCTGTTTCAATTTCAGGACCTTCAGCTACACTATAGCCCATACCAATATAAAGATCCTCTAATTCCATAATAGTTTGGTTAAGTGGATGAATTCCACCATTATTAAAAGAAACACCAGGTAATGTTACATCAATAGTTTCATTAGCTAGCTTTGCATTAATAATCGCATCCTCTAGCTCTATTCTCTTCGCTTCAAATTTTGCCTCTAGCCCAGCCTTAACCTTGTTAGAACGCATACCTAGCTCCTTCTTTTCTTCAATTGATAAATCACGCATATTAGCCATTACATTAGCTAATACACCCTTTTTACCTAAATAATTTGCTTTCTTTTGTTGCAATTCTGCATTGTTATTGACAGTTGCTAAATCAGCATCTACTGTTAATAACACTTCCTCTAATTGTTCAATTAAGCCCATATTCTTCCTCCTATAAAAATAAAAAAGTCCTTAGAAAAATCTAAGGACGTTTAAAACCGTGGTACCACCCTAGTTCTATATATACATATAGCACTCATTACTCCTTAACGCGGAAATACGGATGGGATTAGCATCATTCCAAAAGTGAATTCATAAGAATACTCCTATAAGGGTATTTCACCAATTCTACCCTCTCTCTAAATACTTTCTTCCTACTACGGCTTTTATCTTCATTTTAATATACGCTATTTATTATAACCCAATATATTTTAATTTTCAAGTTAGATGTTTTTAAAAAATATTAACATTATCTAAAATAGCCTTCTTTGGTCCATTATATCTATTACATATTGTTAATTCCTTTGATAGACGAATACTAGATAATACCTCACCTAGCTTACCACTAAAGGAAATACCAGTAACAGGAATAATTTTATTTCCATCGTTATAATAAGCAAGTCTAATTTCCCCACCTATATAATCCTTATAAAAATCAACCTGTAATCCTGACATTGATAATATCTCTAAATAAGGACCATTACTTAAGCATTTAGAACAAGCACTACCAGCATCTACTACAATGCATCCTAATGATCCTGTAGGCTTCTCATTTAAATATTGACCAAATCTGTTAGAGCCAAAATAATTAATAGCTTTACCAGCTTCTATAATTTTAACACTAGATAATGTCATACCATCTGCATCAAATTTAGAGCTATTAATATTACCGATCGCTTCACCCTTCATTGTAATATTAATTAAATCACCAGTAGAATTCTTTTGTATTAAATCATCCTTTTTAAATACATTTGCTTGTGAATAAACAGATGAATAATTTAAATCATAGGCTATGTTTTCAAATAATTCAGATAGCTCTAGCTTATTTATTATAACCTTGCAATTAATATCAAAATCAGGCTTTATAGCCTCATATCTAGCCTTAACCTCTAAAAGCTTTTCTTTGATTTCATTTCTAACCTCGTTAGCATCAAAGCTTCCAAAGTTATATTGCTGATATAGCTCAACACTTTCATTTTCTCCATTATATGTAGGAATGGCCTCTACCATTGCATCATATTTAATTTGAGTCTTGTTAATACCTCTACTATTGATAATAGTATCAGTATGCTTATTTATAAAAACCTCTACAGAATTAAGTGATGCATTATCAATATCATTTGACGTAAATACTACATCACTAATTAAATAAGCTAAATCGCTAGCCTTATAATCCTTAAAATTACTTTCTACCTCAAAAAAACCCTCCTCATTCATAGGTAGCTCATAATTCATATTGTTAATTAATAATGCTTTAGCTACTGCCTTAGAAATAAGCTCCTTTGTTTCATCTTCAGTAGTTGAAGGATAAATAAAGAATTCTGAATCACCCTTATATTCATCATGATTAACATAAACGGTAATTTCCTTATCACAGTTATTAGCTCTTCTAACTGTTTCAAGCTTACCCTTTACAAAGAAAAGCTGATAGCTTTCCTTTTTTCTTATATTAATTTTATAATCACTAACATTATTATTAGCCTCTAATAGCTTTATAACATCAATCATCCTAGCTTCACCTTAGCCTTAAGTGCTGGGCCTCCATCACTAACTCTAACCCATTCCTTATAGCCCTTTCCACAATATCCTGCACCAATAATTTCAAAATCATCAGAAATCATTGTAATAGACTTTAACAAGTCTGGAACATAGCCACTCATAACAACTGGAGAAACCCAATTATTTGTAAGCTTACCATCAACTATCTCAATACCATATTGCGCAACACACTGAATCGCCCAATTCTTTGGATCCTCCATGCCATTGTTAGTCTCAAATAGCATATAGCCATGCTTAATAGATTTAATCATATCCTCAAGCTTATCTTTTCCAGCCTCAAAGAATGTATTAGTCATTCTTGCATATGCCTTCCTTCTTGATGTTTCTCTTCTACCATTACCAGTAGGAATAGAGTTAAGCTCTGTTGCTGAGGTTAAATCAGAAATACCAGTTATTAAAATACCATCCTTAATTATTTGAGTATCTCCTGCCAAAACGCCATCATCATCAAAGAAATATGATGCAGCGCTTAATACTGAAGCAGCACCATCACGCATATTGACAATCGGAGATGCAACATATTTACCTACATATTCCTTAGCTAAGGCTCTATCCTTAACAAATTGATCCATTTCAACACCATGACCAAATGCCTCATGAGCAATTAATCCTGTAATAGATGGTGCAGTTATAACATCATATACTCCCGGAGTTATAGGCTTAGCAAGAGTAAGCATATGAGCCTTTTCAACTAGCTTATCAAGCTTAGTTGGTAATTCCTCTAAAACCTTACCAATTAAATTATATGAAGAGCTTTCATGTGCCTGAATAACCTTATCATTTTCATTATAAACAACTACTGCCATACCATTTACCCAAGTGTAATTTTGATCTAGCTCTTTATTGCTTGATATAAATAGCTTAGATACATGAAGTAATCCTAATCCTATTACAGCATTTAAAATACACTCACTTTTACTTAATAGTTTATTACATAAATCCTTAGAGTAATTTAAAAGATAACCTTCTTTATAGCTATCGAAATCATTTTCTCTTATAAATGACTTTATTAAAGCTTCTTCCTCTAAATTAATATTATCTATTGTATTATTCATTAAGCTTGCATTAACATCCAATGACTCAACAATATCATGTGCTAAAGAGGTAATATCACCACTAATGTCATCTAATGAATATTCATAGAATGCATTACCATTATTCATCTTAATAACAAAACCACATTCAGTGTCATTACCTGAGCTAATATTTGATATTCCCTTTTGAACTCTTATATTAGTGGATTTAATATCTACTCCAAGAACACTAACATACTTAAAGCTTTTTCTTAGCTCAGCAACTAATTTTTTTACATCTTCTCTTTTCGAATCTAAAAATTTTGAAAAGCTCATAAAATCCCTTCCTTCCGTGTATATCAAAAAGCCTCATTGAGGCTTTTAAATCTTATATATTTTTTGTCTATCTAATACACCTATATTTTCAGTAAAAGAGCCATTCTTAGTCTTTTCAAGCTCTTCGCCTAAAACTCTAAACTTAGAATCTATTGTATCAATATACCATAATACTAAAGCCTCAGGTGTCATAGGCTTTTTGGCTGAACCAAATACTGGCTGTCCATGATGCGAAATAAGCATATGCTCAAGCATTAATGCTTCCTCGGTATCACCATATCCTAGCTTAATAGCTTCCTTTTCAATTTCCATAGCACCTAAAACTAAGTGACCAATCAATTGGCCCTTTAACGAATATTCAGTGTTTATAGCACCTGTCAGCTCAATTGTTTTACCAATATCATGTAATAAAATACCTGCATAGACATAATCCTTATTTAGATATGGATAGTTTTCTATAAAACCATCAGCTAAATGACACATACCAATACTATGATATGCAAGGCCTCCAACATACGCATGGTGAAGCTTTGAAGCTGCAGGGTAAATAAAGAAATCCTCATAATATTTTTCAATAAGATTCTTGGTAATTTCTTTAATTACCTTATTTTCAATTTTATCCACATACGAATATATTTCCTTTTTTGCTTCCTCAAGCGAAATAGGTGAGCTTGGATAAAACATTCTTAACGAATCATTCTTCTTTTCAAAAGGCATATCTGATACCCTCTTAAAGCTTATAACCTTATTAGTTACTCTTTCCAAGCCTTCAATCACATCATATGTAAATACATAAACATGACCTATTTTTATTTCCTCTGCCAATTCACTAGACACCTTCAAATTAATATGATTTCCTTCACTATCGTTGGCCATAATATTATATAATCCATCTGAGGTGTTTATACTAGTTACCTTACACATTAACTCCATTTTGATTTCTCTCCTTTAAACAAATACACACCAGGTGCATTTAAAGTTATTTGATTAATAGGCTTATCGCATTTATGATATCCATCAAATATCATACATACGTTATCTAGCTTAATAAGCTTTTCCTCATAATCGTTTTTTATTATAACAAAAATATTATACTTTTGACAGCTTAAAACATATGAAAAGGTATTATTATCGATCAATGCCTCAAGAGGCCTTACAAAAGCTTTTATTTCATCAGCATCCTTAGACCTTAAGCATTCATATTCCTTACGAATTAAAATAATATCTCTTAATGTATTAACCATATCTAAATACTTATCTCTTCTATCATAATCAATTCTATTAATTTCATCCTTTGTGTTATAGGAATTTTCTACACCCTGCTTAGTTCTATAAAATTCCTCACCACCATGAATAAATGGGATACCCTCTGATATTAGAACTATTTCAATAGCTAATCTAGCAGCATCTAGTACATAGCTCTCATCTAGCCTCAAATATGTTTTACCATAATCATAAAAAGTATAATTATCGTGACATTCTACATAATTTACACTTTGACTAGGATCCTTAAACTTATAGTAATCTAAGCATGAGCCTAAAACTATATTATATAAGTCAAACAACGACTTACCACTTTCAAATGCAAAACCTGCAAAATTATCAAACTGGCTACCTCTAATAAAATCTCTAAATCTATCGTTAAAAAAGGCATATCCCGGAACCTTTGCATGATTATACATGTGTGGTCTAAGTTCATTTGGAAGTGGATTATTCATATTCCAGCCTTCCCCATAAAGCATGATATTATTATCAATTGCCTTAAGCACCTCATGTGCTTTGTTAAGCGTTTCAATATCAAGTAGACCCATAAGATCAAATCTAAAGCCACTCATATTAAATACCTTTGTATAATATTTTAAGCAGTCAATAATAAATCTTGATGCCATATATCTTTCTGATGCAAAATCATTTCCACAAAAGGAAGCATTTGACATAAAGCCATCGCTACCAACTCTATAATAATAGCCTGGAACTAAATAATCAAAGGGAAACTCTTCATGCTTATACACATGATTAAATACCACATCCATAATAACCCTTAGCCCACGCTTATGGCATTCATCAACAAGCTCTAAAAGCTCATTGATTCTTGAATATGGATCATCTGGATTTTTAGAATACCATCCAGAAGGTACAAAATATTGTTCTGGATTATATCCCCAATTATATTGTTCATTTTTATTAATATCGTCAACTCCACCAAAATCAAAGATAGGTAGAAGCTGTAAATGAGTTACACCTAATGAGGCAATATAATTTAATCCAGTAGATTCTCCACACTCAGTTTTATGGTCCTCAACTAATCCTAAAAAATTACCCTTATTTTCATTATCTAGATAATAAGTAAAATCTCTAATAGATGCCTCATATATAATTGCGTCAGTATAGCTACCACTAAAATGAGGCTTAGTATACTTCATCTTATATAGCTTGTCTGGATCAATAATATAATTATATTTACCATTCGCACTTGAAGCTGTTGCGTAAGGATCCGGAATACATTTAAATTCATCAAACACTCTAACATTTAATAAATATCCATACCCCTCTAAATCGCCTTTAACCTCGCATTCCCATAATCCTCTATCTACATAATTAAAGGAATACTTATATTTTTTGTTCTTATTAATTAGCTCTAAAACAATTTCCTTTGCTACAGGAGTCCACACTCTAAATATAGTTTTGTTTTTACTATATTCAGCTCCTAATGGACCGTCATATTTATAAAGCTCATCAAATTCAGGGCATCTAATTATGCTTCCACTTCTAAGAGTTGTATAATTATCGTTATTATCAACAATATAGTATTCCTTATGTAACTCTATTCTGTTAGAATATTTGGCTACAAATTTATAATGCTGATATTCCTCGTGAATACTAATTATTTCTAGTTTTATTCTCTTTTGGTTTTGAACCAAATAAAATTCAATACCCTCAAGCTCCATATCCTTTTCGGTTAATATAGTTATTTCATTAAATGAATCAATATAGGCTTTTAATTTCTCTAGCATTTTATTACATCCAATCCTTGTATAAATAATAATATTTGCTCCTTATTATTATCTATCCTTTTTTCTAATATTGCTTTAATAACTTCTTTAATTGCAATAGCCTTCGCACTACCCTGAAAATAAGAAGCTATATCTGCTTTACTTAAAGAAAGCTCATTATCATTTTTAATTCTTAAATTCGATAGTATTTCTTTAATTCCAATTATATCATAATTAAGATAGCTAATTACATTAAATAATGATTTTAGCTCCTCCTGATATTTATAAATGCTATACATATCAAATTTACTATCGATTAACACCTTTAAAGCTTCAATAAGCCTTTTGCTTTCAGTTTTTATAAGTGGTGGATATTCATTATAGTTTATATAATAATATATATCTAAATCCTTAATATCCATATCCTTATTAAATATTTTAAGCCACCCTTTATATACAGGTATATATTCAAACAAATCATATTTATTAATGTAATCAATACCATTAGCTGTATTTGAATAGATAATATTTATAAAATAATTCTTAATTCTTTCATGAGATAATTCGTTAAGTAGCGCTTTTTTTTCAACCATTGCCTTTAAAGTATTTTCCTCTATTTCAAATCCAAGCTTAGAAGAAAAATGAAGGCCCCTTAATATTCTTAAGGCATCCTCCTCGAACCTTAAATTAGGATCACCTATTGCTCTAATAGTACTATTTTTCAAATCATTCATTCCATTATAAAAATCATAAAGCTTCATATTACTATCTAGTGCCATCGCATTAATTGTAAAATCTCGTCTTTTAACATCCTCTAATAATGTATCAACCAGCTCAATTTCAGGATGACGATGATTAGCATATTTTAAATCTTTTCTAAAATGCGTTATCTCATATGAATTATCGTCAGCCACAATTGTAACACTAGCATAGCTACTACCATTATCTAATATACTAAATTTTTCACTTAATAGCTCAATTGGCATATTAGTGGTAATATCATAATCATTTGTCTGAACGCCTAAAAGGTAGTCCCTTACGGCACCACCGACAATATAGGCTTCATAACCATATGATTCAATTTCATTTAAAATTTCAATTGCTTTATTATTTATTTTCATAGATATGCACCATGCTTATTATACCATAGTTTGTTGAAAAATAATAATCATTACGATATAATTATTGTGGTGATTATTTTGAAACGCATACAACAAACCTATGAAAATACAATCATCATTCAGAAATCAGAATTCATCACTAGATTATTTAGAGTTGAATCTGTTAATGAGGTTGAAGAAATATTAGAAAAAATAAGAAAAAAGCATTACGATGCTACACATAATTGTTATGCATATATCATTGGAGATAATCAAGAAATCCAAAAGTGCTCTGATGATGGTGAACCTCAAAAAACTGCAGGTGCACCAATGATGGATGCATTAAAGAAAAATAATGTCACAAATATTCTTGCGATAGTAACAAGATATTTTGGTGGAACACTATTGGGGGCTGGCGGCTTAGTAAGAGCATATTCCTCTTCTGTTAGTGAATGCTTAAAGCTTTGTGATTTTTATGAGGTAAAAAAACAAATAAGCTTCTCACTTACTACAAGCTATGGTGGCTACAACACAATCCTAAAGGTTATACCTTATATAACAATTAGCGAGGTATCCTTTACCACAGATGTTATAATTAATGCTACATGTGATATAGAAAAGTTTGAACAGCTAGATAGTGATTTATACAAATATAAAATATCTGCACAGGCTATAACTAATTTGGGAGAAATTTCTATTGAGGTTTCCTCAAATACTTAAGCTTTGTAGCCTCTCCGCCACGTATATGGCGGATTTTTTTATTATAGTCAAGTAAATCCCTTACCTTATCATAAAGCTCAGGATCTATATCAATTAATCGTGTAGTTAAATCATAGTGTACTGTAGATTTTGAATATCCAACAAGCTTAGCTACCTCCCTAACTGTTCTCTTACCGTCCAGCATTAGATTAGCTATTGTTATGGCTCTAGTATCTAAATAATCCATATCTAATCACCTACTGAACTATATGCATATAAAAAAATAAAAAGACTAAATTTAATTAGTCTTAAATAATTTTTTATAATGTATATTCTCTTAAAGAAAACATACCATAATTGTCTGGATCCTCTCCTGGGTCCACGGCTGCTAGATTAATTGTTTCATCTCTAAGCGAAAACATACCATAATTGTCTGGATCCTCTTCTGGATCTTTTGCGGCAAGCTTATGCTCAACCTTATCCTCCTCAATAGAATTTAATACACCTTCAAATGATACTGCCATTAAAAATAATGAAAGTGATGTAAAAATAAATAATAGTTTTTTCATATTTTCCTCCTCATTGCATCTTAATTATACACATTTGATATGTCGAATTTTGTTAATATTTATTATGAAAATATTTTTTTACAAATTTTAATAAATGTTAGATTATGAAGCTTAGATAAAATTGCATCAGTTTGCTTCGATACACGCACACCATTACATAAGTTGTTTATCTCTAATACTAATTGATAATACAATTCATAAAAATCTTTATTTTTATATTGCTTTTTTATGTCATCAAATAGCAAGTTGTACTCCTCTTTTTTATTAAGCTTATATAAAATTATCAAATATTCAATCTTCCACTCATCCTGTGTAATTACATCCTTATTTTCAATAATAAAATCATAAGCCTCACAATACTTATCTAATAATATTAAGCATTCTATAATTCCTCTAAGAATCGATCTTTTATATTTAGTGTTATAAGAATCGTAGGCTAAATATAACGAAAATAAAACATCATATGCATTATAATAGCTTCCTAATAATATTAAAGAATAAGCCATATTAATTTTTACGTAAATAGCTCTTTGAAAATTAGACACCTCAACAAAACCATTGTAGGATTTCATGCCATATATAGTAGCATTCATATAATCTCCACAATAGTAATATGCATCAGATATTATCTTATTTAATAAAGGCTGTACAAATAAATATCTTACTGATAAAGCGGTAGCCTCTTCAATCTCAGCTTTATTAATAGTATGATTTAATATACTATCTCCATACATTTTTATTATTAAAAGAAACAATCTATATTCACCAACAAATAAATCCTTATAAGGTTTTGCAATTTTATAAAAATTCTTAAATAAACCTGCTACAGTAGGAATTGAGTATGGAGTAAATGATATATCTAAATAAAATTTTAAAGCTTTAAATGCTAATCCTGCCATAGAGGAAACATTGTTAACATTCTCATTCATAAGAGTAAGATTTTGCTCTATAAGAAGCATATCCTCTTCCTTCTTTTCAATTCTCATATATAGAATATCTTCTATAATCTTTGAAAAGCTTCTTGATAGCTGTTCTAGAATTTCATCATCTGGTATAAATAGGTTATATTCTCTAGAAATAATTTCATAATAATAGTATTTATTTTTCTCTTTATTTTTTAAAAAGAATCGATATGAATTTGCAGATATTCCTGTTTTTTTAAAAAAATCTTTTTTTAAAATACGATTTTCCTTTAAATAAATTTCTAAAAAATCATAAAAATTATCGATGTTAATTACATCCTTTAAATTAAAATAATACACAAAGTGCATAGATAATCACCATGTTTAATTTTACTACAAAACAAAAAAATTAAAAGAAAAAAGTGGTAGAATTTGGAAAAACTGTTCGACAAAAAGAAAAATAAGAAGCTCAGCTTCTTATTTTGTCTCTACGATTTCATCGATTTCTTTTCCAAAAATATTCATTGGATTTAAATATTTACCATTATTCATCACTTCAAGATGCACATGGACTCCAGCCTCAGGATCATTTATAGATTCAGATGCTGTTGCGATTACATCACCTTGTGAAACCACAGCTCCAACAGCTACATTAAGATTCTTTAGTGAAGAATAAACACTAGTAATATTGTTAGCATGCTTGATTGTAATAGTTGCACCACATAATTCATCTTCTTCGATTGATTGAATTACACCATCATAAATAGCAAGAACCTCGAAACTTGAATTGTCATTCTTCTTATAGCTTAGCCCTGTAGATGTAACCATTTCAATGCCATTATTGATTACAGCAGCCTCTAATTCCTCATCAGATAAAGAATCATCAAAATAAGTTCTAGCTATTACGTAGTCTCCCGTAAGAGGTAAAATGAATTTTTCAACAACCTCTACTGGTGTCTCATCTACTGGTTCATTATCAGTATTAGCCTGTGAATCATCTTGACTAGGTGTATCGCCTGTTGGAGGAGTTTCATCTACTGGATCTTCTGTATTATTTAATGCTAATGATGCAATACCGATTACAGCCGCAAATACAAAAACAACCACACCGATAAATATTAACAATTCCTTCTTCTCAATGAAAAATCTTTTAATTTTTTCTTTCATATCTTTCACCTCAATTTTATTATTTACAAAAATTAGGTGAATATACATTATAATAATTAAAATTGAAGATTATTAACAAGACCCATTATTGCAGCAGTTGCGAGTGATGCAAATACAAGTGACAAAATCAACTGTGTAGCTCTTATTTGCCATGTTGAACCCTGCTTGAATAATGCTTCAAGCCTTGTTGCTAATATTATTAAAAAACATAAACAAAAGAATATACAAAATACAATCGTATAAATTAATGAATAAATATCAATTGAAAGTATCATATTATCTCCTTCCTTCTTACATTAAATTATATAATAATTAATTATTCCTATATCAAATAAATTCAATTAAAAAGACTCGGCAAAAGTATAATATCAAAACCGAATCTTATATAAATATTTATTTAGTACCGAATAAACGATCTCCACAATCACCTAAGCCAGGAACAATATATCCATTCTCATTAAGCTTCTCATCTAAGCTAGCAAGATAAATATCAACATCTGGATGAACATTTTGCATATGATTAATTCCCTCAGGTGCGCCAACTAAGCCTACATATCTAATATCCTTACAGCCTCTATTTTTTAGCATAGTAATAGCTTGTGCTGCACTTCCGCCAGTTGCTAGCATTGGATCAACTACTAAAACAATTGAGCTAGCTATACTATCTGGAAATTTAGCATAATATTCTACAGGCTCTAGTGTTTCTTCATTTCTGTATAAACCAATAAATCCTACCTTAGCAGTCGGAATCATTCCACGTATGCCATCTACCATACCAAGACCAGCACGAAGTATTGGAACAATAACAACATCGCTAGCAATCTCATATTGTATTGTCTTACAAATAGGAGTCTCGATTTCTATTTCTTTTAGAGGCAAATCTCTAGTAATTTCATATGCCATAAGTCCAGCAATCTCACTTACATTTTGATAGAAATCCTTTGTTTTAGTTTCCTTCTTTCTAATGTTTGTCATTTTATGCTTAACTAATGAATGATTTAATATTGTAACTGACATAATTAAAATTCCTCTTCATATTTAGTAATTTTATCTATTCTTCTTTGATGACGCTCATTATTTGAAAATGCTGTATTTAGCCATATATCAACAATCTCATATGCTAAAGCGCGCCCAGTATATTTTGCAGATAATGCTAAGCAATTAGTATCATTATGCTCTCTAGTCAATAATGCAGCATCCTTACTACCGACTAGTGCACATCTAACTCCTTTTACCTTATTTGCGATAATAGACATACCAATACCTGTATAGCAAATTACTATGCCCTTATCTACAGTTTTATCCTTAATATCCTTCGCAACCATATAACCAAAATCTGTGTAATCACAGCTATCCTTAGTATATGTACCTCTATCAATTAATTCATGACCCTGTTTTTTTAAATAATCAATAATGTCATTTTTTAATTCTAAAGCTGAATGATCGCATCCAATTGAAATTTTCATACACAATACCTCTTAATCAAATTTAATTTTAAAACTTACTTACTTATTATAGCATATAAATAATAAAAATGATATAAACACTTAAAAACACCTACATAATGTAGGTGTTATTTATTATTTTATAAACTTTTTAACCTCAAAGCATTCAATATCTTTTTCCTTTAATCCATCGAATCTAACATTCTTAATATTAACCTTATTCACATAGTTAAATATTAGTCCTTTGCCAGACATTGGATCTAACCCATCCATCATAGCAGGAACACCTGGCTTTGGATTATTAGAATACGCAAAAGATACATTATTAACTTCAATTGACTCTATTGGTTGTTCTGGTAATCCATAAAAGGTTCCAGCAGCAACATTAACATTTGTACATTCAATATCTCTAAATACAAACTTTCCTAAATAAGGCGTTCTATCATCTACAGGAAGTTTTTCCTTAGAATATACATATTCTGTATGACCATCTGGATCACAGAAATAAAACATATTAATAACAAGAGGAGTTAAAACATCTGTCATTTTAATATTTTCAAATACAATTCCATCAATAACAGCATCTTTACCTCTACCTCTACGAGTCTTAATTCTTAAGCCTCTATCAGTTTCATTAAATAAACACTGAGATACTCGAATATCCTTAATACCTCCAGACATTTCACTACCCAAAACGATAGCACCATGTCCAAAATTCATAGAACAATTTCTAATATTAAATCCTTCAGAAGGCTTTTTGTGCTTTCTACCCATATAAATCTTTCCTGATTTAATTGCGATACAATCATCACCAACTGAGAAATAGACACCGATAATATCAACGTTCTTACATGATTCAGGATCACATCCATCAGTATTAGGAGAATTCTTAGGATTAATTAGCTTTAAATCGATAAATCTTAAATTCTCTGAAAAATAAGGATGTAAATTCCATGAAGGTGTATTAGTAAATGTTAAGCCTTGAACACAAATATTCTTACAATTATTTAAAAATAATCCTCTAGGTCTCCATGCAATACGTCTAGTGCGTACATCAACCCACCAATCAGAATTATCAGCGTTACCATTAATAACACCTGGTCCTATAATGTTTACATTTTCAACATTAATACCAGTAATTATGCTAGCAAAGCAATCAAGTGGATTACCTTCCCAAGAGCCAAGATTATATTCATCAGTTTCATCTGATGTATAAGTCACACCTGGTAAAACTGGATAATTATTTCTATCAATATCTCCTATTAAAGTTGCATCCTTATCAAACTCAATAGTTATATTACTTTTAAGGAATAGAGGTCCAGTATAATAATTTCCTTTTGGAAAATATACTCTACCATTATCTGGACAAGCTAAAATACACGCTTGAATATATTGAGTGTCTAAACTTTGTCCATCTCCCTTGGCACCAAACTTTTTAACGTTTAAAGTTACATATTCATAAGATGTAATAAGCTTTCTGGTAACAGATTCGAAACCCTTAATAAGCTTTAGTTCATATTGAGTATTAGGTTCTAAATTGTATATAGAAAAAACATTTGTGTTTACAGACTCTTTATATAAAACATCATCAACATATACATTATATAAATCTGTGTTATAAATATCATTATTAATAATTTCTATAGTGGCACTTCTAGAAGTCTTATAGATTACATTAAAATCCATACTATTCCTCCATTAATTGTCTTTTATATTTGATTCTTTCATATAAAGAAATAGACAAATTCTTTACACACAAACACACAGAATCACAGATGATAAAGCATAAAGCATAGGTGAATGGTTCAATACCAGCTCCACCAGTTGTTCCAAACGGGTCAAAAACCCATCCTAATTTTCCTAAGCCAACTGTAATTAAAAATAAAACAAATGACAATGGCATCATATATAATAATGAAAATATAAAAGATTTCAAACCTTTAACATTAATCATATTATATCTAAAAGTATTATTTCTTCGGTTGTAAAGTAATCTTACATAAGGTCTAACCATATAGTTAGAAAAAATAGCTAATGCTAAACCAAATAATAATATCAAATTCAAACTCTGAGCCATAATAGCAACTGGATCATCTGTTTGAATGGAACTAAAATCAATAATATCAACTGACATTCCTATAAAGTAAATGGCAGCCGCAGCTGCCCAATACTTTAGTACAAGAACGATTAACCAGGAAGGAACCTTAGATAGCTTATCAAGCTGATAAGGATTAGTTTCCTTATTTAATTCTTCTTCTACTTTTTTCTTCATTTTATCTATTTACCTTCTCATAAGTTCTATCATAGAAAATAAATGCTAATACAACACCAATAATTGATGATGCAACTGACAATATTATAGAGAATACCGACATAATGTAATTAATATTCCAACTAAATGGCTCCTTAGTAACAATAGTACCATTTAAAACTAAATTACGATAATAGAATATTGCAAATAAATATAATACACCACAAATAGTAATTACAATTGTTGATAATAATGCTTTAACAACAGAACCTAAATTCTTCTTACTCATAACTGACGCAGCAGTAAATACATTTAATATACCAAATAACATTAATAAGAATAATGCAATACCAGTATAGTCAAATCCTAAATAATTACCAGTAATTACTTCAAAAGTATCTAAATCATATGTAGCATAAGAAAATTTCATATCAGATACTACAGGCGCATGGAATACTAAGAAGAATCCAATGAATACTCCAGGAACAGCAATTAAAAACCCCGGTAACTTCATATTATTATATTTAAAAGAAGTTATAAAATCATAGAATACATTTTTAATATAAGTCCAGAACATTAATAATACTTTCTTAATGCCCTTTGCTTCAGTATTTTTTTCCATTATTATACCTCCTATCTAATTCTCTTAGTTGTTTCAATATCAAAGAAATGAATCTTTTCCATATCGAAGCAAGCTTTGATTTTATCAGCATTTATAGTTTGTCTACTATATACCTTGGCAATAACCTTTTCATCGCCAATGCTACCGTAGATTAAGTTATATGCACCAAGATACTCTGTATAATCAACATCAATTTCAAAAGCTGAGCCTTTATTCTTTGATAATGAAGCATCATCAATGAAAATATACTCTGCACGAGAAGCCATAATAACAGATTTACCAGCATAATTTTGTAAAATTTCTTTTTGATGGTTAGTTAATTTAAATTTAATACCTGAAATATGCTCAAAATATTCGCAATTTAAATCAATTGAACCATTTGCAAAGTTCATCGGAGGTGTTCCGATAAAACCAGCAACGAATAAGTTTTCAGGCTTATCAAACATTTCCTTAGGTGTAGCAATTTGTTGAACATAACCATCCTTCATTACTACGATTCTAGAAGCAAGTGTTAAAGCCTCAATTTGATCATGTGTTACGTATACGAATGTAGCATTTAATCTTTCATGTAATTGCATTAATTCCTTACGCATTGTACCACGTAGCTTAGCATCTAGGTTAGATAGTGGTTCATCTAGTAGGAATACTACTGGATCACGAACGATAGCACGACCACAAGCAACACGTTGACGTTGACCACCTGATAATTGCTTTGGCTTTCTATTTAAATAAGGAATTAATCCTAAAATATCAGCAGCCTTCATAACTCTAGCATGAATTTCTACTGGATCAACTTTTCTAATAGTTAAAGAGAATGCCATATTATGGTATACAGTCATATGAGCATATAACGCATAATTTTGGAATACCATGGCAATATCTCTATCCTTAGGTGCAACATCATTACAACGCTTACCATTTATGATTAAATCACCAGAAGAAATTTCTTCAAGACCAGCAATCATTCTTAATGTAGTTGACTTACCACATCCAGATGGACCGGCTAAAACAATGAATTCACCTTTTTCAATTTCAATATTAAAATCATATACAGCATGGAAGCCATTAGGATAAACCTTATTGACATCCTTTAAAATAACATCAGCAGACATCTTATTATCCTCCTACTTTGCTTCTTTTACACTATTTAAATATTGTGATAATTTTTGAGAACGAATATAGCCAATTACACCAGCTAAAATAAAGAATGCAGCAGCTGAAGCTAAAAAGACTATAGCTAATATTCCTCTAAAATTACCACTATATGGTAACCAACGTACAGAACCATTAGTGAAAAATCCAGTGATTGGCTTTCCAATAAATTCTGTTGCATTATTTTGAGCAGCTACATCGCCGCTTTCTAATGCATTAACATAAATATTGTAATATGTCATTATTTGGATAGGAATCCAGAACATTCTAGCAGCGCAAACACCGCCTAAAACAATCAACCCAATAGAAGCTTGTTTAGAATAATTTCTAGTTTTTTCTACAAATAAAAATCCGGCAAGTAAAATTACAATATTTAATAAAATTTTAAAAATTACAATAAAAGTTTTTGGGTTAAGACTATTCAAGCATACAAATGCTCCAAATACACTGCATAAAATAGCAGCAAAACCTAATTTATATGATAAACCATTCACTCTATATCTCATCATTTCAAGTTTGTTTTTACCAAACTCTAAATCTGACATTTGATCTAGTGATGCCTTATTTTCCATTTCATTAATCATTTTCAACTACCGCCCTTTTTATAATTTCTTCTCTTTCTTGGCTTGTTACTTTGTATTTAATAACTGCATAAATAGCCAAGAATAATGAGTAAATAATAACTAAAGCAAATATTACAATATAAATAATAAATGTTGATGAATTACATGAATACTGACTTAAAATATAATCAGTATTAGATTGTACAGCAGTACCAGAAGTAGCTGGATTTTGTAAAACAGAAGTTACATTAAATAATTCAAAATTTTGATTAAAAGTATTCATTAATTGAACGTTTTTAACAATCATAACAATACCGAATACTACCACTATTAACGGTAATATAATACCTGCAATAAGATTACTCTTATAATAAATTCTACGAGAGTGATTAGCAAATACTAATAATAATGCAAAACATATTATTCCAATTAAACCAAATGTAACAATTAAATCATTAAATTGACTCATCGCAATTTGGAAATCAAATATTATAGGAGCATATACTGTAGAAAAATCAGCAGATTGTGGGAACATTGACATAAATTTACTTGCACTTTCAGCATTTTCAGCAACCCAAGTCTCACCATTAACTAAAATTAAACCTTCAGTATCATAAGTAATTACACCTGCATTTTTAGTGAAATAATCAAATAAATTTTTATTACTATAACCAAGTGTAGTTTCAGTTGTTCTACTAAAGGCAGAAATTGTGCCATCAGCTTCTAATGTATAATATACATGAATATGTGCATAATTAGTAATATAATATAAAGCAACTATAAATAATAGACCAACAATTATACCGAAAGTCATATAAAATGCTTTACTATTTTTTGTTAAAAATTTTATCATTTTTTAACCTCCTAAATAACGTGTCTAAGTATGGATAGCATGCGCTATCCATACTTGACACAAAAATACAATTAATTTTTAATCTTAAAAACTAAATCTTACTTAGTCTTAGCATATTCAGGAACGAATGACTCACCTAAAGAGTTAGCCATTGTGAATAAGTATGCCTTATTCTTAACATCCATTTGTGCTAATACATCACCATAAGTGAATTCACCTGATGTAGTACCAGTACCAACAACTTCGTTAGTTAAATCTGTACCAGCCTTAGCAGCTACTACAGCAACCCAACCATTAGCAGTTGCAGCACACTTATTTGAAGACCAGAATTCAGTAATTGCTTCATAAGTATTAGCTACATCATCATTAATTGAAGTATAACCAGCTGTAGGAACAGTTGTATCCCAAGTTGTAGTTGCAGCCTTATCAACTAATGCTAAATCAACAACACCAGCAGCAATTGCATTCTTTAATGCAGATAAACCAATTTGACCATAAGCGTTTGTAGCTTGAATATCTAATCCCTTAGATCTTTGACAACCAATACCATGAGTATTACCAATACATGCTCTCATGAAAGTCCAGAAGTCAAATGAAGAATTTGATAACATAACCTTTACAGCATTAGAAATAACTGGAGTCTTTTGACCTTCAACAATATCAGAAGAAACATAAACCTTAGATGCGTCATATGTGCCTTCTACTGTATCACCCTTAGAAGTATCTGGTTGTTGCCAGTAAGCTTCAGGACCAAAGTCTTGAATCATAGCACCTCTAGCAGAGAATAAGTAATCCATTAAACGTAAAGCACCATCTTTATTATCAGCTGTTGTTGGAACAAACCAAGAACCATCCTTTAATGATCTATTTTCTTCAGCATAACGCATTAAAGTCTTATTAGTAAAGTCAGTTAATGAAGCAGCTTGATTAGAAGTTTCTAAGTTATTCCAATAAGCTAGTGGAGGTAAAATAGGCTTAATACCAAATTGTTCTACTTCAATCTTTCTATCAGCAGCCTTAGTACCAGTACCATTTACGATATCATTAGCAACACATTGAGATGCAGCATAATCATACATTAATAAACCATAACCAGACTCATCTGCAGTCTTCTTGAAATACTTGTTTAAATAATAGTTTGAATTTGCATTTGCTGGCTTATACCAGAATTCAGTTGCAATTAAACCTTCATCATAAACTTGTGATAATTTTTGTAAAGCTTCATATGTTGCAGGAGTTGTTGCAGCATCATGTAACTTACCATTTTGGTCGAAGTATAACATTTCTTTCTCAGAAGTCATACCTTGAATACCCCAAATTTGCATAAAGTCAGCCATGTTATCAACACGGTTATTAGCTTGACCACGAGGGAAGTATGTTTCAACTTCAGCAGCAGCATCACCAGTGATTACACCTGGGTTAGCCTTAACAACACGCATTAAAGCGATTAATTCATCAGCATTATATGCAGCAGACTCACTACAGAAAATATCAGAATAAGATTCGAAGATCTTACCTTCACCAATATACTCACCGAAAGCTTCATTTAAATATGCTCTAAATTGAGTAGCTAAAGTTTGACCTGTACAACCTTCAGCTAATAATTCGTTTTGTTGAACAATAATGTTCTTAGTTCTATTAATCTTAATAGTTTGAACATCACTACCACCAACTAATACCTTAACTTCAGTATTGTCTTTTGCATAATTATACTTGTCATGCATGTAAGGTACATAAGAACCAGATTGAACAACGTTAGCAGCTGGTGTAGCACCACCATTGATACTTTGGTCGAAACCTTCAAAATTAGCAGCATCTAAAACCTTAGCAGCTACTTGAGAATCCATAACGAACATTCTTTCGATATCGTTATAACCATCAAAGTATGGAGTATAGAAAATCTTTCCATCCTTTAATAAATTCTTCTTAATTGTTGGATTGTCCTCTAAGAACTTCTTGAAGTTAGGCATCTTGTCTAAGTTATCAAGTAAATTTACAGCCTTACCTGAACTACCAGCACCATTAATTTTAGCTGAAGTAGCGAATAATAAGTCGATTTTTTGACTACTATCAGTTTCAGAAACGAAGTTGTTAGCTGCAACTGCATCATAAGTCTTTGCATTATCAGTTGTAGTATAACCACAAGCATCAACAATAGTTGTTCTAGTTTTTTCTGCAAAAGTTACCCAAGTAGGTAATAAATTACCCTTACTATAAGTAGTACCATCTACCGCATTAACAAACTCATTGTCCTTACGATATGTAATACCTTCTGAACCACTATAACTTACGTGAACATCTAATCTACCACCATCAGTAGTATAAACTTCATCTGCTGGAGCTTCTACATAATTGTGTGTAGAACTGATTGTTATAGCAGGTTTATTAGTTGAGCCTTTGTTTGACTCATCTGGTCCACAGCTTGCAAGTGAAAGTCCTGCTAAAGCTGCAATTCCGCATAAAGCGACTGTTTTCTTTTTCATTTTCTCTTTTCTCCTTTTCTTTTTTTCTATCTTTATTCTTTAACTCCACCAACGTTAATACCAGCTGCAAAGTACTTTTGAAGCATTGGATAAATAACGATGATTGGAATGATAGAACATACTATAAACGCATATTGTAATGCGTATGTAGAGAATGAATATCCTCCACCATCTTCGATACTCTTTAAAATAGAAGCAACATTAACCTTAATAAATACCTGTAATGGTTGATCATCTGGACCTAATAGCATTTGCGCCCAAATATAACCATTCCAACGAGATACTGCGTAGAACATTGCAACTGTTACAATAGATGATTTTGACATAGGTATATATACCTTAGTTAAAATTTGGAACTCAGTAGCACCATCAATTGTAGCAGCTTCTTCTATTTCTGTAGGAATACCACTAAAATAATTTCTTAATAAAATAATATTAAATGGACTAAATCCTAATGCAATAATGAACATATAACGATTTGTTACACCAAATCTTATAAAGTTTTGTAATGTAGGAATCATACCTGCATTAAACCACATTGTAAATACAAGCATGAAGTTAAATCCACGTCCAAATAATAATCTAGTTTTTGATAAAGCATATGCACCCGTAATAGCTACAAGCATAGACACTAATGTACCATACATTGTAATAAAGAATGAGTTACAATATGCTAACCAGAAACCTTCATTTTCAAATACATATAAATATGTACCAAAATCAAAACCAACAGGCCATAAATATACCTTACCAGCATCTACAGCAGCTTGACTTGATAATGAATTTGATAAAATATATATAAATGGATATAAACAGCATAATGCAAAAACAGTTAATAATGAGTATGATAATATCTTAAATATAACTTCTGATCTATCTAATCTTTTCATCTTTCATTTCCTCCAAAATTAGAATAATGATGTAGATGATACACGTCTACTAATAGCATTAGCACCTAATACAAGGCACATAGCAATTACTGCATTAAATAGGTCAGCAACGATACCAATTTGTTGTACTACTACTTCACCTGTCGCATTAATATCTCTACCACTCATACGATAAACTAGTGTAGAAATAACGTCTCCTGTTTCCCAAGCAGACTTCTTATCACCAATCAATAATAATACCTTTTCATATCCAACATTTAAAATTGAACCAATACGGTTAATTAACATAATTGTTAATGTTGGAGCCATACCAGGTAATGTTACATATCTAATTTGTTGCAGTTTAGAAGCTCCATCTATTCTAGCAGCCTCATAGCTAGTTGGGGAAATAGCAACAATTGCAGCAAAATAAACAATTGAGCCATAACCAGCACCTTCCCAAATACCAGAAATTTGATAAATAGGTCTAAAGAACTTAGGTTGAACTAATAAAGAAGTAGTAACTTCTTGCCCAGCATCACCATTAGTAAGATTAAATAGTGAACAAAGTTGATATAAAACTCCACCAGCTGAACTTTGTGTTTCTCCTTCACACCATAAAGTAATTAATGCTGTAACTACTACAGTTGATACGAAGTGAGGTAAATAACAAGCAACTTGTAGGAAGCTTCTATAACCTAAGCACTTAATTTCACTAAATAATAACGCAATTAAAATTGGAATTGGGAAACCAATTAATAAACCATACATACTATTTACGAAAGTATTTCTAAATGCTCTCCAGAATGTAGGTGCAGTGTTACCTACAAATATATTTTCAAGCCAATAAAAACCACACCATTGACTATTATATAATTCTGAAGTATCTTCACCCCATTTAAATCCTGTTAAAATTCCATATGCAGGGAAATATTTAAACAGAATAATGAATAATAACATCGGAATAAGAAGAACATATAAACGCCAATCCTTACCAAGAGTTATCAATACTCTTTTCCATTTTGTACGTTCAACTTCGTTTACAACGTTAATATCTGATTCGACATACTTTTGCATTTTGCAATACACCATCCTTTAATACTAATTTGCCGGTGAATCGTTTGTGTCAGACGATTCATCAGTTTTTGCCGTTTCTTCAAGATTCAAACTGAAATGTTCATCAGTATATCTATTAAGTTCGGCATTTTTTTTATCTTCAACTAGTTTATCAACAACATTGTTGACAACATTTTGAGACCTTAATATAAATAAACCTACAATTGAAACCGCTAATCCAAATATATTATACACGAATGCGTTTTCAGCAAAGGCACAAAGATTATATGTATCAGTAACCAATTGTTCTTCCTCATAATATTGATGTATATAAGGAATATTTCCACTATGGGCTAAAGTACCACTACACAATAATCTATACATTAAGAAGCTTACTATTGAAAAAGTAACATAATTCATAATTACTAATAAAACCATATACCAATTATTATTTACAATTTTTTTAGTCGTATACTTCTTATAAAAAATGACATTCAATCCAACAGTTAGTAATCCAAGTAATGAGGAAATGTATATTCGCCAATCATAAACAAGCGAATATCTTTCTACCATATTAAACCCTCCACCAATTACCGTTGCTAATGCAAGTATTGGCGCTAGTAGTAATCCCCATAAATTCCATCTTACCACTGCTAAAGAAACTATCAATAATGAAAAGGTAAATGTAGGAACCCCATTAAAAACCAAACCGCTAATCGCAGTGACAAATCCTTCTAACAAGGAGCCGATTACAGCCAAAAGTAAAAGGTCAACACCCATATACTTAAATATGCTCTTATTAATAAAAATCACCTCTAAAACTACGCTTCAATGAAAATGTCGGTATGTAAACCAATATTCTTCATTTCTTTATAAAAACAATTAGCAACCATGAATGCACCATCATATCTTAAGTGGGTGTCATCTTCACTACCTTCTAATTTATTATCATAAAGACCTGGTTCAAAATTCATATAAAAGCGTTTCGATTTTTCTTCTCCTTCTTTGTTGACTACTTCTCTAGTCTTTTCAAAGAGATCAATACACACAACACCTAATTCAGCAGCTACTGACTTTAGTGCTTGCGGGTATTCACCAAGAGTATTTAATAGAACACCATTTTCAAACTTTCGTTCAGTAATCGAAGTTAATAAAATAACCTCTGCTTTTTTCTTTTTTATTTCATTTACCATAAATCTTAAGTTGTCTTGGTATGTACCATAGGCTGTAGTATATCTAAGTGGATCTTGGATCTTTAAATCATTATGTCCAAATTCGATTAATACTAAATCGCTTTCATCAATATATTTAAGAGCCTCGCTAAATAAACCTTGTTCAATGAAGCTTTTAGTGCTTCTTCCGTTTTTAGCTAAGTTTAATATATTAATGTCATCTCTTAGAAATCTTACTAGGGCCTGCGGCCAACCTGTTTGAGGAAATTTAGTATGATTATTAAATTGCATTGTTGAATCACCAAGTGTGACAATCCTTTTAATCATAATTCTACTCCTCATATGAACACGCCATAAAGAACGCTTTCATAGTTCATAACCTATTTTAGCATTATTACAATTAATAGTCAATAGAAAATGTTGACTTTTTTGGTTGTTAAAAAGTTAAAAATAATGGATGTTATATAAGTGTTTTTTTAAAAAATATGATATAATAAACATAATCAATTATTTGTTTGCGGAGGAAGGAATATATGAAATATATAATAGATTCAAAAGAATCAATTAATGATACCTTAGCCAAATGTAAACCGGGAGATTCCATATATTTAAAAAATGGTATTTACAACGAGAAGGTTGAGGTTCGTATTGACAATCTAACTATAATAGGTGAGAGCCAAAATAATACTATTATAGCTAATATGGATTACTATCATAAAATAATGCCAGATCATAATGAATGTAATACGTTTAGAACATATACAGTTTATGTAGGAAGCAATAATGTTAACATTTGTAATTTAACAATTAAAAATAAATCTACTCCATCAAGTATATATGGACAAGCAGTTGCATTACATGTACAGGGTGATAATTTCAAATGTGAAAACGCCTCTATAGTAAGTGCTCAAGATACATTATTCACCGGACCACTTCCTGACGATTTATGTTTAAGACACCAAGGGTTTTTACCTAATGACTTTATTACAGGATTACCATCTAGACAAAAATATATTAACTGCAATATAAGTGGCGATGTTGATTTCATATTTGGTGGTGCAACTGCTTTATTTGAAAAATGTAAAATCACTGCACTTCGAAATGAAAATATCAGTTCAAATAAAACATTTGGCTATATTGCAGCACCATCACATTCCAAGGATACTCCATATGGTTACCTATTCTATAATTGTGATATAACATCCGAAAATGAAAATAATAGAATTTTTTATGCAAGACCTTGGAGAGATTATGGATGTGCAGCGTTCATTGAATGCAATGTCACAAATGACATTAATCCTTCAGGCTTTAACAAATGGAATAATACTACTCGTGATAAAACTGCTAGATTTTTTGAATATACAGAAAATACAGATCTATCTAAAAGAGAGCCATGGGTTCATCTATTATCAAAGGATGAAGCAAATCAATATGTAAATGACTTTAAAAAATATTTAGAAAATAAATAGCATAAATACATTTCGACATTTTTCGACAATATCGTTATGATATCTTATAATTCGACAATCAACATTTGTCGAATTATTTTATTTTTAAAAAATATTAATACAAAGTCAAATAAAAGACTTGCATTAGGAAAAATTTTCCAATAAGATATCGAATGAACAGGGAGGAAAGCATATGGCTAAAATTATTATTGCTGATGACAACAAAGAACTACTATGCATGATTTCAGAATTTCTTAAAACTCAACTTGAAATCGAGGTAGTAAAAACATTCACAGGTGGAAAGGATTTATTAAATCACTTAGAAACTGAATCATGTGACATTTTATTATTAGACGTATTTATGCCGGAGGTTGACGGTGTTAACGTATTAACAGAGATAAATACTAAAAATAAATATCACAGACCTAAAAAAATCGTTATGCTGACTGCATTCAATTCAGAATCAATAATTTCAAAATCATCTGAATTAGGAGCCGATTATTTTATAGTTAAGCCAATCGATTTAACAAGCCTTTCAAAAACGATCCAATCATTACTAAATGATAGCACTCAAAAGGGTACAACTTATAACCTAAAGAATTCAGCTCCTGTTGGTAATGAGGTTTCATTAGATCATGAGATAACCGAAATACTACATGAAATTGGAGTTCCAGCTCATATTAAAGGATATATGTACTTAAGAGAATCTATTACTATGGTTTATAATAATGTAGATATCCTAGGGGGTATAACTAAAATATTATATCCTACAGTTGCTAAAAAGTTTAAAACTACATCTTCACGTGTAGAGCGTGCTATCCGTCATTCTATAGAGGTTGCATGGAATAGAGGTAATGTAGATGCTATATCTCAAATATTTGCATATACAATCAGCTATAACAAAAGTAAACCTACTAATTCAGAATTTATTGCAATGATTGCTGATAAATTAAGATTAGCTCATAAGATTGCGTGCTAAGAATCTTAACACCTATAGTGTATCCAAAATTAAATAGGAATATACGAAAGACCTATCAATTATCTGATAGGTCTTTATTATTAAATATAAGATTATATAATGTTTGATTTATTTTAGTTTCTTCTATTAAAGCATCAATTTCTTTTTTTATTTTATTATTTGGAGCATTATTAACATATACTGCTCTAATTAATAAATTTTTAGGCGAGTTTTCTAAATCTACAAACTCCATAACTTGAGTTTTATATCCACAATACTGAAGAATATTGGCTCTGATAGAATCTGTAATTATGGCAGAAAATCTTTCTTTTAAAATACCAAATTTATTAATTAAATGTAAATATGATGAATCCATTTGACTATTAATTTCATGCTGACAGCATGGTACAGAAAATATATATTTGCATTTCATTCTTATTGCATGATATAAAGCATAATCGGTTGCAGTATCACATGCATGTAATGTAATAATCATATCAATGTTACTTGACTGCTCGAAGGTTGAAATATCACCCTTTAAAAATTTAAGATTGTTATCATAATGATACTTCTCAGCAATTCTATTACATTCATCTATAACCTCGTTTTTTAAATCCAGTCCAATGATTTCACATTCCATTTTCTTTACTTCAACTAAATAATAATATAGGATAAAGGTTAAATAGCTTTTACCACATCCAAAATCAATTATCTTTAGTTTTTTCTCATCCTTGATATTATCATCTATTATTTCTAAGAAACGATTAATTTGCTTGTACTTATCATATCTAGCCTTTACAACCTTACCATCGCTAGTCATAACTCCTAAATCTATAAGCGGTGGAATAATCATACCCTCATTTAAAAGATAATTTTTTTTCTTGTTATGGTTAACCTCTAAAAAACTTTCGTTATTTCTTCTCTTATTAGTTAAAAGCTTACCTTTAGATGTAATTCTGTAACCATAAACATACTCACTAGTGAATATCTCCATATTATTAAAGTTTACATCTAACATTTCATTAATAAATATTTCCAATTCTTCTTCATTCAAATTTTTATGAAAAACTTGCTTATCTGTAAATAGACTAAATTGATAATACGAGGTTTCACCATTCACAACCTTTTGTATTTTTGCTTTGTTGTAATTACTATTTCTTTTAGCACCAGATAATGTACCTTTAACAATTTCTACAGGTAGTTTAATTTCCATAAATATACCATTAAGAGGTTACCACGCGATAACCTCTTTCCTTATAAATTTATTTTGTTATTCGTTACTGCTTTTAGTTGTAGTCTTTCTAGTTGTAGGTGAGCTAGTAGACTTTCTTGTAGAAGGCGTAGACTTCTTAGCCGAAGTACTAGTACTCTTACTTCCGGTAGTAGTCTTTTTTGATGTTGTAGAAGTACTTTTCTTAGCTGCTGCTCTTTTCTCTTGAGCAGCCTTTTTTGCAGCATCCTTTAGAGCTTGTGTATAAGCGGCAACATCAACCTTTACAGGGCCTTTTTTCTTCGTTGGAGTAGGAACATTTTCAACAACCTCCTCAACGCTATCAATTTGTGGCACTTCATCATCTAATTCTTCTGTTTCATCTAAAGAAGCCTCATTATATTGGACATATTCACCTGTTAATTTATCTTCAACGTACTGAACATATTCCACTTGTTGAGCTTTATAATTCACTTCTTCAGTGACATCTTCATATGCCGGTTCTTCAATAACCTCTTCTGCTATCTCTTCAACTGTTGGTTCTTCGATTACCCCTTCTGCTATCTCTTCAACTGTTGGTTCTTCGATTACCTCTTCTGCTATCTCTTCAACTGTTGGCTCTTCGATTACCTCTTCAGTTATCTCTTCAACTGTTGGCTCTTCGATTACCTCTTCTGCTATCTCTTCAACTGTTGGTTCTTCAATAACTTCATAATTTGAAGCATCATCTATTACATTACCAAATTCATCAACATAAACTATTTCTTCAACAACTTCTTCGTTTGAAATGTTTTCAATAACATTTCCATCCTCATCAACATAAACTACTTCTTCAATAACATCTTCTTCAACAATAGAAGGGTCTTTTACTACCTTTTCGATAATCTCTTCTGTAGGCTCTTCGTTTTCTGAAGAAATAGTTTCTTTAACAATAGCTTCTTCTTTTGTAATTGGTTCCTCTACTTCATTTTTTCTAATTGTAACAACACCAGATTTTTTAGGTTTATTATCCCTTTCTGGATCATTTGTAAGAGATTCTATTTTTACGTTATTTAAAACTTTCTTATATTCCTTGTTTTTGCTAAAATCTAATAATTTCGATGCAATTATGATTGCTGCAATAATAACGGCAACACATAATATAGATAAGAAAAATACTAGGTCTACCTCATTTGCTAAAATATCTTTAAAATATTCAAACATCATAATACCCCTTTCATTTTCAATAGTACCTTTTTATTATAAAATAATTTACTGTCTAAATCAATAATAGTAATATCATTAAAAATAAAAATAAAAGGCCTGATACCTTAATATCAAGCCTATAATAACAACTGGAGCGAGTGAAGGGAATCGAACCCTCGTAGTCAGCTTGGAAGGCTGAGGTTCTACCATTAAACTACACTCGCAAATAAATGGTCGGGAAAACAGGATTCGAACCTGCGACCCCCTGGTCCCAAACCAGGTGCACTACCAAGCTGTGCTATTTCCCGTTTTACCTCTTGTATAAACCTCTTTGAAGTTTTTACGCTCGTTTATTATAGCACACTAAAAATACTATTGCAATACCTTTTATATAATTTTTTAATAAAAAAATAGGCCTTAAAAATAAGCCTATGAAGAAAGATTATTTTTGAGGGAGAGATAATATCTCCCCCTCATATTTAATTAAAATAAACCAAAGCTATTGTGACATCCACAATAGTTATTTCCATTTTGGAATGTAGATAAATTATTAAAGTAATTTTCAATAGAACGAGCAATAATATCTCTTAAATTACAGTCTTGAATAATTTCAACAGGATCAGTGTTTATAAATGCTTGGAAATATTCCATATTGTTACAGCAATTCTCACGCTTAGTGATTCTTGCTATACAATATATAGATGTTGGCACATTACATGGTGTGGCAACCAAATCCCATACATTATCGCTAACCTCATTTAATTGATAATTAAAAACTGTATTACCTACAAGCACCTCATGGTCATTATGGCAATTATAATCTTTGTCTCTACAAGACATAAAAAAATCTCCCTTCCGTAGCTAAGCTACACTATATAATATGAAGGGAGAAAAATTAATTATAGGTAATTATAACACATGAATCTTAATTGTATCAGTCACTGCATTTCCAACTGCTGAGGCACCTGTAATAATAACTGTGTCACCAGTCTTAACAATTCCTGTTGATAATGCTGTTTCAATAGCATATACAAAAAGCTCATCTATTGAATTTTTCTTTTCTGCATATACAGGATGAACATTCCATGCAAGATTTAATTGTCTACATGCCTTTTCATTGACAGTTATCGCAATAATAGGACATTCAGGTCTATATGCAGAAAGCTTAAATGCAGTTTGCCCATGATTAGTAACGCAAATAATTGCCTTAGCATCCACTTGATATGCAGCATTTACCGCAGCATTACAAATAACTGATAAAAAGTCATCTCCTAGGTTAAGATTGTTTTCATAGTATCTCTTTTGGTGCTTTATATTTTGTTCAGTGTATTCAGCAATTTCCTTCATAGTACTAACTGCCTCTAAAGGATATAAGCCTGCTGCTGATTCTCCTGACAGCATAATTGCAGTTGTTCTATCATAAATGGCATTTGCAACATCTGATACCTCTGCTCTTGTAGGACGAGGATTTGACTGCATTGAATCTAGCATTTGTGTAGCAGTAACAACTATCTTACCTTGATGGTAGCATTTTGAAATTAATTCCTTTTGAATTTTTGGAAGCATCTTAAATGGAACCTCTACACCCATATCTCCTCTAGCAACCATAATTCCATCAGAAACTGCTATTATTTCATCCATTTTTTCAATACCTTCAGTATTTTCTATTTTAGAAATAATTCTTATTTTTCCAGATGTATCATATTCATCTAAAAGCTTTCTAATTTCTAATACGTCCTCAGGTCTTCTAACAAATGAGGCTGCAATATAATCAACACATTCCTGAATACCAAAAATGATATCCTTTCTATCAACCTCACTTATATAAGGCATATCAACTATTACATTAGGTATATTAATAGATTTTCTATTAGAAAGTGAAGTATTATTTAAAACCTTACAAACAATATTAGTACCTTCTACTCTTAACACCTCAAAAGATGCCTTACCGTCATCAGCAAGAATTATAATACCAGGCTTATTAACATATTTTGCCAAATCAGGATATGTTAATCCGACCTTTGTTTCATCACCAATCAAGTCATAATCACTACAGAAAGTAAATTCTTGACCAGCCTTTAAAGTAACCTTACCGTCCTTAAATAATCTAACTCTTATTTCTGGACCCTTTGTATCTAATAATATAGGAAGTGGAATATTTAATTCAGTTCTCAGCTTCTTTACTCTATCCATTCTAACCTTTTGCTCCTCATGTGTTCCATGAGAAAAATTCAATCTTGCACAGTCAAGTCCATTAAGTATCATTTTTCTTAATAATTCTTCATCATCACATGCAGGACCTAATGTACAAATAATTTTTGTTTTACGCATAACATAAACCTCCTAACTAATATATATTATACCACACATATATAATATAATTATGTGAAAGTATAAAAATAAAAAGGAATTCAGTTTGAATTCCTTTAATGTTAAAGTGGTGCCGAAAATAGGACTTGAACCCACAACCTACTGATTACAAGTCAGTTGCTCTACCAATTGAGCTATTTCGGCATGTGTAAAATTATTATGGTGGAGAATGACGGGCTCGAACCGCCGACCCTCTGCTTGTAAGGCAGATGCTCTCCCAACTGAGCTAATTCTCCAATTATTCAAAGAGAAGCCTGGCAACTACCTACTCTTGCACATAGTACTACCATCGGCGTTAAAGTGCTTAACTTCT
>SVAZ01000025.1 GCA_015059145.1 Erysipelotrichaceae bacterium
CTGGGACAGCCCTGATGGTAGTGGTCAATAGACCATGACATCGATGCTCGGTTAATTATTTGCCGAGTAGTTCACGACCTTCACAGTCCTTTTTTTCGTATAAAAACAAAAATGAAGCGTTGTATAAATCACTAATAAATGATATAATACTTACTATCTAGGTGGTGACAAATTTCATGATTAATTTTCATAAATTTGGTTTTTTAGATGCTAAAAGGCTACAAAGATATACAAAGGGTAAGAATTATTGGCATTGTACATATAATCCAATTTGGATATTTATTTGGAGTGATTATTATAAGCCTGAAATAGCATTTGATAATGACTTTTGCTATATAAGATTTTTAATGCCAGATATTGGCATGTGCTATTATCCACCATTAGGTGATGGTGATTTAGTAAAGGGTATGAATACTATTAAGTCTGATTGTAAGGAAGCAGGCTTTGATTTAAATATTGCACCTATAGATGAGGAGCTAGTTATCAGGCTTACTAAGCTTAACTATAAGCTTAAGCAAAATGATGTTATGATAAATTATATATATAGTAATGAGGCTTTAGCCTTTCAAAGAGGTTTTAAGGCTAGAAGATCCTTGGCTCGTGTATTTGAGCGTGAGCATATTAATGCCTTTTATAAGGAGATAAAGAAGGAGGATTTTCCTCTTATATTAGAATTTATTGAGGCGTGGCATAGAGAAAATGAGGATATAAAGGATTCCAATTATTTTTCAAAACTTAACGCTATTAAGCAAATGATGGATCATTTATATGAATTTGATATGCATGGAATAATGCTTATGGATGAGGAAAGGGTTTATGGTGTGGCAATAGGCTCAACGCAGGACAATGTTACCTTTTTACATCTTAATCTTGCGTTAGAGGGTGTGACTGGTTCATTTGAGGAGCTTTTAATATGCTTTGCTAAAAATGCGTTACTACGAACTAGATATTTAAATATTTCAGATGAATTAGGAAATATATTTAAGCTTTCTGTAAAGCCTGTTAAGAAGGAAGGCTTTTACGCTACGTTTAGATTATAAAGAGGTGAGAGTATGAAAAAGAAAAAGGATAGAAGTAAATACATATATTATGTAATAGCTAGTGGATGCCTTATTTTATTTGCTTTAATTTTAATAAGCTCATTAATAGATATTGGTGAGAAATTTAGAAATCTTGATGATAGGTTTGGTAAATATATTGAAATAGGATTTTATTGCTTAGTAGCATTCCTAACATGGATATTAATTATTCATCCTATTAGAGTTATTGTAAAATCTCCATCACTATCAATTGTTACTACGATGGACAAGCATGATTCTAGAGCAGTTAAAATCTATAAGAAGGTTAGCAAGAATATTGTTAAGAATAACGATTTGCCTAATGATCAGGCTTTAATGCTAACTAGCTATAAGAATTCCGATGAATTACTACTTAATTTAAATTATGTATTTGAAAATACTATAAAGAAGCAGCTTAATCGTGTTATTATTTCTAATGCAAAGACTGTAATGATTTCAACTGCTATTTGTCAAAGCGCTAGATTTGATATGCTAACAGTTTTTGCTGTAAATTTAAAGATGGTTAAGGAGCTTGTACAGAAGTGTGGCTTCCGTCCATCAATGAAGAATTTATCTAAGCTTACTATCAATGTATTTTCTACAGCGCTAATTGCTGAAGGGTTAGAAAATTTAACATTAGACGATGTTATGCCTAAGTCTGCAGTAAACGCAATTGCAGATGTTCCTATGCTTGGTAAGGTTTTAGAAAGTGTTACTCAGGGTGCTGCAAATGCATTACTTACTATTAGAATTGGCTGTGTTACTAGAAGGTATTTATTTGCTGATGGCTCAGTTGTAACTAAAGAGGATATTAGAAGACAGGCATATAAGGAAACACTGAAGATATTACCAATGGTTGTTGCTGATACTGTTAGCTTCTTTCCAAAGAAGATTGTAAAATTCTTTAGTAAGAACAAAAATGATGAAGAGGTTGTAAATGATGCAAAATAATAATATTAAAGAAAGTATATGGGCAGATGGAGTTCCTCAAAATGTAAAGGAGGAAATGAAGCTTAATACTCAAGATTTGTTATTGCTGGCTGTTGATTATGCTGTTAAATCGATTTGTATTCCTAATGGCTTTAAGATTGAACAGGCTATTGCTAAGCTTGGTTATTTTCCAAATATAATCATGAAAAAAAATGATCAGCTATATGCTGTAGCTGTAGTTCCATTTTTATATCCTAATTATGGAATTATCAGCAATAAGGTAAGAATAGATATGGTTAAAAATGCGAAAAGCAATAATGCTATTCCATTAATGGCACCTGTTGGATTTAAGTCTATTGATGAGGCTAGAGCTAATGCTCAATTAGCATTAAAGGGAGATGTTTTCGAATATCTTTGTAGAGGCTTTGTTGAATTAACTGATGAGGAAAATCAAAATCTATTTGAATCTTATGAGCAATTTAAGATGTTTTAATTAAAAATAACACTTTTCGATAGTGTTATTTTTCTTTTTAAATTAACAAATATATGATAGAATTTATAATTGTAAGAGAAATATAATTTATGGGTGAGTGTTAATATGAATAAGATTGAGGAAATAAAAAATAAAAAAAGAAAGTTTAAAATTAGTGTGCTTATATTTATTGGTGTAGTTGCTTTATTTGAAATTGTTGTGCTTATTTTGGGGTGTAATGAATTAATGCCTCTTGGTGTCATAGCACTTGTCTTAGGTGTTATTGTGTTTATTTGTATTTATTATTCAACAATTGTTTTGCCATTTAAAAATGACGTTGTTAGAAATGTTTTGATGAAACATAAAAAGGGCTTAGAGTATAGCTATAAGGTTTCATCATCTGGATATAAGGATTTTTTTAGAGAATATAGGTTAGTAACATCGGCGACTAGCTTTCGTTTTAGTGACGCTATATATGATGAGGTAGATGGTTATTATTACACATCTATGGATTTACATGCTACACATACACAATCTACTGGAAAATCTACAACTACCATAACGGATTTTAAGGGTAAGGTATTTATTGTAGAAAATATGGAGTTTCCTTGTGATTTTGTTTTAAAGGAGGAGTGGTGGAAAAACACTCCATATGGATTTAAATTTATAGAATTAGAATCAATTGATTTTAATACAAAATTTAATCTATATACAGCTAGTGATATTGATACATTTAAGATTTTCACTCCAAAAAGAATTAGAGATGTTTTATCAATTGAAAAGAAGTATGATAATGTATTAACAATCGCAGGAATTGATAATACCTTATATGTATTATCTTATGATTATAGCGATCAGTTTGAGGACCCTGATGATATTATTAGGGATTATGAACAGCAGTGTCAAATGATTAGAGATTATATAGATATATTTGTTAATAAGTGGAGGATTAAATAAATCATTATTTATTTCAAGATAAAAAAATGTTGACACTTTACATTAATTAATATATAATTAATATGTTGTAACATGCACCACGTAGAAAGGGTCATAAATGATGTGAAATCTACCCTAATAGTGTGTCTTAAAAATTATAAGGAGGTAATACGACATGTATGCAATTGTAGAAACTGGTGGAAAGCAAGTTAAGGTAGAAGTTGGTCAAGCAATCTATGTTGAAAAGCTAGAGGTTGCTGAAGGTGAAACTTATACATTTGACAAGGTTTTATTAGTAGCTGGAGAAAAGATTAAGGTTGGTGCTCCATATGTTAAGGGTGCAACAGTAACAGCTAAGTGTGAAAAGCAAGGAAGAGGTAAGAAGATTACAATCTTCAAGTATCGTCCTAAGAAGCACTCTAAGACTAAGAAGGGTCATCGCCAATCTTATACTAAGTTCGTTGTTGAAGCTATTAACGCTTAATTACAATGACAACTTATAAGGTAGTATATAAAATTAATGAGGCTGTAATAGAGGTTAGTGGTCATGCTGATTACGCCAAGCATGGTAGTGATATAGTATGCGCATCTATTTCAACCGCTTGTATAATAACTGCTAATCTAATTGACAAACTAGATTTACGTTACAACATTTTAGACTTAGTTTGTGAGGAAGGGTATTTTAGATTACAGGTTAATACTCAAGATGAGACTACATTAGGTATATTTGAAAACCTAGTAGAAACTCTTGAAAGTATTTCAGGACAATATCCTAAACATTTGAAATTAAAGAACTAGGAGGATTCTAACATGTTATTAAAGCTAAACATTCAATTATTCGCATCTAAGAAGGGTGTTGGTTCTACTAAGAACGGCCGTGATTCAGAAGCTAAGCGTCTAGGCGCTAAGGCAAGCGATGGTGAATTCGTAACTGCAGGTTCAATTTTATATCGTCAAAGAGGTACAAAGTTCTTCCCAGGTACTAATGTTGGTCGTGGTGGAGACGATACTTTATTTGCTAAGGTATCTGGTACAGTAAAATTTGAACGCAAAGGACGCGACAAAAAACAAATTTCTGTTTATCCTGTTGCTGAATAATTATATAACTAAGTGCCCAAAAAGTTGTTTTTTGGGCTTTATTTTTTAGATAAGGAGGAAGTTTTATGTTCGTCGATCTAGCTAAAATGGAGGTTGAAGCTGGTAAGGGTGGAGATGGTATAGTTGCCTATCGTAGAGAGCTTAAGGTGGAACGTGGTGGTCCATTTGGTGGTTCTGGTGGTAAGGGAGGCTCTGTTATCTTTAAGGGTAGTGAAGGATTATCTACCTTACTAGATTTAAGATATAATAAGCATATTGAAGGTGCGCCTGGTGAAAAGGGTAAGAATAAAGGTCAAACAGGAGCGAACGCAGAGGATACATATATTTTAGTTCCTGTAGGAACAACAATTTATGATGATACAACAAATAAGGTTATTGGCGATATTACAGAGCATAACCAAGAGGTTGTTGTATGTAAGGGTGGCCGCGGTGGTCGTGGTAATATGGCTTTTGCTACAGGTATTATGAAATGCCCTGATTTCTGTGAAAAGGGTGAACCAGGAGAAAAAAGAAATGTGCGCTGTGAGCTTAGAGTTCTAGCTGATTGTGGTTTAGTAGGATTTCCAAGCGTTGGTAAGTCTACATTAATTTCTGCAGTTTCGGCCGCTAGACCTAAAATAGCATCATACCATTTCACTACATTAGTTCCAAATCTAGGTATGGTAAGGGTTCCTGATGGAAGAGATTTTGTTATGGCTGACCTTCCAGGTATTATTGAGGGAGCACATCAGGGTGCTGGATTAGGATTACAATTCCTACGTCATATTGAGCGCTGTAGGGTTATAGTACATATCATTGATATGGCTGCAACTGATGGAAGAGATCCATATGAGGATTATGTAACAATAAATAATGAGCTAAAGGAATATAAGATGAATTTATCTAAGCGACCTATGATTTTAGTTGCTAATAAGATGGATCAGCCTGAGGCTTTAGAAAATCTGAAGAAATTTAAAGAAAAGGTAAATGATGAAATAATTTGTATTTCAGCTTTTACTAAGGATAATGTTGAAGCTCTTTTATATAAGATTGCTGACATATTAGAGAACACTGAGGAATTTAGTCTTTTTGAAGAGGATGAGAATGATATTGTTGAATATACATTCGAGGAAAAAGAAAAATTCTTTACTATTGAAAAGCTTGATGATGGTACATTTAATGTAACTGGTGAGGGCTTAAAGAGATTATTTGAAATGACAGATTTTGAATCTGATACAGGTAGAGCGAGATTTGCTCGTCAATTAAGAACCTATGGAGTTGATGATGAGCTTCGTAGATTAGGTGTTAAAAATGGAGATATAGTTTGTATCTTTAATTTTGAATTTGAGTTTATTGATTAATTATGATTGAATTTCTACAAGCTAATAAAACAACTGTAATTCAAATATTTCTGATATTATATGTAATAATATCTGTATTAGTATTATTACTATATATTATTGATAAGCTGAAGGCTAAGAATTATTTATGGAGAATTCCTGAATTTACTTTGCTGATAGCTCCATGGCTTTTTGGCTCTTTAGGAGGCATATTAGGTGTTTTTTTAATAAGACATAAAAGTAAGCATTGGTACTTTATCATAAGTAATATTTTTGCATTTATTGCACATATTATATTATTAATTTATTTACTTCAGCTTTAAGAAAAATACATATATTAATTAAAATAGACAGAGATTTTTCAATCTCTGTTTATTTTTTTATTGTTTGTTTTTGTCGAACATGATATAACAATTATATAAGAATCAGTTTAATTTATTATATAAAATATTTGCTTAAAGCTTTATTGGAGTGTGATATTATGAAAAAAATACATAGCATATTTGTGCTAGCATTAATTTTAATTTGTTGTTCCTGTCAAAAAAGCTTAGCTGCACTATAGATGATTATAGAAGTACAATTGATATTACTTGTAATTCAGGTAATATCAATAATTATAAATATAATTAAATTATTGAGATCAAATAAATTATTATCTAATGACTAGTTTATGTCAAAGCTAGTCGTTTCTCTTATGTTATGCTATAATTTGTTAAATAACTATTAATGGGGTGTTATTATGTTCGATCCTAAAACCACTAAATATCCTTATACAGAATATACTGATGGACATTATATCAAAATAACTAAGGATAATGGATTGGTGTTTGATAGAAATTATCCTTATATTGATAAATCAAAAGGCTTTAAATTCAAAGCCTTTTGGTTTAGATTGTTTTATAGATTAATTATATTACCGGTATCTAATATTAGACTGGGATTAAGGGTGAAGGGTAGAAAAAATCTAAGAAAGCATAAGGCGGCTATTAAGGGTGGTATTATATCATGCTGTAATCACGTTCATTATTGGGATTTTCTTGGAATATCATATGGAATAAGACCATATAAACCAAAATTTTTGGCATGGGCTCAAAATATAAGAGGTGGCTTGAGTAAGCCTATGAGATTAGCAGGTGGTATTCCAATACCTGATAATCTATCAGGACAAGTAGCTTATTCGAAGGCTATTAGAGATTATTTGAATTCGGGTGGCTGGCTACATATTTATGCTGAAGGTAGTATGTGGGAGTATTACAAGCCTATTAGGCCATTTAAAAGAGGTACAGCATCATATGCTATAAAATATGATAAGCCTATACTTCCAATGTCATACACCTATAGGAGACCAGGATTTATAAGAAGGGTTATATTTAGACAAATAGCCTTATTTACATTAAATATTGGTACTCCAATATATAGAAATAAGGAGCTGAATATAGATGATCAAGAAAATGATTTAACTATAAGAGCTCATGAGGCGGTATGTAAATTAGCAAATATAGAGAATAATATATATGAGCCAATTTTCAATGATAGTAAAAAAATAAACTATTATTAATAATCTATTAGCAGTATTAAATTTTTAATAAATAAACAAAAAAGTCAACATGCGTTGACTTTTATTTGTATTCGAAATAATCATTTATAAATCCATTCCAATGTATTTTATATTCTTCATCCTTTAATATTTTTACATTTGAAATACTTTTAATATTATTTTCCTTTGCTAAATAAATGAAATCATTTAGATAAGAAGGATATTTATATAGGTAGACATTAACTAGCTTTTCATAATTTCGGTTTAAATACATTAATCTATGATGTCCATCTATACACACATATTCCTCATCTATAATCGCAACTGGAATATATATTTGATCATCCTCGTCTATATATTCCTCTAAATTATTTAATATTTCCTCTGATAAGAAAAACTTAGTAGGCTGTATGCAGCTTATGGGTAGCTTATAGGTTGGTATTTCATCAAATGCCTTATAAAAGCTATTATCCTTGTTGTAAAATATAGATATGATAGGATTATGCTTCCTATATTCATCAATCGCAATATCTAAGTATGTATCATCATTATACGTAATCAATGCTTTTTTATTAGCTATGTTAAACTCATAATAATATGTTTGATTATTTTCATTTATTGTTATACAGTTTTTAAGCTTTCTATTTTTTTCTTTATAAATAGAGCTTTCAGTGTCAAAATAAATATTCATAATTAATACCTCTTATGCATATTTTATCATATTTGATTAGAATTGTGAAATATTGTAATTATCTTTTTCTTAGGATATAATAAATTTAAGAAAGAGGTATTACTATGAAAAAAAGGCTATGGATAATTTTAATATCAGCTTTATCATCTATAGCCATTATTGGCGTTATTATAGCTGTTATAATCAACAGTAATAAGGATGATAATAAGCTTACTGAAAAGCAATTTTCTAATGTGCTAATCAGCTTTGATAGTTTAAATGATTTAACTATTAAGGAGGAATGCTTAAATGATTCTTCACTTAATAGAAATATATTATTAGATCAAAATAAAATCAAGGTTATGAATTCTAATAAAGAAAATGATTCAATATATTATGAAATATCTAATGATAAATATTATAGATATTATTATGAGGATTATAAATGGAAGAAAAAAGAAATTGATAATACAAAATTAGAGTATAAATTAGATTTAAACTTTAGACAATTTATCGATAGCTATAATTTGCTAACCTATAATCATAAGCTTAATGAATATAGCATTACAAATTATAATGATTATCTTACTATAAAAATTACTATAACAGATAATAAAATACGTAGCTATTACTATAAGACAGTATATGAAGAATATAATTATAGCTTTAGCTATTATGGTAATACGAATGTAGAATTGCCTCTTGATTTCGAAATGGCATATGATAAATTGGGATATGATGAATATGCTAACCTATTTAATGCTTCAAGCTTTAGCTATACTATGATTTATAGTGATGAGGTTAATAATGTATTAGTAGAATCATATGTTATTACTGGTGCTTGTAATGAAAATAAAATGCTAGAGCTAAAAGCTCAAAATAATTCTGAGTATAAATTTTATTATGAAATTAATGATTCTAAATTAGATAAATATTATTATGATTCAGATTGGATTTTAGAATCTAGCAATCAAACAGATATAAAAGCTTTTACTCAAAGGGAAATTATTGATTTAGATATTATATTTAATGAATTTGAAAATTTTAGTTTTAATGAATTGGCAAATTCATATTCATTAAATAATATAGTCTATAATCATATAAATTATAATTCTATTGACATTATATTAAATGATAATATATTATCTTATGTTTCTATATCATATACTGTAGCTTTAAATGATGTAGCCCATATTTATAAAAAAATATATAGCTTTACAGATGTTAATAATACAACAGTTAATAAATAGATTAATTAGCTTATTGTAATTTCTTCACAATATAAATAAATTATGATATAATACTAGCATGTTAGTAATTGGAGGGTTAGATTTATGAATCAAACTATTAGAGAAAAAATTTTAAGAAATTTAGAACAAAATAGTAGAATTGAGCTAAAGGATTTAGCTATTATGCTAGGGGAAGACGAAGCCACAATTGCTAATGAGGTCGCCAAGATGGAGCAGGAGCGTATTATTTGTGGATACCATACTTTAATTAATTGGGATAATACCTCTAAAGAGGTTGTTACTGCATTAATTGAGGTTAAGGTTACTCCTCAAAGAGGTATTGGCTTTGATATGCTTGCTGAAAGAATTTCTAAATTTAATGAGGTTACTAGTGTTTACCTTATGAGTGGTGGCTTTGATTTTATGGTTTTAATAGAGGGTAAGTCTATGAAGGAGGTAGCTAGATTTGTTTTTGATAAGCTATCTACTTTAGAATATGTATTATCTACTTCAACTCATTTCGTGCTAAAGAAGTATAAGGATCATGGTGTTGAATTAGTTGAAAAGAAAAAAGATGAAAGAATGATGGTGAGTGCATAATGCGTGATTTTTTAGCTAAAAAGGTTAAGGAAATCAAGCCATCTGGAATAAGAAGGTTTTTTGATATTGCAAAGGAAATAGAGGGTGCAATATCATTAGGTGTAGGTGAGCCTGATTTTGATACACCTTGGCATATAAGAGAGGAAGCTATTTATACTCTTGAGCAGGGTAAAACTGTATATACATCTAATTCTGGATTGAAGGAATTAAGAGTTGAAATATGTAATTATATGAAGCGTAAGCTTGGATTAGAATATAAGTGGGATACTGATGTTTTAGTTACTGTTGGTGGTAGTGAGGCTATAGATGCTGCACTACGTGCAATGATTGAGCCTGGTGATGAGGTTATTATTCCTACACCATGCTATGTTTCATATGAGCCATGTGCAATACTTGCAGGTGCGAGCGTCAAAACAATAAGCTTGAAAAATGAAAATGAATTTAGATTGACAGCTAAAGAGCTAGAGGAGGCTATAACTCCTAAGAGTAAAATATTATTAATGAATTTCCCTAATAACCCTACAGGTGCTATTATGGAGAAAAAGGATTTAGAGGAAATAGCTAAGGTAATTATTAAGCATGATTTATTTGTTATTTCTGATGAAATATATTCTGAATTATCTTATTTTAATGATCATACCTCTATAGCAAGCATAGAAGGCATGAAGGATAGAACATTAATTATTAATGGTTTTTCAAAGGCTTATTCAATGACTGGCTGGAGATTAGGATATGCTTGTGGTCCAGCTGATTTAATTAAGCAAATGACAAAGATTCATCAATTTGCGATTATGTGTGCACCTACTACTAGCCAGTATGCTGCAGTTGAAGCACTTAAAAATGGTGATGATGATATATTAAATATGAAGGAATCATATGATGAGAGAAGAAGATATGTTCTTCATAGGCTAAATGAAATGGGTCTACCATGCTTTACACCTAAGGGTGCATTTTATGTATTCCCAGATATTAGAGGATTTGGATTATCATCTGATGAATTCTCAATTAGATTATTAAATGAGGAAAAGGTCGTTGTTGTACCAGGTAATGCCTTCGGTGAAAGTGGAGAAGGATTTATTCGTATTTCTTACGCTTATTCGTTAGAGGATTTAAAGAAGGCTTTAGGTAGAGTTGAAAGCTTTATAAAGAAAATTAAATAATAAATAAGCCATAAATCTTAAGTTTATGGCTTTTTGTATTTTTGACTAAGAAAATATAGTGTGATATAATTTATTTAGTTTTTTGGAGGATTATAATATGAGCAAAAGAAATAAGATATTATTGATAATATTTGCCATTTCTATTATAATTAGCGTTATTGGTATGATATTGGTTTTAAAAAATCATAAGGAAGTTTGGCCTTCAGCTTTGCTTATTTTTACATATTTTATTTCAATACCTGCAACCACATGCTATTGCTATGATAAGATTGTAAAGTGTATTGAGGGTAGCTCATCTGATCTGCAAGCATGTAGAAGAGGATTTTATTTAGGAACATAATGCGGGAATCCTCGGTTATTAAATTTCCGAGATGAAAGCATATATATTTTTTTATAAAAAACAGTTATAAATGCTTTA
>SVAZ01000026.1 GCA_015059145.1 Erysipelotrichaceae bacterium
CATGATTTTAATTCACTTGAAGAATTAGAAAAAGCAATGGTTGAATACATTGAATATTACAATAAAAATAGAATTACAACAAAATTAAAAGGACTGAGTCCATTAATATATAGACAACAGTCCTTAAATCAATTACAATATTAAATTAATTAGTCCAACTTTTGGGGTTCATATCAATATCATTCGGATATTTTTTTTCCTGTGTTTATGAATTTATTCGCCTTCAATACCATTACAACCATCGTCACGTATAAAAACGATAGTACAATCAAACCAAAAACAGAAAATAACAAAGTCACATCAATCGCAAGAGAACCAAATGTATTCCATAGGCTTCCTCTCGAATAAACACCTGCCGTAATTGATTCAAAGTTTGAATAATTAAAAATAACACCAAAGGTTCTATATAACAAAAGAACAGTATCAAAAATAAAGCAGAAGGCTATTACAACTGATAAGGCTCTATGAATTTTTTTATACCAGCTGTCAAATAGCTCATCACTCTTAGAGGTTTGAGAAAAATGTAGGAAAATATTTAAGGTAATTAGAACATTAATGTTGAAAACCATAAATGATAATCTTCCCATCATTTCTATCGCATGTGCATATATATCACCACTACCGATGATTATCGCAATAGAGAACATAGTCGCTGATAAGAATAGCTTAATCATATAAATACCATATACTACAATAGTATAGAAATTAATAATCCTTCGATCTTCATTAGTATTTGGTCTTATAGTAAACAATAAAGTAAATCCAAATATATCAATTGGTAATGCTTTAGGTAATGTATAATACAAAATACCATAGCCACCACCATAAAATTGTAGCAAATTAACAAGTATATATGAGGTGATAATAGCCTGCCCGTGGTTATCTCTATCCTTAGTAACAAGCATTATAACAATAATTGGAATGTATGCTAAAAAATAATAATATTGATCCGCTCTACAGAAAATATAAATTAGATAATACACAATAGATGCAATTCCTAATGTTAGATAAGGAATATCTATTTTTCTATTAACTATAATAGCTGATGTAAGCATACCACCAAAAAGAATTATAATGCTAATATTTACTCCAATAAATGAAGTGTATATGCCAACAGCACTAGAATGCATATCAGCCTGATGATAGCTAGCATTTATTAATAGGGCCTCAAAGAAATAAGCAACAGGTAATACTCTATGTATAGGCTTTAATTCCTTGCACAAAATTGTTTGAGCCACTGTAGTGATGGCCACAAGAATAGTATTAATTATAATAACATTATCTAAAGCCTTTGATGGAAATATGCCTGCAATAAATACACCAAAGAAAAATACAGCAATTATTGCAGAGGTTATTCTAAAAATTTTATCATTTAAAGTTGTAAATTTCCTTTCAGACCTTAAGGGATTCTTATCCTTCTTTTCAAAGTTTTCTGCCATTGCCTTAAAATGCTCAATTAATTCTTTTGAATCACTATAATAATCAATTTCCTCAAGTATAGCAATTGCAGATAAATAATGCGATGCATTGGTTGCAGAGGCTGCAATATCATATGCCTTTAAATATTTAACATGATCAAGCTTTCCCTTGACTCTTTCAATATCATTTTCTACTGTGTTATATTCATTAAGCTTATTTAGAAGGGTTAAAGCCTCCTCTAGCCTTTCTTCTATTTCTAATGAATTTGCTTGAGATAAAATAGCCTCAAAGCATATATTATACTTTTCATCAGCATTTGGAAATTCTATACAACGAGTAAAGCATTCTAATGCACCAAAATGCTTATTCTTCTCCATTAGCTCAATACCCTTAGTATAATCATCATAAAAATAAGAATATTTCATTTGCTCATCTAAATCAGCTCTAAGCTCATCAGATGCATACTTATAAGCATTTAAAAAATGCTCATCCTTATTTAACCCATGAATCATATATAATTCATCTAATGCGGTTATCCCATTTAAACTTGCAGCTTTAAATAAATGTAAGAAAACATTAGTTTCATCATTAATTAATGCAAGCTCAACAAGCTCACTAGCCTTAATAAAATCAGAAGCTTTTAAGCATTTCTCAATTTTTTCAATAACAGTATTAATATCCTCTATAGTAGGCTCTTGAGGCTCTTCCTTTTTATTAATGCTATCTAGCTTAGATTTTAATTCATCGATACTTGTAGTTATAACATAAGGTGCAAGTGAACTATTAAATTCAGCTGCCATTTCGGATAAATTTTCAATAATTTTAATACATTCCTCATGATTAGTTTTAATATATAAAAGATTTACTAAAACTAAATTCAAATCAACAGAAACAGCTCTAATTTCACTTGAAACCGAATAATCTAAATTACTATAAAATTCAGTTCTATTAATATCAGCATCCAACACAATTGGACTATCATCAACAGATTCCATTATCAATTTAATGGCTTCATAATTATCAAGCTCCGCATATCTAAACATTTTTCTCATATACGGCATAGTAGAAAAGGATTTATATAAATTGTATTCAGATTCATACTTTTCCTTTTCTCTTTTATTAGCTAATGAAACAGCCTTTTTAAAGGTTTTTTTGTATCCAACATTATCAAAATCTATATCTATATAATTACCGTTATTAGCTAAAAATAAAGAATATAAAAGCTCTGGATCATCAGGCTTCTCATCAAGCCTTAATCTAATAGCCTTTTCTGCCTCCTTATATTTCTCATCAAAAAATAATTGTCTTAAATCATTTTTCATAAACTTCACCTACAATCTACTACTGAATCGCATCAACTTAATTTCATTATATATTATTGGAATTAAAAATTCCATAAAAAAATAAAGTGTAGCCAATATTGGCTACACTTATTATTCAAATTTTGAAAAGAATTCCTTTTCCATTTGATCTAATTCATCATTTACTTCTGTTGAAGCTTCCTTTGTCTTCTTCTTAGACTCAGTATTCTTTGTCTTATTAACTCCAGCTAAAGCATCAATTCTATCTAATAATTCCTTATCTAGCTCAGCATCAAAATCCTCCATAGTGTCATCTTGCATTTGAGCTATGCTTTGAAGATAGTCATTAAATGTTGCTTGCTGATTTGCAATCTTTCTTGTGTTTTCAGTGATTTGCTTAGTCTTTTTAACATCTATGTTCTTATAAATGCTAGCAGTTTCCTGACCAACCTCACCCATTAGCTTAACAAAGTCCTTGCCCATTTGAGCCTCATCAGCTAAAATTTCAACAAGCTCAATTTGGTATAGGTATTTACCCATTGTTCTTTTACCATTACTAATGTATTTAAGAGTTTCAACTGTTTGTCTATAATCAAACATTCTCTTTTCCTTTTTACATTGTGCAGCAAGCTCAATTAATTGCTTTTCTTGTGCATCATATTTATCATAATATGCTTTAAAGTTTCTTTTAGTTTTAGCAATTTGAGCCTTACGTTCAATTTCTTTATCCATTTTTCCCATAATAATTCTCCAATCTATTTGGTTATTAGAATTTAATAACTAATCGGTAGCCTCAACTACCCTTTCGTTAGAAGGTAATGATTTTTCATAAATCTTGATTTGATATTCAGCCTCAGGACTTAAGCTAGATGGAATAATGCTTATAGCCTTATCAACATCTTCCTTTGTAATGTATGATTCATAATCATTATCATGAACCACACCATCAGTATCCTTATCAAGGGTTTCAAAATATCTTTCAATTGGGAAACGTGTAATTTCTCCACATAAGTTTTCCAAATCACGACCTGAATATTTAGGAGTCCTTTTCGCAATATAATCAAAGGTTAATCCTTGTGCTAATTTAACACCATTAAGCTTATTAGAAATAATTTGTCTTCTTGCAGCCTCATTAGGTAATGCAATATTAAGCTTATATCTGCAGCGTGATAAAATCGCAGGATCTATGCTTGTAGGCATATTAGTAGCTGCAATAAATAAGAAGTTATTTCCAGAATCAAATCCATCAATAACCTTTAAAAAGTTAGTAACTAATGCATCACTTACAGCAGAGTTATGATTTCTACCTCTTACAGCTAATAGCTCTTCAGCCTCATCTAAAAATACTATCGCATATTTATGCTTCTTAAGCTCTTCGAAAATACGACTAATATTCTTTTCAGATTCACCAACATATTTATCCTTTATATCAGCACCAGCTATATGAATAAATGGTGCATCAACCTCGCTAGCTACAGCCTTAGCAAACATAGTCTTACCTGTACCAGGAACACCATACAACAAAATAGCCTTAGTTGGCTTATGTTTAAACTTTTCAAAAATTTCAGGATGCTTAAAATAGTTAACACATTCAGATTTAATTATCTTTTTAGCATTCTCTAAACCCACAACATCATCAAATGTAACACCAGTGTTAGTAGAATATTTTAAGATGGATCCCTCTGTTACAGCCTCTCCTTGCTTTTTACCAGTGCTTGATGATTTATTATTCATTTTGTTGCGAATCTTAGTAATTTGCTCCTCATACATTTTAATACGTCTCATAGCTAAATTCTTTTCAGCTGGAACCTTACGAGCCAATTCAAAGCATAATTTACCTGCTTCCTTTAAATATTCAATTGCTCCCTCATAATCCTTAGAATTATTAGCCTCTACTGCCTTATTAAAATATTCATCTATCTTTTTATTTGCTTCCATTACATTCATACGCATAATTCCTCATCACCATTTCTTTTAAAATTAATACAAATAGCTATAGTTATTATAATTCGTTGAATTTTGCTAATTGCTCATCAATATTAATATCAATTTCAGATAGCTGAGCATTAATTCTAGCCTCTAGCTCATCATCAATTTCAACATTTGATTCCATATCGGAAATATCATCAAATACTGAATCCGCTTGATCTAAGAACATATCTAATTTACTCTTAGTTTTTTGAGCCTCAATAGCCATCTTTTGTTGTTCCTTTAACATCTTCTTATAATCAAAATTACCGAATAGCTTTGCAGTTTCCTTAGATAAAACAACCATACTTTCGTTAAATTGCTTAGTATTAGAAGCCTCATCCCTTAGTAACTCCTGTAGAGTTAATTGATGAAGCATATGCTTAGATTTTTCCTTTCTAGCAACAATCATCTTAAGAAAAACTAAGGTTTGATTATATTCAGCCTTTAACCCCTTGCTTTTAGCCTCTGCTGCCTTTTCAATTAAAGTCTTTTCCTTGCGTTCACATTCGCCAATAAACTTTTCAAATTTTTTACGTGTTTGCTTAACACGCATTCTATTTTCAATTTCTCTATCTAACTTACCCATTTTAATCGCTCCTTAATCTTATAGATTTTCAAGCTCTGCAAGCTCTTCTTCTAGAGACTTAGGCTCCTCAAATTGCTTTGCCTCAGTTGAAATAATATCCTCATTTGTCGCATCAATTCCACGATTTCTACGAGGATTCTTTGCATATGCATTTTCAACAGATTCCTTATGCTTTTGATTATACTTAGTTAATTCATCAAAATCATTTACAACCTTTTCATATAATTCCTTATCAACCTTTTCACCCTCTGCAATAACATGAGAAATGCTCTTCTTATGCTCAAGATGCTTAGTTTGCTCCTTGCTTCTTTCAACATTAGCAATAGTCTCACATTGAACTACTAAATTGTCAATAACATTTTGAGAGCTCTTAATTGATAAATCTAATTCTGCGATATCCGCATTAATATCTAAAATTTCCTCTTTAATCTTCTTTACATAGTTTACATCAACATTACCAGTACGGCAGCTATCCTTAAGGATTTCCTTTTTCTTCTCCTTTTCAGCCTTTCTAGCTAAAATTTGATTTTGTTGCTTGTAAGCAGCTAAAAGATTATTAAATCTTTCACTATAATCCTTATTCTCAATTATATAGCACTCATCCCATGCTCCAGCATAGAAGCTATATAAATCCTTAATGCTTTCAGTAACAAATGAATATAGCTTTTCCATAGAAAGGTTTCTGCTCTTAACAATATCACCTAATTCATCTACAAGCTCATTAATCTTTTGCTCGGCTAGCTTTACTTCCTTTTTCTTGTCCTTGTTAGATGTAACATCCTCATTTTCAACATAGCTAATTAGTGAATCAGTTGCCATTAATATTAGCTTATAATTAGCATCATCCTTATAATCCTCTTCAAATTCACCCATAAGCTTTCTTTTAATTGATTTCAGCTTCATAGCATTATCTCTTTGAAATTCAACAGCGTGTTCAAATTTATTTTTACCGAATAATCCCATAATATCTATCTCCTTACTTTAATTCCTTTTGACAGAAAGGACAAAATGCAAAGCTTTCTTCTACCTCATTATTACATTGAGGGCAAAGCAATTTACTCTTTGTTTCTGAGGTTTGAGCTTGAAGCTTAACCTCAAACTCTCTATCCTCCCTAAGGTCCTTACGTCTTTCATCGTGGAAAGAATGCTCAAGATCATCTACAACCTTTTCAAACATTAAATCATTTATTTTTGTTAATCTAGTTTCACCCTCCTCAGGTGTAAAGATATTTATCGTTAAATCTATAGGCTTAACACCATATTCAGCTAAAGTATCCTTAAGCTCAACAATAACCTTCTTCTCAATCGCATCCTGATGAGCAGGCTTAATGAATTCCTCATATTTGTGCTCAACTAAGGCAAGCTCATTAGCTATATATTCAGAAACAATTCTCTTTAATGCTGGAGAAACCTCATTTTGAATAATAGTATCTAAATCATCAATTTTATCAGCATTTCTTACGATAATGCTTCTTAGTGTTTCCTTTTTATACTTTAGCAATTGAATATGAAGATCAATTCTAAATGTACACTTGATTTCAACACCAGGAAGCTTATCCTTTACGTAATATAAATTTGTAACTGCAGTCTTAACAGTATCAAAATTATAATCTAAGTTAAGCAAATAAAACTCAAATGCCTTTCCCTTTGTGAAAAACTTCTTTGGAAGGCTGCATACCTCATTTGCTAAAGAAATTATTTTATCCTCTGGAAAAAACACAAAAGCTTGATTATCATAAATCAAACAGCCGGCACACTGCTCAGGAACTTCAAAGTAAACATCCTTACCTATGTGCTTTGTAATTTCAGATTTAATAATAAGCTTATCTTCCTGATAATTTGCAGTAACTACTTGACCCTTTTTTGAAAACATAATTTATAATCTCCTTTACTATTTATTTTTATATACGAATAATAGTATATTTTATGATAATTTCTAATTAAAATAAAAGCATCTCATATTTTGTAAAACAATCGAACTTATATTACTAAAATTATAACAATTTTTACTATATATGTCAATTTTTTAATAATACTTATTAAAGGGCTTAAATAAGAAAAAAATCATCATTTAGATGATTAATTAATTTTAAAATATCAAAAACAATAGCATGCAAAGAACGAAGCAAACCAAATCACAAAGCAATCCGACAAAATAAGCGTGCCTTGTTTTCTTTATACCAATGTACCCAAAATATAATCCCATTACATAAACTGTTGTGTCGCTTCCACCCTGTAATATTGTGCTAATAATACCCTCAGATGAATCAACTCCATATGTGTTTATTATCGATACCATCATCGATAATGAGGCATGAGAGGAAACTGGCCTAAATACTCCTTGAATTAATATTTGACTAGGCACCTTAGAAAATGATAATAAATCCTCTAGTATTCCACAGCTTCTAAATGCCGCCACCGCAACATACATAACTAGAAGATACGGTAATATTGTAATGCCACTTTTCATACCGCTTTTACAGCCATTAATAAACGACTCATATGCATTATTCTTCTTAACTATAGAGAAAACCAAAACTATAGCAATAAAAATAAGAATAATATAATAGCTAATATTTCGCACGTCTTCTAACCACCTTATCAAGTATTATAGCTAGCGCTGTAACAATAACCGAAATAATCAAAATATATGGAACTATTATTACGGGATTACTACTGTGATATTCATTTCTAATCGCAATAAGCATAGTCGGTATTAAGCATAAACCTGATGTATTAACCAACAGGAATGTAATCATTTCATTAGATGCAACATCACTATGTCCATTTAGCTCATCTAATCTTTTCATAGCCTCAAGACCAAATGGTGTTGCTGCGCTACCCATAGATAAAAAATTAGCTAAAAAATTCATTGATATATATTGTAAGGCAACCTCGTCCTTATCTAATCTCTTAAATAGTGGATGGATTAAATATATTATCCAATTACTAATCACCTTTAATAATCCACTATCCTTACAAATTTCTAATATTCCACCCCAAAAAATAAGGAGCACATATATATCAATAAACAAATAAAATGCATCCTTAGGTGCTTTTAGTATTTCCGTAACTACTACATCTGCTCTATTTGTACAGCCAGCATAAATCAATCCTACCATGAAAATAAAAACGAATATCTTGTTTATCATGTAATCACCAATTAAATATATGATAATTTCTAGAAATATAGAAATAATAATTGAATTTGTGATATAATAGCGAACAGGAGGTATTTTTTATGTTCGGTAAAAATGCATGGAATAAATACGAAGGAAAAAAACTAGATGAATTAATGGCCTTTAACGAAGAATATAAGGACTTTATTTCTAAATGCAAAACAGAAAGAGAATGCGTATCATACGCAATTGAGCTTTGCGAAAAGTATGGCTTTAAAAGCATTAACAGCTACAAATCACTTAAGCCAGGTGATAAGGTTTACGCAACAAACAGAGACAGAAACATTTGTGCTTTCGTTATAGGTGATGAGCCTATGGAAGCAGGAATCAATATCCTAGGTGCACACATTGACTCACCTAGAATTGATATCAAGCAAAATCCTTTATATGAAAAAACTGATTTTGCTATGCTAGACACTCACTACTACGGTGGTATTGTTAAATATCAATGGGTGACTCATCCACTTGCCCTACATGGTGTAGTATATAAAAAGGATGGAACTGAAATAAAAATCGCTATTGGTGAGGAGCCAAATGATCCAGTAGTATGTATTACAGATTTATTGCCACATCTTGGATATGACAAGAATTCTAAGCCTGCAAACAAGGTAATTGAGGGTGAGGATTTAGATATAACAATCGGTCATATGCCTTTAAATGGTGAGGAAAAGGATGCGGTTAAAAAGAACATTGCTAAGCTATTAAAGGACAAATACAATATTGAAGAGGAGGATTTCATTTCTGCTGAAATTGAAATCGTACCTGCAGGTCCTGCAAGAGATATGGGTCTAGATCGCTCAATGGTAATCGGATATGGTCATGACGATAGAGTATGTGCTTATACTTCTTTACGTGCTGTATTAGATACAGAAAAGTCAAAATATACAACATGTGCCTTCCTTGTCGATAAGGAGGAAATTGGTTCTGTAGGTGCAACAGGTGCTCACTCTAAATGGTTTGAAAACCTAATCGCCGAGCTAATAAACCTATCTACTGATTATAGTGACCTAAAGCTACGTCGTGCTTTAACAAATAGCAGAATGCTATCAAGCGATGTATCTGCTGCAGTTGATCCATTATACATGGGTGTATTTGAGGCCAAGAACGCTGCATACCTTGGAAAGGGTATCTGCTTCAACAAATATACTGGCTCTAGAGGTAAATCAGGATGCAATGATGCTTGTCCAAAATTCATTGCACAAATTAGAAACATCATGGATATGAACGATATCAATTATCAAACTGCTGAATTAGGTAAGGTTGATATTGGTGGTGGAGGTACAATCGCGTACATCCTAGGTAATTACAATATGAATGTTATCGATGCAGGTGTTGCAGTATTATCAATGCATGCCCCTAACGAAATTGTTTCTAAGGTTGATGTTTACGAAGCATACCTAGCATATAAGGCATTCGTCAAATTTGCAGAATAAATAAAAAAACTACTTTGGAATAAATCCGAAGTAGTTTTATTTTTTTATATATTTTATAACAACCCATTCATCAAGGGCTTTATCATAACCCACTAATGCATTATTGTTTATATAGTTCTTAGCCTGTAGTACTTCTGGCATTTTAAATTTAGGAAGTAAGCCAAATGATGAATGATTTGTAAAAATTATAGCAGTCTTTACATTCTCATTTGTTAGAGGTGATTTAAAGCTCATAGGATGAAATGATTTATTAGCTGCAGTTTGCCATAGCTTATAATCATAATTAATTAATATTTCACAAACATGATCTAACGAGATATTATTATAATATTTAACCACTCTTTTAGACCTTATAATTCTAACAATATACGCTATTATAAAGCCTATAATATTCATAGCTATATAAACAATAACTAAGCCTAAAACATTTGATGCTGTCTTTCCATATCCACTTAAATTCCTATTAAAAAGTAATATGCTTATAGCAATTAAAATACATGCAATTAACAAAAGATAAATACTCTTAGTAGCCTCTACCTTAATTTTAACACCTTCAAATTCAGTCCTACTATTCTTCCCTATGTAATTATTCATCATAACACCTCATTTATATTTTAAATTGAATTTTTAAAAAAACAATCCCTCTTAAAGGAGGGAAATATTTTTATATTACTATTTTATTAGATCTTTAATTTTTGCAGCTAAGATTTCTAAAGCAACATCATGCTTAGTATCATTAGGAATAATAATGTCAGCAAATCTTTTAGTTGGCGCAACATATTCATCATACATAGGCTTTACTGTTAAAAGATATTGCATAATCACATCATTCATTTCTCTTCCTCTAGTTGCAATGTCTCTTTTTAATCTTCTAATAAATCTAATATCAGCCTCCGATTCTACGAATATCTTGATATCAGATAAATTTCTAATAGATGTATCATACATTGAAAGTATTCCCTGTGAACTACTCGGCAAATAATTAACCGAGCATCGATGTCATGGTCTATTGACCACTACCATCAGGGCTGTCCCAGCC
>SVAZ01000027.1 GCA_015059145.1 Erysipelotrichaceae bacterium
TATATTTTAATTATAAAAGAAAAAATGTTAGTAAACACTATTGTACTTTTTGTGTCTACTAACATTTTATCATTTCACATTTCTGCTAGTATTATTTTAATAATTCTTCTATTTCCTTTTCTGTATATATTTCAATATCTAATTTCCTTAACATTCTTACAGTAATTCCTTCACCATTAACCTTATTACCTGTAAATGTACCATCATATATATTTTTACTTCCACATGATGGTGAGCCATCCTTTAGTAGAGCTTTTTTACAATTATGCTTTAAAGCTAACTCATAAGCAATTATTGCACCTTTATTAAATTCATCAGTAACATCTAAGCCCTTATTAGAATAAACCTTATCACCATTAATCTCACTTGGATCTCTAGGGATAGATAGTCCTCCCATAACCTCTGGACAAATTACTATTAAATTATATTTTTCCTTAAGCTTATCTATACCCTCTATATAATTGTTTTTACCATTATATTTGGTATTGTTTCCTAACAAGCATCCAGAAATTAATAAGCTATCCTTCATAACTATCACCAAACAAAAATAATATCTATGTGGCCTCACATAGATATTATACTTAATTTTTATTTAAATTTATATACTAATTTTGGAGGAAGTGCTTCATATATTCATTTACTAGCTCTATAGATTCCTTATGCTTTTTAGTAATCATATCATCAACAACTAAAATATATCCATATGTCTCATAATTAACTAGAATTCTTTCAATATATAAATCCTTCTCAAATTTATGTCCAGGAATGACTTCTAAATCTAATCTGCTTGATAGCTCCTTTTCTAAGAAGCTAGGCAATCTTTTAATAAAATCAGCTGATATCATTTCACCAGTTTTAATTCCCTTAACTGTCGAATAAATAACACTAGAATCATCAAAGATAAGTAAGCCAACATTCATCTGCTTAGAAACTGCCTCAAGTATTGATTTGATAGGTAATATATCCTGCTTTAAAGGATGATACTTTTGAAGAATAATAAATTCATCCTTTGTAAAAATATCAACCATATCTCCATTTTTGATTTTTAATCTTTTTCTTATTTCCTTAGGAATTACAACTCTTCCAAGCTCATCAAGACGACGGACAACTCCGGTCTCCTTCATAAAAATCACTCCATTTGTCAAATATCGACAATTATATTATTAGAGCAATTTTTATATTTTATTCATTAATGAAATCAGTATATATTGAATTTAATGTTCTTATGCTTGATGGCGAAACACTTAAATTCTTAATTCCAATTCTATAAAAAAGATTGGCTATGCTAGGAACTGAGGCAAGCTCACCACATATAGAAAGGGATATATTGTTTTTGTGACAAAAATTCACAACTATCTTTAGTCTATCAACTAAATCAGATTTATATTCATCTAAACGCTCAATAGCATTATCTCTATCAAGCTTATATAGCTCTGATGTTAAATCGTTTGTCCCTATTGATATGAAATCCACAAGCTTGAAGCTTTCTATATTATTTAGTGCTTCCTTAGTTTCAAGCATCATTCCAATTTTAGGGATATTAAGATTATCCTCTAAAGCTATTCTTGATACCCAATTTTTTAAATATATAAACTCCTCATTACTCTCAATCATTGGAAACATTATTCTCATATTATTGTATTTGTTTGCCATTAGCATGGCCTTAACCTGTTGAGTAAATAACATAGGATTATTCTTATAATTGTCTATTCCTTTTTTAGAAGCATTTAAATAGGACAGCTTTTTATCGTCTCCAATATCAAACGTTCTAAAGCAAATGCTTTTATCCTTCATACACTCAACAGCATCACTATATATTTGATACTGCTCCTCAAGTGTGTATGGTCTATCGGTATTCATAAATATCATTTCAGTTCTATATAAGCCTACACCATCAAAGCCGTAATCTAAAACTCTCTTTAAATCCTCATTTGATGAAACATTAGCTAAGAATAAATAATCTCCATGAAGGACAGCTCTTTTATCATAGGAAAGCCTATTAGCCACCTTATTAGAATAATCATTAAGCTCAGCATCATCTAGCTCTCTAATAACTATACCCTTACCTGTATCAATAACCACAGTCTCATCCTCATCAAAATCGGCATCGACCACTACAAGCGGAATATCCCACCCTCTACACATGATTGCAGCATGAGATGTATATCCACCATTTTTAACTATAATACCTAATATATTATCCTTATTAGCTATTAGATATGATGGATAAATATTATCAGCACTTAATATATAAGGATGAATTTCCTTACTATTATAAATGGAAGTAAGGTTATTGGCTATTCTATGAGTAACATCATCAATATCCAATATTCTTTCCTGTAAATATGTTGAGGATGAATTTGAAAGACCAGCCTTGTATTTTTCCATAGATTTTTTCACTGCATCAACTGCAGACATTTTTTCAGAAATAAATGCCTTAACCTCAATCTCTAAATTAGGATCTAAAACCATAAGCTCCTGAATAGTAAGATAATCAATCATATCCTTATTCTCTTTTTTTAATTCTTGAATTTGCTTAATAGTAATATCTCTAGCCTCATAAAATCTCTTTAATTCCTTAGAGCTATTAGCCTTAACATATTCACCAGTAGTATTCATTTTTTTAACATTACCTAATACACATCCATTAGATAATATATTTTTTATTAAAAGCCTCATAAAATCACTACCTTCTTACTAAGCATATAGGAACTCTCATTTCATCAGCCGTTATACCAGCATGATGAGATTTAAATGAAAAGCTATCTTCACCCTTATAATTTAAATAATAATTTGATATTGCTACTGCAACATAATCACCAAGAAAATCATCACACCTTGGATTTATAATATCATCGCTTGCTCCAAAGAATCCTAATGAAATGGCATCACTAGCTTTATATAGCTTATAAACGCTAGAAAATAAAGCATTGAATATTTTCTCAAATTCCTTATGCTTGTTTTTCTTTACACTAAATGTAATACATCTTGAATCATTTGAAGGTCTTCTATTTAATAAATCTAAAATTGGCTTGCAGGCGTAAAATGCAATTTCTTTAACATTTAAGTGACCATGATCAGCACTAATAATTAACAATGTGTCTGAAGAAAGCTTACTGGCATATTCTTCTACCTTTTTATCTAATTCACTACAAATATCAATTGCAGATTGGCTATCAGCACCAAATTCATGCATAATACTATCAGGCTCTGTATAATACACATATTGAACCTGTTTTTCATTTAGCTTATTAATTCTTATGCTTTCCTTAAGCACGTCATTAATATCATGCTTTGGTTTAGAAAAATCTGGTTCAATACAGTAGCCTTTAATATCCATATCCTTATAAAACATATTATAAGGTATATATTTAAATGGTAAGATACCGGTAGGCTCATCATTAAAATAATTCACGCCTGTAAATAAAATTACATTTCTATTTATTTCTCTAATATAATTTTCCCAGCCAGTCCAGCCTGATTCTATAGGAGAAAGTCCAGACTTAATAGAGGTCGTAGCTGCTGCAGTTGTTGATGGATAAATCGAGCTAACTGAAAAAGCATAATGACTTCTTATAAAAGAATCCTCTTTGAAATTTCTATTCAATATTACCTCACCCATACCATCTAATATTAGGATAATTACTTTGCCATATTTTCTATCGAAAACATTAGGATTAGGACTATATTTATGAGAATATCCATAATTAGCTCTTATAGCAGATATTACATTTAATAAGGTATCGTTATAATTTGGATAGCTTAATTCATAGCTCTTTTCTAATTCTCGTATCTTATCCTTTATATGCTCATCAGGATTTAAGATAGATGTGTAGCTTAATAATATAAAATTATTATTCTTACTTAGCTCAACACACAAAAAAATAGAATCGGTAATTATATAGCCAGCCTTAAGATATTTATCTAGGTAATAAAACATAAGCGCATCAGAATCATATTCAATATATGTATAATTATCCTTTATTTTAATTTCCTTCATTAATGATTAATCTCCATTTTCTCCAAAACCTTAATACCTAGAGCTTCAGCAAATTTTAAAACAGCCTTAACATTATCATTATAAAGATCCTCTGGATTGTGTGCATCTGAACCAATTATAATTTTTAGCTCCTTATATTCCCTAGCAATCTGCCAAAACTCATAATAAGGATAAAGCCAATCATTTTCATCCTTACCATACTTTTTGGTATTCTTTAAACCGTTAGCGTTAATCTCTAAATATACATTATTTCTAATGGCGGCTTCTATTATTCTTCTTGAGGCACTACGTGCTACATCATCAAAAGATCTTTCTCCATTTATGTTCTTATATCCAAACATAAATAAATCAGGATGAACTAATGTATTAAATATACCTAATTCCATAGCCTTTATTGCAGCATCCACATAGCCCTCTAAATTCTTATAATCGATTTCACTATAGCAATTTAAAACCTTACCGTTATATCTACAATAGTGAATTCCAACATTAAGATAATCAACTCTATTTCTAAGCTCCTTATAAAACTGCTTTTCCTCATCTAAATATTCAGTTTCAAAGCCAGAATAGATTTTTATTTTATCACTATATTTTTCCTGACACTTCTTAATTTTATCTAGATATTCAATAACAATATCCATCTTCATATTCTCATGGCACCAATTATGCTTATACTCCTCAGATGTCATAAATGATTCCAAAATAGGAGCATGGTCAGTAATACCAATTTCATTAAAGCCTAATTCTATTGCCTTTAGCACATAATCCTCTACGTCACCCTTTGCATGGTTACAATATTTCACATGTGTATGATAATTATTTTTAATCATAGATACCACTCCTACTCTCAATAAAGATATTAATATTTTATCATTAATCAAGAATAAAATCTATAATAATAAAACAACTCTAGATGGCATCTAGAGCTGTTTTACATAATATTTTCCAAAGTATTTATATCCCATTAGTAGTGATACGCTTATCAACACAGAGCCCATTATATCTGTAAGCCAATGTACTCCTGATAGCATTCTTCCTACTACTAAAAATAGCATATATATAATAAATATTATTTTAATGGCATTAAATGCAGTTTTATTACTAATATATTTATTAACTAAAGGTATTGCTGAAAGCATAAACGTTATTGATAGGAAGGTTGTTGATGATGGATATGATACCTCTAGCCTTCCGTTTATAAGAACAGGTCGTCTATTAATAACAACAAACTCAAAGGTCAAATAAACAAGGAAAACAATTATATAAAAGCATCCTAAAACAATAAGCTCTCTATCAACCCTTTTAAAGCTTTTTCTTTTTACAAGCTGAATAAGCCCCATTATCCCAAAAAGCATACCCATAATAATCGGGGGGATTCCACCATAATCAGTAATGTTATATAACAGCATATTCACGCCTGTTAATTTATGGAACCACCCATTTATGAGCGAATATCCTACCAATGAATCATTAGGTCCTATAGGCTTTACATCCACAAATTTTAGTGAAATAGTAAATATTATATAAAGCAATAAAAACAAAAAAAATAATAACAAATATATTTTCCTATTCATAATAGCACCTCCAATTTAAGATTAATAAATAAAAGGGCGATAGTAAAGAAACCTACTATCACCCTTCGCGACTTATATTCACTTTCTGTTTTTTAAATAAAGAAGGCCCTTAATCACACCAATAACAAGAGCATATATTCCAGCATATGGTTGTTTAGTTGCCATAAATAATGCAATCAAAAATACTGTTACAATTAAGGATATCTTTATCATTACATTTGATTCCTTAGCATTCCCATAAAGAAAAAATGATAGGCTAATTACTCCAATTAAGCATAATGAGATAATCGATGAGTAATAAAGTATTATTACAAATAGGCTAACATTTAAATTAGCTAATGATACAGATATATAGCTATCTTCTGAGACCTGTCCGAAAAAGGGTATAAAAAGCATTAAAAGAATAGAAACATCTATAAGCCCATAAAGCAAAGTAAGTAAAATGGTTTTTTCACGCTTAATACTATTAATAGAATAATTTACCAATTCATCATTAGATAATAAACTATCTATACTTACCTCATAAAAATTTGCTATATCCTTTAGGGTTTCTATGCTTGGATATCCTTTCCCAGATTCCCATTTAGAAACGGCTGTTCTAGTTACAAATAATTTAGAAGCAAGCTCCTCTTGTGTAATATTTTTATTTTTTCTTAATTCCCTTAATTTATTATGAAAGTCCATCTAATCACCATTTATATTTTACCAAATGTTAATAAAATAACACGACACTATTTTTCACAAAAATAAAAAGATATTTATAAAAACATAATTATGCATTTACAAATATCTTATCATTTATAAATTATCTAAGCAATTCAGCAACCGATTCCTCTGCAAATTGATTTTTATATAGCTCAAAATAGTAGCCCTTTTTAGCTAATAGCTCAGAGTGCTTACCCTTCTCAACAACCTCTCCATCACGCATAACTAATATAATATCAGCATTAACTACTGTTGATAATCTATGCGCAATCATAAAGCTTGTTCTACCCTTTAAAACTATTTCTACCGCATTTTGTATTAAATGCTCTGTCTGAGTATCAATAGATGATGTGGCCTCGTCTAATATTAAAATCTTAGGATTAGCCACGATAGCACGAGCAAAAGAAATTAATTGCTTCTCACCTAATGAAAGCTTATTACCATTTTCTCCTACTAACGAATTATATTTGTCATCAAGCTTCTCTATAAACTCATCAGCAGCCACAATCTTAAGTGCATTTATGCATTCCTCATCTGTAGCCTTTAAATTACCATATCTAACATTATCTAAAATGGTACCTGAGAAAAGCTGAGGCGTTTGTAATACATATCCTAAGTTAGAGTGAAGCCATGTAATGCTTCTATCCTTATAGCTATGACCATCGATTAAAATCTCACCCGTTGTAGGTTCATAAAATCTACAAATCAAATTTACAATTGTAGATTTACCACTTCCAGTATGCCCCACTAATGCCACATTAGATCCTGCTGGAATTTTTAGATTAAAATTCTTTAACACTGTTTCGCCCTTAGCATACTTAAATGTAACATCCTTAAATTCAACATCACCAATAAGCTCCTCAAAGTTTTCATACTTAGGCTCGAAGATAGTACCATATTTCTCAATAACATCTTCTCTATCTGTTATTTCGGCATCCTGCTCAATCAATGAAATAATGCGCTCTGCTGATGCCTGTGCCTGCTGGAATTCACCTAATATATTAGAAACAGACATTACAGGTTCAAAGAACTTGATTGTATAATCGACGAACAAGTATAATGTTGGAATGCTTACAGCAAGAATCGTACCTAAATACAATGTAGTACCTACAGAAAAATAACAGGTAATAAAAATCATAGGTCCAAATAATGAAGAGAAAATAACAGCACGAAGTGAGGACTTTTTATAATCTAAAGCCTTCTTATGAAACTCCTTAGAATTCTTATCCTCAATTACTAAAGACTTAGTAGCCTTAACTCCCATAAAGCCTTCATTATAGGCAGCTGTAATTTTTGAATTATAGCTTCTTGCCTTACGATATGCCTTTAATATCTTTCTTCTTATAAGAATAGATAGGAACATAATTATCGGTAAAATAATTAGAATAACTAAAGCAAGTAACGCATTATAAACTACCAATACAATAAGAATACCTACCATTGTAAATAATCCCCATAACAGGTCAATTACACCCCAAGAAATTATTTCACTTAGCTTTCTAGCATCGCTAGTTAATCTAGCCATAATCCAGCCTTGAGCGGTTTGATCAAAATATGAGAATGGAAGCTTTTGTAAATTTAAATATGCTTCCTTCCTTAGGTCATATGCTGTGGCAACCTCTACCTTACCAGCAAAGAATAAAAATGAAAACACACACAATCCATAAGCAATAGCAACTCCAATATACCCAAATATAAACACATACATTGAATCAAAGCTTGGATTGTCACCAAAATAATTATTAATTGCGTATTGGTTTAATAATGGATATGCAATATCTAATACTGCCAGTAGCAAGCAAGAAATTACTAAACCAATAGCCACCTTCTTATTTTTTAAAACAGTCTTAATAATTTTCTTCCATGGGCTTTTAACATTAAGATGATCATCTCTTTGTTCAAATTCTAATTCTTCCATATTATTCCACCTCCTTTAAAATCTCTTTAAATTCGGCCTCAAGCTCACCTTGAATTCCCCATAAATCAGAATATAGTCCCTTTTCCTTAACTAATTCATCATGGCTTCCCATCTGAACAATTTTCCCCTTATCAAGTACTAATATTAAATCAGCCTCTTTTGAGGTAGTAGTTCTATGTGTGATAATAATCATTGTTTGATCCTTATCCTTTTCCTTTAAAGCCTTTCTAATCATAACATCTGTTTTAGTGTCAAGCGCAGACAATGAATCATCAAATATTATAACAGGTGAATCACTAACAAGCATTCTGGCAATCGCTACTCTTTGTTTTTGACCACCCGAAAGTGTTGTACCCTTTTCACCAACAATTGTCTTATATCCCTTATCAAACTTTAAAACCTCACTATGAATAGCAGCCATCTTTGCAGCCTTGAAAACATCAGCTTCACTAGCATCTTTTTGTGCTATTGCAATATTTTCATATACAGTCTTAGAATATAAGAATGGATCCTGCAGAACAAATTTAACATTTCTTCTAAGGTACTTCTTTTCAATTTCCTTTAGCTCTACACCGTCAATAATAATACTACCTGAATCATACTCTAGCATCCTAGTTAATAAATTACAGATAGTCGATTTACCACTACCAGTCTTACCTACTATAGCAATAGTTTGACCCTTCTTAATCTTAAATGAAACGCCATTTAATAAATCCTTATTATCATCGTTGAATCTAAATTTAACATTTTTAAATTCAATATTTCCTTTTATCTCTGGAGTCTTATTACCATTAACCTCAAATTCACTTTTTTCATCTAATACCTCACCAATACGGCTTGCGGCAACAGATGCCTTACCAAATGAAGAAATAGTTCTTCCTAAGCCTCTCATTGGCCAAATAAGCATACCCATCAATAATAATGCTGCAACAATATCAGATGCATCCATTAAACCCTTCTTAGCAAGGATAATACCACATGTTAGAGTTGCGGCATATTGTAAGAAAACAGTAAAATCACTGAATCCCCAGAAGAATGCCATAATGTTATTAAACTTACCATTCTTTTTAGAATATTCAACACTAGCCTTATCCATTTTTTCAAATTCATACTTTTCGTTGGCAAAGGCTCTAACAACTCTTGCCCCATTAACATTTTCCTGAATTACAGTAGTCATTTTACTTTCAGCCTTTTCAATTAAATCAAATTGCTTATTACAATATCTAAAATAAATAATCGAAGAAACAGCTGTAATAGGAATAATTGCAACACTTACCCACATCAATATGCTAGATATTTGATATACCTGATAAGCACCAATTCCAACTGTGACAAATATATTAATAAAATTTGGAACCTGGCTTGCAACAAAATTTGATACCTGGTCCACATCTGACGTTGACCTTTGAATCAAATCACCAATGTCAGCTCCATTATGATATGTATATGATAAATTACCAACATGATCATATATCTTTAATCTCATATCATATCCCAAATGCTGAGCAAGGGCACCTTGAAAATAGTTAGTCGTAAATCTCATAATAGATCGTGCGAATTGCATTATTACCATTGCAAGACCAATAAATAAAATTGATGTAGTAATGCTATTTCCACTATCAAACCAATCAGTTAAAAATTTAGGCAATGCAACCTCTCCATCTGAATGTCCTAATATTTTAAAAGCATATTGCACAAATAATGGTAAATATGCAAATAACCATTGAAGCACGATTCCAAGCAAAACAATGCTAATAAACATAGGAATGTATTTTACACTCCATCTACATATCCTCTTTATTCCCTTCATAATAAATCACCCCTTTAATGCAAAACAAAAGAGTCCCCCAAAAGGACCCTACATACTTATCTACTCAAGTGGTATCATATTTGTATTCTTTTCTGTACCAACAACAATAGATGTTTCAATATTAGAAACATGTGGAACAGCTAGTAGCTTATCGAATACAAAATTTCTATAATACTGGAAGCTTTTAGCAACTATCTTTAACAAAAACGCTGCCTCACCAGTAATTGTATAACACTCAATAATCTCTGGAATCTTCTTAACCTCTTCTATAAATGTAGTTGAGGTTTCACGGTTTAATGGCTGCATAGCAACCTTTGCAAAGCATGTGATTTCAAAGCCTAAAACCTTCTCATCAACAACTGCAGTAAATTGCTTTAATACCTTTTGTTCCTTAAGATTCTTAACTCTTAATAAGCATGATGATGGTGCCAAACCAATTTTTTTTGAAAGCTCGATATTAGATATCGACGAATCCTCTTGTAATAATCTTATAATTTTCTTATCATAATCATCTAAATGAAAATTTCCCATTATTTTTTACACCACCTTTCACTAATTTCTCATTTATTTTATCACACAGCCATCCTTAAGTCAAATATAGTTCGGTTTTTTAAATAAAAATGCATCATTTATGCAATAAAATTTCAGAACAAACTGAATAATTTATTTAAAAAATAACTTATTCATCTAGGCATTCGCCTATTTTAACGAAATATTAATATCTTTAGATGCAC
>SVAZ01000028.1 GCA_015059145.1 Erysipelotrichaceae bacterium
CTTTTCATCAGCGTAAATGAAAAGGTTCGACTTCAATCGAACCCAATTATAACTAATAACAAATAACTGTATCCTCTACTTCTTTAATGATTTCACTAGGAATATTATTAGTATCATACAAATATACAGTATTTAATTTTGGATTAAAGAAGCCTAATTTTGTAATATTTGTGAACTCTTTCTTCTTAGAATGCTTACCCATAATCCAGTACATTAAAACTTGTAAGGTATGTTTATTTGTTGGATTTGTTTTAGATACTTTAAAATCCCATAATGTATCTTTAGTTAAGTAATCACCATCACCACTATCTACTGTAGCTGTATAACCATCATTTTCAAATGTGAATCCATCTACTGTTATAGGGCCATACTTCTTCCAGAATTCTAAGCTTCTTTCAACTAATATCCTAATATTATTGATGGTTGTTTTATCCGGATTTGTATCTACTGCTCCTTTAGATGTAAATGCAAATGGAGTATTTCTAAACCATACATCGTATGTAGTTGCTTTTACAGCTGCAATAATTGATTCATCATCTAATCCTTTTATTTTAGACATTAATTGAACAATATCTACACCATTCTTTTCATCCTGCTTAAGTTCCTTCTTATCAACCAATTGAGTTCTTATTAAATATCCTTGAATAGAAATCTCAAAAGCACTACCTAATGAATGCTCAATAGGTTTATCTGGATTAGCATTTCTATCACTTATAAAACGTGTAAGATAATCAACTGTCATACCTATTACACCAGCATGAACATTTTCTTCTCCTAATTCTTTGCCATCATTTAATTGAATCTTTTCGAAATCTGATGGTTTTAAATAACCACCTCTTGGTTGAGTGATTTGTGCAATTCGTTGAGTTACAGATGCCATAATTATTTATTCTCCTTTGAATTATTAATATCGTTTTTAATTATTTGTTTATAAAGCTTTACTGTTTCAGTAGATGATTCTTCACCATCTACTAATACCATTGCATCATTAGCAAGTAAAACCTTTGCCATAATATTATTTTTGTCATAGCTTGAATCATTTTCCTTTAGTCTTTGCCAAATGCTTAAATATTCGTTTTTACATTCAGGATTGTCATTAATATATTTAGTTAAAAATTCATTATTTTCGGATAATAAAACTAAATCCTTATATTTATCATCTGCCTTAGCAAAAATGTGTTTATAAGCTTCTTCCTTCCATGAGGCTCTTAATTCTTTTACTACATTTAGAAGTTTTTCAAAGGTAATTGATTTTATTTCTATATTTTCTTTTTCCTTAGTTGAGTACCTAATATTGATATCAAGGCTTTGGCAATAATATTTTATTTCATCAGAACCAATATATGACTTATCAGGAAAATCAATTGGATCATCAGGATCTTTAGTTAACGGAATATATCCTAATGGATAATATTCGATATAAACCTCTGCTTCATTTATTTTTTCAAATAGCCAGTCTAAATCATGCTTAGTAAAATACTTATACTGCTTTTTATTGGAATAACTATTTAATCCATAGAAATATTCATATTGATAATCATCATTTATTTCTCTTTCTAGGAATTCATCTATAGTAACGCCAAACATACTAGCTAAAATGACTAATTTATCCTGAGATATTTGTTTAGAACCATTTTTCCAATTAGATAAAGCTGATGGAGTAATATCAAATAACTCTACAAGGTCTTTTTCACTGATATTTAAATTGTGTAGATTCATCTCTATATAATCCCATAGTGGAAGGATAAAATCATCTCCTGGACCAATTAAATTGCCATTCTTATCATTTTTAATATATTTACCGGGAATAAGTTTCATAGCATTACATACGCCTTTACATATTTTATCTTTATAATCTTATTTAATTCATTGATTAGCATCATAGAGTCCTCTAGCCTAATTTTATATGGAAGACTTGCTCCATATTGTTGTTTAATATAGGCTCTAAAATTATTGTGAAATTCTTCAAAGGTCATTTCCTTTAAATTAAGCTTTTCAACTCCATAAGGAGTAAGAATATAATATCTAAAGATTGACTTATAATCCCTCTTCTCCTTTGGTGATAAAAGAGAGAACATCATTTTCTGTGCTAGGTATCTATTATAATCAACCAATTCAAGTAAGAGATGATAATCAGTTTGTCCTATTTCTAATTTCTCATTTATGAAATCAATAAATTCCGGTGATAGTTCCTTTTTATAATAAGAATTTGGAAGATATAATTTTTGTATTGTTGTTTTAAAGATAGTAGCTAATGTCTTCATAGTATCTAACGAAGGTATTCTTTCACCTGATCTCCATTTATTGATTGTGTTAACTCCATAGCCTACCTTATCAGCTAATTTTTCTACAGTCATTTTTTTAGCTTCCATTAAATTTTTGAGATTTTTGCCAAATTCTTTTTTATCTTCTCTAAAGCAATAAATATCATGCATAAATCAAATCCTCCATAATTTTATTCTTTTTAAATAGGAACATTATTCTTTCTTCTCTACTATTAAAGCTTTTCTTATAATGCTTCTTTAAAGAAATAAGTTGCTCTGCTGATTCTATGTAATCAAGTATTTCTTTTTTAGTATGAGCCCTAACAAAAGTATTATCATCAAATTCATTTGATTTAACTATATACTCATTATAAGAAATCTCATAAACAGTTGTGATTGCATTTTTAAGTTGCTTCTTAACCTTGCCTCTTTTTAATACCATCTGTGCTGCAGACTTTTTATCTTCAGCATAAACTGGAAATTCAACCTCAACATATCTACCTTTACCAACATGACCACATTTTGCTATAACTAAATAATAATTCATATGAGTGCCTCCTTGCTTTGACACTTATATGATAAAATAAATCTCAAAATTAAAACATCATCAGTTGGTTAGTACATTTGGTTATATATTTAAATTATGTTAACTAACTGTATTTTTATTATATCATAAAGCATATATTTAGGCTATATTTAACATAAAAATAAAAAAATCATGAAGAATCAACTTCATGATAATTCCCTATATAAATCAAAAAATGGCTTATTTAAGCCATTTTATTGATAAATCCAAACTTTTATATAAGATATAAGCGGTTCGGATACATATTACAAATGGTGACCCGTACGGGGTTCGAACCCATAAATGCATGCGTGAAAGGCATGTGTGTTAACCGTTTCACCAACGGGCCATGTATGTTAATGAGCCAATAATAGGCTCAGCAAATAGAATTATAACAAAACAAAAATACGATGTCAACATCTTTTTATATTTTTTTTAAGTTATTATTATAGCTGAGAAAAATGGAATGCGTTAAGCATTCCATTTTCCCATATAGAAAGAGTTCAAACGACTTTATATTAATCCATGCTTTTCACATACATCAACCATCCCTTTTAGACTTTCCTCTGATCATATCTCACCAGGCTTAACATCATAAACCGCAGAGACTATAGATCTCATACCTGGTATTTGACTGATGCTTTGAAGGGTTACTTGATCATCGTTCCCATACAATCTAAAGGACATCTTCATAAAAACTCCTCTTAAATTATAGACTGATATAATTCATTTTAATTATACATTGCTTATTTTATTAAAAAATAACTAAAATTGTTAAATAATTGACAATTCTTGCAACGATATAATATAATAATACGGAAAGAGGCGATGTTTTATGGATAAAAAACAAAAATTTACTTTTTTAATGGAGCATTTTAGCTCTTCTTTAAATTCACAGCATCTATTACCGCATAATTTAGGGTCTATTCCTGGTGGATTTAATATGAATGATTTGAGCAAGCTATTCGGTGAGGAATGTGTTATTGGTAAAACAAGTAAGCTTCTTGCGCCATATGTAGAGCTACACCACCATGATTTCTATGAAATTTTATATATTAAAAAGGGCTCATTTAAATTTACAGTGGATGAAAAAAACTATGAAATTAATCCAGGAGATATGGTATTAATAACTCCTACTACGCTTCATGTACTAGATAATTTAACTACAGCTGATTGCGAAAGAATTATTATCAATTTTTCAGACAGTTTCATAGACAAGCTATCAAGCCCCAATACAGACCTAAAGGCGGTATTTAAAAAAGTTGATAAATCAAAAAATTATTGTATATCATTTAGAAATGAAGCACAAAAAAGAGTCGAGAACTATTTAGGTATACTTCTTGATACACAATTTAGTGAAAAATATGGTGAGGATTTACTATTCAAAATAAAGCTTATACAGCTTCTATTATTAATAAATTCAACCTATGAAAATTCAGAGGACCTTGAAATACCAGTAGAAAATCATGTTATATCTCAAGCAATCGAATTTATTAATAATAATTTAGATAAATCATTTATCATTGATGATATTGCAGCATACGCCAATGTTTCTCCTTCTACAATGTCACATACATTTAAGGATCAAACTGGTATTTCTATTTATCGATATATAACCAAGAAAAGAATGGTTCTAGCTAAAAAACTTATAAAAGAAAACATAAACTTTAGCCAAATCTACACAATGTGCGGATATAACGAATATACATCATTCTTTAGAGCCTTTAAGAAGGAATATGGTGTTACACCTAAGGATTTCTATAACACCTATTCTTCATTAACACATAAGTGAAAAAACTGTAGGATAACCTACAGTTTTTTTCTAGCCTTTATTGCTTATTCTTCTTTGCTTGCTTATTAATATATAAATGCTCATCTGCCTTATCAATAAAATCCGGAATATTCATTATAGATGGTGCATAAGCAGCATAGCCATAGCTTACACTTATTTCATAAGGTCTTCTATAATCTACATTGATTGACTCTAAGACCTCATCTAGCCCTCTACAGAATGATTCAATAAATTGATGTGGCTGACAATTTAATAATATAGAGAATTCATCTCCACCATATCTAGCAACAAATGCATTGTTTATATCACAATATTTTTTCAAAACCTTAGCAACAACCATAAGAGCTAAATCACCCTCAACATGACCAAATGAATCGTTAATAGTTTTAAAGGAATCAATATCTAGCATGAATAAGTAATATCTAGACTCTTCATCAAGCTGAAGCATATCATGATGTAATCTTTTTGCAAATGCCTTTTTATTATAGATATCTGTTAAAGGATCTACATACATAATCATATCTTCATTTTCAAGGTATAGCCACAAAATACCTAAGCTTATACCTATAGAGCAAAATGGAACATGTGGAATAAAATATTGTAAAAGTAAGCCAAGTGAAGGGCAAATTAAAAACTTAAAAATACTTATATAATCAATCCTTTTGAAATAATTAGCCTTCTTAAACGACTTAATAAGTGCTTTAATACTTGAAATCAATGGGTAACCAAATGATAATAGTATTTGAACTATATATATTTTACCTCTTACATATTCATTATTTTCATTAATGTAAAAAATCCACTTTGTTTGCATTGTTGTAAATAATAACAACAATAAAATAATTGCCGGTATTCCAGTTAATACAAATATCAGCTTACTTCTAAATAGCCTTGATTGCTGTACATTTTCAGAATATAAAAAGAAGGTATATGAAACGAATAGTGTTCCAATAAAATAGAATAAATTAAGCATATAATTTATTCCCTTAGGAACATTTACATTTCCATTAATGCACATCCAAATTAAATCAGAAGTAATAAAAAAGCAAGATGCAAAAATAAGTAGAAAAATATATGTTTTTTTCTGCCTATTAATTGAACCCGTAAAGGTTTTGGCTAAAATCAACCCTAGGATTCCGAAACAAAACACAAGAATAGCAACATAGTATGCTATCGACATCCTATCACCTCAATATTAAAATTTTTAAATCGTACTCATCATATATATATTAACATAAATAAAAATAAAAAAAATTAAAAAGTTTAAAAAAATTAAAAAAAGACGCAAAAAACGTCTTTTTTTCTATTATTTGTCAATAATCCCAATGGCTTCTATCTCAATAAGCACATCCTTAGGAAGCCTACTTACCTCTACACAGCTTCTAGCTGGGTTATTAATAAAATATTTAGAATAAACCTCATTGACCTTAGAGAAGCTATTCATGTCACTAATAAATACTGTAGTCTTAATGACATTATCTAATGAAGAGCCTGCCTCCTTTAGTATTTCAGATAGATTTTTAATCACCCGATGTGTTTGGCCTTCTATGTCATTACATTCGATTAATCCAGTTATAGGATTAATTGGAATTTGACCAGATGTAAAAACAATATTATTGTGAATAATAGCCTGAGAATATGGTCCTATAGCACCTGGTGCTTTTTTAGTATTAACATAATCCATAGCTATGCCTCCTTACTTAATTTAGCTCTTATTTCAGAGGATGATATATCTACATTAATATCTAATCTAATATAATCCAAGCTTATATCATCATTAATTTTAAAATGCGGTCTAGTGGCTACTATAATTTTAGATAATTTAGGAATCGTTTCCCATTTTCTCCATGTGTTAATATAATTATAGGAATCACTTCCTATAACAGTATATAAATCATCATTAGGATAAATTTGCTTAAGCCTTCTTAAGGTGTCTGCAAAGCCTTCATCATTTCCAATATTCTCCTCAATAGTGGAAACCTCAACATTAGATAAATCCTTTAATGCATGTTTGCACAATTCCACCCTTTTAATATAGTCAAACATAGAATCATTCTTTTTATAATATTTCACATTTGTAGGAATTACAATAATCTTATCCATTTTTAAATTTAAGAGCTCTTTAATTATTGTAATGTGTCCTTCATGTATTGGATCAAATGTCCCACCAAAAATAGCAATTTTCATATTTATTCCCAAATGATATTTTCAAAGGCAGGCACCTTTAAAATATCCCTTTTAAATTGTGAGGCTTTTATTTTAGCATCAATAGCTGCAAAGCATTTTCCTCTTACCTTATTTCTAATATAATCATCTAGCTCGTCATAGCTAAAACCGATATTATCCTCATCAGTCTTACCACTCATTCCATCTCCTGGAGCCTTGTGAACTAAATGATAAGGAAGCCCCAAAGCATCTCCTATTGAAACAACCTCACTTTTTGTTAGTCTTGATATAGGAGCAAAATCACCAGCATAATCTCCATATAAGGTAGTATAACCAATCATAGCCTCAGAAAGATTACCAGTATTACAAACACGACAATTACCTATTAATGCAGCAGCACTATAAAGGCTCACCATTCTCAATCTAGATGGTGTATTAGTCTTATATTGGCTCGTTAAATCAAGATTAAGCTTACTAGAAAGCTCATCAGTTATTGCATCATAGGCATTACCAATATTTATTGTATAATTAGCAATCCCTAAATGATTAACTAGCTCAATTGAATCATTAATATCAGACTGAGTACCATTAGGCATTAATATACCAATAACCCTATCCTTACCTAATGCCTCCTTTAATAAGGCAGCACATATACTGCTATCCTTGCCTCCAGATATTCCTAAGATTGCTTTAGTTTCATTGTTACCATTAGAACTAAACCAGTCTCTAATCCACTGTATTAAATTGGCTTTAGTTTTACTAATATCAACCTTCATATTATTCACCTTTTATTTTAATTTGACATGACCTCATCGCGTTAATTGCGGCCTTATGTGAATCAACAGTTACCCCAGCACAGCATGAAGCATCAAGTGAAATTTGAGCCTCTGGTAAATTAGCTTTAATTAATAATGCATTTGAAATAACACAAATATCAGTGCACACACCTACTAATTCTATTTCTAATTCTTTTTCTATTCCATTATATTCATCATATAAATAGCTAGCTAAATCAACAGAGCCAAATGTTGGCTTATCAAAAACTAAAGCATTACCTAAAGCAGCCTTAACCTCATCATTGATTTCCCAGCCCTCTGTTCCTTCAATACAATGCTCAACTGGCAAATTCTTACCCTCTTGTGTACCCAAATAATTAGCTTGATGAGTATCTCTTGTTGCGATAATTATATCATTATTTTTTTTATATTCATTTATTTTATTAATAACATTTGGAATGATTTTAATTCCCTCTTCATTTCTTAAAGCACCCTCAAGAAAATCATTTTGCATATCAATAACCAATAGAATTCTCATTATTATTTATCTCCTTCATACTTATAATTTGGGCTGTTTTTATCATGCTCATCACGCCATTTAATAGCACGCTTTAAATACTCTAAATATTCTAAATCATTACACATAGCCTTACTAATATCATCTGAGCATTTCGCTACAGCCTGACCATTAACTGCAGTAAGCTTCATAACAATGTTAAGAGGTGTCGCACCTGTATCATTTGTTATGTTTGTTCCTATACCAAAGGCTACATGAGTTTGATCCTTAAAATAATTATATATTTCAGTAGCTCTTTGGAAATCTAAGCTATCAGAAAATAATAATGTCTTGTTTTTAGGATTAATACCATACTTCTTATAATTATTAATTATCTTATTTCCCCATTCATAAGGGCATCCACTATCATGTCTAGCACCAGAAAAAACTGTACTATAATGATCATTAAAATCTAATAAGCAATTATCAGTACCAATTGTATCAGTTAAATAAATACCATTTTTAGTACCATATTCCTTAACCCAGCTTTCTAACGCAAACTTATTACTATAAGCAGGATTAAGCTCATGAGTACCCTGCCCAACCGCAATAATAAATTCATGCGCCATTGTTCCAACTGGCTTAACATCATATTCCTTTGCAAGTAATACATTAGATGTTCCAACAAAAATATTTTCTCCAAGCTCATTATTAGCTTGTGCATAAGCTAGCTTTTCTAAAATATTACAATGAGATTCAAACGAAAATCTTCTTCTAGTACCGAATTCAGAAAACGTTGATAGATGATAATTTCCACTTTTTAACATATTAAGCTTATCATCAAATCTTCTCATTTGTTCAATGCCTAATTGTTCATATTCCTTATCAGTATGAGTCATTCTAAAATATACCTCATTAACAATAGATAAAATAGGTATTTCATAATAGGTTGTTAAAAACCAAGGACCCTTTGTTTCGATATTTAATCCACATTCAGAATCAGTATTTATCGTGAAATGCTCATATATAGGATGATATACAGATAAGAAATCTATATAATTACCCTTTAAAAAATCTATTTTTCTTAAATAGGCTAATTCATCTTCCGTAAATGTTAATTTACAATATTCCTTAATTTGTTCTTTTATTTCCTCTACAATTTCAGGAGTGAAAAACACATCCTTATTTCTACATTTAAAGCTCCATGTTACTTGAAAGCTTGGATATTGATGTAGAATAACCTGACCCATTGTAAATTTATAAAAGTCAGTATCTAACAAGCTCTTTACTATTGGACTAAATTTCATACAACCACTCCTAACAATTTATATATTAATATAAATTTCCACTTTAAAAAAAATTATACCATAAATTATAAATAAAAACTATAAAAACAAAAAAACGGCTATTAAGCCGTTAATCAATTTAAATTTTTGACAGCTCCTTCATCAGGTGCTCAATATCATTGCATACAACTTCGTAGACAATCGAATAATCAGTCTTACCATAATCATGTACTATTCTATTTCTAAAACCAATTATTTCATTCCAATTAATATTTGAGTTTTTCAATTTAAAGCTATCAGATAATTTTTTAATACTCTCAGTCATTTGTATCAGTCTAAATAATACTGCATCAATTAATTGCTCATCACCAATAAATTTATCATAAGAAATATTCTTAGTATAAGCTAATATCTTTTCAATATCCTTTAATATCTGATTTATATAATATTCATCATTTTTTATATTATCCATATATTTTGATACCATCCTTCATTATTTCTTTTACTAGCTCAAAGTTATCCTTTAAATCATTAACCCTAATAACATCAACATTCTTTTTTAATGACTGATGTAACTTTTCAACTAAACCAACAAATTTTAATCCTGTTAATGAGGTATTCAAGCACAAATCTACATCACTAGTTTCAGTTGCATATCCCTTTGCATATGAACCGAATAAATAACAAAAGGTTATTTCATCTTTATATTCTCTTAATACTTCACTTACCTTCTTAAGAATTATTTGTACAGTAAGGAGTCCATTTGTTTCTGTAATTTGATAGTGCTCATTTAATAATTCTATTATTTTTAAATATTTTAAATTGTTAGCATCATCTATACTTTCATATCGTATATATGTTCTAAGTGGAACGCCAACAGCTTTAGAGGCTTCTTTTTGTGTTATTCCATATGATGTTCTTGTTTCCTTTAAAGTCATGTTATCCCCTCCATTATTATATTACCACCTTTGGCATATATTTGCAACTATGAAATGCCATTTTGGCATATTGCCGTAAAAGAAAATGCCAACTTGGCACAAATATTTATAAATAACAATTATTCTATTTTTTTAAATAAAAATAAAAAACGGCTGTTAAGCTGAACTAGTCAATAGTTCGTAGACACAAAAAAGCCAGTTATTTAAAT
>SVAZ01000029.1 GCA_015059145.1 Erysipelotrichaceae bacterium
ATATTTTAATTATAAAAGAAAAAATGTTAGTAAACACTATTGTACTTTTTGTGTCTACTAACATTTTATCATTTCATGTTAAGCCGTTATTAATTCACATGGCGGAGCAGAAGGGATTCGAACCCTTGCACCAGTTACCCGGTCTACTTCCTTAGCAGGGAAGCCTCTTGAGCCTCTTGAGTACTACTCCACTTACCAAGCGCTCCTCCATTATACATTATAAAGGAACGCTTGTCAATTTAATTTTAATTAAAGTTCTCTAACCTTAGCTTCAATTTCGTTAGCTAAATCTGGATTATTTTTTAAGAAATCCTTAGCATTTTCTCTACCTTGTCCAATCTTATCTCCATTATAAGAGAACCAAGCTCCAGCCTTGTTAATGATATTAGCATTAACAGCTAAATCAACAATTTCACCCATTTTAGATATACCTTGTCCATAGATAATATCCACCTCTGCAGTTTTGAATGGTGGAGCAACCTTGTTTTTAACAACCTTAGCAACTGTTCTATTACCTAAAATAACACTTCCATCCTTAATAGCCTCTGCCTTACGAATGTCTAATCTAACTGATGCATAGAACTTTAAAGCTCTACCTCCTGTAGTAGTTTCAGGATTACCAAACATGATACCAACCTTTTCTCTAATTTGATTAATAAAGATTGCTACACATTTAGTTTTGTTAATAACACCTGCAAGCTTACGCATTGCTTGACTCATTAATCTCGCATGTAAACCAACATGGCTATCACCCATGTCACCATTTAATTCTGCCTCTGGTACTAAAGCGGCAACAGAGTCAATAACAATAATATCTATACTTCCAGATGAAATTAATGCCTCAGCAATTTCTAATGCCTGCTCACCACTATCAGGCTGTGCTAAAATAAGATTTTCTGTATCAACGCCTAAGGCCTTAGCATATACTGGATCTAGTGCATGCTCTGCATCAATAAATGCTGCATAGCCACCACCTTTTTGTGCATTTGCGATAGCGTGTAGTGCGAATGTAGTTTTTCCTGAAGATTCAGGGCCATAGATTTCAATGATTCTTCCTTTAGGATAGCCACCTACACCTAATGCCTTATCTAAAGAAATTGAACCAGATGAAATAACCTCAACCTTTTTATCAGATTCGTCGCCTAAGCGCATAACAGCACCCTTACCAAATTCCTTTTCAATTTGCTTTAAAGCAGCCTCTAATGCTTGTTGTCTATTATCTGCCATATATTTATACCTCCTATTAAAACATAGTATGATTTTATTATTTTTTTGCCAATTATTTAAATTGATTCAAAAATAATTTTTCTACTATTCCATACGTAAACAATTCCAGAGTATAAAGTAAGTAGAATAGAAATATACATTAATACTAATCCTACTATAGCAACAATGCTATGTAATCCAGCTAAGAATAATACAACGATTGCAATCATAGTTTCAAATGTTTTAACCTTTCCGCTCCATCCAGCAGCAATAACCTCGCCACGCTCAGCTGCTACTAATCTAACTCCAGATACAGTTAATTCACGTAAAAGGATAATTGCAACACCCCACATAGGTACTATTGCTAAAGCGAAATCACCGAAATATGCTTGTTGGCTTTGAACCATTAATATTAAGAATGTAACTAGTACTAAGCATTTATCTGCTAGTGGATCAGCAAATTTTCCAAATGTAGTTACTAGGTTATATTTTCTAGCTATATAGCCATCTAAAAAGTCAGTGAATGATGCTAATGCAAATAAGATTACATTAATAAAATTTGCATATGTTAATTCTAAAAATATATTGTTGTTATTCAAATATGGTATACATGCAATAACAATCATTGCAGGAATTACTAATATTCTTCCTATAGTTAATTTGTTTGGTAACGTCATATAAAACACCTCTATGCCATTATAACATAATTTATCTGTTAAATAAATAAAATTTTAACTTGAAGTTATCGAATTAAATAACGATTCTATTCCACCTAAAACCATATCAACTAAATAATAACAACAATCATCACAAATATTCGCAAGCTTCACAAAAATATTATCATTTGCCTCTACATAATATGGATACTCATATTCATCAGCTGACACCGCTATTTCTTCATTACTAGAGCTCATTAGCCCTATAGCTACCACCAAAATAAAAACAGCTATAACTATCCCAATAAAAGCCTTCTTATTCATATGCATCACCAAATATACTATAGCAAGCATTAATGTTGAAAAATGTAAAAGGAACATTAGATAATTATTTTCGTGATAAATGATGTATAATAATCATAGGTGATTTAAATGGAATTCAGAAATATTGAATTATACGACAAGGATATATTTGAGGAATATAAGGCTAAATCAACTAAATACAATTGTGACTTCTGCTTCACAGATATATTTCTTTGGAAGGAATATTATGAAACAAAAATTGCATTTTCAAGTGATTGCTTATTCCTAAGATACACTGTAGATGGTGACTATTTATATTCAATTCCTCTTGGTAACACCTCTAAGGGAATTGAATTATTAGAGGAGAAAATAAAGAATTTAAAAATTATAAATATTGAAAAGCATGACCTACATTATTTCAATGATGACTATATAATCCATCATATTAGAAATAATGATGACTATATTTATTTATCCACAGATCTTGCAAGTCTCAATGGAAAGGATTATAAAAGCAAAAGAAATCAAGTTAATTCCTTTAAATCAAAATATCAATACTCAGTCAATAAAATTAGAGAATTAAAGGCTGACGACGATTTTTCTATATTACTAAACGATACTTTTGTTGGAGAGAAAAATGCAATTACACTTGCGCTATGGAATATGGATAAGCTAAACCTAGATGGATTAGTTTTAAAGGCAGATGGTAAGATTGTTGCATTAACAATAGGAACACTTGAGGGAGATACATTTATAACCCACTTTGAAAAAGTAGATTATAATTATAGTGGTGCCTCTCAAATGATAAATTTTCTTCTTGCAAATTATATAAAGGAAAAAGCTACTTATATTAATAGAGAAGAGGATTTAGGTATTGAGGGATTAAGAAAGGCTAAGCTTAGCTATAATCCTATTAAAATGATTGAAAGCTATACAGCATATTATAAATATTAAAAGGAAGGTGAAAATTACCTTCCTTTTATCTTCCTGGCCTTGATGGCATTGTGCCTAAAGAGCTACCACCAGAAGAATATATATTTTGAGTTAGAGTTATTGTTGCTGAGGTTGTTCCTGCTACAATAGTATAGCTATTTCCTTGAGTTAAATTATAAGAAGATAACAATAATGATTGACATGACTTAGTTGTCGTAAAGCTTATAATTTCTAAGCCACTCGCATCTGTCACCTTTACCTCTACCTTACTCGCTACACTTGTATTATATAAAATACTACCCTGTGATGCAGTAGAAAAATTCATTGCCATGCCTGAGGCACCTGTAGCGATAAAAACTCCACCACTGATTTCTCCAGTTTGATCATAATCTAATGCTCCATTACCTGAGTTAGTAGGTCCTTCTACTAATGTATATCCACCTGAAACATAAAGTGATCCATTTGAATCTACTCCATCTCCAGAGGCATTTATATATAAATCACCACCGCTTATTTTAATATATGCATTAGAGCTTGAGTTAAAGCTGTTTGCTCCAAAGCCAGGTCTTTGTGTTGCCGATGAATCATTTCCACCAGCAGCATTTATTCCATCATCACTTGCGACTACCTTTATAGCACCACCATTAATCTCAACGTTTTGTGCCTCAAGACCCTCATAGCTTTTTAAGATATCAATAGCACCGCCACTAATAACTAATGATGTATCTGCATGAATGCCATCATCATCTGAGGAAATTTCAATCGTTGGATTAACTATTGAAATAGAGCCATTAGAATGAATAGCATCATCCTTTGATGTGATATTTATTTCTCCATCAGTTAAAATTACATTACTTGCTGCCTTTATACCCTTTGATGATACTGTAGATGATGAAGCTGCTAATGTTGTAATATCTAGCTCTACATCATCAATCTGAACCATGCTACTTGCTGAAATACCATCATATCCAGAATTAACATTGATGCTTCCGCTTTCAATATACACATATCCCTTTTCAGTAGCCTCATCATTATCACATTTAATGCCATCATGTCCTGATGCTACATTAACTGTAGTATTAGTAATACGAACACTATCATTTGCTGATATCCCGTGATTTGCACAATTAATGCTGATAGCACCACCTGTAAGCTTTAGGTCATCCTTCCCAACAATACCATGTATAGAGGATGAAATACTTAATGCTCCTTCACCCTGTATTGTCATATCAGATTTTGAGAAAATTACACCATCAACATTATTTTCATCTCTTTGAACAAAGCTAGATGATGATAATGAATTTACTCCAACAGAATTTATAAAAACCTTATCTGCGCTAATTACATAAATGCATGCGAAGCTTGAGCTAGTCATTGTTAAATTATCTAGGACAATATAAACCTTTTCGCTATCATCAACATTAACAATTATACTTTTATCTACTAGCTCACCAGTAAATAAATAATTACCAGCCTCAGTAATAGTAATATCATTTTGGCTCACTTCAATATTACTATCCTCTGTCTCTACATTATCAGTAGATCCTGTTATACTAGTATAATCATCAGCATCGTAGCTAGAATTTAAATCCTTATCCGAAAACATATCGCTAGTATCTAGCTCTGAAACCTCTGCTGTAGCTGGCTCATTAGAGCTAGAATTATTGTTACTACTATTATTATTTCCACTATCGGAATTTAAAATATCAGTAGGGGCGCTACAGCTAGCGAGCCCTACTAATAAAAGGAGAATCGTTATAAATCTTAATAATATATTATTCCTCATATTTATCCATTATAAATCTTGATTACCAAAATTTACCCTTTCAAGCATTATCTCTAAATTTCCATTTCTACATCTCAATTCATCTATAAAGCTCTTTTCTAATAATAAATCCTTAAGCGTAATCTCATATGTTAATTGAAACATGCTACCTAAATTTGTAGACTTCACTCTAACTAGACTATGCTTAACTGTATATATATCTAGCAAATCATCAAACACAGTGTTATAATCCAAATTTTCTGGAATAGTGATTTTTAATATTTTATCTTCCTTTTTACTTGAAGGCTCCAAAATCTTAACTCCTGTATAAAGCATTATTAGCCCACCTGCTACAATAATAAATATTACTCCATAGGCTAAATATCCCATTCCAAAGGCTAGCCCTGAAGCCATTGCTACAAAAATTGAGCATATCTCCTTAGCACTACCCTGTGCTGATCTAAACCTTACAAGACTAAAGGCTCCTGCTACTGCAATACCTGCACCTATATTTCCATTAACAAGCATTATTACCATTGCGACTGATGCAGGTAATAATGATAGTGTTACTAAAAAGCTTTTAGATGATTTTCCTTTAAATAAGCACATGTATGCAAAAATGACTCCTGATATTAAAGCAACTAAAATAGAAATTAAAAATCCCTTTAGCTCTAATGTTGAATTTTCAAATATTGATTCGAACAAATTCATTATCATCTTCCTCCATTAATAATTTTTGATAAGCCTCTTTATATTTAGAAAAGCTTGTTTTATAGATTTTATTATCGCTTAATAATCTTGCCAACCAAAAAGGAATTGTAGACGAGGTTTTAATTTCCATCAATATCCGATTATCATCTAGTATTTTCTCACCATATAGGCCCTTACTTAAGGATAAATCATTTAATCTATACCTAACATTTGTATCGAAGGTAATTCTTAAATCATTTGATGAATATGCACATCTATCATATATTAAAAGAATCCTTGGCTCTAAATCCTTATATAGAAGCTTCATATAGCTAATCTCCTTAGCTATCTGAGTATCAGTTTTCGGATTATATTGATTCATAAATATATGGGCATTATTTTCATTCATCACAATTCTTCTTTTATAAACCTTTTGCTTATATTTCTTTTTGATTTCTAAAAAGACATCACTATTCTTAGTAGCCACTCCATAGCTTCTTAATCTAAGCTTTTCCTTATAAGTCGGCTTATCAATAGACTGTCTAATTAAAAGGCTCTTATTAGTATCAAAATATAAGCTTTGGATTGTAGACCTACCATGAGAATCCTCTTCCATATTTTGAGCTATTATCTCGGAAATACTATCGTACTGCTCCTTAGTTATTAGATACTTTATTTCGTATCTTTCAAAAACAAAAGAATGCAATAATACCACCTCTTTAATGATATTATATTTTCCCTAACTTAAAATAAGTTAAAAAGCACAGCAAAATCGCTGTGCTATAAAATAACCTTAATTGAAAATATACCACCATCTAATCCAGATGCAGATATTTCACCCTTATGCAAATTTATAATTTCCTTAGCAATTGATAAACCAATTCCACTACCCTCAACATTTGAAGCTCTAGATTGATCCATTCTATAAAACCTTTCAAAGCATTCATTTAATGAGCCTTCATTTATACCATCTGCATCATTATTGATATAGATTATATTCTTATCTATTGAAATTTCAACCCTGCTAATACAATACTTTGAGGCATTATCTATTAATATATAAAACAATTGTCTAATTAATGCTTCGTTACCCTTATATATGTAGCTACCACTAATATTATAAATTCTCTCTACATTTTTAAGGTCAAGGGAAGCATCAAACATAGCTGCAACATCAGCCAATATATCAACTAAATCAAATTCCTCATTAAGCTCATATGTTGATTCATCTAGCCTAGAAAGCATAATAAGGTTTTTTACCATACTGTTCATTTTTACAATTTGCTTAGATATTGCATGCGTGCATTCATTTCCTCCACCCTCTATTTCAATCATTTCATTGTTTGCAGAAATAATTGTAAGAGGTGTCTTAAGCTCATGACCTGCATTTGTAATAAACATCCTTTGCTTTTCATAGCTTAACGCAATAGGCTTAACTACCCTCTTTGATAAAAAGAAAACTAAAAGGAATACACATAATACACCAGAAATCGAAATAATAATACTATAAAGTAAAAATGAATTTGCCTGTGATAGCTGTCGTGTACAGTCTACAAACACAACTAGTGTTCTATCACTAAATTCAGTAACCTTATAACGATAGCTATCAATATAACCCTTTTTATTATTTAACACCTCATTAGCATAATCTATTGCGGTATTAATATCTACTGCTGCAATTTGACTAACATTAACATCAATAAAATCTCCACGATAGGTTACTGTGAAAAATCTAGTTTCAAATGGTGTCTCCTCATTAAATTGATTTCCTAACCCATTACCGCCGGGCTTATTAGGTGGTCCACCAAGGCTGCCAAATCTACCATCATTTTCACTTATCTCAGTTAACACCTTATCTGTATATCTATTAACATTGACATAATTCATAGCATTAATTGCTGTCATTATAATAAATAAGACAACAACTACTGATATCATTGTAATTAAAATAAAACGGATTCTTAGCTTTTTAATCATAGCCCTTCCTCCAGCTTATAGCCAACACCTCTTACTGCCTTAATACGGCAATTAGCCTTTATTTCCTCAAGCTTCTTTCTTAAAATCGATATATATACCCAGACAACATTAATTTCAGCCTCAGTATCAAATTCCCAAACACTTTCCATAATCTTCTCTGTTGATAGTAGGGCATTTCTATTTCTAATAAAAAGCTCCATAAGCTTATATTCCTTATTAGTCAATCTAACAGATTTCTCATCTGTTGAAAGTAAAAACAATGAAGGATTTAAGGTTAGATTACCAATACTATATGAATCATATACTAATTCAGATCTTCTAGATAATGCTCTAATTCTAGCAATCAGCTCCTTAACCTGAAATGGCTTAGTTAGATAATCGTCAGCTCCACTATCTAAGCCATTTACCTTATCATCAATTTCTGATAATGCTGTAAGCAAAAGCACAGGAGTATGGTTGTCCATCTGACGTAGGGCTTTAACCACCTCTATGCCATTTTTTTTAGGCATCATTACATCAAGAATAATTACATCGTATTTACAAACCTCAACATAATCCAATGCCTCCTGTCCATCATAAACCTGGTGAACCTCATATTTATTTATTTCTAGTATACGCTTAATGGCATTAGATAAATCTCTATCATCCTCTGCAAATAATATTCTCATGTAATCACCTCTTGACTATAATTTAAAATATATTACTTAAAATATACTTAAAATTACAACTCCTTTTCTAATAGGTAATAGTTTCCTCCAAAAATAGAGCTCTCTCCTCTATTGATAAATCCAAGACTCAAATAAAGCTTATAGGCTGGTCTATTTTCTAAAGCAACAGAAAGATGACAAGCCTTATAGTCATCCTTAGCCATTACACTTAAAACATTAGCTACCATTAGCTTACCTAAGCCTAACCCCTGAAACTCATTAGCTGTTACTACTCTAGCTATTTCTCTCACTCCACTATTTATATTCCAACCATCAAAATCATCTAGCTCATTATTAGGGACAATTGAAATAGCTCCAATAATTCTATGATCATCAGTTAAAATGTAAAGACATTTTGCCTCAAAATCCTGCTTAATCTCAAGCATGCTAGGATATTCATTATTCCATGTACAATAATCATTATCCATAACTGACCTATAAAGCTCTAATATTCTATTTAGCTCATGCTCATTAGCCAATCTAAAAATCATAAGAAATCACCTGATAAAATTATACAATAAAAAAAACAAAAGGACAAATATTTGTCCTTAGCCAATAACTGCACTATTTATACTTCTAGCAATAATACCTGATAATATATCCATTGCCTCATCTATATTATTAGGTGTAACATAATAATCATTTTCGATTTCATCTGTAAACACATTAATATCAGTAACTGTAGGAATACCTATTGCTATAACCTCACAGCCTAAAGTGGATTTGGCAAGCTTCTTTCTATTATTACCAATACCTGCGCCTGGATTAATTCCTGCAGTTGATAATTGGATAGATGTACACATTCTACTAGGATCACTACATGCCAAGGCATCAACGACAATAACCAAATCAGGCTTGAAGTCATCAACAATCGCCTTAATTATTTCACTGGATTCCATTCCGGTTTGACCCATAACACCTGGAGATATTGCTGATACACTATATCTGAAGTTATCCTCTAAATGTCTATTTACCTCTATCTTATTAATAACTAAGGGCCCTAAGGAATCTGGAGTTATATTAGGATTACCAAGTCCAACCACCAATATATCCCTTATATTATCTAAGCCATTAATTAAATCCTTAATTACACCAGAGGCTATTTTAACTATTTCACTATCCTTAGTATAATAATCTATATTATCAAGGTTATAATAAATCCCCTCATCCTTACCTATTTTTTCAGATAGCTTTTTATCTACATTACATTTTTTTAAATACATTCCATTGATTTTTTTATCTATTTCATAAACATAGCTTAATTCCATATCCTCTATGGCTAAATCCGTTCTACCCTTATACATATAATCACCACATCTAGTTTTTCACCATTTGGTAAAATAATACAAAATCATAAAATTTTTTTTGATTTTTTTCTTGCTTTAGAGTTTTCATAATGATATAATAGTGATTGCATGTGATAGTGGAGGTGAAACTATGGCAAACATCAAACAACAAATGAAGAGAATTAAAACTAACGAAAAGGCTAGACAAGCTAACATGGCTTTTAAGTCATCTTTAAAGACTGCGATTAAGGCTGTAGCTGCTGCTGTTGCTGCAAAGGACGCTGAAAAGGCTACTACTGCATTAAGCCTTGCTTATAAGAAGTTAGATAAGGCTCAAGCTAAGGGTATCGTTCATAAGAACTATGTTGCTAGAAAAAAGTCAGAATTAGCTGCTACAGTTAATACTTTAAAGTAATTATAGTTTTAAGATAAAACAAAAACACCAGAAATTGAAATGATAAAATGTTAGTAGACACAAAAAGTACAATAGTGTTTACTAACATTTTTTCTTTTATAATTAAAAT
>SVAZ01000030.1 GCA_015059145.1 Erysipelotrichaceae bacterium
CTAGTTCTAATAGAGATAATTATAGATTCAATAAAAGCTCTAATGATTATTAGAGGGCACGGTTTGGATAATAATCAGGATGGATGTTTTATGACATCCATCTTTTTTTGTATTAATTTACTAATTATCATCAATAATATATTTGGTGATTATATGAAAAAAACGATTTGGAGTAGCTATAAGCTTAAAAGCTATCCAGCACTTGATAAGGATATTAAAACAGACGTATTAGTTATAGGTGGTGGGACGTGTGGTGTTTTATGTGCCTATTATTTATCTAAGGATTTTAATGTTGTACTAGTAGAGGCAGATAAGCTTGCAGGCTGTAAAACATTAAGAACTACTGCGACTATTACAGCTGTTGAGGATGTATGCTATACAGAGCTTAAAAGAAAAAAAGGATTAAAATATGCTGAGCTTTATTATGAATCTAATTTAGAAGCCATTAAGGAATATAGTAGATTAGCTAAAAAATATCATTTTGATTTTGAGGTGGTTGATTCATCTAAATATACGCTAGATGATGAGAAGCTGATAAATCTTGAATATAAGCTTTTAAAATCTATGAATGCAGATTGTCATTTGTTTGACAAATGGAGCTTACCTTTTAATATTCAATCTGGATTCACATTACATAATCAAGCACAAATGAATCCAATGCTTTTGATAAATGAGCTATCAAAGGAATTTACAATTTATGAAAATACAAGAATAGAAGCTATAAAGAAAAATATTGCATACACTAAAAACAATAAAATAGAAGCTAAGCATATTGTTATATGTACTGGATATCCATTTCAAAAGCTTAAGGGTGGATTTTTTTATAAGCTAATTCAATATAAATCATATGTAATTTCAACAAATAATCCATTCCCGTTTAAAGGTAATAATGTTGGAACCAAACCTTCAAATTTATATTTTAGAAGCTATAAGGATAAGCTGTTAATTGGCTGTAATGATATGAAGGTAGGTAAGAAAAAAAACGGTTTTGAGGATCTAATTAATTTTGCTATAAAGCATAATCTGGATGTTGAGGATTGCTGGATTAATCAGGATACTATGAGTTTAGATAAGGTTCCATATATAGGGAAATTAAAAAAGAATTTATATGTGGCTACGGGATTTAATATGTGGGGAATGACTAAATCAATGACATCTGCATTAATTATTAGAGATATGATTTTAAAAAAAGAAAATAAATTTAAGCATATTTTTTCTCCGTATAGAGCTATGTATATTCTACCACTTATGAGAAATTTAGGTGGTGCGATTTTAGGCTTATTAAAGCCTACTAAGAAAAGATGTAATCATTTGGGCTGTGGTTTATCCTATAACCAAATGGAGGATGTATATGAATGTAGCTGTCATGGAAGTAAATATACTAAAGGTGGTAATTTAATTGATGGACCTGCACAGAAGAATAATAAAAGCTGCAAATAAAATAAAGGAAGAGCTTATCGAAATAAGAAGTAAGCTACATCAAAATCCTGAATTAGGCTTTGAACTAGATAATACCATTAGCCTTGTTCTAAGTAAGCTAATTGAATATGGGTATGAGCCTGTTAAATGTGGTAAGGCAGGAATTCTTGCAGTAATAGGTAGTGGAGAAAAAACTGTTTTATTACGAGCTGATATGGATGCTCTTTCGATTAAGGAGGAGGCTGATGTTATGTGTAAATCAAAAAACAATTATATGCATGCCTGCGGGCATGATATGCATACTACAATGCTTTTGGGTGCTGCAAAGATTCTAAAGGAAATTGAAAGCAATTTAGCTGGTAGGATCATTTTAATGTTTCAGCCAGCTGAGGAAACCTTAGAAGGAGCTAAGGATATGCTTAATACAAAAAAGATAAGTAATGTAGATGCTGCCATAATGATTCATACATCAACAGGTACTCAGCTTAAATCAGGAAGTATTATTATACCTCCTAAAGGTGTAATCGCACCAGCTGCATGTCATTTTAAAATGACTATTACTGGATCTGCAAGCCATGGTGGAATGCCAGCTTTAGGTGTGAATCCGATTTATATATCAACTAGTATTGTATCTAGAATTAATCAAATGATGAAGAATGAAAATGACGATTGCTTGATAACTATCACAGCATTGAATAGCGGAAATAGCTCTAATGTAGTTCCGGAGGCTGCAGCACTTTTAGGAACAATTAGAGCGTATGATATAAATGTATTAAATTATTATAAAAAGAGATTAGAGGAAATCGGAAATAGAATAACAAATTCTGAAAATGGACACTTTGTAATAGAATATCCAAGCTTTTGTCCGAATTTTATTTGCAATGAAAATCTTTCTAAGATTGCCTATACGTCTTTATATGAAATATTTCAAGAGAAGGTTAGAAAGATAGAAGAGATTGATCATAAGTCATATGCCTCGGAGGATTTTTCATATGTATCTCATTTATATCCTAGCTGTATGATTTTATTATCTGCAGGAGGTGTAATGGATGGATATAAATATCCAATTCATCACCCAAAAGCTAAATTTGATAGCAATATTTTACCTAATGGTGCTATAATATATTCTGTGTTAGCAATTAACATTTTAAATGATAAATAAAAAAAAACACCTGATATTCAGGTGTGCCCTTATAATCATGAATAGAATAACTTCAATTCGATAATGAAAAAGCATTACTAATAAATTGACGTTAAGAAGGAGAGCCAATCCTTTGTGTTTCTATATCATAATTATTATGGAGGTCTCTAATAGTAAATTAGAGAAGGAATAATATTAATTAAGATTCTTAATTAATACAAATTAATAATAAATCAATTTTGACAAAAAAACAATAGAAAATATTGACTTTTTGTGTGTAAAATAATATAATATTGACATATTTTAGGGGTTGATATTATGGATTATATATATAGTGATATTTGGGGCCCTTTGTTGGTAACCTTAATTGAGAACTATACTCCAACTGATATGCCAGTTATTCACTATCATGATGCACACGAAATTTATATATTAGATAAGGGAGAAAGGGACTATCTTATTGAAGATGTAATGATTAGTCTTTCTAAGCATGATGTTGCTTTAGTAAAGCCTTATGAGATGCATACAACTATGGGTGGCGGCTATAGAAGAATATTAATATGCTTCAGAGAAGCATATTTAAAAAGATTCTTTACCGAGGAAGCTATTAATAAAATGCTTGAATGCTTCGAAAAAAGAAAGGTTCATATAAGCATTAACAAATATGAAAGATTATATAGCTTGGCAATGCAGCTTATGGAGGATTACGATAATTTCTATGCATTTTTGGAAATATTAAAAATTTTGAAGGAATCAGCAAATAACGATGATGAGGAAATAGATATTAAGGATAATATGCTTATCACAAATATTATTAAATATATAGGTGATAACTTTACTACTTTAAATACTCTTGAGGATATAACTGAAAAATTTTTTATTACTAAGTTTTATCTGTGTAGATTGTTTAAAAAATATACAGGAATATCTGTCATCTCATATATAAACGCAAGAAAGGTTACTATGGCTTGTGAGCTATTGACTGATACAAAGCTTAATGTAGAAGCTATTGCTTTAAAATGTGGATTTAATTCATCTATGTATTTTTGTAGAATATTTAAAAGCATAAAGGGTATTTCACCACTTCAATATAGAAAAAAGGATTAGATAACATATTTTCACACTTTGTTTATTCATTTTTGCGACAATTTAATGTTATCATATTTGTGTCTTATAAAGACAACACACACATAACACAAACAAAAACAAACCAAGAGGGTAAAGGAGCAGTAAACTGCTCCTTTATTCATTGTAGACTTTCATGTTTTATGTGATATAATTAGACAAAAGATTTAAATAAAAAGAAAAGAGAAAATTATGAAAAAAATAAAAATTATATGTGATTCATGTAGTAGTATCACAAAGGAAGAGGCCATTAAATTAAATGTAGATGTAATACCAGTTATGTTTGAAATAGCTGGAAAGGAATATAATCCGATGCTTGATGATGTTATGGATTATGAGGAATTTTATTCTAGATTAGAAAATAAGGAGTTCTGTAAAACAAGCTGTATAAATCCTTCTACATTCATTAACAGGCTTACTCCATATTTAGAGGAAGGATATGACATTTTATTTATTCCACTTTCATCAGGCTTAACATCTTCATTTAATAATTTCTATACTGCTAAAAGTATTTTAGCTGATGATTTTGATAATAAGATGGAGGCTATAGATCCTAGAAGTGGAAGCCTTGGAAATATGTTTACTATATTAGAAGCGTGTAAAATGCGTGATGAGGGCATGGGGTTTGATGAAATCTACAATGCTTTACATCCTAATAAGCTTGGCGTAGTTTCATTGTTCACAATCGGTAGCTTAGATCACTTAAGACGTGGAGGAAGATTATCAAAGATTTCGGCCATTTTAGGTACATTGCTTCATATTAACCCTATTATTAAGGCTAATGAAGAGGGTAAGCTTGAGGTAGATAAAAAGCATAGAGGTAGAAAAAGAGCTATAAATGATTTACTAACACGCACTATTGAAAATGCTAAGCAAGGTAGTCATATATTTATAGGTCATACAAATTGTAAGGATGAGGCTTTACAAATGAAAGAAACAATAGAGTCTATGAGTGACTTTAAGGTTTCTGTTGGATATATTGATCATACTATGGGCTCACATTGTGGTCCTAAAACAATTGCAGTATTTTATATTCAAAAATAATACAGCCTAGTGCTGTATTTTTTTCTTACATAGAATATAGGTTTTTGATATAATAAATTTATATTGATTATGAGGGAGTGAGACAAATGCTAAAATACGTTAGAAAATATTGGTATTATGCTATTTGGGCACCAATCTTTATGCTAGGCGAGGTATTCATGGATTTGTTACAGCCTCAGCTAATGATTCAAATTGTTGACGAAGGTGTTAAGGAGGCTAATATAGATATAATACTTAGAGTTGGTCTTCTTATGATTGGTACCGTTCTTGCTGGAGCGGTAAGTGGAGTTTTAAGCGGAGTGTTCGCAAATTTATGTGCACAAAAGTTCGCTAATGATTTAAGATGTGATTGCTTCAAAAGAGTTATGGAGCTTTCAATAGGTCAAACAGATGATTTTTCTACAGGTTCACTTGTTACTAGAATTACAAATGATGTAACTCAGGTTCAAAATCTTTTAAGTATGCTTATAAGAGGCTTTGTTAGAACCTTTGCCTTATTCGCTGGTGGTATTGTATGTATGCTGTTACTTGATGCTTCATTTGGTATTGTTTTAGCTTGTACTATGCCGTTCGTTGTTATTTTTGTTATTATTTTTATTTTAAGAGCTAAGCCTAAATTTGAAGAGCTTCAGACTAAGCTTGATAGTGTAAATTCAATAATGCAGGAAAATGTAAATGGAGCTCGTGTTATAAAGGCCTTTGTTAAGGAGGACAAAGAAACTCAAAGATTTAATAAATCAAATGGTGAGCTTGTTGGAGTTCAATCATATGTATTAAAGCTTTTTAGCTTTATGAGCCCTATTACAAACTTAATATTAAATGTTACAATAATTATTATCATTTGGATTGGTAGAATTAATTTTGATAATGGTATTGTTACAACAGGAGAAATAATGGCGGCTATTACATACACATCACAAATATTGATGGCAGTCTTAAGAATGGCTAATTTATTTCAAACTGTGTCACGTGCTACGGTTTCTTCACGTAGATTAAATGACGTTCTTAATACTAAGTCAGCTATACTAGATGGTGGACATGATGGACAAACACATATAAGGGGTAAGTTGGAATTTCGTAATGTTTCATTCTCATATCCAGATAGCCCTAATGTTAGCGTACTTGAAAATTTAAATATTATAATTAATCCTGGTGAAACAATCGGGATTTTAGGTGCTACAGGTAGTGGTAAATCTAGTTTGGTTAATTTAATTCCTAGATTTTATGATTGCACACAGGGCGAGATTTTAATAGATGATATAAATGTTAAAAGCTATAATATTAACGCGTTAAGAGGCAAGGTATCTATAGCACTTCAAAAGAGTGAGTTATTTTCTACTACTATTTTTGAAAATATAACTTGGGGAAAGGAAGACGCTACCTTAGATGAGGTTAAAAGGGCAGCAGATATAGCTCAAGCAAGTGAATTTATAAATTCTAAGCAGGATGGTTATTTTACTATGGTTGCTGAAAAGGGTATGAGCTTAAGTGGTGGTCAAAAGCAGAGAATTAATATTGCAAGATGTGTTTTAAAGAATTCTGAAATATTAATTTTTGATGATGCAACTAGTGCCCTAGATTTAAAAACTGAAAGCTGCTTATATCAGGCATTAAAAAGTGAGTATATGAATACTACTAAGATTATAGTTGCTCAAAGAATTGCATCTATTAAGGATGCTGATAGAATTATAGTTTTAGATAAAGGGAAAATAGAAGGTATTGGGTCTCATAAGGAGCTAATAAATAGCAATTCTATTTATCAAGAAATTTACAATTCCCAGCTGAAGGGAGGTAATGTCTATGAATAAAGAAAAATGGACTAGCCTTCTTGAAGGCTTTAAGTCAGAGTTTAAAAGAAATGGTAAGCTATCTAAAGCATCTAGAGCTAAGCTTAACGAGCTAAAGCTTGAGGCTATAGATAAAGGGTACATTACCGCTAAAGAATTAAATGATATTGCAAAAATGATAATTATCACATCCAAAAGCCAAGCTGTTGAAAAGAAGAGCTCTCCTCAAATTAATTTTGCTGGACGTGGTCCTAGAAATTTTAATCAAGCAGAAAAGGCTAAAAATAGAAGAGGTACAATCTCAAGATTACTATCATATTTTAAAACGGAATTTAATATTATATTATTTTTGCTATTATCTATTATTATTGTTGTTGCATGTCAGGTAATTACTCCAAGGCTACAAAGCAATGTTATTGATGCGATAGATAATTATTTATTTAGGGATGTACCAAGACAGCTAATAATAATGCTAATATTTTTTGTAGTACTATCAATTTTTAATCTTATACAGGGATTATTAAGCGCTGTATTATCTCAAAGAATTGTTAAGAAAATGCGAAATGATTTGTTTGTTAAAATAGTAAATTTACCTATTACTTATTTTGATACACATTCTCATGGTGATATTATGAGTAGAATGACTAATGATGTTGATAACATTTCTAATACATTAGCTCAAACTCTAGGATCTTTATTTTCTGGCGTTCTTATGATAGCTGGTACTGTTATAATGATGTTTATTACCTGTTGGGAGCTTGCCTTATTATCATGTGTCATAGTTTTACTTACTGTTATTGCCACTAAATTCCTATCTAAGGCGATGAGAAAATTTTATAAGAAGCGTCAGCTTTTATTAGGAAGATTAAATGGAACAGTAGAGGAAATGGTTGTGGGTCACAAGACTGTAAAGGCATTTTCTAAAGAACAATCAGCAATCGCTGATTTCGAAGAGATATCTACAGATTTAACTAAAACTAGTATTTTTGCTGAAATATTAGGTGGGTCTATGGGACCTATTATGAATTGTATTAATAATATTGGATTTGTTATTATTTCATTATGCGGTGGATATTTTGCATATAAGGGAATAATTTCCATAGGAATCATTTCTGCATTCATAATTTATGCTAAGCAATTCTCAAGACCTATTAATGAAATAGCTCAGCTATATGGTCAGCTTCAAACTGCTATAGCTTCCTCAGAAAGAGTATTTGTCGTTTTAGATGAAGCACTTGAGGATAAAAGCGGTAATAATACTATGGATGAAATGAATGGTGTTGTTGAGTTTAATAATGTTGATTTCTCATATGTTATGGGTAGACAGGTTCTTTATAATTTTGATTTGAAAATCAATAGAGGTCAAAAGGTTGCTTTAGTAGGTGCTACAGGTAGTGGTAAAACAACTGTTGTAAATCTATTGATGAGATTTTACAATATTCAAAATGGTAGTATTAATATTGATGGTGTTAATATTTTAGATATTGATAGTAATGCTTTGAGAAACAATATTGGAATAGTACTACAGGATACTGTGCTATTTAAGGATACAATTAGAAACAATTTAAAATATGCAGATCCTAATATAACTGATGAGGAAATGCTTGAGGCAGCCAAGGAATGTAATTGTGATACATTTATTAACCAAATGAAAAACGGATATGATTCAATTCTATCCGAGGGCGGAAGTAATTTATCACTTGGTCAGCGTCAGCTTTTAACAATATGTAGAGCGTTCCTTTCAAAACCCAAAATATTGATTTTAGATGAGGCCACTTCTAGTGTTGACACTAGAACTGAAAAGCATATTCAGGATGCTATGATTAAGCTAATGAAAAATAGAACTAGTCTTATTATTGCACACAGATTATCTACAATTCAGGATGCAGATGTTATTGTTGTAATGGATAAGGGTAGAATTGTGGAGCTAGGTAATCACGAGGAGCTTCTTGCTAAAAAAGGAAAATATGCGGATTTATATAATCGACAATTTGCAGGAGAGGGTATCTAAATGAAGCATTATGTTTTTGCCTATGGTACGCTAAAGCATGGCTATAGAAATCACAATTTTTTAAAGGATTCAACATTTATATGCGAGGCTTTGGTAGAAGGCTTTTATATGTTTGATTTAGGAAGCTATCCTGGAATATATGAAGGTGAAGGAAAAATATACGGTGAGCTTTATGAAATTGATGCTGCCACGTTAGCAAAAATGGATTATCTTGAGGAGGAAGGAAGCCTCTATATAAGAAAAAGCATTAAGGTTAACAATCTTAATGTTTGGATATATGTATATAATAAAAATGTAGATAACATAATTAAAATTGAAAAATATTAAAAATTAAAGCTCCATATTTGGAGCTTTAATTATTTATAAATTTTATAATTGAGTTATTCATTATACGTCTTTCTATTTTGCAATTCTTTTTTAACCTACGTTCTGATTTATTAATAAGCTTAAGCTTGAATGATGACTCAGGCAATAAAAAATGACTTAGGTGATCAAAGCTAATATGAATAGAATTTGACAATTTAGAATCTAGTATTAAGGCTGCATTATATGCTGGCCATACCTTATCATTCTTAGAAGATAGGAGAAGTACAGGATTATAAATGTTTGAGGTATCAATGATTGATTTATCATTTATCCTTTCATATTGATGTAGCTTTAATATGTTATATTCCTTGTGCTTAATGAATTCCTTAATTACACTGAAATTATCAATCTCATATTTTGTATATTCAAGCTCCTTGCCTTGATAAGACCAGCAACCTTTATTAGCGTGAACCTTTTTTTCGTCTAGTCCCTCTGCATTAAAATATGATGGGGCTCTTAATATTTGAAAATCTAAGCATGTTATTCTAGCAACATTTAAGGCAAGCTCAGTACCCTTACTGAAGGCATCAATTCCGATTTTTTTATATCCTAAATCGCGTAAATATTTAACTACATTTATAATGTATTCTATTGGAATATGAATCAAAGCCTTTGGTGTCCCTTTGTAATTAAAATAAGGAATTGCTAAAGCAGGTATATTGTTTTTGGCGTAGAATTTGGCGATTTTATTTGCATAGCATATACCACCATCAATGCCAGTGAAGACTAATACTATTTTATCCTTTGAATCGTTTTTATACATGATGCCGTTAAAACCAGCATTTTTTTCATTTATTTTTTCTTTTATCACGATTATCACCATTTTGATTATATCACATTATATTTTTAATGATAATATTACTTTCTATACTTTACAAATATCGACTTATTATGCTAATTCAACAGATGTTGATGGTGTATGGAAGTCACTTCCACATGCTAAACGATTAAGTAATAAAAATTCAATTTTTAGGAACATAAAGCGGGAATCCTCGGTTATTAAATTTCCGAGATGAAAGCATATATATTTTTTTATAAAAAAACAGTTATAAATGCTTTATTTTTAACTGTTTTTCTTTTGTTTTTCTCAAACTATATGTATATTAAAAAAACC
>SVAZ01000001.1 GCA_015059145.1 Erysipelotrichaceae bacterium
TGTTAAGAATCCCATGATATCACCTCCTCCTTGAGGTAATATTACATTCTAAATAGACATTATTGATGTCTAAATATAAAATAAATTTGAGTTATGGCTATATTTTGAATATTAACTCTATTAATATTTTAAATGAGATACAATTTCTTAAGAAATAAAAAATAAAACTGCAACATTTAGCTTGCAGCTTTATTACTCAATTATTCAATATTAGCAAATACGTATGCAGCAAGAGAATCTATATTATAGAAATGGCTTTTGTCAATACCAGTTGTTGAAACACCAAATGTTTCATCAATAAAAGCAACTAGCTCAATTGAATCAATTGAATCTAAGCCAATTCCCTCACCAAATAATTGTGTGTCAAACTCTAATTCGTTTGCATCTACTCCCAAATTAGTACAAAGAAAATCCTTTAATTGTTGTTTGATTTCTAATTCTGTCATTGTTTTATCCCCCTTCAAGTTTTTCGCTAAAATAAGCTATATTTTTCAAGAAAAATTATAGCACTACTATATGACAAAATCAATGAAACCTCAAAAAATTTATATCCTAAATCGATATACTTTTAGTAGAGTTGTACAAAAGCGACTACAAAATCACCATCATGACTAATAGAAATCTTTATTTCTGGGTGATTTAAAACATAAGGCTTACCATTTTCCTCATTTAAAATAGAATAGCCTAAATAATTCCTATCTTGAGTTGCTTTAAATATTGCTTCCTTAGAAGCCCACCTAGTAGCTAGAAAAACCTTTTTTCTTTCCTCTTTTAAAGCATCATATATTTTCCTTTCCTCTTCGGTTAATATCGTATTTATAAATTTTTCACTTCTATCATTAAATCTAGATATTAATGTGATATCTACTCCAATATCCATAATCGCACCTCCTAGCCTAAATGTATTATATCATATTTTATAAAAAATAAAAAAGACAGCCACGGCTGTCTATTATATTATTGTATGCTTGAAGAATGCACCTATTATCCTCTTTACAGGAACAACAGTGATAAAGGCTTCAGGGTCAACCTTGTAAATAATTCTTCTAGCCTTTTCAAGCTCGTATGATGAAATAACCATAAAAACATCAAACTTAGCTTCCTTTGTATAAGCTCCCTTTACATCCAATATAGTACATCCTCTATTAATTTCTGAAATTAAAGCATTAGACACCTCATCAGAATGCTTTGTAATAACATCAATTCGTAAATAATTATATGCAGTATGTATTTTATCAATTACTAAATTAGTAATGATGATGAATATAAATGTATAAAATGTAATAGCCCAATTACCCTCCATTAAGCCACCAGCAATTACTGCTAATACTATATTAAATACCATTGAGAATGTCCCAATAGATATATTCTTTTTTAAGCTTAAGGCTTGAGCTAAGATATCTACACCACCTGTTGATGTTCCATATCTTAAGGCAACACCAATACCAGCACCTGCAAATAATCCAGCTATTATAGTTAAAAACAGCTTGTCCTGATTAGGATCAATACCTAAATTGATCTCAGGTACCCAACCCATTAGGAATATTGATTGAACTATTATAGATAATACTGTATAAATTATAAATCTAGGTGATACTGATTTATAACCATAAATACACAAAGGAATATTAAACACAAGTGTAAATACACCAATAGGTATATCAACCCCGGTATTTAAAATTAATCTATTCATAATTTGGCCAACAGCCGTGAAGCCTATTGCAATTAAATTTGCTGGCTCCAAAAACCATGTTACCGCTAATGAATAAATAACGGAAGAAACAATAACTATAACTACTCTAAATACATCATTAAGAACTGCTTTTGTTTTAGGATGACTGATAAAGCTTTTAATCGAATGTTTCTTTTCAACATCTAGATTCATATTATCTAACAATATCTCCTGGATTCAAATCAATAATTTTAATTAATTCTAGCTTATTATCATCCTTATCAGAAGCACATAATAGCATACCATGTGATTCTTCTCCTCTAAGCTTAATTGGTTTTAAATTCTTAACTACAACGACCTTATATCCTATTAAGTCATCTGGATTATAGAACTTAGCAATACCAGAAACAATTTGACGTACCTCGCCACCTAAATCAACCTTAAATACTAAAAGCTTATCAGCCTTTGGATGCTTATTTGCCTCTATAATTTTACCAACACCTAAATCAATCTTATCAAAATCATCAATTGTAATTTCAGGCTTTGAAGGAGCTTCTTCAGCTACAGCTTTTGGAGCCTCTTTAGCTTTTTCCTTAGCTTCTACTATATCCATTACCTCTTTAACATCTAAACGCTTAAATAATACCTCACATGTACCAACATTATATGATGAATTAGCACCAAACTCTAAATTAACAAATTCAGTTAATTTAGTATTTAATCCTGTATAAATCTTTTCAGCTGTAGAAGGCATAATAGGCTCTAGCATGATAGCACTAATACGAATAGATTCTAATAGGTTATATAAAACTGTTTTTAATACTTCCTTCTTTTCATCATCCTTAGCTAAAACCCAAGGACAAGTTTCATCTATATATTTATTAGAAGATCTTAAAAGCTTAATTACAGCCTCAATACCATCTGCAACCTTATATTGATCCATTAAACTCTTATAAGACTTTATAGCCTGTAAAGCCGTATTCTTTAAATTTTCATCAAACTCAGTAGCAACTGATGATGTAATAGCCTCATCACCAAAATATTTCTTAACCATCGCTAATGTACGGTTAACTAAATTACCTAATGTATTAGCTAAATCTGAATTAGACTTTTCACATACTAATTCATATGTAATGTTACCATCCTGTGCAAATGGAATTTCATGTAAAACATAATATCTTAATGCATCTACACCAAATAATTCAATTAAATCATCAGTATAAATAACATTGCCCTTACTCTTACTCATCTTACCATGATTCATTAAAATCCATGGATGACCAAATACCTGTTTAGGTAGTGGAATATCTAATGCCATTAGCATAATCGGCCAATAAATAGTATGGAATCTTAAAATATCCTTACCAATCAAATGAATATCAGCTGGCCAATATTTATCATATAAATCTCCACACTTACCATTAACCTTATAGCCAAGTGCAGTAATATAATTCATTAGCGCATCAATCCATACATAAATAACATGCTTATTATCAAACTTTACAGGAATACCCCATGTATAAGATGTTCTTGATACACATAAATCTGGAAGTGGCTTAGATAAGAAATTATTTAACATTTCATTTTTTCTAGATTCAGGTTGAATAAACTCAGGATGAGTATTAATATATTCAACTAGTCTATCTTGATATGGAGCAAGCTTTAGGAAATAACACTCTTCCTTTGTTAAAGTTACCTTTGCACCACAATCTGGACAACATCCATCAACTAAATCCTTCTCAGTATAATATGATTCACAATCAACACAATAATGACCCTCATACACACCCTTATAGATGTCACCCTTTTTATATAATCTTTCGAAAACATCAGCAACTACTGCCTCATGATAATCATCAGTTGTGCGAACAAAATAATCATAGTTAATATCTACAGATTTATAAATTCTTTTAATCTCATTAGAAATATTATCAACATGCTGCTTTGGTGTAATACCTAACCCTTCAGCCTTTTGTTGAATCTTTTGACCATGCTCATCAGTTCCTGTTTGGAAATAAGTATCATAGCCATCCTTCTTTTTATATCTTACTATACTATCAGCTAAAATAGCCTCATATACATTACCTACATGTGGCTTAGATGAAGTATATGCAATTGCGGTTGTTAAATAGAATTTCTTACTCATTTTTATCACTCCTTAACATTATTTGATTATATCAAAACTTTTTGATTTTATCAATATAATAAGAAAATGCATCTCGCATTAGCGAGACGCATTTGTTAATATAAATATGTAATTAATACAAGATAAGGGTCAACTGTTCCAGGCTCTGCTGTATAGAAAGTCCAACTTACACGGTAATCCATTATAAAATCATATACAATATAAATTCCACATTCAGTACAATACATACAGCTAGTTTCTTCATCATATTCCATCGTTGTATCTAAATTATCACTATCTGGCTCATATTGTGCTCCACAAGCACAAATAGATCCAACCATAAAGTGACCCTTTGAGCATACACTATCCTCAAACACTTCTATTTCTTGCATTGTTGCATTATGACCATATGGATATTCTACCCATGTCATTCCACAATCAGAGCATGTGTAAGTTACTTCTAAATCTGAGTAGCAGTCCTCAACCTCACCAAAGTCAGCTGTAATTGTTCCGGTATGTCCATAATTGCTGATATCTAGATAAATCGCACCACAGATTGAACAAACATAATAATCAACAACTATATCACAGCATTCACTACCAGCGATAGACTTTGTCTCATCCTTAACATAATTATGCTTTTCTTCATCAAGACCATAATGATCAGTAAACATTATAGTATTAGTGTTACAGTCATATAAATAGTTAATAGTATTTGCTTCATAATTATTTGTGCCCTCATATTCAGGAGTTACATTTTCTATTAAGCTATAGATGTAGCTTTCTAAATCATCTGCATCATCATGTAAAACAAATGTATCTTCATCCATTGTAACATTAGAATATAACTTATTTACACTGTTAATTGTTGCATTATTCAAATACCTTACATCATAAAAACCATTACAATTAGAGCTTATCAAAATAGGTGCATTAGACAAGTCAACAAAATACTCTTCAGTTTCTAATTCTGCTGAAATAGTCACAGTTGTAGTATCCTTTTCTATTGTAATTATATTTAATTCAGTAGTTACTCGACTATATCCAATTACATTTCCATCATTATCAAAAACAAATTCATCCTCATAATCAATGAACTCTGATTCCTCAAAATATGGATCCTTAACTAAAGTTGTATTTTCATCAATTGCTATTCTAGCAACCATTGTATCAACCCTATTAATTAACTCTTCAGTATCATAAGTGGCTTCAAAATCAAATTCTATTTGTGCCTCTGCTTTACCAGAAATACCAAATGACTCTAAAGCTGATAAATCAAAATCTAAATCAATTTTTGTAATAGTTCCTTCTTCAGTTGTTAAGATTTGACAATTATCAATCGCACTAAATAAATCAATGAAACCATCAACCATTTCCTTAATTTCTGAATCTTCATAGTCATCAGATGTAAGTGCTATAATCTCATAAATAGTCATATTGCCAAATCCAGTGATTTGTTCTAAAACAGCATCTGTATATTCACTAATATCTGTGATATGCTCACTGATGAAATCAACAACCTTAGTATTTTTTAAACCTGTTTGACTAAAATAAGCTATTAAATCCTTGATTTCTTCATTAGTTAATTCTTCAAAATATGATTTTAATGAAGCATCTTCATCCTCAAGCTTTATAAGCTTATCAATATAATCAACAGCTGACTTTAAATCGATATCATGTTCTTGAACAAGATCATTTAAATCACCAATAGTCATATCAAGCATATCTGAAATAGCAGTTGTTAACTCATCAAAAGATCCATCACCAAAGCATTCTTCATATAATTCAGCTAATGTCTTTGTATTTAGCTTTTCACTTAATTCAACTAAGGCTTCATAATTTAATTCATAGCAATATCCATCTTCAGATGTATTTACAAACGCTATATCAAATATTTCCTTAAGAGCTAAATTAGTACATACACCTAAAACCTCAGGATTTAAATTTTTAGAAAGATAATCTATTTCATCCTTAAAATCCTCTAAAGTAGCTTCAATTTCATCCATATATTCATCCATAGGAATTTCATTTGTATATATATTGTATGCTGGAATTTTACATGTATAATTACCAGAATTTATTGTAGATTCATAATCAGCAAAATTTGTATATTCTGCATCAATTGTAAAAGCGCCACTATTCAATGTTGCATATGCAAAGCCATCCTCATATACAGCTTCAACATCATAAACGCCACATACACCATAAAGATAAACCTCTGCACCACCTTCGAAATAAGCTGTAATGTCTCCAGCTTCATCTAATTGTACATAAAGAGGTACATCACTTACAACGAATTCAAGATCAAAACCTTCCTCTACAAATGCTATATCAACGTCAGAAACAGTAAAACAAATTTTATCCTCAAAAGAATTTATCAAATTTGTTATATATGTATCAGCCACTAATTCAGTACCAGTGACCTCAGTTGCTTGTGTAACCTTATGTCCACATTCACAATATTTAGTTTGTAGGCCTTTAACAAATAGTGTAGCAGGAATAGTAGTTTTCCATTCTCCATATTCATGATCAAGCCATACTAATTGTTTACAATCATCACAATACCTTTGATGTTGATTTTCATACAATGGGTTATCCTCATATAAATAACCCTTCAAAAAATTGTGTGTATGTGGCGCCTCAGTAGTATCACCACTACTTGTACCACTATCTGTAGAACCATTATCAGGTCCTGGTGTTACGGCTGGTTCATCATCACACGCAGCTAGTGTTATAGAAAAAATAAATAATAAAATTAAACTTAAATACTTTAAAACTTTCTTCATAATTTAACCTCCTATTAGATACATTATAGCAAAAAAAATAAATAGTGTAAAATGATATTTCGATTATGGCCATCCTACTAATTATTGTTATATAGTGCTTTTTAAAATTAAAAAAGGCTATTACTAGCCTTTATAATGTATCCTTATAAACTTTATTGATTAAATCTGAAATTGCTAAGGTGAAATCAATTGTTTGATCCTCAGTAGAATCAGCTAAATGTAATCCAGCATCATCCTTAATTAGTTCCTTATCAAAGTATCCAATACAGCTACCATTCTTTATACCAAAAATAAATGGAACATGTATTCTAGGAATTAAAGTATCTACTACTAACTCCTCAGACTTATACTTAATCTTTTCCACGATTGCATAATATTTAAGCTTATGCTCTAACGTTTTACAATCCCTTAGGTCCTCTTCCTCTTGAAAAATATTTATAAACTTTGGATCATAGTTGTAAATAACATCTAGTCCGAGCTTTTTACCAATACCATTCAAGTCATTGATAATTGCCTGACAATTTGGACACCACGGACCACCAATAAAAATTAGTCCTGTGCCAAATCCATCTAATAAATCTATTAGTTCGTCATAGCTAATAGATTTAAAAATATGATCCTTATCATTTAAGAATTCATATTCCTTACAATAATCCATATGCTATTCTCCTTTATTTTTGTACTCAATATATTCCTTATATAATTCTTTCCTGTCTAAATTAAATAGCTTTGAAACCTCTTTAATAGCTTCATTAGGCTTATAGCCTAAGGAAATAAGCTCTTCTATTTTTGAATTAGGATTATCAACTAACTCCTTAGTTTCCTTATATCCTGAAACTATTAATACAATTTCACCCTTAATTGCTTCTATCTTTAAAAGCTCACTTATAGAGCCCCTAATATATTCCTCGTAGGTTTTAGTCAATTCTCTTGCGATTACACATTGTCTATCGCCAAATACCTCTAATATATCAGCTAAAGTTTCAAATATTCTATGTGGAGCCTCATAAAAAATAATAGTATGATCTACATATTTCAAGCTATTTAATTCAGCTAGTCTCTTTGTCTTTTTGCTGTCTAAAAAACCATAAAATGTATATGGCATAGGTGCAAGACCAGATGCAATAAGTGCACTAATTCCTGCAGATGCTCCTGGAATTGTTGATATAGCAATATTAAGCTCTGAAGCAGCCTTAACTATTTTATATCCAGGATCAGATATAATAGGTAAACCCGCATCAGATATTATTGCTATTTTCATTCCATTTTTAAGCTCTTCTATAATACTGTCTGTTTTTATATCCTGATTATACTCATGATAGCTTTCTAGCTTAGTAGTAATATTAAAATGCTGTAAAAGATAAATTGAATTTCTAGTATCCTCAGCATATATCTTATCAACAGATTTTAAAATCTCTACTGCACGATAGGTCATATCACTTAAATTACCTATTGGCGTTGCTACTAAATATAGAATACCATTATCATGATTAAAGCTTCTAACTCTCATTAGTTCTTAATGATACGAATAGCCTTTTCTCTTAAATCACGCTCAGCGTAAACAATTGAAAACAATTCTCTACGCTTTTCTGAAGAAATATCAAACTTCTTTTGGATATCCTCTAGGAACAATAATTCAGATGTATTATATAGATCATCCTCCATAGAAATAATAACAAGATTTAGATAAACAACGTGCTTAACCACCTGATTACAATTAACAAAATACTCTAAAGTTTTTTCAATTGTATCAGTTAATCTAAAAGAATATTCATCCTTAACCTGATCCAACTCAGCAATCATTTTAGTTAAAACTCTCTTTTCAACAGCTGTAGGCTCACCATCAATATCAACCATATAGATAGCTAGGTCTAAGAATTTTAGCATTTCCTTTTTGTTTAATAAACTTAAAAACATATACTCTACTTCCCCTCATAATTATAAATTTTTAAAACCTGGTCTGTCCATTTATTGTCATCCCCATATACATAAAGTGGAGGTAAGACCCTTAGTCCATCCTTACTTCCATCCTTGATGCCTTCAATTAATATATGATTACATTCCTTATCTTGTTTTGGATATACAAATTGTAATCTTTTTGGCTCGATTTTATATTTCTTCAAAACCTCTAATATTTCAACAAGCCTATCAGGTCTATGAACCATTGCAAGCCTTCCCTTAGAATTTAAAAGCGTACTTGCCTCCTTAATGATATCATCTAGGCTTGCAAGAACCTCATGCCTTGCAATTGCCTTTTTATCATTAGGATTAATTTGATTATCACCTAGCTTAAAGAAGGGTGGATTACAGGTAACAACATCAAATTTACCTATTTCCTTATGAACACCCTTTAAATTAGCAAGCTTCATTTCTATTTGACTATCTAGCTTATTTTCATTAATAGACATATTAGCCAATTCATAAGAGCTCTTTTGAACCTCAACTCCTACAATATTAGCCTTAGTTCTTAAAGACAAATAAAGAGGGATAGGAGCATTACCACTACACAAATCACAAATTCTTTTTACCTTAGTATTTATAGTGACAAAATCAGCTAAAAGCATTGAGTCAATAGAAAAGCTAAAGCTATCTGGATCCTGATATATTTTAATAAGCTCTCTACCTAATAGCTCATTACAAACTATAGTCATTATCCTCTTCCTCTATTATTTTCTTTTTATCCTTAGATGGAGTGAACTTAACATCCTCAAGCTTTAAATAACCAAATTTATTATCTTCATTAACATACTTAACCTTTAGATTTTTATTAATAACATCACATGATAAAACCTTGGCAGGCCCTTCAGCTGTTTCAACTATATCTCCTGTATCAGGTGCAAATCTTCTTAGCTCAGTATATAAATCATTTTCATAATTAATACAGCATAAAAGCTTCCCACAATTACCACTGATTTTTACTGGATTAAGTGATAGATTCTGATTCTTAGCCATTTTCACTGATACATTATCAAACTGTGTAATAAATGTTTGACAGCATACAATTAAGCCACAAGGGCCAATACCACCAAACACCTTAGCTCCATCACGAGAGCCAACCTGTCGCAATTCAATTCTAGTATGATATTCATCAGCTAGATTTTTAACTAGCTCTCTAAAATCTACCCTTCCCTCAGATTCGAAATAAATAATAAGCTTTGAACAATCAAGCGTATATTCAGCCTCTAAAACCTTAATCTCAAGATTACTTTTCTTAGCATAATATTTAGTTTTTTCTAAAACCGTAGGTTCAAGCTCCTTATTTCTTAAATATGCTTTATAATCCTCATTAGTAGCTATACGAACAATATCCTTAAGCTCGCTTGATAAATCCTCAGCCTTTAATTCAAATGGCTCACCTACACAAAAACCTAATTCTATTCCTCTAATAGTATTTACAATAACCCTTGTTCCGTTTTGAACATTTAGGTTACCTACACCAAAATAATATCTTTTACCTACTGGTTTAAATTGGACACGAATTGCCCTCATGCTACCACCAACCTAAATTAATTTAGCTATCAGCTCATGAAATACATTTTTAGCTGATACATTATATCTAAGCCTATTGGATAAGTCTAATGTAATTTCTAGCTTATCCTTCAGGCTATTATAATCTTTATTGTTCATAATAATTTTATCATATAAAGGCGCCAAAATCAAACCATCAGGATTAGATTGAACCATATAAGAATCCTCAATAAATAGCAATATCCACTTAAGTAATATTGATAAATTTTTAGGATTAGAAAAATACGAAGCATTATCTATAAAATAAACAACTCCATCCTTTTTCTTTCTTAGGCTTATAAATTCAATAAATAAATCCTTAATCCTTTTAAAGTCCTCTGTTTGAACAATCGACAGTGCCTCATCTATATTGTTCGTCAAGCTCATCAGAAGCGAAGCATCAAGCTGATCTATACCACCCTCAGTAAGCATACCTATGCTTTTAGCCATAGGCACAGCCTTAAAGTGCTGTAGTGCACATCTTGATATTATTGTAGTAACAACATTAGATAGCTCACTTGCTAAAAAGATACCTATAGTAGGTGTTGAATTTATTGGCTCCTCAATAAACTTTAGCAAGCTGTTTTGAGCTGCAGCTGATGCTGTATCTATTCCATCAACAATATATATTCTACTTCCCTCAACAAGGCTTGTCTTAGAAAACTCATCCTGAAGTGCAGTAATCTGATCCTTAGAAATCATAGTTTTTGTTTCATCAACACCTATATAATCTACGTTCATATGATTCCCACTTAAAATGCTTTTACACGTTTCGCATTCTAAGCAACCATCATTAGGGCAATACAAAAGGCAGGCTAATGCATAAGCCATCTCCTTTTTACCAACACCCTCATCACCATAAAATAGATAAGCATGTGATAATCTATTATGAAGTTTTGCCTGTTTTAAATTGTTAAAAATACTAATCTGATTTTCAACAGCTCTTTTAACATTCAAATATCTTCACTCCCTATAACCCTAAATATTTTAATACAGCATTAACACAATCCTCTGTTACACGCTCTAAGGAATTATTTCCATCAATTCTAACAACACGTTCAGGATACATTTTTACTACCTCTTGATATCCCTCATATACCCTTCTATGAAAATCCTCAGCCTCTAAATCTAATCTATCTGATTTATCTCTACCTGATAATCTCTTAAGCGCAACCTCAGGTAAAACATCAATGAAAATAGTTAATCCGGGTAAATAATCTAACGCAAAAGCGTTCGCTCTTAAAACCTTATCTATTCCTAGGCCTCTAGCATATCCTTGATATGCGATTGATGAATCTAAGAATCGATCACATAAAACAATCTTACCATCATTAATAGCTGGAATAACTCTTTGACTTAAATGCTGCATTCTACTTGCAGCATATAAAAGCGCCTCGCATTCACTTGTCATATCAGTATTATTAATATCTAGGATAATATTTCTAATATCCTCAGCTATACGAATACCACCTGGTTCTCTTGTTGTGATATACTCAATATTTAATTCCTCTAATTTCTTACAAACATGAGCAATAATAGTAGTCTTACCACTACATTCGCCACCTTCAAATGTAATAAACTTTTTCATATTCATAATTGATTCCTCATATCCAAACTTATAGTTAAATTATACTATATTTTAAATATCATATAAACTATTATTTATAAATTTTGTTTAAAAATAAAAGCCTGTAAATCTACAGGCTAAAAAGATCCATTAAGTCCTAGGTATAGTAGTAATATACCTAATACACAAATTATAATAGAGAATAACAAGCTCTTAAATCTTTGCTTACGGAAAATAACTACCAAGCTTAATAATCCAAAATATATTACCATACAAATGATGGCCATAGGAATATATGCATTCTTAAATAGCTCAAACGGCCATATTAATTCAAATATATTTATTTTCTTAATTAGCCACGTAATACCAAATGCTAACAAAGGTACTATAGACAATAGGGCTCTTGTTATTGTAATACCCTTATGTATTTTCATCTTTAAAGGTAGTGGCTGATTTGGTCTCACATCATAGCCATCCTGCTTATCCTTTATACGCTTTTCAAATTTATTTCTTTTAGCTAAAGCACAATAAGGACATTTCTTTAGCTTCTTAAAATAAGTATGTGGATGCTCCTTACATTCTCTAAAGCCTTTTCTTTTAAGCTTTAATAAAGCCTTCTTATATTGCAACGCTGTAGGCCTTTTCTTATCTAAGCTAAATGATTTAACAAATAGCTTTCTTAGGCTCTTAGGAATTTCATTTTTTAAAATACTAAAAATAGGCATCTCATACTTTTTATCAGAAAGTGGACAAGCATAAGCCTCTAAGCCTTCAAACTCACCACTTTTATTCATATATGCATTACACACAATCAATTGATATAGATGTGCAGCAAGTGCATAATAATCTGTATTTTTAGAGAATTCAGCAAGAGTGTTATTCGCATTTACAGCAAACATTGTTTCAATGGCTTGAAACTCTGGGCGCGCCTTACCCTTCATATATTTTTTGAAGCAGAATGAATCTACATCAATTATATATACCTCACCATTATCGCCAACTAAAATATTACTAGAATTAAAATCACCTATAACATAGCCTGCACTGTGAACCTCATACACTCTATCACACAGGCTTATTGCTAAATCTATAGATGTTCTAACATCAAATATTCTTAAATTATAATCGTAATCACTCTTACAGTAATCAAAGAATGTTCTATGCTTTGGAGCCTCATACATTATAAAACCCTCAAATGAACCATTTTGATATACTAAATCAACTGGAAAAAATATATGCTGATTAATTTCATTTACTCTCTTATTCTTTCTTAAATCAGCAAACATATCGGCAAGCTTACGCTTTTTAATCATAACCTCTGTCATTTCCTTTTTAGTGTGTGCCTCATAAATTTTAACTCTTAGCTTAGCACCTGCATAAAAAGGATTGTCATATCTTACAACCTTGTAAACCTTACCCTCTCCACCGCATTTAGGGTCTTCTAACGAAATTTCAATATTATATTTGTTACTGTCATAAAATATTGGATTAATAAGAATCCCCTCCCTGCTTATTATTTTGATTGATCGTTATATAGTAAGCTATTCTTCTCCTCTATTATTTCATCCCAGTTAGGTGGAGTGTAATAATCATCACTCATCCTAAGAGGTATAATAGAATCATCATAAATTACCGAAACGGTAATATCATCGTTTATTGCATTATTATTAGATAAGAAATCAAAGACCTGATTCTTATACATTTCTAATAATTCATCACTCAAATTCTTTTCACTCAAATTCATTAAAAGCTCAGCTAGCCTAACATGAATGCCTATAGGAAAGCATTTATACACCCCTATAGCAAGCTGATCAAAAACTCCATCCGTTGCCATTAATACACTACACATCGGAGCTTCAACCTTAACAAATTCCCAAAAATCCTTTAATCTAAATGGAATAACTGAGATTCCATCCTCACCCTTTTGAGGGCTTGTAATAATGTGATATTTACCATCATAGTCAAGAGCTAATATTCCACCGTCTCCACTATGACCATAATATATATGATTATTATAGTAAATAACACAATCTAGTGTAGTATCATATTCAAGCTCATTTCCACCCTTTTTCTTAATAAAGGTATTTAGCTTATCTAATGAATACGAATAGGCTTCACTTATTCTTAGTAATATTTCTCTTTCATCTACATCATGCTTTTTATACCAGCTATCTAAATATTCTATAACATTTTCTACAGCCATTTTAGAAGCAACCTCTGAGTGAATCGCGCTACCTACGCCATCAGCAATACATGATATACACATGTCCTTAACAAAAATGGTGTCACTATAATCCTGACAATTTACGCCATGCCTTATATGTGACCTACCCACTTTTGAAGAAAAATAATTCCTTATCATTCTATATCGTCAAACATCCAATCGTTTAAATCCTTAGCGTTAACAACCTTTACGGCCTCACATTCTAGGGATGGTAGCTTTGCATCAAATCCAACCTGACTATTTGATACAACCTGCATTGACTTACTAAGCCAATCAAAGAACCCATCAAATGTCTCATCATTTAAATGAATAATGCCTCGCTTTGTACTAAGCATTGATAAATAATATGCTGGATTTTCAGTACGAGTTTGAGGATTTACCTCCTTTAAATTGTCTCCAACAAAGAAGGTATATACATGGAACTTTCTCTGTCCATTATGCTTTTCCTTGTGCTTATCTAGTAGGGCCTTTGCTTCTCTCATCTTATGAACATCTGTTGGACAGCCATCTGTACATACTAAAATCATAGGCTTATATGCAGATATACCAAGCTGAGCATATTGATTTCTCTTAGCATTAACCATATCAATTGCCTTTAACATTGCTTCACCTAAGGACGTCAAACCCTCACAATTTAATTTAGGTGGCTTAACCTTACATATAGGTGCGAAATCCTGTACAACTCTAACCTTAGAATTGAATTCAATAATTGCTAAATCAACTGTATTTCTAGTTATTTCATCCTTAACAACATTTTCTAAAAATCTTGCAATACCTTTATTAAGAATATCCATTCTTCCAGACATTGAACCAGATGTATCTAACAGTAAAATACAAGCTAAATGTGGAGTATTAACGCTTTGAGGCATTAAACCAACATTATCAAAATTAAACTTAAATTCCTGATCCATAATACCACCCCCAACTATATATACACAAACCAATTAATTTGATTATAGCACAAAAAGTAAAAGAGAAAAACATATAAAGCTAATTTATTTTATGTCACTTAAATAATTACAAATATCCTTTAAATAATCTAAGGTCTCTCTACCTTGAATTTCTAATAATATTTGAATTTCTCTATTCTTATATGTCAATGAAATATATTTATAATTAGCCGCAATAGAGAAAAGCTTTATACCATCCATATTAGAGCTTTTATCCACTGTAAATGTAAATCCAAGATATCTTGGATTAGTCTTATCAATCTTATAAATATCGAATTCCTTACAATATGCTTTTAAAAGCTTCTCATACATATATGCTAATAAATCATCATCAGCTTGACCAAACCTATCCTTTAGCTCTAATAAAAGCTCATCCATTTGTTCAATAGTTTCAAGCTTATCTATCTTCTTATGAATAGCAATTCTAGTATCATCATTATTAATGTAGCTTTCCTTAATTGTTCTATTTGCCAGTGGACTTATAAGTGAGGCATCCTGCTTCTTAGGCTCATCAAGAGCCTTTTTATTTATCTCCTCGTTCAAAATCTTCATATACATATCAATACCAACAGATTCAACAAATCCAGATTGCTCCTCACCTAATAAATCACCAGCTCCTCTAATAGATAAATCACGCATTGCAATTTTAAAGCCACTACCTAGCTCATTAAATTCCTTGATGGTTTCTAATCTCTTTTCAGCCTCCTGAGTTAAAACCTTTCTAGGCTCATACATTAAATAAGCATAGGCTATCTTATTAGATCTACCAACTCTACCTCTAATTTGATACATTTGTGATAATCCTAATCTATCAGCGTCATGAATAATTAATGTATTAGTATCTGGCATATCAATACCAGTTTCAATTATTGTTGTACATAATAATACATCATATTCCTTATTAATAAATTTAGTTATAACACTTTCTAACTGATCTCTAGTAAGCTTTCCATGACCTATACAAATTCTAGCCTCAGGCACAAGAGATCTTATTTTAGCCGCCTGCAATTCAATAGAATCAACAAAATTATATAAATAGAAAACCTGACCACCACGCGCAAGCTCACGCTCTATCGCATCAGTAATTATTCTATCATTTCTTTCAATTACATAGGTTTGAATAGGATATCTATTTTTAGGTGGAGTTTCTATCATAGATAAATCCTTAATACCCATTACCGACATTTGTAGGGTTCTAGGTATAGGTGTTGCAGATAAGGTGATACAATCCACATTAACCTTTAATTCCTTAATCTTTTCCTTATGAGTAACTCCAAAGCGCTGCTCCTCATCTACAATTAATAATCCCAAATCCTTATACTTGATTTCCTCAGATAAAACCCTGTGTGTTCCGATTACAACATCAACACCACCAAGGGCTAAATCATCAATAATCTTTTTTTGATTTTTAGGACTTACGAATCTAGATAATAATTCAACTCTAATTCCATAATATTCCATTCTATTTTTAAAGTTAAGATAATGCTGTCTTGCAAGTATTGTTGTAGGTGCTAATACACACACCTGCTTACCACCATAAACAGCCTTAAAGGCAGCACGCATCGCAACCTCAGTTTTACCATACCCAACATCGCCACAAACCAATCTATCCATAGGTCTAGGCGATTCCATATCACTTTTAACTGCGGCTATAGCCTTCTTTTGATCTGGTGTAAGCTCATACTCAAACTCTGCCTCAAATTGCGCTTGCTCTAAGGAATCCTCAGGAAATTGATAGCCCTTGGCTTGGCTTCTTGCCGCATATAAAGCGATAAGCTTATCAGAAATATCATGAACTCTTTTTCTAACCTTAGCCTTTGTTCTGGCCCAGGCAGTACCACCAATTTCATGAAGTGTAACTCCCTCAACATCAGCGGATGCATATTTCATAATATTTGAAATTTGCTCAAGTGGTATATATAGTCCACTTCCATTACCATACATCACATATAGAAAGTCTCTTTCGATATCATCATTTTTAATTGTTTTAATACCTAAATATTTACCAATACCATAATCATAATGAACTACATAATCACCTATACAAAGCTCATCATATTTAGAAATTTTAATCGCGTTTTTATAAATTGATTTATACTTAACCCTTCTTGGAGAATATGTAACATCAAATATTGCAGATTCATTTATAATTATTAAGTTATCATAAATAAGCTCAAATGCAGGATAGTCGCCTCTAATAATATTTACACTACCAAGCTTTGCGTTTGTTAAATCCTCTATAACATTAGGGAAAACGTCATTTTCTAATAAATATTCCTTAAGCCTTTTTAATCTTTCCTCACTCTTAATAGCTACAATTAGAAGCTTCTTATTTTTAAGGCTATTAAAATCCTGAAGTATAAGCTTTTGATTAGCCTTATAAGGAGTAATCTCCTTGGCATATGCTTGATAATCTACATTACCAATGCTTCTTAATCCTTCAATTTGAACATTAGCCTTTGAAATAATTAAATTATAATCATGAAACATTTTCATATGAGCTATGCTATAACCACCAATACGTCCACAATACTCATTTAAATCTAATGTCAAATGATCATAGCCCTCTTTAGCCTTAATTGGATCAATAATATATATTCTTTTATTTTTAGAATAATCAAAAAGAATAGATAAATTTTCATCAAAAAAGCCTAAATATCTAGATAATGAATCTAATGATTTATGCTCACTAAGCTTATATAAATCCTGCTTATATTGTTCACTCTCTATTTGAGATAGCTTATAATTATCCATAAATGCTAATATCTTATTTTGAGCAATCTCAAATTCCTCTTTAGAATAAATGAATTCACTTACTGGTAAAATATTTACACCTTCTATTTTACTAATAGATCTTTGAGTTTCAGCACTAAACTCCTTAATTGTATCAAGCTCATCACCAAAGAAATCTAATCTTATTGGATTTGAATAACCAAGCGGAAAGATATCTACTATAGATCCTCTTTTAGAAAACTCACCAGTTTTGGTAATTGTATATACTGATTCATAGCCTAGCTTAACCAAAGCTAAGCAAAGCTTTTTAATATCATATGATTCATTAGCCCTTAAGCTAAAAATACTACTAGTCCATCTCTTGGGATTCATTTCATATTTGATTGCACCATGCATATTAGTAACAACAATCTTTTTATTTCCCTCTAAAAGAGTATATAATGTTTGTATTCTTTCAAAAAGGAAATCTCCTGTAGCCGCAATCATTTCTGCAGAAACCAGCTCATCGGCAGGAAAAAATAAAACATCATCCTCATTTGCATAATTAGCTAAATAATCATAATACTTTTGAGCCTGATATAAATTGGGTAAAACAACAAAAATACTTTTATCATTCATATAAAAGTCTGTCGTAATTAGCATAATGTTATATTCATCACAGCTACCTGCAAGCTTTATTTTATCATCGCTTAATATTTTATTTACGCTGTCCAATTTATAAAAATATTTGTATAAGCTCAATATACCAGCTCCTTTAGTAAAACACAAAAAGACCTAGAAAATACTAGATCGTTTCTGTGTTAATTATACAATTAATTTTTGTAAAAATAAATCAAATAATGCAATTTAAATAAATAAACTTTCTCCACGCTCAGTAATCAAGCCATCAAGCTTTAAAAATACTACTACGTCATCTAAAAGCTTCTTAGTATTTTCTGTTAACCTAGATATACCTAATATACTAATAAGCGCTCTATAACAGCCATCCTTTGTAATTCCATTATTCTTTTTAACAATTGAATAAATTCCATTTTGAAGCTCATCCCTTGAGATTTGCTCAATAGTTCTATCAGAATTTAATCTTAGTGTTTGATCATAATTATAATCTACATAATAGAATGAACCATTTTTATTTATATCTCTAGTTAAAGACTTAATTACAGATGTCTTTAAAACATTAGTAACTCTAGTACCTAAAAGCTTTGCAGCTCTCTTATAAAGATACTCCTCATGAATAGGCTGTTCAATCTTTATGATTTCTCTAATTGCATAATCTAACCCGTATTTATCTAAGTAATCCTTAGCTAAATCCATATCTATTTCCTCATAGCTTTTAAAGCAGGCTTGAAGCTCATCACTAGAGTTATCCTCCCTTAAATAGCTATCCTCTATTGTATCTGCTATAGCTTGAGGCGCTTCATCTGATAGTGCCTTTTTTAATCTATCACATTCTAAGGCATTATGCATAAACCATGCTGTAGAATAAAGCATATAATATCTCCAGCCCAATCTTTCTAATAATAAAGCCTCTAATCTCTTTTTATCAGTTGTGTTAGATTTATACTTTTCCTTCTTATCTATCATTATAGCTAATACAAATTGATCATCCTTCATAACTGCTAGATCAATTTTAAATGTTGACATACCATAATTTGGATATACAGTATAGCCTAATGATTCAAGGTAGCTCTTAACACTTAATGCTACACCATCATCAGTAGAGCTTGATGATTCCTTATTTTTAATATTTTCAATAAACTCTAAATAATCTCTTAGCATCTTAACACCTAATGATTCAGTATTATCAGTTTTGATATCTGTATATCTTATAGATGATACAACGCTAATATTATATTTAGCTCTAGTAATTGCAACATTTAACCTTCTTTCTCCACCTAAATTATTAAGTGGTCCGAAGCGTTGGAAGAATTTATCACTTGAATTATATCCATAGCATATACTAAAAATAATTTTATCTCTTTCATCACCCTGAACACTTTCAAGGTTTTTAACGAAGAAAGGCTCATCTAGTGACTCATCAAAATATTTTGCAAGCTTTGGATCCTTTTCAATACGCTTTGCAATTAGGTCATCTATTAATCTAGCCTGAACATCAGAGAATGCAACTACACCTAATGATTGAGTTGAATTCTTATAATGCTCAAATACCATATCACAAATTTTTTGGGCCTCAACCATATTAGTTCTAGTCTTCATATCATATCTACCATCAGCTAAATAATAGAAATCAATACCAAAGCCCTTTTCATGCTTTTTAGCTTGAGGAATAGTAATCAATCCCTCATCATAGAAATTAGAATTAGAGAATGCAATTAGCTCCTCACTTCTACTACGATAATGCCATCTTAGCCTGCTTGTTAGGAAGACAAGGCTTGCAGTATCTAAAATAGAATCAAGCTCTAAATCACTATCCTCTTCATCATCCTCAATTGAAGTACCAAAGAAATTAGATGGTGGCATTTGCTTGTTATCACCAATGATAATACATTGCTTAGCTCTATATATTGCACCTAAAGCATCCCAAGAAAATATCTGTGATGCCTCATCAAATATAACACAATCAAATATATTTTCCTTACCTGCTAGATATGTTGAAACAGATAATGGTGACATTAAAAATACTGGCTTTATATCTAATGCTAATTCCTCAATTTCCTCTAAAAGAGTTCTAATAGGCTTTTGTCTTTTTAGCTTATTTGCCTCAACAGATAAAATTTTAAATTTAGATCCTTCTAATAAAAGATCATCAGGTCTATTCATTGAGCAACGAGAAATAATAGTATCTCTATTAATGTCTAATATTTCCTCATCAAGCTTTTTAAATTCTTCAACTATTCTATCCTCGTTATAGCTTGTAAAGCTATTTAACACAGGAGATTTATCTACATATTGATAAATCTTTGATTGTAAAAATAGCTTCTCATATGTTGATGCTAAATAATTAATATCTAGGCCTTTAAATAAATAATCATCAACATAAATAATTTGCTTAAGGCTTGTTAGCTTATCTATCGTCTTTAATAATAATAAATATTCAGCTACCTTATCCTTTTGAGCCGCAATACCGTGAAGCTTAGATTGTACCTCTAAGGCATTTGCATTATATAAATCAAATATATCATTATCAAATAGCTTAGAAATCTTTGCTAATATTCTATTATCACTAGATATGCTTTTAAATGAAATAAGAATATCGATTAAATATGGTCTAACATTCTTATAATCATCCTCTGCTAATTTAGCATCACTAAATTTTACTAGCTTATTCATATCAGCTAAAGCAAGCTTATATTCACTAGGATCAATATTATTAAGCTTTTCATTAAGGAATGCCTTAATTAAATCTAATTCCTTTAATCTAGATTGATAATCGATAATTGAGGTAAGCTCACTAATTATTACTTTTGGCTTAGCTTTAGAGCTTCTATATGCTAAAATTTTACTATTTAATTCCTTAAATATTCTATTCTTAAATAATCCCCTATTATTAGCCTTATAGTTAATAAGCATTGTTTCTAGATCTTCCTTTAAAAGTGATTCTCTATAATTCTTAAGTGGATTAGAATCCAAATTCTTATTAGCTTCAAAATATCTATTTAGCTTATTAATTAGCTCATCTCTAGTTTCCTTGATTAAATAATTAGAATTGTAGGTTTTTAGATTTGCAAGTATATCAACTAAATCTAAGCTATTATAAATATCAGTTATGCTTACTAGCTTTAATTCAATATATTTATTTAAGTTATTCTTTAAGTCAATCAGCTTATTAATATAAGGAATTACCTTTTTAAAATCCTCATCAAATTCATATCTTAAATAATCATTTCTTACATTATTAAATCCATAAAATGGTGATGACTTATAATTATATCCTAATAACTTTGAATAATTTACATACTCATTTAAAACCTTTAAAATATCAGCTAAATCATCAAGATTAAAGCCATCTATATTACTAAGCCTATAGTTATAATCTAGAGCCTTAACCTTTAAAGCTCTAGATATTAGCTCATAAAGAGAAACCCCAAGCTCTGCTATAGGATTATGTATTTCACGCTGGTATTCCTTAATATTTACCTTTAATGCTTTATGCTTTTCAATCACATCATTAGCTTTAGAATCAATATTATATTTAGGCTTAATAGCAGTTGTGTATAAATTATTAATGAAGTCCTTTTTATTCGCCTTATTAGAGTGAAGCTCAATAGCAAACTCATCAAGTCCAGCCTTCTTTAAATTATTATATACAACATTTAATGCGGCAAGCTTTTCGGAAACAAATAATACATGCTTGCCTAATGCCATTAATGTTGAAATAATATTAGTAATTGTTTGGCTTTTACCACTTCCAGGAGGCCCCTGTAAAACAAATGACTTTCCGTTAGCCGCAAAGCCAATAGCCTCTAGCTGTGATGAATCATAATTAACAACAGGATAAACTGGATTTTCCATTAGTAAATCTATATTAGCTGTTTGATCACCTAACAGTGCCTTAATATTATTATTGCGTAGTACACTATCTGAGTTAGTAGTAATGTCATTATACATATTCATTTTTAAAAACGAATAAATACCAATGGCACATCCATCAATAAATTTAGTATTCTTAGGTAATGAATCAGTGATTAGCTTATAATAGCTATGTAATGCTTCATCGTTATAATCAGGTAAATCTACATTAAGCTCTGTTTTCATATAATACTTTAATGTAGGATTTAAAATAACCTCATTCTCATATTCCTTTATTTTAAAAATACCCTTATCAATTTTTAATTCAATTGGAATTAACAATAATGGTGCTTTAAATACTTCTTTACCCTCTAGATATTCAATAAATCCAAATGACATATAAAGACTATTTATTCCCTTTTCATTAATAGAGTATTTATACTCCTTATAAATTGATTTTAATGTCTTATCTAATGTATATCCCTTCTTATAGCATAATAATTGATTTTTCTTAAGTAATGGTGTAGCAATATCACAAACCTTTAAGGCTGAATAATCTAAAACCTTATCATTTTCAGAATCAATAATTAAATCATTATGATACTTTTCTAATACAGCATCAAGAGGAAAAACCGTATATGCTTTTGAATCTACAATACTATCAAATATATGTTTAATATCCTTATTATAAATATTAAGTGTCCTTAATCCTGTATCCTTATAGTTTAATAATCTATTTCTCTTACCTAAATCAAGTAAGTGATTAGCGATAGCTTTTAATTTCTTTTTCATAATATATCCCCCCTTTTTAAAATAGTGGTGCAAAAATATTTAAAATAAATGCAATTAGCTTTTGATACCATGGACGCTTCTTCCATTTAGGATAATCTATTTCCTCAGAAGCTGATACTGCATTCTCAAAATCCTCTCTCATTTTTATAATTTGATCATTTAAAGCAATTAATGCACCACATTCGTAATGTAAAAACAAGCTCCTATAATCCATATTAACTGTACCAATAAACGCATATTTATCATCAACGATAATATTCTTTGCATGATTGAAGCCTGGTGTATATTCATAAAATTTTCCACCGGCCTTCAATATTTCTCTATAATGAGCCCTACTCATATAAAAAACAGATTTCTTATCTGGCTTCTTAGGCATTAAAACTCTAACATCTACACCGCTTTTTGCCTTAAGTGCAATCGCACTAACGGTTTGATCATCAATAACAAAATATGGTGTTGAAATATATAAATATTCATTCGCTGAATTAATTAATGCATGGAATAAATCATATGCCGGATTAGAATTATTATGAGGTCCATCACCAAATGCCATAACATAGCCAGGCTCATTATGCTTATAATCAACGGGGTTGTAATCTAATTCAACAACCTCTTTTGTCGAAATATACCACATCTCTAAAAATAAGGCAGCGAATGTTAGGGCAACATTTCCTTCGTATTTTCCACAGTTATCTCTCCAATATCCAAATCTTTCCTTTTTGTGAATGTATTCATCAGCAAGATTATCTCCACCACAATATGCAACTCTACCATCAATAACCATTATTTTACGATGATCGCGATTGTTTACTAGGAAATTAATATTCAAGCCTAATGGCTCATAATTATTAATTTTACAATTAGGTATCTTCGATATTTTCTTTAATAACTTTTTAGGCATAACACCCTTGCTGCCGATATCATCATATAATATTTTAATTTGTACTCCATCATTACCCTTTTCCTGTAATATAGGTAATATTTGATCCATAATATATCCTTTAGCAATAATAAAGTATTCAATAAATATGTATTTTTCTGCCTTTTTTAACTCTAATAACAAATCGTCAAGCTTATCCATACAATCATTAAAATATGTAAATTTTACATTATCCCAAACAGAAAAGCTTACAGAATGCTTAAGTGCCTGAAACAATCTAGCTCCAACTGGATCCTCTTGTTTAAGCTTTTCTAATGCATCATCTCTATTAGCATACTGATGAATTGCCTTCTTTATTTGTCTTTGTTTTCTCTTAGAAAGCTTTCTAGAAGAGCTATTAAATATATATAACGCTATGAAGGGTAGTGGAAATATTAAAATCATAATGCTCCAGGTAAGCTTATAATGTACTGATATAGGCTTATGAATAATATATAACACAAAGCAAACACCAGCACCTAAGGTTAAGAAGTAAATCCACTTTATAGGTGATGCAGTATATTCAATTGAAATATCAAAAACAACCAGCATTATAAAAAGCTGAATTAAGAAGAAAAATATAGAAAATACAAATAAAATTAGCTTCTTCCAAATTGGTAATGATAATCGTTCATTTTGTGTCATATTTACTCACTTCCTTTCTTTAGCAATATATAGTATACCACAATATAATAACAAAAATATGTGACAAATATAAAATGCTTGTAAACTTTTAAGCCTACAAGCATTATTAATTAATGTTTTCTAATTTTTCCATCAGGTCCATGTAATAAAATATAGCTTCCATTTCTTCTTTTATTACATAAATCCTGTGCATATTCTAAAGCCTCTAAATGGCTATCGAATACCTTAAGAATACTAGTAGAGCCTTGTATAAACAGCTTCCATTGATTACTATCCTTATCAAGCTTACTAATATGATAAATCACCTTAGTGGGCTTTGAAACGATAGGTGCAGGTGGAATATCTAGCTGCTTTGGCTTAGCCTTAAGCTTAATAGTCTCACTCATAGTCTTTTTTTCTAGAGCTCTTTTTTCTAGGGCCTTTTTTTCTCTTTCCTGTTTTTTATTAGCCTCTAAACGCTCTGCTTCCTTAGCTCTTTTAAGCTCTGACTGATCAATATAAAGCTCTCTTATATTTGGCTTTGGCTTCGTTGTCTTTGGATCAATAGCGACAACTCTTTTAGATACAGTTACACTAGCTGTCTTTTTTTCTTCAGTTTTTAAAGTCATTTTTAAGGTTGTTTTAACCTTAGATATTGGCATAACTATACCCCCAAATCCCTCATAATCTACATATTATAGGTTATAAAAAGCTGATTAAAATCAGCTTTTTAATTCCTTTTTCTCCTCAGAAATAAATTCATACATATTTAGAGCATCTTCTTTTTTAACGAATGAATCTAATGAAGCAACTCTAACCTTAACAATCTTATTACCAAATTCAATAGTAATAATATCGCCAACATTAAGCTCCTTTGATGGCTTAGCTAACTTATCATTAACTAAAATTCTTTCGTTTTCAGCTACCTCTTTAGCAAGTGTTCTACGCTTAATTAATCTAGATACCTTAAGATATTTATCTAAACGCATTACTCTTTATCCTCAGTATCATTAGTAGTATCAGTATCTAAAGCCTTATTCTCTAATTCAGTCTCAATAGCCTTTGCCTCTTCAATTGCTTGAGCCTTTAATGCTTCCTTATCCTCGTACCACTTTAATGTACCTGTTTTATCAATTTCCTCAATATCAGCCTTAGTTAAGGTTTCAACCTTAATTAGGTAATAAGCAATTTTCTTTAAAAGCTCAAGATTTTCAGTAATAACCTTCTTAGCTCTATCATAGCATGCATCAATAATCTTTCTAGTTTCTTGGTCAATTTCTAAAGCAATTTGATCAGAGAAATTCTTATCCTTTAGATAATCTCTACCAAGGAATACACTACCCTGTGGCTTTTCATATTGAACAGGACCTAGGTTTGACATACCATATTCTGTAACCATGGCACGTGCAATCTTAGTTGCTTGCTGGAAGTCATTTGATGCACCTGTAGAAACCTCCTTAAAGTTGATTTCCTCAGATACACGACCACCTAAATAGCCTGTGATTCTATCTAATAATGATTGTTTAGTTTCTAGGAATCTCTCCTCTTCAGGTAGCATAAGTGCATAACCACCAGCCTGACCACGAGGAATGATTGTAACCTTTTGAACAATATTAGCATTATCTAGCTTTAAACCAACAACAGCATGACCTGCCTCATGGTGAGCAATTAAGCTCTTTTCATGATCACTAATCTTTCTAGTCTTCTTTGCAGGACCCATCATAACACGGTCAATAGCCTCATCAATATCGAAAATAGAAATAACCTTTCTATTATCTCTAGCAGCGAGTAATGCTGCTTCATTTAATAAATTCTCAATATCAGCACCACTGAAGCCTGGAATTCTTTGAGCTATCTCATCGAATTTAACATTTTCCTCAAAGTGCTTATTTCTAGCATGAACATTTAAAATAGCCTCTCTACCAGCAACATCTGGATTACTGATAGTGATTTGTCTATCAAAACGACCTGGACGTAATAAAGCAGGATCTAATACATCTGGACGGTTTGTTGCTGCCATAACAATAATACCTAAATTACCATTAAATCCATCCATTTCAACTAATAGCTGATTAAGTGTTTGCTCGCGCTCATCATGGCCACCACCCATACCGGCACCACGCTGACGACCTACCGCATCAATTTCATCAATAAAAATAATACATGGAGCATTTTGCTTAGCTGTCTTAAACATATCACGTACACGAGATGCACCAACACCTACGAACATTTCAACAAAGTCAGAACCAGAAATTGAGAAGAATGGTACTCCTGCTTCACCAGCTACTGCCTTAGCAAGTAATGTTTTACCTGTACCAGGTGAACCAAATAATAGCACACCCTTTGGAATTCTTGCACCAATTTCATTATACTTTCTTGGATTTTTTAAGAAATCAATAATTTCAACTAGCTCCTCTTTTTCCTCATCACAGCCAGCAACATCCTTAAATGTTACTGTCTTACCACGAGAAAGCTGAGCAGTTGATTTACCAAAATCAAATGCCTTATTGCTTCCTTGACCTCTCATTAAGAAAAAGAAGAATCCAATTATTATTACATATGGAATTAAGCTCACTAATAGGCTTAGCCAAATATTAGTTTCAAGCTTAACTATTTCAATATGAATAGCATCATAATCTGAATCCATCATGATTACATTTAATATATCTGATGTAATGTTCATTGTAAATTGAGTAACCTTTTCGTTCTCCTCAATATTACCTGTAATAACATATACACCATAATTTTCTCCACCTATTGGCTGAGCACTAATCTCACCCTTTATATCTCCTTCAGCTACATATGTAGTGAATTCATCAAAATTAATTTCACGAGGACCTGTTTGAATAAATCCTCTAATTAATAATATAACTCCAACTACTATAGCAGCAACAACTAGAAAATATAATAAATCAAATTTCTTTCTTCCATGTCTTTGATTATTATTTTGCTGCATAACAAATAATCCTCCTTATTTTGAATAAACCTCTTCCTTAAGAATACCGATAAAAGGTAAATTACGATAATTTTCATTATAGTCTAAGCCATAGCCAACAACAAACTCATTAGGAACCAAATCTCCTACATAGTCAGCTTCAATCTCTACTACTCTACCTTCTGGCTTATCTAATAATACGCAAATAGCAACTGACTTAGCACCGATAGATAATAATAACTCACGAACCGCTCTTAATGTTCTACCTGTTTCTAATATATCATCAACGATAACTACATGTCGTCCCTCAATTTTAGGCATCTCGCCCTTGATAACAACATTACCTGTAGAGGCAGTACCATCATATGAAGAAACCTTCATATATTCTAATGTACATTTAATATCTACATTTTTTAATAGGTCTGTCATGAAAGGAATAGCGCCCTTTAATAAACCAATAAATAATGGATTCTTATCCTTATAATCTACTGATATTTGTTCACCTAATCTTTTCGCAATTAAATCAATTTCATCCTTTGATACAAGTACCTTTTTAATATCGTTTATCATAATTATATTTCCTCACACACAAAATATAAATCACCAATATTTCTTTGCTCTAAAACCTCTTTAGACTTAACCAAATTATAAACCCATAATATTGTATTATTTCTATCTACAATAATTGGATAACTATTTCTTTTATCTAAAGAAATCTTATTATCAATGAAAATTCTGCTTAACCTCTTAGTTCCAATTGGAAGGCTTATTATATCACCATCCTCTTTAGTTCTAATAGTTAAGGGCAATTCTAAATTATTATAACATAATTTAATATATTTTGCATTACAATTTGATGGTAAATTATGGGATAAATAAAATTTGTATTTACCATTAAATATAGCTTCTTGTTCTAAATCTACGAATACGCTTGATATTATGTTTTCGTCATTCAATTTGATAATAGCCTTATCATAGCTTCTAACAAATAAATGATTTTGTTCTAAATTAATAGATTTTGTTCCAGATGTAGCAGCTAATAAGCCTAAAGCATCATCAATAAGATTAGTACATTTATTAAGATTATATCTTTCAAATAACAATGATATAATGTCCTTTTTTAAGGCATCATCCAGTTTATTAAAGGATTTTATATCAATAGTATTGTTTGTATTATTTAGGTATTCTATACTCTTAGTTCTAATAAAATTAAATGCTTCCTTTAGCTGATTTGAATACTGTGCAATCTTAACATAAAAATTATCAGACTCTTCTCTAAGCTTAGGTATAATATGATGTCTAATTCTATTTCTTAAAAAATCATCCTTATTATTAGAATCATCCTCAAAATATTTCAAAGCTGAATCTAAGGCATAGCTGTATAGCTCAGCCTTAGTAGCACATAATAACGGTCTTACAATTTTATACTCACCATCAAAGTTACAAGCTGAAATACCACCATAACCATATAAATTAGAGCCCTCTAATATTTTCATAATAATCGTTTCAGCTTGATCATCTAGATGATGCGCTGTAGCAATTACATTAGTATTATACTTACTACAAAGGCTTCTAAAGAAATTATATCTTGCATTATGAGAGTCATTGTGGAAGTTATCATTACCATCAAAATGATAATCTAATAGCTCAAAGGGAATACTCAAGTCCTCTGCAAGCTTTTGCATAGCCTTTTGTTCAATCTTAGATTCCTCTCTTTTATTATGATTGACATGAGCTAATACAACCTTATATCCAAGCTTATATAAAATATCCAATAGGCATATTGAATCTACACCACCAGAAACAGCACATATAATAGTATTATCAGGATTTATTAAATTGTTTTGATTAATATAATTCAATACTCTCTTTTTCATAATATTTTCACCTATGCTGTGATTTTAACATATTTTACAAAAAACAAAAAGGGAATATCTTGCGATATTCCACTTTTTATAATTATCTTAATGTAAGTACTCCATCTTCAAATTTCCATACATTATCTAAATCCATCTTTAATCTATTCTTTACAAATAGCTCAGAAATGTTAAATAACTTAGTCTCACCAGTTTCTTCATCTGTTGATGATAAGTCAAACACAATTGATTGAGAGATAATGTGGTCAGCATAGTATTCAGACCATGTACCGAAATTATCCTTAGTCTCATAAATACCTGCCTCAGCCTTAACTGCACGACCAACAATAGGATTTGAGTTCTTATGTGCATACTTTTCAGCCTTAGATAATGGAATATTGAATGGATCTAAAAGCTCACCATTATATCTAAATGTAGCAACTGAATAATTGTTTTTAATTACAACGTGGCCAACACCATTATCAAAATCACCAACGATACCAGCATTATATTGACCCTTTGCTATAATTAATCCTTCATAGTAGCATCTTTCAACAGTAAGCTTACATGCAGTTGAATCATTCTTAGCACGACCAATAATACCACCTGTATTACCACCAGCATCTTCACCATTACCAATTGTAGCCTTAACATAACAATCTTGAATAGTTAAGTCAACAACTGCTTGATCTGAATTCTTTTGACAGTTACCAACGATACCACCAGCATACTTATTATATGCTGCAATAACATAATCTGTATTGCCTTCTTCATCACATTCATTAACTAATGAGCATTGTGTAATATAGTTATACCCACCTGTAACTTGACCAACTAAAGCACCAACACCTTCTCTACCATATGCTGCAATATTATGCATCTTAATATTATGTAAGTAACCACCTTGAAGATCACCAACAATACCGATAATCTTAGCACCTGTTTCTAAATCTGTTGACTTTAGCTTGATATTATCAAAGTTAAGGTTCATAACAGTACCACCACTAACCTTATAGAATAAATTTACAGTTTGAGTAGATCCACCTGCGTCACCTTCTACGATTAGGTTCTTAATTGTGTGGTTATTACCGTTAAATAAACCATAGAAAGCTGCACAATCGGCCTTTGCCTTAATTACCCATTCATAATCTGTGAAGTCTAAATCATTCTTCAAGCTATAAATAGTTGGATTACCAGATGTACCTTCTATAGAGCCCTTTGTAGCAATTTGATAAAATTGATCTACAGTAGTAACGTCAAATATATCTACTTGGAAGCTTCTAACTTCGTTAGATGTATTTGTCTTATTTCTATTAGCAACTACATAATTTACATAATATTGTGTAGTACTATCTGTCTTAATATTCTTATTGTTAGCAACGAAATTTGCATCAATATAATCTGTAGAAATTTGTACACTTTGTACATCCTTATGATTTAATAATTCGTCTCTTGTTAATGCAATAGGAGTTTCAGAAGCCACTGCATAAACAGCACCATCAATATTAGATAGCTCTCCTGAAATCATAAATCCATCTCTTGTTAATGCAATATTAATCATACTTGAAGAGAAATCTACCTCGCAGTTTGGATCTACAACATACACCTTATAAGCATATACAGATTTTGAACCATTTGACTTTAATGTAGCAGTTGCAGTTACCTCATAAACACCTGGAACAGATGTATATACGCCATCTACACTATAATATTGACTAACTCTACTTGAAGCATATCTATATGAATAATCAATATCATATAAATCTGCAGGAAGTTCAGCATTACTAATAGATGAATCATCTAATGCGTAAATCTTTGGAACAATATATTGACCATAAATGTCAACTCTAATAACATCATCATCAGTTGAAACAACATTACCTAATGTTTGTTCCTTACCCTTAATAATTAAATCAAATTCCTTAACCTCAGTAGCATCACCACGACTAACAGTTGCCGTAAGCTTAACAGATGTATCAGTTTTTGGAGTAGTAACAGTAACATTGCCTAATACAGTTGTTGATACAGAAACCTTTTCATCCTTTTCGATTTTTAAAACACTTGCATTAGATGAACTCCATACTACATCACAACCATGTACTAGCTTAGGGATTTCAAAATTTTGATATACTGCATTTGAATCTACTAAAACCTCAATAACACTCATAGCTGATCGAACTGCGATTTCATTTTCAGTTGTTAAACCTGTAAAATCTGGATTAGCATAATGTGTATATGCATCAAAGCTAGACTTAGATAAATTTGCACCAATTGGATTATTATTAGCATAAGTTAATAAATTTTCATCTACTATTTTTAATAAATCTCCAAGATTAACAGACTTATCTGAATTTCTTAAAGAATCATGATAAGAAGCTAATGAAGCTATATTAGCAACACCATCACACACTGCATTAATATTTTCTAGACTTGCAAAAGATTCATCACTTATACCAACAAATTCAACACCGCCTGAGAAAGACTTATCTACTGTCTCAGAATGATATGAAGAACCATCAGTATATCCTGTGTATGTAACATAATTTTCAGTTTTAACCTTTGCATTATAACCAGTATTAAAAATTGAATATGCAACACTACCTCTAAATGCGTCCTCATTATATGAGCTATCGCCAGAGCCATCAAATGCTGCTTGATTGTTTATATAAGAAACTACACCATAGAAATTATTATAACTTTTATTTGTACGAGCTAAATCGATATTATTTGACTTATTAGTAACACCTTCGATACCTCTATCATCAACCTCACCATTTTCATGATTTAAACCAATACAGTTGTTATATGCTGTACAATTTTTTAGACTGATAACACCTGGATTAGAGTTATCTGAGAAACCATGTAGCTTATTGTTAAAAGCAACACAGTTTTCCATAATAACGTCACCCTCCATTGTAGAACCACCTAGCTTAAATCCAATACCATCACCATTTAATGTGTCATAAGATTGATATGTATTTCCAGCCTTATCTATTCTATCAATTTTATATGGAAGATATCCATTTTCGAATGAAACACAATTATATAAAACTACAGTACCAATATTTCCTGAATCTTCCTTAGCATATAAATCCCAACCATCATCTGAGTTTCTATATGCAATACATCCATCAAAAACATTACCATATCCAACAGTTAATTTTGCAGCAAAACCATCGGCATTCTCACCAAATGTTTCGCCATCAAAATTACCAAATGAAGTACAATTTTTGATTAAATTATATGAAGGCCATTCATCAATAGTTGTTTCTTCACTATATCCACGGCCTATTTGTAGACCAGTATCTCTATTGTTATAGAACACACAATTTTCAATTAAATTATGGTTACCAGAGATATACATACCATTATCACCAGCACCAGTTACTGTTATATCGTAAAAATGCCAATAATCACCATAAACCTGAATACCACGATTAGAGCCTAAAAATGCCATTTCAGAGAAATCAAAAATAACATCCTCAGAATCTGATGCAGGCTTAACTGTAATATATTTACCGGCAGCACCATTTAAGTCAAGCTGAATACGATTTCCCGCCTTATATGATCCACCCTTTAATAGGAAAACATCACCAGGAACAGCTGATTTAACTGCATTAAAAAATGAAGTTGGATCACTTTCAGTACCAGCACCGCTTGATGTTGCATCAGGAGCACAATAGAAAGTTGCAGCCTTTCTTGCTACTGAACCTTCATCTAAATTAGGATTATCTATATCCTTATCCTTCTTACAACCAGTAAAGAAGAAAAGACATATTACAATTATTATTAATAATGAAAATCTCTTTTTCATATTCCTTCTCCTCCTTATTTATTAGTTGCAATTACACAGCCATGGAAATATACACTGCCCTCAGCAGACTTAAAAGTGTATGTTCCAGCTCTATTAACATCATAAGATAATGCAACAACGACTTGCTTATTAGTTGGTGTAATATATTGAGATGGAATCTCATATTCATCTTCTCCAGCAAGTAATGCCATTAGTTCAAGCGGAGTAGCACTATCTGCTGCCTTTGCAACAAATAAAACTATGGTACCTGGTGCTTCCATATTTATAGAAACTGTACCATTATATTTTGGCTCAATTTTAATTCTTCTGTTAAATGCGATTTCATTATATTTATCTTTACCAGTGCCATCACTATTTAATCTCTCAGCATTTTCAGAATAATTAGTTACTGAAACAACATTATCTGTTCCGATTTTTACAGTCGATACACCATCAGCAACCTCAACAGTTTGTTGTTCAGCAGATAAATCAGTATAAATACTAATATTTTGTGTAGTAGATTCTACAACTGTTACATCTAATTCAACCTTTTGAGTAGTATCTTCAATTAATCTAATTGTAAGTTTAGTTGTACCCTCAATAAATGATACACCACCACTAACTGTGAATAAATCATAGCTGAAATTTACCACTTGATTTTGAATTGGATTTTCTCTATATATCTTAAATTGCCATTTAGTGAAATCTAATGGTTCAGTAGATGCAGCAAAAGTAGTATCACCTGTAGAAATCTTTTCAATACTAGTAACTGGATTACCTACACGAATAATTGTATATGAAGTCGCAGAATTCTTCACTGTTTTATCACCAAAAGTGATATCACCCTCGCTATATGTATATTTGATCATATAATCGCCATTCTTTGATGTATCAACCTTTGAATAATCTATATCAAGCTTTGTGTATGCAACAGCTTTAACCTCAACTTCCTCATCATTCTTAAAATAATGAACCTTACATTCAACCTTAGAAATATCAAATGTAAATTCTTCATCTAATAATAATGTTTCAATTTGCTTTCCATCATATTTTACTTCTATACCACCAACATATTTTTGACCTGATTCAGATAAAACAGTTGATTTAACTACTATATCATACGATTGAGTAACTACCTTAGTTCCACTACGATAAATTACCTCAACTGGATATGTACCACATGAATACATATCTATATTTTCAGTATTAATAGAGAAATCTAAGCATTCAACTCTTTCAGCAACTGTTGAATTATCTAGCTTAGTTTTAACATAATTTACATAAACCTTAAGATTTTCAGCTGTAAATTCTTCTCCTAAATAATACTCTTTCTTTACGTTTGCAGTATCTAACTCCATGGTACTAAGTCGGACATTTGTATAAACCTCTTCAGTTCCGTCTTGTGGCTCATCATCCTTTTTACAAGATGTAATACCAAAAATCATTAGAAACGCTAACGGGATAAGAGCTAATTTTTTTAACTTTTTCATTATATTCCTCCTCTTTTGTGTAAAGCGTTTACAACATATTATAACAACATATTTAGCCGTAGTCAATAAAAATGAATAATTAACCAGTACTTCATTTTTCATTTAAATAATGATATAATTACCTCGTTAATTACTAGTAAAGGAATGGTACTATGACTGAACTATTAGCTCCAGCAGGAAGCTTCGATGCATTAGTTGCAGCAATATCAAATGGTGCAGATGCTATCTATTTAGGAATGAATAAATTTGGTGCACGTGCATACGCTAATAATTTCGATTACGAAGAATTACAAAAGGCAATAGATTATGCTCATCTTAGAAATGTAAAAATATATGTAACTATGAACACAATTGTCTATGATAAGGAATTAGATGAGGCATATAAGCAAATTGATAAAATATATGAAATTGGCGTAGATGGAATTATTATTCAGGACCTTGCTATATTTACCTATGTAGTAAATAATTACCCAAAAATGGAAGCTCATTGCTCAACTCAAATGGGTCTAGATGATTTAGAAGGAACTCTTCTTCTTAAATCATTAGGGGCTAAAAGAGTTGTTTTATCTAGAGAGGTTTCAATAGAGGATATAAAGAAAATAAAAAAGGAAGCTAAAATTCCAATTGAAATATTTGTACACGGGGCTCTTTGTGTATCCTATTCTGGAAACTGCTTAATGAGTGGTCTAATTGGTTACCGTAGTGGTAATAGAGGCCGATGTGTTGGTTCATGTAGAAAGCCTTATGAATTAATAAACACTACTACTAATGAATCATTAGGTAATTCATATATATTATCAATGAAGGATTTAAACACTATCGATAATATAGATAAAATTAAATTTGCTGATTCATTAAAAATAGAAGGCCGAATGAAGGAGCCTGTATATGTTGCCAATGTAATAGGTGCATATAGAGAGGCACTAGACTCGAATTCTAGAACCTATAAGCTTAATAGAACCTTTAACAGAACCTATACTAAAGGATATATTTTTGGTGAAGATAAAAAGAATATCACCAATATTTTAAAGCCAAACAACTTTGGATATAAAATAGGTACAATAACAAAGAAAACTAAAATTGGCTACGAAATAGCATTAACAGATGAATTAAATCAACAGGATATTATTAGAATAGATCACAATAATGAAGATATTAATTTATCTATAAGTAAGCTATATGATAAAAACGATAATTTAATCTCCTCTTCTAAAGATGTATGCTATATAAAAATTAAGGAGCAATTATCTATAGGCGATATAGTTTATAAGACAAGAGATTATAAATATAATCAAATGCTAGAAGCCTCATATCCAAAGGAATTTAAGAGATTTAAATTAAATCTATATGTATATGGCGATGTGGGTTCTACCCTATCTATTACACTAGAATGTGATAACAAATCAGTCTATGTTGAATCTGATTTCTTATTAGAGGAGGCGCAAAAGGCTCCTACCTCTTTAGAACAATTCCGTAAGCAATTTGATAGATTAAATGATACTGTATATAGGTTAAATGATATTGAATATACTGTAGGCAACGTATTTATCCCTTCAGCTAAGCTTAATGATTTAAGAAGAAAAGGTATAGACCTATTAAATCAAGAAAGATTAGAAAAAAGAGAACCTATTAATATTACAGCTGAAGTATATGAAAAATTATCATTTGAAATAGAAAATCCTAAGCTTGCGGTATATTGCACAACAGATGAGCAATATCAAGCAGCAAAGGATTTAGATATTGATATTATCTATGATGAAAATAATACTATAAGACGTAATGAAACTAAATATCCAAAAAAAGATAATACTCTATTAATCGGTGGATATGGTGGTATTTATGCATATAAGGACACCAACAAGTTCATTACAGATTACTCACTTAATGTAGTAAACTACAAATCAGTATATGAGCTTCATAAGCTTGGAGCTAAAAGAGTAACCATATCATATGAAATAAATCATGAACAAATAAATGATATTATTGATAATTATTATAATAAGGTTGGAGGATATCCAAGCTTAGAGCTTATTGTATATGGTAGAGCGCCTATGATGTTTACTAGATATTGTCCATTAAAGGTTATGAACCAATGTGGGAAATGTAAGGAAAATCAATATATTATAAGGGATGAATATGGAGAGTTCCCAATACTATCTCATAAGGATTGTACTACTACCTTATTAAATGGTAAAATCATGAATCTCATAGATGAATTAGAAAACATTCATAATATTAATGTATTTAGAATTAATCTAACTAAGGAATCATATGATGAATCCATTAAAATAATAAATATGTTTAAGGATAAATTAAAGAATAAGAAGGCTACTAATTTATTTAATAAGAATACAGATACAAGAGGACATTTTAATAAGGAAATATTATAAAAAACTGGAAAATTCCAGTTTTTTATACTTTTGGTCTATCTAATAAATAATTCCATGTAGGATCCTTTTGTCCAAACACACCTAATTGGTTTAGCTCCGCATATAACTTAGCATTTACAAAATAAGAATAGTAAGGAATATCCTTATATAACATATCATAATTGCCTTCAATATCTAATTTTGAATATCCATTTTTTATTATTTCATAATTTAGTAAAGTAATATTGTTTTCCTTTTGTGTCCAAACATAAGCACTTATTCTATTATTTCTATTTAATAGCTCTTCATTTTTAACACTTTGAACATAACACTTATCGGCTGCATCAATGTTATCTACAACAAAATTCTTAGCGGGCATTCCCCATTCCTCTATAGTTGAGGCATTTGCGATAGGAGTCGATATTTTGGTAAAATCTACCTTTAATGAAAAATTACCACCCGCATAAGAGGCATTTGCAGCACCAACCTTTTCTGCAAGCTCTAGCTCACTCGGAAAAACAAAATAAGCCGATGATGAGTCCCAAGAAGTTCCTAATGGTGTCTCAAGTGCATAACCTGTTCCCATTAAAACATCTTCTTCTTTTTCTTCAAATAAATCACCATCTAAAAGCTCCACTAAAAATTGTGGACCAGCCAACAGCTCATCTGGAGTTACTGAATTAATAAATTCTCCAAAATAGTTAAAATTATCTAATCCATAAATTATATAATCATAAGGATTAAATTCCTTCTCATTTTCTACACGATCAATCTTTCTAACATACGTAATATCTTGATTTTTATTAGCAGTTCCTATTTTACCGATGGTATCACAAACTACTTTATTATACATTAAAGCTACTGCTTCACTTCCAGTAAAATTAAGCTTCTCAGACTTCAAATCTGCTTTATCTACAAGCTCATCATTTGCATTTGGATTACAAATAACATAGCATTCCTTAGCATCTAATGATCCTTTTAAGCTTATTTGCTCTTTTATTGTAGTAGCTGCATCATTATAAATCACAACACTATAATTCTTTAAAGATATTTTATCCTCACTAGAATTATAAATTTCAATTCCTTTGTTATCATTTGTTCCTTCTAAATAAACACTAATCATAACTTGGTTATAATTTGTAACCTTTGAAGAACAGCTACAAATTATTAGCATAAATACTATTACAAATAGCATTGAATATATTTTTTTCATAATATCACTTCTTTCTTTAATAAAAATTAAAATGTATGACAAAGTCCTAAAAATACACCTTCGTATATTAAATCTTGAACCTTCATTATTTCTTCATTTGTCGGATTTAATACATACATTGTTGGTCCACTACCACTTATATATACATTAATTCCAGCCTTTTTTATATTCAAATATAACTCATTAAATTCCTTAGATAATGATAAGGCTGGATCAGCCAAATCATTAAATATATTTTTCTTTAATAATTCTAAATCATTATTATTTAATGCTTTAATAATGTTATTTATATTTTCTTCCTTACTAACACCATTATATTTATATGCTTGGTAAACAGCCTTAGTAGATAAACCAACCTGAGGCTTAATTAAAAGCACATTAATTCTAGGCACCTCTATATCTAAAGGATTAATAACCTCTCCTCTATTTGTGCATAAGGCAATCGTCGTATCAATAAAAAAAGGAACATCGCTACCTAATTCCTTAGCTAATTCCTTTAGCTCTTCATTGCTAGCATTAACATCAAATAGCTTATTTAATCCCTTTAATACTGAGGCTGCATCAGTAGAGCCTCCAGCAAGTCCTGCCATTAAGGGTATATGCTTTGTTAGGTTTATACAAACGCCCTTATCTATATTATATTTTTCGATAAAAAGCTTTGCAGCCTTTAGGCAAATATTATCCTTTATTTGATCATTTTCTATATATACCTTATCACTAATAGAGAATGATAGCTCATCATAAATACTAATAGGCACCATCAGGTTATTTACCTTGTGATATCCATCAATCTCATCCATAACCTCTAATGCTAAATTTATTTTTGCGTATGCTCTTTCTTTAATCATTATAATACTCCTACTTTATTAATAATCTCATTTTACCATAGGTTTCAACTCCACCTATACTACCCTTATTCATTTTAGAAAAATTATAAAGGCTTTCAATATCTATAGTTTTGGTTATTGGTGTAATAGATGCCAATATACCAACAATCGCTGGATCATAGGCTTCTATGTTGTTTCTATCTATTGATGATGCAAAATTAGCACCTGCAGCTATCAAAGCTTCAAAATTAGAGCCACAGGCTCCTGCATATATGCAGATGTCATCTAAGGAATAATATTCTCTTATCTTAATAACTGCTTTAATAAAATTTATTGTATTTCGATAATTATTTAAGTCAGTAAGGCCCTTGTTGTTATATGAATCATGCCCCGTTAAAATAACAATATTTGGCCTTACTCTTTTTATTAACTCAATTACCTTTAAATAAAATGACTCCTCATTTAAGGCTACCCCATATGCATATATATTTAATTCCTTATATAAATTAAGGCATTTATTCAAATATGTGGCATCACTATCTAAATGAAGAATCTTACCAGTAATATGACTAATCTTATCCTTATAGCTTTCTATAATACTTTTTTGATAACTCAAATCAGCATCCTCATACCTAGAAAGCACTCCTTCATCTACTAGCTTTAAATCTGAAATGTCAGCATCTGCAACTAATCTAACGTATACACCCTGTAATACTGCCACATTACCAACTATTTCATGAATTACAAATATTATATCGTAATGATAAGAATGTCTAGCAACAATATCTCCCTTTTTCATAAATAATCACCATATGATTATATGATAATTATTATTTATTGTTGACTATATAATTACTTAAATTTATAAAATCAACAATATCCAATTCCTCACTTCTAACTGTAGGCTTTATACTATTATCCTCTAGCATTTTATTTATTAATTCCTTACTGTAATCGCCTGATAAATTATTGACTAAGGTTTTTCTTCTTTGATTAAAACAAAGCCTTATAAAATCAAAGAAATGCTTTTCATCTAAGGCTTGGTATTTTTTATCAGGATATAAATCTAGCTTTACAACCGCACTATCAACATTAGGTGCGGGAATAAACACAGTTCTAGGAACCTTGCAAACACGTGTTGCATCAGATCTATATTTAATCGCAATACTTAATGCATTATAATCCTTTGTTTTAGGCTTTCCACAAATACGATCTGCAACCTCTAGCTGCATCATCATAACATATCTTTTAATCTTATCTGTTTTAGATAATAATCCTAATATAATAGGGGTAGTAATATAATATGGCAAGTTAGCTACTAAATATAATTTTTTATAATTAGCTAGCTTCTCATCAATATCCTTATTTATATCAACCTCTAAAATATCCTTATGAACAACCTCATAATTATTAAAATCCTTTAGATTATTCTTTAATACTGGAATCAAATCTCCATCTATTTCATAGCATAAAACAAAACCAGCTACACTACATAATCTTTCAGTTAAGCTTCCTAATCCTGGTCCTATTTCGATAACTGCAGTATCCTTATCAATCTCAGCAGAATCTACAATGGTAGATAGTATATTTTGATCTGTTAAGAAATTTTGTCCAAACTTCTTTTTGGCATATAAATCATTATCCTTTAGAGCTTTATTAACAAAGCTCGTATTACCTATTTTACCTTGCATATAATTTCTTCAACCTTTTCATAAGTTAAGCCTAATAGGTTTAACCTTTTTAAAAAGGTTTTACAATTAGGCTTACCAATATTTAAATAATTAGATATCTTTTCTCTTAATATAGCACTATTTTGATTACCATTTAAGCCTAGCTTAAACAAATCCTGATTAGTAATTGTTTCAATATTACTATTATTACTATACACATTATTTAAGGCTTCCTTAATAGCTTCCTTAGAAGCGTGCTCAATTCCAACCTTTTTATTATTACTGCTTATACAATCCTTTTTTCTAAGAAATGCTTGCTTAGCATTAGGAACTGCCTCAGTAATAATACTTCTTATTTTTTCTCCAGGTGAATCTGGATCAGTAAAAATAATTATATTATTTGTCTTACTTAGCTCTTTAATACAATCAATAGTTTCATTACTAATTTCTCTACCATTAGTAATTATACAATTAGCATCAGGATAAACTGATTTAATTTTAGAAACATCATGTGTACCCTCTACTACAATTATATCCATCTTAATCCTCTAAAAAATAAATTCTTTCTAAGCTCTTATAGCTTGACTTTGTTAAGCCTTCAATTAAATTAGAATATTGATCTAGTGATTTAATATCTCCATTAGGTAATAAAACCTTAATATCATTTATATCACTTGTTTTACTGTGTAAATAAGCAACTGCAGATACCTTAGATTCTCTATAAAAATATCTTTTATTAAAATCATTATGCAAGCCTTTAACATATTCTAAATATTCCTTTGAAGGATCATTATTAAGCTCTACAAAATTGAATAGCTTTCGATTTTGAAATGAATTTGATAGCTTATTTAATATTGGATCTGATGATTTAGTTAATTGCTTAATAAACCCATTCACATAAGCATCATCTAACTCTATATATGATTCTATATCATCAGATGATTTTATTACATTTAGAAATGCCTCTATAGAAGCATCAACCTTTTTGTTTTCCTTAACTAAATCCTTAATCCTAGAATAAATACCCTCTAATATACATTCATATGATCTAGCAACAGGATGATAATAAACCTGGAAGTACATATGATATCTACTCATTAAATATGATTCAATTGAATGAACGCCGCTAGCTCTAACTAGTATTTTTCCATCCATTAGCTTCATACTTCTTAATATTCTGAAGTAATCTATATGACCATAGGCTGCACCAGTAAAATAAGCATCTCTAGATAAATAATCCATTCTATCAACATCTAATTGAGATGATACTAATGACTCAATTATAGGAAATTTACCACTATGTGATATTACATCTGCAATATCATTAGCTAAATTAGGTGAAATACTTAATATTTTATTTACCTCAGTAGCCTTACTTAAAATAAGCTTACTAGTCATTTCCTCATGGCTTGCCTCCATAACATGCTCAAACGCATGACTATATGGCCCATGACCAATATCATGAAGTAAAGCAGAGCATAAAAATAATATTTTTTCATACTCAGTTAAGCTCTCAATCCCCTCAACATTTTGAATAACTAAATTAGCCATTTGATATGCACCCAAGGAATGTGTAAATCTAGAATGCTCAGCAGTTTGAAACACCATCGCAACGCCACTTAGCTGTCTAATTCTACGTAATCTTTGAACCTCCTTAGAGTCTATTAAATCACTGATTAGCTTATAATCTACAGTTATATATCCATATAAAGGGTCTCTAAAAACCTTTGTACGCTCTAGTCTTTTAAACATAATAACACCATCCTTATTATATAATATAAAGATTAATTCTATATAAATTCTAACATTTTATATGGTAAGTTTCAACTTAGACTTGAAAGCGTATTTTTTTTGACAATAATTCATTATTATTTTATAATAATTGATAGAAGTTAAAAAATTCCCTATAAAGGAGAGCCAAAAAATGAAAAATATAAAAAAGATATTATTTACACTATTAATAATGGTAGTATTTACCATATTAAGCTCTTGTTCAATTAATATTGATAACCCAAATATCAATGTTGATGAGCCTGAGATAACTGAATATACTGTTTCATTTGTTGTTAATTCGGATAATATTACAACAAAAGAAATTAAGTATGAAAAAGGTAAAAAGCTTTCAGAGGATGATATAAAGAAGGATGTTTTTGAAAATAAAATACCAACTAAAACTGGATATACAATGGAAAACTGGTATTCAGATAAAGACTATTCTACAAGCGTGGGATTACCAACTATTGTATCTCAAGATACAACACTTTACTTAAAGTGGGTTAAAAATACTGTTTCATTAAGCTATTATGTCGATAATAAATTAAAGGAAACAATTACAATCGACGAAGGAGAAATTCTAACAGATATTTATACTCCTACTAAAAATGGTTATACTTTTGATGGTTGGTATACTGATAATACTTATACTACTAAATTTAATTTTAATAATAAATTAACTGCAAACACTAGTGTATATGGAAAATTTGTTCAAAACTCTAGTGATGAGCCTATTACTACTTATACATTAAATTATTATTTAGATGGGTCTTTACATCACACAGATACAGTATTATCTAATCTTAACACTGTAGCTATCGCAAATCCATCAAAGGAAAATCATACATTTGATGGCTGGTATACTGATAATACTTACACAACTAAATTTACTTTTGGTTCTAAATTAACTGCAAACACTAATGTTTATGGTAAATTTGTACCTATTACTACATACTCACTAAATTACTATGTAGATGGGTCATTACATCAAACTGCTAGCTTTGCATCAAATGTAAATACTACTGCTATTACAACTCCAACTAAGACTGGTTATACATTTGATGGCTGGTATACAACTAATACATATACTACTAGGTTTACTTTTGGTAATAAATTAACTACTAACACTAACATTTATGGTAAGTTTGATATAAATACATATAAGGTGGAATTCTATGATGGCTCTACTTTATTAGCTACTCAGCAAGTTGAATATAATGATTATGCTGAAGAATTATTATCAACAGATACTAATAAAGAGAACTATACATTTGTAGGATGGTGTACAGATTCAGCATGTACAAACCAAATTTCACTATCTACATACAAAATAACTCAAGCAACTAAGCTTTACGCTAAATATACACTTGATAATATTGATTCGTTATCTTTAAATGTAACTGCATTTAGTGGCTATAATGAGGGTGCATATATTGAATTTGATAGAACTGAGGGTGTTGATTTATCAAATTATGAGGTATACTATCAAAAATCAGGCGCCTCTACCCCTACAAAAATAGATTCAGAATTAATTAGAGAAAATACTACTACAATTAGAGCTGATATCTTAGGTTTAACTCAAGGTACTTATACAATAACTATAAAATTAACGGGAACTGATGTATCAGAAGAAAAATCTGTAACAGTTTATCAAGCTGATAGATCAGGATATGCTCACTTTGTTGCCGATACAGATGCAATTGGAGCATATAACGAGGATGGCTCTTTAAAATCTAATGCTGACGTTATTTATGTTTCAAATGAAACTAAAAATACTGTAACATATGGTAGTTATACAGGATTAGTTCAAATACTTTCAAACGCTAATAAATTCACTAACCCTGTAGTAATAAGAATACTTGATAAGATTTCTACAAATCAATGGAAGGCAAAATCAGATGCACCTAGAATTTATGAATCTGGAAATAATTATGGAACTAACTATACAGAAGCTACTTTCAATAGTTATATAACTAACGAATTAGAAACAACATATGGAGATAATCTTGTTGGATTAACTAATAAAATTATGATTCAACAAGAGTTAAAGCAAATAACTTACTCTTATACTACTACACAAACAGGATTATCAAGTGTTTCTAAAACTGAAAAAACATTAGAGGAGGATGCAACTACTTCATATAATAGAAATGATTTTAGTGAAGCAAAAGGAAAAACTGTTTATGATGATGATTCATACTTTAATATGCTTGATATTAGTGAATCAACAAAGGGATTAACACTTGAGGGAGTAGGCTCTAGCGCAGAAATCTTCCAATGGGGTATGACTTTTAAAAAGTGTACTAATGTTGAAATCAAAAATTTAACATTTACATCAGCACCAGAGGATGCATGTAGTATTGAAGGAAATAAGGATTCTGTAGCAAATTACAAAAATTATTGGATTCACAATAATACATTTAATAGAGGATTAAATAACTGGGACTTAACCGGAGAAAAGGATAAATATGCCGGTGATGGTGCAATGGATTTAAAATACTGTCAAGGTGTAACAGCTTCTTATAATAAATTTAACAATTGTAAGAAAACTGGCTTAGTAGGTGGTGGTGATTCTAATATTCAATATAATATTACATTCCATCATAATTATTACAACCAGGTTGAATCAAGACTACCATTAGGTAGACAAGCAAATATGCATATGTATAATAACTACTATTATGATTGTGATGTTACAGTCGACATAAGGGCTAATGCTTACGCATTCCTAGAAGCAAATTATTTTGAAAACTCACAAAAACCAAGAACTACAGTTAAATCAGATAATGGCTACTATCCATTTGTAAAATCATACAATGATGTATATGATTCTTGTTCAGATCCAGCATCAAACTATGGAACAGCTTTTATAGCTTCATCTCGTGATTCATATCCTGATACATATGATTCTACTGTCAATGGATGTAATATAAATGGAACAAGCTATTTAAAATTTGATACTGATTCTACATTATTCTACTATAATACATCAACTAAGAAATCAAATGTTACTTATTTAACTGATGCTGCAACAGCAAAAACAGATTGTATAAGCAATTCGGGTGTATTATCTGGAACATTTGTAGGAAACGGATCTGGAAGCTCTTCAGGTGGTTCTACTGGAGGTAGCACTGGTGGTGAATCAGGAGGTTCATCTACTCCAATAACTGGTTCTACAACAATAACATTTAATAATTTCACTACAGAGACATTGTCAACTACAACTACCTTAAATGGAATAACATTAATTAAAAATACAAAAACTGTTGCAGTTCAAGAATTCTCTGAAGCTAAAACTATTAATGGTCAAGCTATTAATAAATATGTAAGCTTCGGCGGTGGTGCATCTTATACAGATGGCTGTGTTCAATTTACAACTACAGCTACTGCAAACATTACTGTTTATTATGCAAGTGGTGGATCATCTGAAAGATTTGCAGCAATTTTTAATGACACTGAAGGCAAGCTTGATGAAGCTACTACTCCAACAGTTATTAAAGATGCTAATACTATTGTTAGCTACACATTCAATAATATTGAAGCTGGTAACCTTGCTATTGGTTCATCAAGCTCTGGTATTAATATTGTTGCAATTGTAATTGAATATATTTAAATATAATTTCTTATGGTGTATATCCAAGCATGGATATACACCTTTATTTATTTATAAATAAATACCTATTATTTTTATATTAAAATTAAGTAGAAAACGCTTTACAAATCTACTGTATTATAATATAATTGTTGTATATCGTTATTAAGCGTTTTCATTTCATTTATGACTTAAGAGCGAAATAAATAAAAAAACAAAAAGGAGAGCAAAAAATGAAAAAAAGAAAACTTCTTGTAGGTTTATTAGCTGCATCTGCTGCTATTGGTTTAGCATCATGTGATAAAGATAAATCAGTTGATGAGCCTACTAATGACTCTACTAACCAAGATGATGAAGTTACTAGCTATACTGTAACATTTAATTCGGTTGGTGGTTCTAACGTAGCAAAAGCTACAACAAATGCTGATGGTAAGGTTGCAAAGCCTGCTGATCCATCAAAAGAAGGGTATACTTTCGGTGGTTGGTATACTGACGCTGAATACAAGACTGTATTCAATTTCGATACTAAATTAACTGCAAACACAACATTATATGCAAAATGGGTTGAAGTAGCAGCAACTACTTATACAGTTCAATTCTATGTTGGTGATACTCAATTTGGTGACGATGTAATCGTTGAGGAAGAGGATTTAGTTGCATTCCCTAACACTAATCCAACAGATCCATATAAGAATTTTGCTGGATGGGTAACTGAATCTGGTGCTAGCTTCTCTGCTAGTACACCAATTATGGCTGATACTAAGCTATATGCTAAATGGGAAAAAAGATATGAGCCTGTAACAGTTGAGTTCTCTCAAGCAATGTTTAAAAAGTTATCAGGTAAATCTTTTAGCTATGCAAACTTTGATTTTGGTTATACTGGTAATGCGCCTACAGATAAAAATGGTACTATGACAATTAAAACTGGTAAATCAACAAAGATTACTGTAACTGAGGTTGCTACATTAAGATTTAGTGCACTTTCTGGTTCTGATAATCCTGCTAAGCAATGGGTTGGTTTAGTTAGAACTCACGATGCTGATGGTAATGAGCTTGCTACACCTGAAAAAATTACAGTTAATAATGAAGAAAAAATTGTTATTACAAAATCATTTGCTGACTATGAATTCGCAAATTTACAACCAGGTACATATTTTTTAACAGCTGCAAACAGTTCATTCCAAGCTGAAGAGAGTGGAGAGGCAGGATTAACTTATTATGATGGTTCTGGTGGTACTACTCAATTTGCATGGATTTCATTAACTTCTGATAAAGAAGTTGGTCCAGTTGAAAAAATTGAAACAGGAATCACTTGTCCAAAATTTGATTATCTATTAAATGAAGACTATAATCTTGAACAATTAGCAATCGATGTTATCTATGAAAATCAAAGAATTGATGCTATTGGTTTAGAAGATGTTACAATAATTGGTGAAGAAAATATCGATAAGACAACTGAGGGTACATATACATTAACTGTAGAATATACACATGCTGTTGACGGTCTTAAGAAGACAACTACTATTGATGTAAATTATTATACTGCTCAAAGCTTGGATTTAGCTTTCAATAAGGTTGAAAAGGTTGCTAATAATACATGGGGCAATGGTGTTTACTTTAATCAAACAGTACAACAATTATATAAAATGGGCTCAAATGCAACTATTGACTTAGATGCATTAACAGCAACAATCACTGCTAAGAATGGTGAAGATGAAGCAGAATTTGTAAGACCAATGAATGCAACTGATAACATTATCGGCTATGATGTATCTGCTGCTGGTAAGGTTACTGTTACTGTTAAATATATTGATGGTATCACTAATACATTTGATATTCAAGTTGTTAATACTGAGCCAGTTATCACTAATAACACTGTTCAATTAATAGTTAATCCAGACTATGAAGGTCAATTAGCTCTTACTAGTGATGGCAAGCATCAATTTAACAATATTCAACAAGCATTAGAATACTTAGAATTATATAAGGTTGGTTCTAATGTAACTAAGGAAATTTACTTAACTGCTGGTACTTATAATGAAAAGGTTGAAGTAACATTACCTAATGTTCATATTATAGGTGCTGATAAGGCTACTACTAAGATTGAATTTGACGCATTATATGGTCAATACGATGAAAGTGGATTTGTTCACGTTACTGATTCTACTGCTACTATCTCAGTTAGAGATACAGCAATTGGATTCGTATTAGAGGGTGTAACAGTTTCTAACAAGTGGGATACTCTTAAGGATTTTGATGACGAATTTGGTGAAAATTATGGTGAACACAGAGCATTAGCTATGTTAATCCAAGCTGATCAAGTAATCGTTAAGAACGCTTCATTAACTGGTTACCAAGATACATTAGAATTAATGAGTGGTCGTCAATATTTTGAAAACGTATTAATTACAGGTACTACAGATTTCATCTTCGGTACTAACAATACAACAGTATTCGAAAACTGTGAAATCCGTTCAATTGAAAGTGGTAAGGACTCAACTCAAGGTGGTTATATTACTGCATTTAAGGGTAATAATAAAAATGCAAACGATGCAACTAAGTACGGTGTAATCTTCAATAACTGTAACTTCACTGCTGATGATGCTGTTCAAGCATACGGCGATAAGGATGCAGAAGAAAATGACCTAGCTGGTTGGACAGCTATCGCTAGACCATGGGCAAATTATTCAGTTGTTACTGTTATGAATTCTCAATTAGGAGCTCATATTTCTAAGGATGGTTATAATGGTGATAGCAAGAATAGAAGATATGTAACTGGTTTAATTAAGGAATTCGTGAATACTGTTAAGAACTATGAATACAATAATACAGGCGTTGGTGCAATTACTGAGGCTGTTGAAGGTATGAGCTTCTTAACTGCTGACCAAGCTGCTGAATTTGGTGATTTATCTAAGGTATTTGCTGCTAACACAGCATTAGGCTTAAAGAGTGATTGGATAATCTCTCAAAATCACCAAGACACTTATAAGTTAAACTTCCAAGTAGTTTATGATTCTGCAATTGGTATTGAGACATCAACTGTTCAAGCTTTATTACCAAGCGTATTATCTTATACTAATGAATTTGCTTTACCTGAATCTGTTGATGTTAAGGGTGCTAAGCTTGAAGGCTACTATACAGATGCTGAATGTACAATTCCATTCGATGGCACAACATATACTATAGCTGATACAGATGCTGAAAATGCAAATGAATCTAACGCAACTATTTATGTTAAATTTGTTGATTATGCTGTAACTGTTACATATAACTTAAACAGCGGTTCAATTGATGGAATTGTTGATGACAATTCAGATGGTGTTGTTACAGCTCCTGTTACAAAAGAGGATGGCAATGCTGAATTACATACTCCAACTAGAGATGGCTATGTATTTGCTGGTTGGACAGAAACTGAAACTACTGGTGAACCAAATACTGATATTAAGTTATTCAAAGTTGACACTAAGACTGGTTTAACTGAAGATATTACATTATATGCTGTATGGTTAGAATTACATACTGTTTCATTTGATGGTACAATTGTAGATGCTTTACAAACTGCATGGACTAATACTGCAGCAACTGTAGATGAGGGAACTGGTGTAGCCACTATTCCAACTAATAAGATTGCTCCAAATGATGGCACAGGTTATACAAGTTCAAATTATATTGACGCTGTAAAATTAGGAAAAGCTAATAGTAGCAATATCTCAACTACATTTACTAATCCAATTAAGAAGGCTACTTTAAATCTTGTTATTGGTAATAATGGTTCTGGTAATGCTCAAGATGATGTTGTTGTAATTGAAGGTTATGATTCTACTGGTAATGTTGTTGCAACATTAAAAGTTGATACTTTGGCTGGTAAAATTACTGATTACTTAACATTAAATGATTCTAAGGATTTAGTATTAGAATCTGATGCTGCTGATATCGTTAAGATAGCTGTTTATACAACATATTCTAAGGATTTAGGTGTATATAGCATTGATGTTAAATATACTGATTTCGTTGATATGAAGTACGATGTTGAAGAAGTTGTAGAAACTGTTACTAATAATTATTCATTTGACTATTCAGCAATCGATACTACTAAATTAACTAAGGTTGATCAAAATAGTGATTCTGTTGTTGATGAATCTGATACATATGACAAAGCTCAAATTAATAATGCGACATTTGCTGAAACTGCAAATAGCTTCTTAACTGTTGGAGATTCTACTAAGGTTACATATAGAACAAGCGGAAGCTGCATTGAAACTAAAGATGATAATTTAACTGTTACTTTTGTTGGTACAGGTACAATCACAATCTCATTTGCTTCTACTGGTGGTTCTAACATTTCTGCTTTAGGTCTTAAGGATTCTGAAGGTAACTGGATTGCTGGTACTACTACAGATGCTACATTAATTGCTGAAGGTGTTCAAGGTGGTAAGACTGGTTCTTTAGCTAATTACACTGCTGAAGAATATGGTGCTTATTCAGTAACTGGTTCAACATATGTTACAGTAACATTTACAATTGAAGAAGCTGGCACTTATACAATTTCAGCTCCATCTACTACAAATGGTCGTGGTACTCGTATTAATTCTATCGTTATGGTAGATAATTACGCTGAATAATAAAAATTAAGGATTTGCCTAAAGGCAAGTCCTTTTTTTATATAAACAAATTAAAAAGGTATGATACCATTCAATAAATATCATACCTAATTTTTAACTATTCAAAGTATTCAATTATAATATCGTAAATGTAAACTCCACCGCTTGATGAGCCAACATAATATGTTCCAACACCTTCTATTTCATTTGTTGTTATTGAAATAGCTGTGTTAGCTTCAAATGTAGCTACTTCATTTTTAGTATTTGTACTATCTACCATTTTAACTACTCTATTATCAGTATTATTAGAAGATTTAGCTACAATAGTAACACTACATTTACCAGTTGTAGTAAATGATATATATCTACCTGTTCCATATGTTGCAGTTCCGCCCATTGATAAATACTGACTTACTGTATATTCTTCACTATTATAAGTATATTTAGTAGATGATGATTTAACTGTTACTTCTTTATCCGTAGCTGAATCTGAATAAATTGTAAATATACCTAGTGTTTGATTTGAACTTAATTCACCTGCTGTTAAGCCTTGAGGATTCATTCTAACTACACTAGTAGGTACTGGTCTATTTGCAATTATAGTTTGTTCGATTGTTGCTTCATATTCAACTAAGCTTTGATAATTTGTAATAAGACTTCTATATGTAGCATTTACTGCATCATATATAGCTCTTACCTTTATAGCCTCAGTTTGTCTAGCAAGATAATTATCATTAGTAATTTCTACAGCAATAAGCTCATTAATTGCTGCTATAGCTGCTTTTTCATCATTAAATGCTCTATCTGGATTAGTTACATCTACCTTTTCAATTAGAGCCTCTAAAGCATCTATCTTAGCAATTGTAATTAAATTAGATGGATCTATATAATCTTCTGGAGTTTTTAATACGGAATTTACAAATTTATAAGATTCTTTATTTGAATTATGAGATTCTTTATTCTCTATACTATTAAGTAAAGCCTCAGCTAAATATGCTGCAGTTAAATATGCACCATACTTATTATAATGAGTAGCCTCAATACCAGTATAACCAGCCTTTGTATTACCATAAGCACCATCATAACCAGTAGGCCATGTACCATTATCTAATTCATTTGGCTTTAATGCCATTAAATAATTAGCATATGTAGAAGTAGCTTCCTCTAATAATTCCTTAGTTGATGCAAATAAATCAATTAATAAGCAATCCTCTTCCTCGGCTAATTGACGAACAGCCTTAACATATGCAAAATCATCACCATGTAAACCTGGGCCACCAATTATTTGGCTTCCAGAGAACTTGACTCTAGCAACAGGTGTTATTAAAACTGGAGTAGCACCCTTTTCTCTAGCAAAATCAATATATTGCTTTAAATACCATTTGTAAGTACCGCTTCCATATGCATAATATGTTGAACCATATTTTGCAATTTCTTTTAAAGCACTTGTTTCTTCACTATCAGTAGCATATTGTGTATATTCAGTAGGAAGTGTAGTTGTTGCAGTTCTTTCGCCTGCTGTAGTTGGATAAATGCCCTTACTATTAGGTGTTCCTAATGGTACCATACGATTATATAAATTAGTATAATTTGAAGATGCTGATGACTCCATTTTAGTATCATCATCATTATGACCAAACTGAATGAATAAATAATCTCCAGCTTTTATCTCATCGCCAATAGAATTACCACCATTTTCACTAAATGTATAATTACCACCAGCTATATCGTATAATCTACCCTCATTAATAAATGATCTAGAGCTTCTTCCTCCTTGTGCACAATTCTTAACTGTAATATTATCATCTAAGAATAAATCTAAATATTGACCCCAACCTGCTATATATTGAGAGTCATTATATGTTTTTACAGTTGAGTCACCAGCTAAGAATATAGTAGTCTCGGCATCTGGATTAACAAAAGGCACCTCAGTTTCTTCCTCCTCTTCCTCAGGCTCATTATTATTTGAACCTGATTGATTTGTATCATTTTGGTTATCATTTGTTGAATCCGATTGATTTGTGTTATCCTGATTATCGTTTGTTTCATTTTGATTTGTATCTGGCGTTGGCTCTTGTGATTCATCACACGCAGCTAAGCAAATAACTGAAACAAGCATAATCATAAATGCTAATAGTTTTTTCATTTCCTTCTCCTTTTTAAAATTAAATTTACTATTATATAATAATTATATACTTTTAATTTGAAAAAGAAAGAACTAATGTAAGCGTTTTTGGTTCAAGTTTGAAACAAGTGTACCGATAAATAAAAAGTCTTTAATGAATTATATCACTAAAGACTTATTTTTATTATTTAGCATCATCTGGTTTGGTTATAATAAATGATACACCTATTGTTTCATTTTTAACCTTTAAATTTAAACCAAAAAAATCAATTGTTTTCTTAACGATAGATAGGCCTAAACCAAATTCACCCTTACTGCCCTTTTCATAAGGTTTAAATGAGCTTTTTAAGAAATTTTCATCAATATGCTCACCATCATTATAAATTCTTAATCTATCCTTGCGTAAAACTATCTTTATTTTTGTTTTAGCGTATCTTTTAGCATTATCTACAATATTATCCACTACAGTATATAAATTCTCTCTATAGCCCTTAAAATAGACATTATCTGCTAAATCAACCTCTAAATTCAAATCTGTTTGAAATTTATAATTTTGAATTATTTCAGTAATTAACTCATTCATAGAAATATCCTCAAATTCCTTATCCTTGTTAAGGTATTCTAATGAATTATATTGTAATAGTCTATTAACCTTTTTCTTTAATAAATCAGCTTGAGCTATTATAACCTTAGTAGAATCCTCATCAGCCATTCCATCCTGCTGAGCTTCAGCATAGGATTTAATAACTGCGATTGGAGTTTTAAAATCATGAGATAAATTTTGTAGCATTTCCTGTTTTGTTTTTTCATTATGATTAATTTCTATACGCATCTGTTCAATTGCTCTAGATAGCTCACCTATTTCATCTAAGGAATCATCAATATAAGCAACCTCATATTTATCCTTAGGTAGGTTAATAATATGACTTTGAATTAATCTTATTCTTTTTACAAAATGATTAGACCACATATAAATAATATAGGTTGATAGCATAATAAGTAAAAAGAAAACTAAAATAACCTGACCAGAAACATTTCTAACCATATTAGTTGTATAGCTTGAATCCGTAAAAATAATAGTAAATTCCTTTTTGTTGCTAGAGGCTGATAGTACATAATAAATCTTTGTTTTATCATTCTTAACAATATATCCCTGATTAGCTTCAGAAGAAATTAGTGGACCATGACTATTTATTAGCTTTTCAGTAATCAAATCATTTAATTGTTCACTAGATATATATTTACTAAGGCTTGGGCTAGAATACCCATTTGGATTATCACTATCCTTGATGTAATATCCAACATTCATATCAGGTAATGCTTCATTACCTTCATTATCAATAAAATAAATATAAGTAGATAAGCGAGAATAAACCTCTCTTTCAGCAAATACCTGAATACGTGTTAAGGTAATTAATGAAAAGGCACATGAGGCAACCAATACTATAGTAAAAAATAATAATAATAGCTGAGAAGAAATATTTATTTTTTTCATATAGATAATCTATAGCCATATCCATAGATTGTTTCTACGGATAAATTAGGCATTTTTTGTCTTAATCTTCTTACTAAATCATCAACTACTCTATCGCTACCAAAATAATCATTACCCCAAACCTTATCTAGAATTTGATCTCTAGAAAATGCCTTAGTATTATTTTGTATAAGGAATAATAATAAATCATATTCCTTAGATGTTAAATTAATATTAACATCATTTTCAGTAACAATTCTTTTATCATAGTTTATGATATAACCATTAAATTCCTCAGTATTACCTTGCTTAGCTGATGCCTTATTACCATAGCTCCTATTTAAAAGATTCTTTACTCTAAGCATTAATTCCCTTATAGAATAAGGCTTAGCGATATAATCATCACTTCCAAGCTCTAAGCCCATAATCTTATCGATATCCTGATCACGAGCTGAAGTAAATATTATTGGCTTTGATTCATTCTTAGCTCTAATTTCTTTAATTAGATCATAGCCAGAAATAACTCCAGGAAGCATTATATCTAAAATCCACAAATCGATATCCTCAGATATAGATTCTTGTGCATCCTCCCCATTATAAAAGGTAATTACCTCATAATTTTCAGCTTTTAAATATTTTTCAACTAGTGATGATAAATTCCTTTCATCCTCGACTAATCCTATTTTGTACATGAAATCACCTCATTCTAATTAAATTTTAACATTAAATATAAATAAATAAAATATATTAATACGAGAAAAGGACAACCTACATGGCTGTCCTTTTTACTCATAATTGGGAGAGTTATAATTTGCTTATGAAAAAGATATCTATCCTTGTAGGGAGAATGATAGATATTGTCATTAAGACAAATATAGTATACCCTCTAATAATTGTTATAATATCAAAATCCTATGTGAAAATATGAAAACCGATTAGTTTTCGTCGTACATATCCTCGTAATCATCCATGTAGTTATTATACTTATCTTCATTGAAGCCTTCTTCAGTATATCTATCCATGTCTTCATCTTCTAATTCGCCGTCGTCATAATCACTGTCGTCATCATCGTCATCTAGATCATCTTCATCATCTAAATCACTTGATTCGTCATCATATTCTTCCTCATCGTCACTGTCGTCATCATCATCGTCATCTAGATCATCCTCATCTAAATCATCCTCATCATTTAATTCTTCCTCATCATCGAAGAACTCTTCATCCTTAGAGTTAAATGCAGAACCATCCTTATCATACTCATCTAATGATTGACGAGATTTTAAATCCCATTCATCATTACCCATATATACAAATTTCGAACTAGTTGTAATGTCAATATATAATTGTGTTGTTAATTCGCCATCCTCATCACTAAGACCCTTCATCTCTAATACTTCCTTAATAAGTGCCTTAATGTTTTGAACAGTACGCTTTTGTTCCATTAATTTTACTGCAACCTCTAATAATGACATTTGCGAAATATTTTCCATCTTTATTCCTCCAAAATTGAATACTATTTGATTTTACTTGAATTTTCATAGTTTTTCAAGTATTTTAACGCATAATTATCCATATTTTATGACTTGAAAGTAAATCGTTATCTAAAATCATATCGTATTCTATATCTATTCTATTTTCTGTAATTGAAAGCTTATGACATTTAGCTATAAAATCAAACTCTAATCCTAATTGATTTTTATAATATGAAGGTATGCTTTTATTTTCAATAAAAGATATCTTCATTTCTACGCTTCCTTTTCTTTCTAAAATAAGCTTGTCCTTATAGATATATAAATAAATTACTGTATTTTCTATAGACTTATCCTCAAATACTATTTTATTATCCTCACGCTTATAAGCTGTATTAAAGGATACTTTGTTATTTTGATTATCTAAGCTATAAAAGAATACCTGCATAAACTTCTCCTAAATAATAATAAAAATTAATAAAGCTATTAAGCCTGGTAATCTAAAAAATCCAACTAATAAAATTGATAATATTGAAAATGGTAATTTTAAATTAAAAAATTGTCCAATCAAATTTATTATTAACAAGGTTAATACACCAAACAAAATAGATTTAAAAACATATTTAATAATTTTCATAAAAATCACCATTTAATATTATGGTGATTTTTTTATTAATATTCACGTCTTCCTTCAAATGCCTTTAAAACTGTCATTTCATCAGCATAGGATAAATCTCCACCCACAGGTAATCCATGTGCTATACGTGTTATTTTTACATTATACTCATTAAGTAATTCCTTAATATATCTAGCGGTTGTTTCACCCTCTAGGGTAGCATTAGTAGCTAAGATTATTTCATCAGCTTCATTATTTTTTACCTTTTCAACTAATGAATTAATATTTAAATCATTAATTGTAATACCCTTAGAAAAGCTAATAGCACCATTTAATACATGATATATTCCGTTATAATTATTTATTTTCTCAATAGTAAATAAATCTTTAATACCCTCTACAACCAATATTTGTCTATGATTACGAGAGTTATCCTTACATATTATACAAGAATCACCTTCACAAATATTTCCACATTCAGGACAAATATTAATATCTGTATTAATACCTATAAACGCATTAGAAAAATCAATAACATCAGCCTCATCTAAATGCATTAAGCAATGCAAAGCAAAACGCTCTGCTGACTTTCTACCAACAGAGGGTAATTTAGAAAAGCATTCTATTAGATCCTCTAGAGCCTTAGGATATTTCATTAGAATAATCCCATTCCGCCGCCAAAGGCTCCCATAGTCTTTTGAGTTTCAGCATCAATCTTTTTGTTAGCATCATTGATAGCAATAACAATCATATCCTGAACCATTTCTAAATCGTCCTTAATTGCTTCCTCATCAATAGTTACAGATAAAACCTCATGAGTACCCTTTACCTCTACAGTAACAACTCCACCACCTGCAGTACCTGTAAATACTGAGCTTTCAAGCTTCTCTTGAGCTTCCATCATTTGTTTTTGCATTTTCTTTAAACGCATCATTGCTTGTTGATTCATCTTTTATTCCTCCACTATTTTTAATTGATCATCTTCAAATAATTTTAAAACATCCTCAAATTCATCTTCTACCTTTTTTTCCTCTATAAAGCTTGGAATTACTCTTTTCTTAATTCCAATCTTAATATCATCTAATACAGGCTTTGGATTTTCTAAGGAATATTTATTTTTATAATCTATACGTATTTTACTCCATACAGCCTTAGGTATACAAATATAATCCTTTATATTCAAATCAAATTCATTAAAGATTTCAATAATCTTTACATAATTTTCATAACGCATTACTCTATTACAGAATCCAACATCCTGTAATTCAACAATAAATGCATCATCACTTACCGCAACTATATTGCCATTTACTAATATTTGAATTGCAAATGTATTTGAATATCTTTCAGATATTTGATACCAAACTGAATTCAGCTTTTCACGCTTTTCCTTAGAAGCGTTATTTAATATTTTTTCAATATCTCTAATTGTAATCTCATCATCTACTGATTGAGCAACCTCTTTTACAATAGGCTTAAAAGCCTCCTCAGTAACTGGTGATGCCTTAATTACATCCTCCTTAACCTCAGAGAATTGTTTAAAATCCTGTGAGCTTGGGAATGATGGAATATACGTTTCTTCCTTAATAATATTTCTATTAGAAAAATTATTTGAATTATTCATTACCATAGAAATATTATTTTCTAATGATTCAATTCTTTCTAATAAATTAACCTCTTCATTTAGCTTATTATCATTCATTTTTAGAACTGCTAATTCTAGGAATGCTCTTTTTTGAGTTGAAAAGCGCATTTGATTTAAGGAATCATTTAATATATCTAGCCATCTATAAATATGTGGCTTAGCTATATTATTTGAAAAAGCTATAAAGCTTTGATTACTAAACATTAGCTTTTGCTCAATAATAGCATCATTCTTATATAATAAAACATCCCTTAAGAATAAAATAATATCATTTATAATTCTAGGAACCTCTTTGCCTTCCTTTAATATATTATCCAAAATGGTAACTGCCTTAGCTTCCTCATTACCAATACATGCAGATAATAATTCTATTATTTTAAAATATGAAATATTGCCAGATACAGCTAAAACATCATCTAAGGTAATCTCAGGATTAACGCAATATGAAATACATTGATCAAATAATGACAACGCATCACGCATTCCTCCCTCAGCTGATAAGGCTATTTGATATAACGCATCCTCGGTAATTTTAATATTTTCTTCCTTAGCTACAATTTCTAATCTTTTTAAGATATCCTCTAAGGATATAGACTGAAAGTCAAATCTTTGACATCTAGATAAAATTGTATTAGGTAGCTTATAAGGCTCTGTTGTAGCAAGAATAAAAATTACATGCTTAGGTGGCTCCTCTAATGTCTTTAATAAAGCATTAAATGCTGCATTAGAAAGCATATGAACCTCATCTATAATATAAACCTTATATTTACCAACTGCCGGTAAATATTTAACTGTATCACGTAATGCACGAATATCATCTGCACCATTATTTGATGCAGCATCGATTTCTACAACATCAGAAATCATACCCTTTTGAATGCCACTACAAATCTCACATTCATCACATGGCTCTATACTAGGACCATGCTCACAATTCAATGCCTTAGCCATGATTTTTGCAAGAGTAGTCTTACCTGTTCCTCTAGGACCACAAAATAAATAAGCATGTGCTACCTTATTTAAGGCTATAGCATTTTGTAATGTCTTTATGATATGCTGTTGTCCTACTACCTCATTAAATTTTTGAGGTCGATATGCACGATATAATGCTATATAAGCCATAAATAATCACCTACCCTAAATAATATATATGCTGTACTCCATTAGAATCAAAAATATGATAATAAGAAATATAAGTATCGCTACTTATGATTAAATCATAAATAGATGTACTAAATTCATCTTTATTTAAATTAACACCAATTTTACTATAAGCCTTTGAAACAATATCACTACAATATGATTTATTTTTTAAATCAAAAATAAAAGAGAAATTATAAGGATCACCTATTAATCCACAGCCAGCAGAAATGACCTCCTTACGCTCATCCTCAGTCATTTTTACTCTTAAGCCAATTACCTCATCATAAACCGAGTTATTACCCCAATAAGCTCTATTAAATACCTTAGATAAATTATCACCAGGCTCCAAACCTGTTGCCTCAATAGAATCAGCTAAAGTGGCATTAATATCAAAATCTGTATATTCATCTAAGCATATAGCAGCATGTCCGCCAGCAAAAAATGAAATAAATCCATTTACAACTGGATGAACAATAGCCTCCCTTGAAACTAATATATCGCCAGGTGCACCAGGTATTATTTGATTATAGCTTTTAATATAAGCTGGCAATTCTTCATTAGAGTCAATTTTATAAAATTTAACCTTCTCTGTAGAAAGCTCCTCCTGATAAACTCCTTTATTCTTAAACTGTTCAACTAGAGCTACCTTATATATATTTTTAACAGTAGCTGTTGTAACTGCTCCAATAGCTATAAATATTAAAATGCTTCTTAATAAAATTAATGCAATAATTATATATTTTCTCATAGTACTATTCTATCATAAATTATTTATAATTTAAATAATTACTTATTATTTTATTATTTTAAAAAAAATAGAAATAAAAAATCCAACTGCTTAACAGCTGGATCTTTAATTATTTTACTTTTCTCTTGGCTTAATAACGATAGCTCTATTTTCGCCTTCGCCCTCAGATTCAGTATATATATCACGCCAATCACTTAACTTTTCATGAATAACGCGACGCTCAAATGAATTCATTGGTTGAAGCTTAACAGCTACCTTAGATTTAGCAACTTCCTTTGCAGTTTTAGTTGCTAAAATTTCAAGCTGATGAGCTCTATTACTTCTATAACCACCAATATCAAGAGTAGTTACAATTCTATCCTTTGTATATGTAGCAATTAAATTACGAAGTAAGATTTGAATAGCCTCTAAAGTTTTACCCTTAACACCAATTAATAATGAGTTTTCATAGCTATCAATAATATAATGAATTTGTTGCTCACCATTTACAGATCTAGCTTCTAATTGATAACCAATATTTAAAGCTTTTAAAATACCCTCTAAATATTTTTTACCTTCTAAAGTTAAATTAACATCAACTAAAGCCTCACAATTAATACCTTCAGGTAATTCACCTAGTACTCTAACAAATATCTTATCGCTTGAAATATGTAATTTTTTTACTGCTTCAGCCATTGCTTCTTCAGTATTTTTTGCAATAAACTCTACTTTCTTTTGCATAGTACCACCATTATATATTATTTTTTTGCTGTGTTTTATAATATTGGTATTCATTTATCTTTCTACCAATAAATGATTGGAAGATTTGATATACAGCACCAATTAACCAATATATTGCTAATGATGTTGAATTTAAACACATAAACACAAACATTATGTTCATTACAAGCATCATAGTCTTCATTTGCTTTTGTTGTTGATTTTGCTGTGCACTATTTGCGTTTGGATGTTGCTTTTGATACTTAGGTGGGCGTGATGATAATTTTTGTTGTAAAATTTGTAAACCACCAAATATTAAAGCAACTACAACAGCAAATATTTTATCCTTAACTGCTGTTGCTTCGAAGAATGAAGTATTCAACTCAAAAAATCCAAATACTTTAGTATTTAATAAAGCAAATTTACCAGCAACTGTTACATTAACAGCTCCATCAACTACTGTAGTAGTTGTTGCATTAATTCTTTGTACTACCTCATACATAGACATGAAAATTGGGAATTGAAGGAACATAGTACCAAAGCATCCTAATGGATTAACCTTATATTTCTTATAAAGTTTCATCATTTCCATTTGCATTGCTCTTTGAGATTGAGGATCCTTTCTATTACCATATTTTCTTTGAACCTTTGCCATTTCTGGCTGCATTAATTGCATTTTCAAGCTCATTCCATTTTGCTTACTGTAAATTGGCCAAGCTAATGTTCTAACAATTAATGTAGTAAAGAAAATACCCCAGAAGAAAGAATTACCTAATCCTTTACCAATTCCTGAACACATCCAAGCAATTGGATATGAAATTAAATTAATAGGCCATCCCCATAATGTATTCCAGAATCCACTTCCGCCATTCCATAAATCAACCCATTCAGCCTTGTATGTAGTATATGGCTTATTATTCCATGAACCTGAATCCATACGACAACTAGTTAATGTAAATAATATTAAAGCTAAGAAGATTACTAAAATTAATTTATGTCTATTTCTATAGAAAAAATTAGTCATTTTTTTCTCCTTTTATTAATTTTTGTTTATTAAATAGATATTCTAATTGTTTAAGCATTTCTTGATATGAAATATCAAGAATTTTGACTTTTGCAATTATAAAAACATCTGTATTTCTATTAAGATCAATATTTAATTCATTAATTACTGCTCTTATTTGTCGTTTTAGTTTATTTCTAATAACGGCATTACCTAGTTTTTTTCCTACACTAATCGCATATCTAAAATGGCTGGTTTCGGGATTATTTCTTTTATAAACTGAAAAATAAGAATTTGAAGAAAATTTCTTTTCTTTTAAAATCTTTTCTATTTCATTACTTTTTTTAACGCGATATTGTTTATTCATAGAATATCCTCACTAAATAACAAAAAAATACGACCAAAAATTATTAAAAAATTGATCTGGTCGTACTAGTTATGTCAATATAATTATTTAATTAAGATTAAACAGTTAATTGTTTTCTACCTTTTTGACGTCTACGAGCTAAAACTGCTCTACCACTCTTAGTTGCCATTCTTGCACGGAAACCATGAGTTACTTTTCTTTTACGTTTATTAGGTTGATAAGTTCTTTTCATACTAAAAACCTCTCTTTCTTTCCAAAACCACGCTCAATAATTTTAACAAAATTTACTACCTATGTCAATAGAAAAAATGACAACTTTTTAATATAATTATTTCCTAAAAAAAAATGTTTAAAAAAAGTTGAAAATTTTTTTATAAAATGTGGATAATTAATTAACAAATTTATCCTCATGTGAAATTGTCAATTATATCAAAAAAACACGCCATAAAGCCCTTTTTTTGCATACTTATCCACATTTTTATAGTATTTTTTGTCGATTTATGAAAAAACTTATCCACATTTTTAGTGGAAAAGTTTATGTTGCGTTATCTAATTTTTATGATATATTTTAAGCATGTTATAAGTAGATTACACTAAAATACTATTTTTTTTGAGTTTTATAAATATTGTAAAGCTTTTTTAGTGTGTTTTACTTATCTTTTACTATTAATTAAGATCGTGGGTGGAATTATGAATGATTATCAAGCTTTATGGAATGACACATTAGATAAGCTTTCTAACAGTTTATCTGAAAACACATTCCAAGAAACCTTTGGTGAGGTTAAGCATGTAATGAAGGAGGAAAATGGTGTTATATATATTTTAACTCCTTCGACATATATTAAAAGTAAAATTAATAATATATATGTAAGACAGGTAAATGAAATTTTGAGTTCATTAACATCAAAAAAGCTTAAATTTAAATTTGTTATTGAGGAAGAATTAAAAAATAAACCTTCTCAACCTGCATTTACTAAGATAACTAAGCATAATTTAAACGCTAATTATACGTTTGAATCATTTGTTATTGGTGATTCTAATAGATTAGGATATTTAACTGCTACTAGAGTTGCAGATGAACCAGGAACAATATTTAACCCACTTTATATTTTTGGAGGAGTTGGACTTGGAAAAACTCATCTAATGCAAGCTATTGGTAATTATATTTCTGAATCAGATCTTAATAATAAAATATTATACGTACAAGCTAATGAATATTTAGAGGATTATGTTAAGGCAAGTAGAGATAAAAATATGAAAGCATTTGAAGAAAAATATGAAAATCTAGATGTTTTATTAGTAGATGATATTCAAATGCTTGAAAAAGGAAAGGCTTCTCAAGAGGAATTCTTTAAATTATTTAATAATATGATTTCTAGACAAAAACAAATTGTTATAACATCAGATTGTCCAGCAACTAAATTAAATGGTATTATGGATCGTTTAACATCAAGATTTAGTATGGGTATTACAGTAGATATTAAGCTTCCAGATTTAAATCAAAGATTAAATATTTTAAAAAGAAAATTAGCTGAAACTTCTGAAATAACAATTGATGATGATGTTTTAAATTATATTGCTGAAAATTTTACTGATAATGTAAGAGAACTTGAGGGTGCTTTAACAAGAGTTTTATGGGTTTCTGAGGTTTATAATTCTAAGCCAACCTTACAAATGACTAAAGAGGCTTTAGAAATTTTAATAAAAGCTAAAAAGCCTACTCTAAATCAAAATTATGAGAATGCATTAAGTGTAATCGCTAATATTTATAATATTAGCGTAGTTGACCTTTTAGGTAATTCTCGTAATGCTAAATATGTTTTACCAAGACATATTGCAATGTATATTTTAAAGAATCATTATAAGCTTACATACTCTAGAATTGGTTCAATTTTAAATGGTAGAGATCATACTACTATAATGAATGGATGTAATAAAATTGAACAAGATTTAAAGACAAACGAACAATTGAAAATGGCAATTGATTCAATATTAAAAAAAGTATAAAACTAAGTGGATTATTTATTCCTTTTCCACATCAAATATGTTATAATAAATGTTGTAGTTAAGTCATTTTTTTGACTTATCCACAAATACACATTCTTAATAATAATAACAATATATAATTAATTAAATTTTTTATTGGAGGAATTTATGAATATTACAATTAGTCGTGAGGTTCTTTTAGAAAATCTGAATATAATTTCTAGAGGATTACCTAGTAAATCACCTATGCCTATTTTAACAGGTATTAAATTTGAAGCTACTGATACTGAATTATATATGACCTCATCTAATACAGATATTTCTGTTGAGGTATTAATAGCAAATCAAGAATTAATTATTAAGGAGCCTGGTAAAACAGTTGTTCCTGGTAAATTCTTTATTGAGATTATTAGAAAAATAAATGCTAAAAATATCAATTTATATCTAATTGAGGATAGAACTTTAGTAATTAAGGCTGATCGTATAGAGTATAAGCTTCATATTATGGATTACATGGATTATCCAAAAATTGATTTTGTTACTTTAGAAAATCCATTAATATTAAATGCTCCAGTATTAAAATCTTTAATTAAGGAAACTGTATTTGCAACAGCTGCTTCAGAAAAAAAGCCTATTTTAACAGGTGTTAACTTTAAGCATTCTCAAGGTAATTTAATAGCTACTGCTACAGATTCATTTAGATTATCACAAAAAATTGTAAAAATAAATGAATATAATGATTTTAATATTACAATTCCAAATAAATCTTTAGATGAACTTTTAAGAGCTATTGATAATTATGAGGATGAAATTGAATTATATTTTTCAAATAATAAGCTATTAGCTAAATATAAAAATGTTTTATTCCAAACTAGACTATTAGATGGAAATTATCCTGATACTTCAAAATTAATTCCAAATGAATTCCCAATTGTTATTAAATTTAACAAGGATGAGCTTGTTGAGGCTGTAGAGCGTGTATCTTTATTATCTCCAAGAGATAAGGAAAAGGATAGAGAAATTACTTATAGTATTATTAAGCTTTCAATTAAGAAGGATAGTATAATTGAAATTTCAACTACTAATGCTACAATTGGTGATGCGAAGGAAGAATTAATTCCTACTAATATTGAGGCTAATAATCCAATTGTTATAGGATTTAGCTCAAGATATTTATTAGAAGCTTTACGTAGCTTTATTTCAACTGAAATATCATTAAATTTATCTGGTGAAATTAGACCTTTCATAATTAGAGGAGATAAGGATTCTAATTTAACTCAATTAATATTACCAGTTAGAATGGATTAATAAATGGCTTTTTTAAGCCATTTTTTTTCTTTTCTTTTTATTATATAAAAAGGTAAAATTATTATTTTAGTAGATTTTATTTAAAATATAATGTAAAATATTGGATAGATATTACTAAATAAAGAGAGGAAATTTTATAATGAAAAAGCTATCAATAATTATTTGTACATTATTATGCTTTGTATTATTTCTTTGTAGCTGTGATTCAAAAGAGCCAATTGATGAACCGTTTGATGATATAGTGGAATATACAGTTACATTCCATGTAGATTCAGATGATATTACTACAAAAGAAATAAAATATGAACTTGGAACACATATTACATTAGAATTAATTGAAAAGCATGTGTTTGAAAATAAAAAACCTGAAAAATTTGGCTATACAATGGAAGATTGGTATTATGACAGTGATTATACAAAGACTGTTATTTTTCCAACTGAAGTATCAAGTGATTTAGATTTATATTTAAATTGGACTAGAAATTATGTATCTTTAAAATTTTATACTACTAAATTAGAAAAGAATGCTACATATTTTCAAGGTGAGATTCCTACAACTTTTAAAATGCCAACTAAATCAGGATATGTATTTGATGGTTGGTATATAGATGAACAATATACAAATAAGTATACATTTATTGAACCATTAATTGAAGATACTAATTTATATGGTAGATATGTTTATATTGAAATCGGACAAGAAATTTTTTCACATAAAATTAAATATTTTATTGAGGATGAATTATATTTTACTGATAACACTTATTCTAATATAAATTTAAGACCAGTTTCTAATCCTATAAAAGAAGGATATACATTCGATGGTTGGTACATAGATAATACATATACAACAAAATATGAATTTGGAAATATGATTTTTGAAGATATAAATTTATATGGTAGATATATTTCTAATACAAAATATAATTTAAATTATTATGTAGATGACGAACTATATAAAACAATTGAATTAGGAGATAATATTAAAACAATTGAGCTCCCTGCATTAGAAAAATATGATTATAAATTTGATGGTTGGTATACAGATAATACATATACAACAAAATATGAATTTGGTAATACATTAACTAAAAATACTAATGTGTATGGTAAATTCATTAAATTATTAAAATTTAATGTTAACTTCTATTTTGAAAATGAATTAATAGATGAACAAATAATAGTCGAAGGAAATACTATTGTTGAACCATATATTAGTTCAAGAGAAAATTATATTTCTGATTATTGGTATTTAGATTCAAATTATACAAATAAATTTGATGTCGATACAATAGTTACAAAGGATTTAAATTTATATAGCAGATATGTAGATTTTAACCTTGAATCAGCTTCTATTTTGGAGAAGAATATATTATCTGCAGGTGGATATGTATATGATAAGCTTCCTGATTTTACATCTTATGAAAATACATCAGCTTATCGTAAGGTAACAACTGTAGAGGAGCTTGTAAATGCAATAAAGGCTGCAAAATATACATATACAACTATTTTCTATTATGATGGTAGAAATGATGAAGAAAAAGCTATTGCTGATAGATTAGCTGAATTAGATTATATTAATAGAACATCTGCACTTACAAGTGCACAAAAAACAGAAAGAACCACTTTGGAGGCTCAAGCATTAGCTTTAGGTATGCCTGGTCATATTGAGCAAGAATTAGTTTCATCAGGCACAGTTCATGTTATTGAGATAATGAATGATTTAAATTTAGGATATTATACATTAAGTCAAGCAGTTAAAGATAGTGGTGTAATATCAGATTTTGTTGGTAAACAAACTGCAAATCTTACTAATTATTTAATGTCTGATATGTTTAATGAAAATGGTATGTCTCAAATTCAAATTAGCAACACTACAAATTTATTAATTTATTCAAAGAATGGTGCTAAATTAACTCATGGTGGATTCCAAATTTTAAGCTCTCATAATATTGTTATAAGAAATTTAGAATTTGATGAATTATGGCAATGGGAGGATGCATCTATAAATACTGCATCTGCAGTAGGTAATTATGATGCATTCGGTTGGGCATATTTTAAAATTTCATTTAGTGGCTATGTTTGGATAGATCACTGTACATTTGGTAAGTCATATGATGGTCAAATTGATTATTCAAATCCAATTTATAATGTTAAATCAACTTCATTTAGAGCTCCATATGGAACAGATGGAGTAAGTAATGGATTACATATTTCATGGTGTAATTTCAATGCTGGTAGTGATGATCAAAATGGTTATTTATATAAAATGATGGATAAAATTGAAAAGGCTTATATAGCTGGTACATCAAATTATTTATATTACAATAAACTAAGATCCTCTGGTGTGTCTTTTGAAGAAATCCTATATGGTTTAGCAATTCCTCAAAAGAAAGGATTCCTATTAGGTGATAGTGGTTCAGAGGATCAAAAATATAATTATGCTTTAAATGTATCATTTGCAAATTGTAAATTCTTAAATATAGAAGATAGATTACCAAAGTTAAGAGGTGGTAATTGCTATATGTACAATTGCTTAATCGATAATTCATTATATTTTAAATATAGAAGTAAATTAGAAGCGTTGAGTGTAAAAGATATTATTTTAGCATATTCAAAAATATACTTTCCTGAAGAAAAGGATAAAAATTCTTTGTGGAAATGTGCATTAGCTTCTCAAGGATTAGTAATTTCACAAGGTGGTAGTGTTAAAGCTGAAAATTGTATTTTTAAAGGTATTAAATATTTCATTAAAAACAATGATACAGGTGTTGGTGGCTTTGAGTTGATTAATTGTATTTATGAAAATATTTATTATAATGCAGATAATTCAATTAACACCTCGACATCATTTACATATAAAGGATCTTCAAGTGATGAAAATAATAAATTTAATATTGATGGAGCTGCAGGTACACAGTATTTCAAATGGAATACTAAAGATGAATTACAGCCATTTAATCCATCAATTATTTCACTTGATTTACTTGAAAATTATTTAAATAATTCTAATTATTATAGTGGTGTAAATAATAAATTAAATGATTATTTTATTATCTGTTATTATTAATCCTACATTAAAATAGATTTAAGGGCCTTTTAGGCTCTTTTTTCTGTTTTTTAATATATCTATACATTTTTAAAATAAAAATGTCTTTTAGAGCCTATTTTTCTTGAATTTTTATTCTCTATATGATATAATCATATAGAAAGGGGTTAAAATTATGAAGCCTATAAAAATTACTACAGAATATATAACTTTACAACAATTATTAAAAATGGAGGATTTTATTTCTTCAGGTGGTCAAGCAAAATATTTTTTAGCTGAGAATGAGGCTTATATTAATAATGAACCAGATAATCGTAGAGGAAGAAAATTATATTCTGGAGATGTAGTTAAAATTTTAAATAAAGAATTTGTTATTGAATGATTAAAAATATTAAATTAACAAATTTTAGAGTTTTTAATGATTTAGAATTACAAACTAATAACTCATTAGTAATTTTAAGTGGTAAAAATGCCACAGGAAAAACTTCTATTTTAGAAGCCATTTATTTATGCTCAACCTCAAAAAGTCATCGAGTTAATAATTTAGAAGGAATTATTAATCATGGTAATGATTTTGCAATATGTGAAATAGAGGCTAATAAAAAAATTAAAATGGTTATTTCAAAGGAAGGTAAGGCTTTATACATTAATAAAAATGAAATTTCTAAAATTAGTGATTTCATTGGTAATTTAAATGTAGTAATGTTTTCCCCATATGATTTATGCCTTATTCAAGGCGCTAAAGGCGATAGAAGGCGTTTTTTAGATTTAGAGGTATCTTTATTGGATAAATCATATTTAAAGGCTTCTACAGCTTATAAAAAGGTTTTAAAGGAAAGAAATGATTTATTAAAAGGAAATAATTTAGATCTAAAATATTTAGATGTTTTAACAAAAACATTAATTGAATATTTGGAAATAATTTACAAAAAAAGAATTTATTTCATAAATAAACTAAATTTTTATTTAACAGATATTACAAAAAAAATGAAAATTGAGAATATTAAAATATCTTATAATCGAACTTTTGATGATGATATTTATAAATCATTTAAATCTAAAGAAAAATTGGATTTAATGACTAAGGTAACAAACATTGGTATACATCGTGATGATTTTACGATTTATATAAATGATCTAGATGCTTCTATATATGCATCTGAAGGTCAAATACGAACTATATGTATTGCCTTAAAGCTTGCTTTAAAGGAATACATTAAGGAAGCTACAGGTGAGGAGCCTATTCTATTACTTGATGATGTGTTTGCAGCACTTGATAATCAAAGGATAGAAAGCTTAACACAATATGTTAAAGGTGGTCAGCAAACCTTTATCACAACAACATCAATTTTAGAAATTCCAGATGAATTACTAAAAAATGCTAACGTTCTAAGAATAGAGAAAAAAGGAGAGAAGCGTTAATGGAAGATTTAAAGAAATATGATGCCTCTAATATACAGGTATTAGAGGGATTAGAGGCGGTTAGAAAACGTCCAGGTATGTATATTGGTACAACAAGCTCAAGAGGATTACACCACCTTGTTTGGGAAATTGTAGACAATTCAATAGATGAGGCTTTAGCGGGCTATGCAAATACTATAGATGTTAAAATTTTACCTGATAATATTATTGAGGTAACTGATAATGGTCGTGGTATGCCTGTTGATATTCATCCTAAAACTGGTAAATCTGCAGTTGAGACTATCTTTACAGTATTACATGCTGGTGGTAAATTTGATAGCTCATCTTATAAGGTTTCTGGTGGTTTACATGGTGTAGGTGCTTCTGTAGTTAACGCATTATCAGAATGGCTAGAGGTAGTGGTTCATCGTAACAATAAGGAATATTATCAAAAGTTTGAACGTGGTCATGTTGTTGATGATTTAAAGGAATTTGGAGAATCTGATCATACAGGTACAAAAGTAAGATTTAAAGCTGATGCTTTAATTTTTACAGATACAACTGTTTATGATTATGAAATTTTACGTAGCCGTATTCAACAATTAGCATTCCTAAATAAAGGAATAAAAATTAGTATTAGTGACTTACGTGGTGAGGCACCAGTAGAGGTTCAATACTGCTATGAGGGCGGTATTAATGAATACGTTACATTCTTAAATAAAAATAGAAAAATCATCAACGAAAATATTATTTATTGCGAAAATGAAAAGGATAATATTCAGGTTGAAATTGCTATCCAATATAGTGAAGAATTTAATACAACATTATATTCATTTACTAATAATATTCATACTCATGAGGGTGGTATGCATGAGGATGGATTTAAAATGGCTTTAACTCGTGAGCTAAAGAAATATGCTAACGATAATAAGCTATTAAAGAAGGATGAAGAAATTAATAATGAGGACGTAAGAGAAGGTCTTACAGCTATTATTTCAGTTAAGCATCCTGATCCACAATTTGAAGGACAAACTAAAACAAAGCTAGGAAATAGTGAGGTAAGAGCAATCGTATCTCAATTATTTGGCGATGCATTAAATAGATATTTAATGGAAAATCCAAAGGAAGCTCGTGCAATTATTGAAAAAAGCTTACTTGCATCACGTGCAAGGCTTGCTGCTCGTAAGGCAAGAGAAACAATTAGAAAGAGTCCACTAGAATCTTTTGCGTTAAAATCAAAATTAGCTGATTGTCGTAGTAAGGATCCTGTAAAATCTGAAATGTATATAGTAGAGGGTGACTCTGCGGGTGGTTCAGCAAAATCAGGTAGAAATAGTGAATTCCAAGCAATTTTACCACTTCGTGGTAAGGTTTTAAATGTTCAAAAGGTTAGACTTGAGCGCGCCTTATCAAATAATGAAATTTTATCAATGATTCAAGCTATTGGTACTGGTATAGGTGAAGAATTTGATTTAGATAAGGCAAGGTATCATAAAATTGTAATTATGACCGATGCCGATGTTGATGGTGAGCATATTTGTATTCTATTATTAACATTCTTTTATCGCTTTATGCCTCAATTAATAGAAGCAGGCTATATTTATGTAGCAAAGCCACCTCTATATAAGGCACAAAGAGGAAATTCAGTTAAATATGCTTATAGTGATCAGGAATTAGAGGATATTAAATCATTATATCCAGATAGAAAGCTTGATATTCAAAGATATAAGGGTCTAGGTGAAATGGATGCTCATCAATTATGGGAAACAACTATGGATCCAGAAAATAGAACATTAGTTCAGGTGCATTTAGAGGATGCGTTTGTTGCTGATCAAACATTTGAAATGCTAATGGGTGAAGAGGTTGAGCCTCGTAAAAAATTCATTCAAGAAAATGCTCATTTTGCAGATAATTTAGATATTTAAGGATGGTGTAGAAAATGGAAGATAATAAAGAAATAGAACAAGAATATACACCAGTAGATAAGGTTGAGCAATTAGATATTAATAATAAAGTAAAAACTTCGTTTTTAAATTATGCAATGAGTGTTATTATTGCACGTGCTTTACCAGATGCAAGAGATGGTTTAAAGCCAGTTCAAAGACGTATTTTACATGGTATGAATGAGCTTAAAATTTATTCAAATTCAGCTCATAAAAAATCAGCACGTATCGTTGGTGATGTAATGGGTAAGTACCATCCACATGGTGACTCATCTATTTATGAGGCAATGGTTCGTATGGCTCAGGATTTCTCTTATAGATATCCACTTGTTGATGGACATGGTAACTTTGGTAACATCGATGGTGATGGTGCTGCCGCAATGCGTTATACAGAGGCTCGTATGTCTAAGCTTTCTATGGAAATGCTAAGAGATATTGAAAAGAATACAGTAGATTTTAATGATAATTATGATGCGACTGAAACTGAGCCTTCAGTATTACCAGCAAGATTCCCTAATTTATTAGTTAATGGTACTACTGGTATTGCTGTTGGTATGGCTACTAATATTCCACCGCATAATTTAGGTGAGGTTATTGATGGTGTTATTGCATTAATTCATAACCCTGAATTAACAAGCGAGGATTTAATGGAATATATTCCTGGACCAGATTTCCCTACTGGAGCATTAATTTTAGGTCGTCAAGGCTTAAGAAATGCTTATACAACAGGTAATGGTTCAATTGTAATTAGATCTAAGGCACATATTGATTATTTAAAGAATGGTAAAACAGAAATTGTTGTTACTGAAATACCTTATATGCTAAATAAGACACGTTTAATTGAACGTATTGCTGAGGTTGCTAAGGAAAAGATTGTTGATGGTATCACAGATTTACGTGATGAATCATCAATGAAGGGAATTAAGATTGTTATTGAATTACGTAAGGATGTAAATCCTGAGGTAATGCTAAATAATTTATATAAATATACTCAGCTTCAATCAAGCTATGGTATGAACATGATTTGCTTAGTAGATAACGCACCTAAGGCTATTACATTAAAGGAGGCTTTAGAGGTATATCTTAAGCATCAAATTGAGGTTATTACACGTAGAACTCAATTTGATTTAGATAAGGCTTTAGCCAGATTACATATATTAGATGGTTATATTATTGCTCAGGATAATATTGATGAAATTATTAAAATTATCCGTAATACATTAGATGGCTCTGAGAAAGAGCAATTAATGACTAGATTTAATTTATCTGATGTACAAGCACAAGCTATTTTAGATATGCAATTAAGAAGATTATCTGGTTTAAATAGAGAAAAGATTTTACAAGAGCATCAGGATTTAACTAATGATTGTGTAAGATATCGTGAGATTTTAGCTTCTGAGGATAAGAAGAAGGAAATTATCGAAACAGAATTATTAGAATTAAAGAATAAATATGCTGACCCTCGTAAGAGTGAAATTTCACTTCAAACAGAAATTAGCATTGAAAATGAGGATTTAATTCCAAGAGAGGATGTTATTATTACTATTACATCACGCGGATATGTTAAGAGAATGAAGCAGGATGATTATCGTGCTCAAAGCCGTGGTGGTGTTGGTATGAGTGGTATTAAGACTCATAATGATGATGACGTTCAAATGATTATGCCTGTTCATACTCATGACTATATGCTATTCTTTACTAATAAGGGTAGAGTATATTCTATGAAGGGTTATAATATCCCAGAGGGCTCTAGAACAGCTAAGGGTATTCCACTAGTTAATATATTAGAATTCCAGGATGATGAAAAGCTTGCAGCTGTAACAACTGTTAAGACATTAGATGATGATGAGAAATATTTATTCTTTGTTACTAAGAATGGTACTATTAAGAGAACGCAATTATCTCAATATAAAAACATTAGAACAAGTGGTATTATCGCAATTAATCTACTAGATGGTGATGAGCTAATTCAGGTTGAATGTACAGATGGTAACAGAGAAATCGTATTAGGTGCTACAAATTGTAAGGCTATTCACTTTAATGAGCAAGATGCACGTCCTATTGGTCGTAGCGCAACAGGTGTGCGTGGTATGGCTATTTCTTCTAATGATGAAATAGTTGGTGCTGCAGTAGTTACTGAAGAAAAGAATGAAATTTTAGTAGTTACTGAAAAGGGCTTTGGTAAGCGTTCAACAATTGATGAATATAGATTACAGGGTAGAGGTGGCTCTGGTGTTAAGGCATTAAATGTTACTGAAAGAAATGGTAAGCTTGTTGCCCTAAAGAGTGTTTGTGATAAGGATGATTTAATTATTACTACAGATCGTGGTATTGTAATCCGTATGCATGTTAGTGATATTTCACAAACAGGAAGAGCTACTCAAGGTGTAAAATTAATTAATTTAAAGGCTGATCAAAATATTGCAACAGTAGCTGTTGTGGCAAGACATGAGGAAGATGAACAACCAATCGAGGTTGTCGAAAATTCTGAGGTTGTAGCTACAGAAGCACCTGTAGAGACTCCAGTTCAAACTGAAGAATAATATTAAACCCCTACATATGCTGTAGGGGTTTTTAAAAAAGTAGGTGAAATAAATTGAGAAGATTTTTTACCATATTAATAATCATTTTATTATTAACATCATGTAGTAATACTGATGATGGAAAATCACTAAATGACTCAAATATTATAACAAGCACAATAAAGTTTGAAGAGACAATTGAGGAATTTGATAGTCCTGATTGTGGCTTTTATGAGCCCGTATATATATCATGTACAGATGAAAAGGTTACTAATGTTAGTAAAAATTATCTTAAATATAATAACCTTTTACATTTAAGAATTGATATATCAGCTTATAGTAAAGCTAATAATGGATTAAGTGATTTAGAATTTAGTAATGAAATGATTAATAATCTATATGCTCAATTTCAAAGAATGTATGAGGCATCAACCTCAGTTATAGTACGCTTTGCATATGATCCAGGCTTTAATGGCTCTAAAAATATGGAGCCATCTATAGATATGATGCAAACGCATATTACTCAATTAAAAAATATTTTTTATGATTTTCAAAATATTATTACCGCAATTGAATGTGGAATGGTTGGCCCATGGGGTGAGATGCATTCCTCAGATATTGCTAATCAACAGACATATAATGTTTTAATAAGCACATTCTTAAATAATACGCCAAGTACAGTTCCAATCTTAGTAAGAAGACCACAATTTTTATATTCTTATTATGGCTATAATCTTAAAAATTTAACTGAATTAAAATTAGACTCATCGAATAGATTAGGAGTTTATAATGATGGTTATTTAGGATCAAGCTCAGATTTAGGCACTTATGCAGATCGTTTTTTAGAGGTAGAGTGGCTATCTATGGTTAACGAATATTTACCTTATGGTGGTGAGGTTACAATTCCTAACAGCACATATAATTTATTAGAAAATTGTAATGAGGAAATGGATTTATTAGGTTTAAGCTATTTAAATGAATATTGGAATGATCAGGTTGTAAAAAGATGGAAGGATACAAAATATAATTTAGATAATGAATTATATAAGGATTCAACTCAATTTACATATATAAGAAATCATTTAGGCTATAGGCTTGTATTAAATAGTGCCACCTATAAAATAACGGATAATAGTTTTAATATTCGCTTTGATATTAAAAACGTTGGCTTTGGTAATTTACTAAAGCAGAAGAAATATACCCTAATACTTAAGAATGAATTTGAAACCTTAGAATTTGAATCTAAAGATATTAGTTATAACAATTTATCATTTAAAATTGATAGAGAAAATCTAAAAGGTATATTTGATATTTATCTAAAAATAAGTGATGGTTATGTTAATAGTATTCCTTTTCACTCAATTAGACTTGGAAATAATATTTGGGATGAAGAGCTATTTGCTAATAAAATAATAAGTAACATGGAATTATAAATATTTAAACCCATAGTCGACTATGGGTTTTATTTTATGATATACTTATTTTAAAGTGAGGTTGATACTATGAATATGGAGATATTAATAATAGATGATGATAAGGATCTATCATTTATAATTTCAGATATGCTTGAAGGCTATGGATATAATGTTACATGTGCTACTACTGCCGAAAAAGCATTTGAGCTCTTATCATACAATAAATATCATTTAATTCTATTAGATATTAATTTACCAGATTATACAGGCTTTGAACTATGTAAGGAATTAAGAAAGCTATCAGCCGTTCCTGTTATTTTTGCTAGTGCTAGAACTAGCGAGTCTGATCGTATAACAGGCTTTGATTTAGGTGGAGATGATTATCTATCTAAGCCCTATTCTTTAAAGGAATTACTTTCAAGAATTAATGCGATTATTAGAAGAGTATATGGAAATAATGAATCTGAAAAAATTATATCATTTGGAAATATTAATATTAACCTTACTACTAGAAATGTAAAGAAAAATGATAAAGAAATTTCATTATCATTAAAGGAATTTGATTTGTTGAAATATTTTTGCGAGCATATTAATACACCAATTTCAAAGGAGGTATTAATATCTGAGGTATGGGGTGCATTTTCAATAGTAGATCCATCTACATTAACAGTTCATATTCGCTGGTTAAGAGAAAAGCTAGAGGATGATCCTGCTAATCCAAAATATATAAAAACTGTTTATAAGCTTGGCTATATGCTGGAGGTTGACTAATGAAAAGAAAATTAATAATTATATTTTTGCTATTCATATTCGTTATTCTTATAATAACAGGCGTATTATATTTTATTTCAACAAAGGAAACATTAGATATTTTAGATGGTAAATATATTGTAGCCTTAAATGAAATAAGTATATTAGCTAATAATGGTGATTATGAGCAAATGAATAATAAAATATTAACCCTTCAGGAAATATTAAGACAAAAAGAGGCTTTATCTAATAGCTTATATATTATTCTTATTGGATGTATATGTGTTTTATTATTAGGTCTTGGCTTTCTTTATATTTATATTAAAATTCTTAGACCCTTTGAAAAAATGCAAGGCTTTGCTAGTAATTTAGCGCGAGGTAATTTTGATGTTAAGCTTGATTATGAGCGTGGTAATTATTTTGGAGAATTTACTTGGGCCTTTGATAGCATGCGCAAGGAAATTACAGCAGCTCGTCAAAGTGAAAAGGCCGCTATTGAAAATAACAAAACAGTTATTGCTACATTATCACATGATATAAAAACACCAATAGCATCTATTAGAGCTTATTCAGAAGCATTAGAGGCTAATTTAGATAATTCAATTGAAAAAAGAAAGAAATATATAGATGTAATTGTTAGTAAATGTGATGAGGTAACTAAGCTTACTAATGATTTATTTTTACATTCAATATCTGATTTAAACATGTTAAAAATGAATCTAGAAGAAATAGAGGTTATAGAGCTTTTAAATAATACAATATCTGAATTATCTATTAATGCAGATATAAATTATATAAAGCCAGATTTTAAGGCAATCGCTTTAATTGATGAAAATAGATTTATTCAAATTATAGAAAACATAATTAATAATTCTATGAAATATGCTAAAACAAAAATAGATATTAAAGCCTTAATTATTAATAATAATTTAGAGCTTCATATAAAGGATTATGGTCCTGGAATTAATGATGAGGATATGCCTTTTATTTTTGATAAATTTTATAGAGGAAAAAATTCTTTTAATGAGCAAGGCTCAGGATTAGGATTATATATAGTTAAATATATTACTGAGGCTATGAAGGGAAGTATAAGTCTTCAAAACAATAACGGATTAGAAGTAGTTATAAAATTTCCTTTAAAATAATAATTTCTTAAGGACTTCTTAATAACTTTGTTGTTAAAATCATCCTGTAATCAAGGAGGGTTATATTATGAAAAATATTATTTTATCTGCAAGAGATGTTTCTAAAAGCTTCGCACATGATGGCGGGCAAATACATGTAATATCTCATTTAGATTTGGATATTTATGAATCAGACTTTACTGTAATAATGGGTGCCTCTGGTTCTGGAAAATCAACTTTATTATATGCTTTAAGTGGTATGGATAAGGCTACTGGAGGTAGTGTTATATATAATAACATAGATTTAACTAAGGCTAGTGAAAATGAATTAGCTAAGCTTAGACATACCGAGTTTGGCTTTATATTTCAGCAAATGCATTTAGTAAATAATTTATCTTTATTTGAAAATATTGTTGTTCCAGGTTATTTAAATAAGGAAAAAACAAAAGAGGAAATTAATTCTAAAGCCTTAGAATTAATGGAATTAATGAGCATTTCTCATGTTAAAAAGCATCTACCATCTCAGGTGTCTGGTGGAGAACAACAAAGATGTGCAATTGCTAGAGCTGTTATTAATGATGCAAAGCTATTATTTGCTGATGAGCCAACAGGTGCATTAAATAAAACAAATACAATTGAGGTATTGAATTTATTAACGAATTTAAATAATAATGGTCAATCTATTCTAATGGTTACTCATGATGTTAGATCGGCATTAAGAGCTAGTAGAGTAATTTATTTAGAGGATGGCAAGGTAAAGGGAGAAATTACGTTACCACCATATAAGCTTGAGGATGAGAAGAGCCGTGAAGCACAGCTAAATTCTTGGCTTTCTTCAATGAAATGGTAGGTAGTAATTATGGAGATTATTACTTTATTAAAAGCAAATATGCTTAAGAAAAAGGGAACATTTATTAGCATAATAATTATGGTATTGTTAATTACTGGAATGCTACTTTCAATGTTAAGTGTTAAACAAAATTATACTAATTCATTAAATGATACATTTAATAATGATAATGGTCAGGTATTAGTAATGATTCGTAATAGAAACCTATCTGATGAGGTATTAGAAAAGGTTAATAATCATGAATATGTAGATCATACTATTGTTTATGATTCTATAGCTAGTGCTAATGCTATATATAATAATTCTAAAAAGGATTATAATGGCTATTATTTAAGAGAGCTTCCAAGTAAAATAAGAATTTTTAATGAAAAATGTAATGGATATATTGATAATCTAGAAGTTAAAAAGGGTGAAATCTTTTTACCACTTGGCTTAAAGGATAAAATGTCATGCTCATTAGGGGATACTATTGTAATTAATTTCTTAGATGATTTAAAAAAGGAATTTAAGATTGCTGCCTTTGTTGAGGAGCCTTTTCAAGGATCATCATCTATTGGCTGGAAGCAGGTATTTGTTAATAGTGAGGATTTAGCTGAAATAAATTCAGCAATTCCAGAGGATAATATATATTTTAGATTTAAGATTATTGAAATATTTAAGTCTGCTTCCTGTGATCTATCAATTTCTAAATTTCAAAGACAGCTTAACCTAGATACTAATATAGTATCATTAGCACAAGGAACAATTAATAGAGATCAAAGTGTTAATTATACTAATCTTATTCCAGATATTGTAATTAAGGTTGTTATTGGTTTTTCTATATTATTATTTGTAATTGTTATGATAGTAGTAAGTCATAGTATTTCAACTGAAATAGAAATGGATTATACAACTCTAGGTATATTAAAAGCATTAGGCTTTACTAAAGGAAAAATTAGATTAATTTTCTTTTTACAATATTTGTTAGCAGAAGCTATTGGTATTGTTTTAGGATTAATTATAGCCTTACCAATAGAAGGTATTGTAAGCAATACATGTCAAAATACAACAGGTATTCTACCTTATAATGGAATATCATTAATTATGACATTATTATATATATTTGCAGTGTTAGCTATATCTATTTTAGTTATTTATTTAAAAACAATTAAGGTGAATAAAATATCGCCAGTTAACGCAATAAATGGTGGTAATGCAGATATTTACTTTTCTAATAGATTAAATGCGCCTATTTCAAAAAAAGGCTTATTGTTAAGCTTGTCATTTAGACAATTTACATCAGCCTTTAGAAGATATATATCTACAATTTTAATATCATCTTTATTAATATTTTGTATGATTACTACAACATTAGTTAGTAAATGCTTAACCTCTAGAGATACATTAAGAGATATGGGTGTAACAGAATGGGATATTCATATTTCATTAAAGGAGGATTCGTCATTAGAAAATTATGATTTAATAGATAATTATATGGAGGATAATGATTTAATAAAGGAAAAAAATTGCTCAGCATCTATATATGTATCTATTAATGGAGAAAATGTTTTGTGTGAAATATACGAGTTCCCAGAATATATTCCAGGTGTTTTAAAGGGTCAAGTGCCAAAATATGATAATGAAATTATAGTTTCTAAATTTGTTGCGGATGCGTTAGATTTAAAAATTGGTGATGAGGCTACTGTTACATTTGGAAGCAAATCTAATCTATATTTAATTACAGGTATATATCAAAGTGGAAATGATGGTGGTTATACATTCGCAATGAGCTTTGATGGTGCCGTTAGAAATGGCGCTACTATAAATAATCCATCTAGATATTATGTATTTAATGATAGAGATAAAATTGAGGATGAGGCTAAAAGATTAATAGATGTATATGGAAATGACATTAATGTTAAATATGATACATCTAATGAATCTACAGCTTATGCAGCATATAAATCTATTGTAGATATTGTTAATATTATAATATATAGCTTTTCAATTATATTTACATTAGTCGTTATCAAAATGATTTGCTCAAAAGCATTTATACAAGAGAAAACATCTATAGGTATTTATAAAGCTTTAGGCTTTACCAATAACAAATTAAGACTTCAATTTTCATTAAGATTCTTAGTTATATCAATAATAGGCTCTATATTAGGTGTTGGATTAAGCCTATTATTATCTGATGATTTATTAAATTTAATATTTAGCTTATTTGGTATTTGTAAGGTTTCAATTATTTATACTCCACAATCTATTTTATTACCATTTATTGTAATAGCGTTATGCTTATTTGTTTTTGCTTACCTTTCAGCAAGGAAAATAAAAAAGGTTGAAATTAGAGAATTAATAGCAGAGGTATAAAATGAAAAGAATATTATTTTTATTAATTATAGTATTAACTCTCACTAGCTGTAGCTATACTAGCTTTGATCATATTGAGGATGAGAATGGTAGTGATGATTACTCCTTAGCTAATATTACTGAAGGGGATATTATAAATAATACATCATCAATATCATATATATCTATTTATACAAATGACACTAATAGTGGTAGAGCAAGCATAGAGAAGTTTTCAGGAGTTAAGAAAATAACAAGCCTATCAGGAAAGGATAGGATTATTGTTAGCTTTACAGTTACTGAAGGTAATGCAAGCCTAGCTTTAGCAACAAAGGATGAGATTATTCATTATTTTAATATAAATGAGAATAATCAAGAATATGTTATAGATACTAATAAAAAGCTATATTTAAAGCTTGCAGGAGAATCTGCAAAGATTAATTTAGAATATAAATATGAATAAAAGTAAAAGGCTGAAATTTTTTCAGCCTTTTGTTTTGTTATTAAATTGCTCTTATACTTTCAACTGGTTTTTTCTTAGCAATACTATATACTGGTAAGAATGTTGATAGGAATGAAACAAGTATAGATAATATAATTATTAATATGATTGAAGGTAAGCCAAATACTAATAATCTTACACCTGCTAATCCTTCACCCATAGCATTGTTGATTATATTACATGTTACAATGCTTCCGACAATTGCGATTACACAGCATATTGCAACTATAACAACAGATTCACTGAAGAAGATTTTAAATACATCTAATCCTCTAGCACCTACTGCACGTAAAATACCAATTTCGCGCTTTTTATTAGTAATAGATACTGAAATGAAGTTGAATAGTAATAATGTTGCGAATATAGCTAGAATAATACCTCCCCATAAGAATCCAATAGTTAAGTCCTCTATGAAGCTATTAACCATCTCTAATGAATTCATTATTGAGCAATTAATTACAATTAAAGAATCATCGGAATTAATTGTATAAGCTGAATCAATTAATTTGCTAATGTCGTTATAATTTTTTGTATTATAAATTAAAGCACCTGAAATATAGGCATTTTCGTCTGCTACATATTTTGTAGTTTCAATACTATTATCTACCCATAATGTGAAGTAGTACTTATCATATAATTCCTCGTTCATAAAAATAACAGAGCTATTAATGAAGGCAAATCCAGCTATGTTTACATTGGTTGCACCTGCATGACTAGGCTGATCCATTGAAATATTTTCAAATATATGTGTAGCATTGTTTTCATATAGGAAATTATATAATTCCTCCCAAACCGCTAATCGTTCCTCTTCAGTATGTATAATTCTTTCAGGCTCTGGATTGTCTTCTGTTGTATTAGAATAATTATATGATTCACCACTTGTAAATATATTAGTTTTTTCAGAAATAGAAGGAATCCATTCCTCTTTTTCATCATCCCAAACTGTTTGATAAAATTTGTCATGGATTTCGGAATTTTCTTCCTTAGCTAAATAATCATATATGATACCCATGATTTGTGAGCTAGATAGAACAATATCATTTTTATTAGGGTTAGTTAGCTTAGAGCCGTTAAGGTTATAATATGTTTCATTACCAAATTTTGCGATATTATTATATTCATTTTTAGAATCTCCTAATGTTATAGGAGCATCAGTATACTTACCTATAGACTTATAATTATAACCAGCTAATTTTGATTTATTGGCTTCATAGAATCCTTCTGTTACAAAACCTAATGTATAAATACCTGATCTTCTTTCCTCCTGCCAATAATAAGAATTAGAATTATAAGAAGAGCTTTCCTCAGCTAATTCCTTATATTGCTCTGGAATTAAATCATCGACATTATAAACACCAGATATTTTATATTCTACAGATTGACCATTGTTTGAATTTAAAATAATAGTTTTATTACATATATCTCTAGGATTATTTATAGTAACCTGCTTATCCTTCGTATCGCGTAGCCCCATTATTTTAATACTATCATATGTATAAGAGCTAATTAATATTTCATCATCATTTTTTGGATAAGAGCCAGCTATAATTCTGCTTCTTATAGAATGTGATTTATTTGCATACGCAAAATGTCCTAATTCAGCTGAATAATACTCATTGTTAGATAAATTAACATTTTGAATTTTGAATCCATTTGAATAGTAATATTCTCCAACTGAAGGAGCCGAATTAAAATCATAATAGAAAATAGTTTCATTACCGTATGTTGATTTTAAATTGTTAATATCACTTTCACTTAGGAATGTTGCATATGTACTAGTATAAGAATAATCATCATCCGTATAAGTGGTTGTCATTTGATATCCCTTTTGAATAGGAATATATTCTAAATTAGAATTCATAAAGCTTTCAATAGAAACCTCGTTTTTATCATAGAAGGTCATTGTAGAAACAATACCCAATAAAATGAATGAAACTACAGATAGTAAAATAGTAAATATTAATCTAATAGGCTTAAGCTTTAAATTAGAAGTACCAATCTTAGCTGCATGTCTCATTGGAAGCTTAGAGCGAATAAGCTTAGCCTCCTCCTTTGAATATTGCTTTAATTTATAGCAATCCTCATTAGTTTCAATAAATGTTTCCTTTAAGCCGCTATCACTTATTTTAGCCTGCTGCTTATATTCCTTGATATCCTTTTCATTATTAGAAATTAAAATCTCATTGTTAGATTTTTTTAAGAAATCATTTAATGCTTTAATATCATCGTTAGTTAGCTCAACACCATTTTTAATTGAAATAGTGTTATCATCAACCATTGTAATATGACCAACGTGCTTAGCCTCAATAGTTGTTTTAGATGTATCTGATAGGATTTGACCATCCTTAAGCTCGATAATACGATCTCCATAGTATTCTGCAAATTCTCTATCATGAGATACTACAATAACTAGCTTTGATTCTGATAGCTTCTTTAATGTATCTAATACCTGCTTACCAGTGTTAGAGTCAAGTGCACCTGTTGGTTCATCGGCCATAATTATTTCAGGATCCTTAATTAACGCTCTAGCAATAGCTATTCTTTGCTTTTGACCACCTGATAATGTGTTAGGTCTTCTTCTAGCAAAATCAGCTAAATCTACCTGAGCTAACAGCTCGTTGATTTTATTTCTATCCTTTGATTTACCTTGTAATTCTAAGGCTAAGGCAATATTATCCTCAACAGTAAATTCGTTTAGGATATTATACTCCTGGAAAATGAAACCAATGTATGTATTACGATAGCTATCGAAATCACTACCAGAAAAAGAAGAAGAGCTTCGACCCTTTACAATGATTTCACCATCAGTTGGAGTATCAAGTCCACCACATACATTTAGTAGAGTAGATTTACCAGAACCTGATTTACCTAATAAGAATACCATTCCTTTATCAGGAAATTTTAAAGACACATTATCTAATGCTTTTGTGGTAACGTTATTAGTTTTGTAAATTTTTGATAAATTTTTAATTTCAAGCATATTAACTTACCTCCCTTTTAATTTAATATAATTATACCATAATTTTTATAGTATAATATAACTATAATTCATTGGAGGTGAAATGATGAAGTCTATTGCTGTTAAGGAGCTAGCATATTTTGTGTGTCAAAGCGGAAATTTAACAACTGAATTTTTTTCTAATGCAGATTTAGAAAGAGGAAAAAGAGCACATCTTCACATCCAAGAAAAATATAATAGTAAATCTCAAAGTGAGGTTTATATAAAAAAGGAATTATCTTATTTAGGAAAGTCTTACTTATTACATGGCTTTATTGATGGAGTATTAAATATTGATGATGAAATAATAATAGAGGAAATCAAATCAACTACTAAGGAATTAGATGAAATAACTATAGAATATCATAAGGAGCATTTAGCTCAGCTTAAGATATATGGATATTTATATGCATTAAATAATCAAATGGAAACTATTCATTTAAGATTAACCTATATAAGTGTAGTTGATTATTTAACTAATTCATTTGATATTATTTGTGATATTAATGAGCTAGAGGAATTTACTTTTTCTGTTTTAGAGGAATATATAAATTTCTTGAATTTAATAGAGGAAAGTGAAGCTAATAAGGATTTGACAATAAAAGAAATCAAATTCCCATTTGCTAATGAAAGACCTGGACAAAGAGATTTAATGAAGGCTGTATTTCAAGCAATGAATCAAAATGAGATATTGTATGCGATTGCCCCTACCGGAATTGGTAAAACAATGGCTACTATGTTTTCCACATTAAAGACATTAAAAAGAAATGATAAGCTTTTCTATACTACAGCAAAGGGAAGCGGGAAAAATGCACCACTTGATGCTATTAAGCTACTTGCCAAAAATGGTTTAAAAATAAAAACCATAGATATTACCGCAAAAAGGAAAATATGTAATCAAGGCTTAAATCACTGCAATCCAGATGATTGCCCATTTGCTCAAGGGTATTTTGATAAGCTTAAGATGGCTACATTAGATATATTTAAAAATCATGATATATATGATAGAGAGCTGATATTAGAAGTTGCTAATAAGCATAAAATATGTGCTTTTGAATTTAGTCTATATTTATCATATTATTGTGATATTGTTATATCAGATTATAATTATGTATTTGATCCAAAGGCACACCTAATAAGATATTTTGAGGATGATACCTATAAGCCTAAGGTATTAGTAGATGAGGCTCACAATCTTATTTCTAGAAGTAAGGATATGTATTCATGCCAGATATGTGAGGATGATATACGTTTATTAAGATCAAGGCTTAATGGCCTAAAGCCGTCTATAAGAAGTGATTGTAATAAGGCTTTAGAAATTATTAATAAATATAGAGAGGTTTTAGCCTTAAAGGCACTTTATTGTGATACATCACCTAATTTAGATTTAAATTCAATTTTGAAGCAGCTATCTAATAAGTGTGAACAAATATTTGAAGAAAATAAAAATATAAAAAATAAAGATGAGATAATGGAAATATATTTTAAGCTTTTAGAATTTAATAGAATAAGTGATTATTTTTCTATAAGCCATAGACATTTAGCTAGGCTAATAAATGATAGTGTTTATATAGAATATTTTTGCTTAGATGCATCTGAATTTTTATTAGAAACTATAAAATCATCAATACATGGAATTGTATTCTTTTCGGCTACTTTATATCCAATCACCTATCATTCGAATTTATTAACAAAGGGTGAAGGAAAATATTTAGAGCTTAAATCACCGTTTGATGAGGGTAATTTAGATATTATAATTAACAATAAAATATCAACAAAATATAATGATAGAGAAAATTCAATTGATACTATTATTGAAACGATAGAGATATTAACTGAAGCCAATCCAGGAAATTACATCATCTTTTTCCCATCCTACCAATATATGAATATGGTGGTTAGTCAAATTGATGAGCCTAATTATGAAATGATAATTCAGGAAAGCTCCATGAGCGATATGGAAAAGAATCAAATAATAGATAAGTTTAAAACCACTACAAATACTAAGGTAGGCTTTTTTGTTATGGGTGGTGTATTTTCAGAAGGAATTGATTATATAGGAAATGCGCTTAATGGGGTAATTGTTGTTGGTGTAGGCTTACCAATGGTATGTGATGAGAATAATATATTGAAGGATTTCTTTGATGAGGAATATCATCAGGGCTTTGAATATGCATATATGTATCCAGGCTTTACAAAGGTAATTCAAGCTGTAGGTCGAGTAATAAGAAGCGAATCAGATAGAGGGGTAGCAATATTAATTGATGAGAGATTTACTCATAATAGATATTTAAATTTAATGCCACCTCATTGGACTAATAAGAAATGCTTAACTAATAGCTATGATTTAATGAAGGAGCTTAAGGCATTTTATAATAAGTAATAAAGGCTTGATATTAAAAAAACATAATGATATAATAAAAGTAGATAAAATGTTATCTACTTTTATTATTTTTATATTAAAACAGATAAAATGTTATCTAAAGGAGTGGTTTTATGCAAGGTTTATTATGGGAAACCCCCGAGGAAATAAATTTAGCAGTAGCTAATAGATTACGAGGGATAAGAAAAAGAAAAGGAATATCTCAAGAAAGATTAGCAGAGATTAGTGGTGTAAGCTTTGGCTCTATCAAGAGATTTGAAAGCACAGGACAGATTTCGTTTGTATCCTTAACTAGGCTTGCGGTTGCGTTAAATCTTCAGGAAGAAATAAAGAATCTTTTTACTAATGCCCCATATTTATCAATTGAGGAGGTATTAAGAGATGAATAAGAAAATTAATGTTTATTATCATAATAATCTAGTTGGAACCTTGGTTGAGAATAAGGAAAAGAAGATAGCCTTCCAATATGATAAGGCTTGGATTAAAAATGGATTTTCTATTAGTCCATTTTCTCTACCTCTTAATGATAATGTATTCGTTCCAAGTAAATCATATTTTGATGGCTTGTTTGGAGTTTTTGCAGATAGCCTTCCAGATTATTGGGGTAAGCTATTAATAGATAGATATTTAAAGAAAAGTCAGATGGATAATAATATTTCAGTTTTAGATAGACTAGCTATTATCTCAGATGCCGGAATAGGAGCTTTAGAATATAGACCACATAAAAAGGTTAAGCTTGAAGGATCTAAGCTGTCCTTAGATCAAATAGCTGCTGAGTGTAAAAATATATTGCTAGATGAATATAATGATAGCTTTGATGAAATATTTAAGCTAGGTGGATCATCAGGTGGAGCGAGACCTAAGATATTAACAAAAATAAATAAAGAGGATTGGATTATCAAATTTAATAACCATGTTGATATGAAGGAAGTAGGATTAATGGAATATGAATATTCTCTATGTGCTAAGGCCTGTGGAATAAATATGCCAGAAACTAAATTATTTGAATCAAAGGAATGTAAGGGCTATTTTGGAGTTAAAAGATTTGATAGATTAAATAAGGAAAAGCTTCATATGATTTCTGCTGCAGCCCTTTTAGAATTAGATTTTAGAAGCCCTGCATTAGATTATAATGAGCTTTTAAAGCTTACAAAAATTGTAACTAATAGTAATCAGGATGATATATTAGAAATGTTTAGAAGAATGTGCTTTAATGTATTTTCAAAGAATCAAGATGATCATACAAAAAACTTTGCGTTTTTATATGATGAGAATAAAAAGCTTTATAGATTATCTCCAGCCTATGATTTAACTAGAAGTAATACTTATTATAATGAGCATACTACATCTATTAATGGAAATGGAAAAAATCCAACTGAAGCTGATTTGCTGGCAGTTGGACTTAAGGCTGGAATTAGTAAGGATAAATGCTTATCTATTATTAATGATATTAAAGAAAAGGTTAATAGCATGTTATCACATTATTTATAGAAAAAACCACTTGAGTGGTTTTTTAATTTTGTTTTAAGCTTTTTAATATTTCCTTTTGAATCTCATCTAAATTGTATTCGTGTGATGTGAATTCGATTTTAACATCAGTATTCTCATATCTAGGGATAATATGAACATGGAAGTGCATAACAGTTTGACCTGCTGTTTCTCCACAGTTATTAAGAATATTAACACCTGAGGCATTAAATGTCTTTGTAATTACAGATGCTAAATCCTTTACCCTATCCATAACCTTTAGATATTCGTAATCTTCAATTTCTAAAATATTAGCAAAATGCTTTTTTGGTAAAACCAAGGTATGACCTTTAGTTGCTTGAGAAATATCAAGTATAGCAACAATATCCTCATCCTCATAAATCTTTTTTGATGGTATTTCGCCATTAATTATCTTACAAAATATACACATATAAATAACCTCGCTTTTCTTTATCTTTATTTTAAAACGAATAAAAATAAAAAGCAATGCCGAAGCATTACTTTTGTGGTGCTTGATATGGATAGTAATAGTTTACTTCCTCATCAAATGTAATATAGTTTAGGTAAATAGTTAATAATAAATATCTCATTCCTGTTGATGTGTCTGAGATAATAATATGATCCTTACCAGCAGCCTCAAGCTTACCCTTAAAGATTTTAGAGCCCCATTGAGAATCTTCAAAATTCATATATACTGAAATAATCTTACCTAGATTTAATCTTAGAATATTTTCGATATATGAAGATTCATCTGTATCAGCCACATTTTGTGGTTGAAAGGGACTATATCCACCTGTTGGATATTGATACATTGGTGGATATGGATAATAATAATTCATAATTAAATTCCTCCTAATAACATTTTTCACTATCTAATGGTGCATAAAAGCAATGGCTTTTGTATTTACCTGAATTCCATTGTCCCCACCACTTGCTTCTACATGGCTCCCCAAATGGATTATAAAACCATAAGGCTTTAGTGGCGGGATGAAATCTCTCACCCTTTAGGACTCTTTTTGCAAGCTTAATATCTGATTGCCTTGCTGCCTGATAGAAGTATCCCTTCATCGTTGCCTCAAATCCACCTGGTCTTTGCATTACGGCCTTTTCAATAGTGTTAATATCTTTAAAATCTAAGCAATTAGCAATAGCACGATTAACCACTACATTCCCAACACATAGCATACCCTTGTCTCCATCAGATTCAGCCTCTGCACGCATAAGCCTTGCTAAAAGCTTTATTTCTGCATTGTTGTGAGCAATAACAGCCATTTAATCACCCTCTAGTTAATAATATGTTTACTTTAGAAAAATATAACAATTTTGGTTTGCATTTATTTTAAAATGGTATATAATAATAACATATTGAAAATGATGATAAGACGAAAGTTAAGTGGATTGCGTAGAGAGTCTGTGGTTGGTGAAAACAGAAGTTGATGCTTAATGGACAACAGCTTTGAGTGATGGAAGAATAAAGTAGAACCATCCGTGAATCTCGCGTTAAGAGAATTGAGTGCTATAGATTATTATTTATAGAACTAAGGTGGTACCGCGATAATTCGTCCTTAGATTAATTTCTAAGGATTTTTTTATTTTTTAAAAGGAGGATTTTAAAATGAAGAGAATTAAGATTAAACAATTATTTGCTGAGGCAAAGGAGCAGGATGTTGTTATTTGTGCATGGGTTAGAACTAACCGTGCTCAAGCTCAATTTGGTTTTTTAAATGTTAACGATGGTTCAACATTAAATAACCTACAGGTTGTATATGATTCAGCTTTAAAGAACTTTGAAGCTATTTCTAAGTTCAGAGTAGGTGTATCAGTATTAATTAAGGGTAAGGTTGTATTAACACCAGAGATGAAGCAGCCTCTTGAGGTTCACGCATCTGAGGTAGAAATGCTAGGAGATTGTCCAGAGGATTATCCAATTCAACCAAAAAGACATACAAGAGAATTCCTACGTGAAATGGCACACCTACGTCCACGTACTAATTTATTTAATGCTGTGTTTAGAATTCGTAGTGTTGCAGCTATGGCTATTCATGCATATTTCCAAGAAAGAGGATATGTATATGTTCACACACCATTAATTACTTGTGCTGACTGTGAGGGCTCAGATCAAATGTTTAAGATTACTACATTAAACATGCAAAACCCTCCATTAAACGAAGATAAGACTGTTGACTTTAGTAAGGATTTATTCGGTAAGCAATCATTCATTACTGGCTCTGGTCAATTACATGGCGAAACTTACGCAATGGCATTTGGTGATATTTATACATTTGGTCCAACATTTAGATCAGAAAATTCAAACACTCAAACTCATGCTAACGAATTTTGGATGATTGAACCAGAAATGGCATTCTGTGATTTAGAGGGCTTAATGGATATTGAAGAGGAAATGCTTAAATATGTTATTAAGTATGTTATGGATAATTGTCCTAGTGAAATTGATTTCTGTGATCAATTTGTAGAAAAGGGATTAAAGGATAAGCTATCTAATATTTTAAGCTCAAGCTTCACAAGAATTTCACATCACGATATAGTAGATTTATTATTGAAGTCTGATAGGAAATGGGAATTCAAGCCATCTTATGAGGATGATATTGCTAAGGAGCATGAAAAGTTTATTACTGAGCATTTCAATGGTCCAGTATTTATAACTAATTGGCCTAAGGATATTAAGGCTTGGTATATGAAGCTAAATCCAGATGGAAAGACTGTAGCTGCAGTTGACCTAGTAGTTCCTCAAGCTGGTGAATTAATGGGTGGATCTCAAAGAGAAGAAAACCTAGATGTTTTACTTGAAAGAATGGAGCAATTAGGTGTTGAAAAGGATGGAGTAGATTGGTATTTAGATACTCGTAGATTTGGTGGCTGTGTTCACTCAGGCTTCGGTATGGGCTTTGAAAGATTGATCATGTATCTAACAGGTGTTGAAAATATAAGAGACGTAATTCCATTCCCGCGTACACCTAAAAATTGTAAATATTAATGTTTTTGTTAAGGGCATTTTACTTGCCCTTTTATTTTTTTGCAACATTTGCAAGTGCTTTGCAGGATATGCAAAGTAGTTGATAAATTTCTTCAAAAAGTGTGTAAATTCATTTACTTTTGACTATAAAATTGATAAAATATAAGTGTATGGTAAAATCTAAAAATAGGGTAATTTTTGATGAGAAATATTTTAACTTCAATGCTGTTATTATTAACGATTATTATGATGGCTGGATGTGATTTAAATATCTCTATACCAGCTGATAACCCTGATAATGATAGCCAAACTAATTTACAAGAGCAATTAAATACTGTTTTAGATAAATATAAAAATTTAGATTATATGACGGTTACTGAGGCAACTGAGGCTGTTGATTTTAATGATAAGAAATTAAATTCAACTAGAACTACTTATGTTGATCTAAATGGTAATTATTTCCATTCAGTAATTAATTGTGAAAATAAAGAGGGTATTGTTTATAAAATAAGCAATAGCTTTTATTATAAGCTAGGTAGTTGCAGTAGCAAGGTGAATTATGATTCGTCAAGTGCTTATGGTACACTAGGATTTCAAAGTCTGTTTAATGAAACTGATTTTAGATTTAGTGATGGTAAGGCTTTGATTAATATTAGTAGTCCTTTCATAAGCAACTATTTAATTTTGTTTGACAATGTTAATTTAGATTTTGGTACTGATTATAGCTACAACCCTTCAATACTAAGAGCCACAATAGAATTTGATGAGAATGCTATTGATAGTATTGAATTTGATTTATCCTTAGTATTCGGATCATTTTATAAAAGTGTTACTAGAACTGTAGCATTTAGTTTTGATAAATTTGAAAAGAAAGAGATAAATATTCAAGATAATAAATATGAGGTAGAAACCGCAGATACATTAGATACCTATATTAATGAGATGGTCTATGAATTTGGTGATTCTATTTACGTTAAGTCTGGAGATTTTGACATGCTTATAGATGCAGGTCAATATCAGGATGGAGCTAATGTTAATGACATGCTAAATACATATTGTACTGATAAGACATTAGATGTTTTAATTGCTACTCATGGTCATGCTGATCATGTTGCTGGTTTTGGTGGAGGAGCCTTAAATAGCATTGATGATGTAAAGCTTATTATAGACTATGGATATGCAGATAGCTATCAAGGCTATGAACGTATAAGAGATGAATTCATTTCAGGTGGTGCTGATTACTATTCTGCATATGACTGTGTAAATATGAGAAATGGTGCATCAAAGCTATATACATTCTCTGACGATTTATTCTTAGAGGTAATAGATACTAATCAATATTTAGAAAATGGTCATATTCTAACAGATGAAGAAAGTGATGCAGAAAATGATTTTTCTGTAGTTGTTAAATTAATGTTTAAGGATAATACTTATTTATTTTCAGGAGATTTAGCTGGAGCATTAGGTGATAGCTTTACATCCGCTTTAATGGCAGAGGGTTTAAAGGATATCACCGTTTATAAGGCTGCACATCATGGAGCTATATCTCATAATTCAAACAATCCAAATTTATTGAATTATTTAAATCCAGAAATATGTGTTTCTTCGGCTGCAATAATAAATACAAATAATCCATTTGATCATTATGTAAATGAAAGTATGGTTTATCAGCATCCAAGAGCAACGTTTGTTAGATGGATTTTAAATACACCTAAAATAAGTAAGAGTAAAAGGTATTATTTTAATGGTACTATGGGAACAATACATATTAGTGATAATGGGAAAGATGTTCCTAATGTTACAGGCTTAGGACCTAAGCGTGGATATTATATGAATGGTATAAAGGTAACTAATGAGAACAATTTACCTTTTTATGAAACACAAATGTATAAAGGATATTACTTAAGCTAATATAGGAGGAATTATATATGGAAGTAAAATTAATCAACCTTACTAAGGAATTTGTTAAGCAAGGTAGTAAAAAGAAAGCGGAGGAAAAGGTTGTAGCTGTCGATCACATTAATATCGATATTCCTGATGGAAAGCTAATTGGTTTATTAGGACCATCAGGCTGCGGTAAATCTACAACATTATATATGATTGCTGGTTTACATAGACCAACAGACGGACAAATCTTTTTTGGTGAAAGAGAGGTTACTGAGCTTCCTCCTGAAAGAAGAGGTATTGGCTTAGTATTTCAAAATTATGCACTTTATCCACACTTAAGTGTTGGAGATAACATTATGTTCCCACTTCTAAGCCGCAAGGAGAAAAAGGAAGAAGCATATGAAAAGGCAATGGATATGGCAAAGCTAGTTGGTATCGAGGGCTTAATGGATCGTAAGCCTAGTCAGCTATCGGGTGGTCAGCAACAAAGAGTTGCGATTGCACGTGCGCTAGTTAAAATGCCAGAGGTATTATTACTTGATGAGCCATTATCAAATCTAGATGCTAGATTAAGATTACAAACTAGAGAAGAAATTAAGAGAATTCAAAGAACAACCGGTATTACGACAATCTTCGTAACACATGACCAAGAAGAGGCAATGAGTATTTCTGATGAAATTGTAGTTATGAACTTTGGTGTTATTCAACAAATTGGCAAGCCTCAGGATGTTTATAATGAGCCAGCTAATGAGTTTGTTGCTAAGTTCTTAGGAACTCCACCTATTAACATTATTGAAGGTGTTAATGAGGATGGAAAGCTAAAATTTGGTGATCAAATTTTAAATGAGGATTATAGCTTAGATAAGGCAAAAGAGATTCATCTTGGTATTAGACCAGAATTTATAAAGGTGGATCCTAAGGGCAAATACGAGCTAGAGGTTGAATTTGTTGAATATATCGGTAGAGATAAAACACTTATCTTCAAGCTTCAAGGTATAGATAATAAAACATTTAAAGCAATCGTTCCTAACAATGTTGAAGCAGAGGTAGGACAAATTGTTAAGTTTAATCTTGAAAGATACTTTATATTTGATGCGGAAGGTAGGCGAATTAAATAATGCTAGAATGGAAAAAGGATGGTTGGAAGGCTGCAATAGCCCTAGCACCAATGCTTATCATTCTAGGAATATTCACCTTCTATCCAATAATAAATACAATGGTGATTTCATTCTTCCCAAAATACAATTATAACTTTAATAGCTATGGAAGTTTTGGATTCACTTCATACGGAAAAGTTTTAGGAGATCCAAAGTTTTGGAATGCGTTAGGTATGACTACATTAATGGTAGTTGTATCAGTTCCATTATCTATTGCAGTATCCTTATTAATTACAGTAGTATTAAATTCTATTAAGAAGCTACGTGGATTCTTTCAAACAATATTCTTTTTACCATATGTAACAAATGGTATTGCGTTTGGTTTAGTATTCGCAACAATTTTCTCACCTCAGCCATCAGGGCTTGTTAACACGCTTTTGAATTGGTTCGGATGTGGTCCTGTTTCTTGGACTGGGGAGGCTGCATACGTACCTGTATGGGCCGGTATTACAGTTATTACAATATATTCGGTATGGAATGGCCTTGCATTTAAGATTTTAGTATTCTTAGGTGGTATTCAAGGAATTGATAAGCAATATTATCAAGCAGCACAAATCGATGGAGCATCAAAGGCTAGAGTATTTACAAAGATTACTTTACCTTTACTTTCTCCAATGGTTTTATATATTACTATTACATCATTAATTGGAGCCTTCAAGGCATATTCTTCAGTTGTATCATTATATGGTGAAAACATGGGTAATGGTAGTGAAGGTACATTTATGACAGCCGTAGGATATATTTATAAATATTTTGGTACAATCCAAAAGGGTAGACCAGAAAACCTATCTATAGCCGCAGCCGCAGCTGTAATTCTGTTTGTATTCATTCTTATTATTACAGGTCTACAGATGCTTTATAATAAGAAAAGGGTACATTACTAAGAGGTGATACTATGCAGGATATGTACTTTAAAAATGAAAAAGAAATAAAAATATATAAGATAAAAAGTGTTATCAAGGATATAGTATTATATCTTATACTTACGTTTTTCGCATTGTTTACTTTGATTCCATTTTATTGGATGATTTCAACAGCGCTTAAATCTTCAGAAGAATTATCATTATTAAAGGCAACTCTATATCCACATCAAATAGATTGGTCAAGCTTTAAATCTGTTTTTAGTGGAGAAAATGCAATATTAATTAGATATATGTTTAATACTCTTTTAGTAGGAACCTTAACAACAGCGATTTCTGTTTGTGTTACAGTGCTTGCAGCATTTGCATTTGCTAGATTATCCTTTAAGGGAAGAGATGTAATATTTACTATATTGCTTGCGACAATGATGATTCCTGGTGAAATGATGATTATTACTAACTTCACAACTGTTGCAGCATGGGGATGGCTAGATTCATATACAGCCTTAATTATTCCATTTACAGCTAGTGTATTCTATACATTCTTCTTAAGACAAAATTTCAAGCAAATTCCAGATGAATTATATTATGCAGCTAAGGTAGATGGTAATTCAGACTTCAAATATTTATTTAAGGTTATGATTCCAATCGCTAAGCCTTCAATTATTACTATTACAATATTATCAATGATTGGTAGCTGGAATGCTTATATTTGGCCAAGAACTGTATCACAAGGCTACACAATGAAGCTTGTTACAGATGGTATTATGTCATTATTCTCATCAGATATTGGTAAGAATGTAGATAATCAAATCATGGCTGCAGCAACAGTAGTATCTGTACCACTACTATTAGCATTCGTTGTATTTAGAAAATATATTATGCGCGGCGTTGCTCGCTCAGGTATTAAGGGATAAAAAGGAGAAGAAAAATGAAGAAAAAATTATTTGGTTTAGCACTTACTGGCTTAATGGCTGTAGGTGTAGCAGGATTAACTTCCTGTGGTGGGTCATCAGTAGCAAATGCTGGTGAGGAATTTGAACTATTAAGCTTAGACGAAATTAAAGGCACAGATGAGCCAGTTGTTGTTGAGTTTTGGCATTCATTTGGACATAACATTGCAAATGCTCTAAACCCAATGGTTGAGTCATTTGAAGCTGAAATGACAGCTTTAGGCTACAATATAGATGTTCAAGTAACATCAACAGGTGGTGGATATGATGGTCTACGTGAAAGAGTAAATCTTGGTACTAGATCAAAATCTATTCCAACAATGATTTTAGGATACCCAGATCATTTTGCAGATTATATTTCAAATGATATCCTATTACCATTAGATGGATTTGTAAATGCAAAGGATGCAGAAATTGCACTTGAGGGTGTTGATTTAGCTAATAATACAAATGATTTCATTCCATCTTATTGGGCTGAAAATCAATTAACTGTAAAGGGTGAAACAAAGATTTGTGGTATCCCATTTAATAAATCTACCGAAATTATGGTATATAACGCTTCATTATTAGATCCAGTTTTAGAAGAAAAAGGCTTCTTAGATCAAGATGGAAATTGGACAAATCCTACTTGGGATCAAGTATGGGAGGTAAGTGACTGGGTTTTAGATAATAAGACAGCTACTTGGACTTATAATGGTGCTCCATATGAATTAAAGGATGTTGAATATCCAGTATATGTTGATAGTGAAGCTAACTTCTTTATTACTGTTGGTCGTCAATGGGGTGGAGACGGAATGTATACTACAGTTGATGCAGCAGGTGAAGGTACAGTTGTATCTAACAACTCAACTAATAAAACTGTACAAGAATACTTCAAGGAAAAGGCAGATGATAATCTATTCCAATTCCCAGCTAAGAAGAGTCAATCATACGGTTCAAATTTAATGCAAAATCAATCAGCAGTTATCTCAATTGGTTCAACTGCAGGTATTAATAATAATGCATCAAAGAAGTATGAGCTTAAGGCAACTGGTATTCCTCAAAAGGCATATGGTGAAAATGCAAATAACGCTGTTATTCAGCAAGGTACTAATTTAGCTATTTTATCAGCTAATTCAAATAATCAAACAAGACTTGCAGCTTGGATGCTAATCAAGTATTTAACTAATACAGAAAATACTCAATTATTCTCAAGAGAAACTGGTTATTTACCAGTTAGACAATCAGCATTAGATTCAGCTGATTACAAGGCATTCTTAAGTGCAATTAACGACCCATTCGAGGGTATGGTTGCAAGAGCAGTAAATGCAGCATTCTCTCAAAAGAATTATTTCTATACAGACCCAGCATTCACAGGTTCATCAATTGTACGTGATTATACTGGTACATTAGTACAAGATATATTCATTTATGATAGAAGCTTTGATGATGCTATTAAGACTTTATATGATGAATTAAATTCTTTAGATATTAAAACTAAGTAATAGGTGATTTTATGAAGAAAAAAATATTATCATTACTTTTATTAGTATTTTCGTTATTTATCTTTACAGCATGTGATGATAAAGAGCCAGTTGAGGAAGCATATTTTGATAGCGTCCCAACAGAGGTTGATCATCATTTCTCAAATACTGTAAGATTTTCTGATACTGGAACATCAGTAAAAAAGAATAAGGAAGGAAAGCTTGCAGGAGATTTTATCAAAGATAAAGTTGCTAGATTGGCACCTAAATCTATTACAGATGGTGATACTGCAGTATTCCACTTAAATAAATTTGAGTCTTCTGCAACAGAAGATAGCTATACAAGCCCAATTGGTAACAGCTATAAGTATTTAACAGTTAGATTTTTAGGTGTTGATACTCCTGAATCAACATCTTCAATTGATCCATGGGGTAAAGCAGCTAGTAAGTATGCAAAATCAATTTTAGAAAATGCTGAAGGAATTATTGTGGATGCATCTGATTGTGCAAGTGAGATTAAATCAGGAGAAAGATTAGATTCTAATGGTTCTCGTTGGTTAGCGTTGGTTTGGTATTGTCCAGATGGAGGGAATCCTGAGGATTTAACACAATATAGATTATATCAATTAGATTTAATTGAGGAATGCTATTCACGTTATACTGGAGCAATTGCTACTGATCGTATAGGATATACAGCTACATCTTCAGCTGAACCAATTTTATATTCACGTTATAAAGAATCTTTTGGTTCAATTAATATTGCAAATTTACTATTTGAAGCAGAGCTTAGAATGACAGATCTTAAGCTAAGAATACATGGTGAGACTGATCCAGGCTTTGATTATTCAAAAACTCCTACTGTTACTACTATTACAGAAGCTTTAGCTAATATTTCTGATTCAACTAATCCAAACAATTATATGAGCAAGGGTACTTTAGTTCAATTAACTGGAGTAATCCTAAGATATGTAGGTAATAACTTCTACATGCAGGATAAAGAAGGTTCAGCAATCTATGTTTATATGGGTATTGAAGGTAATTCAATTGAAAGCTTATATAAGGTTGGAGATACAATTTCTATTCAAGGTCGTTTATGTGAATATGGTGGACAATATCAAATGTCCGGTATTGTATTTAAATCCTCTACATTTAAGAAGGTTGAGGGTGCAGACGCAGTAGCAATGCCAGAGCCAATTGAGTTAACTGGAAAAGAAACTACTGCTGATTTTAAGAATTTATTAGGTAAGCTAGTTACAACAGAAATTACTATTTCTGCTATAGGAAATCCAAGTAAGGATGGCTCTTATACTTTAAGTGATTATGATTGGGAAATTTCTGATTTAGTCGGAAAGACAACATATGATTCTTTATCAGTTAGAGTTAATGGAACACTTGCTCCTGGATATGATAGAGATTCATTCTCTAAAAAGAAAACATATAGAGTTACAGGTATTTTAGGTGTTTATTCAGAAATGGATTTACAAGCAAAGGATAACTATCCAAGCTATCAAATTGTTCCAGGAAATAGAGCAGTTGTTGATGGCGTGGTAGTAAGTGAAATTGTACAAAAATAAGGATATAGGCACCAAGGTGCTTAATCAAATACAAAAATAAAAAGAGAAAAGGAGAAAATTATGAAGGTAAAAAAACTTTTAGGATCTATCTTCGCGTCGGTATTTGCTGTAACATCAATTGCTGCATTATCAGCATGTGATGAAGAAAACCCAATAGATGATCCAAGCGGTGATGTCACTGCAACAGATGAAGAAATAGTTCAAGCAGCTTTAGATGCATTAAAGGTTGATGCAACAGTTTCTGCTGATTTCACTTTAACAACAAAGGGAAATGGTAATGTAGCTATTTCTTGGGCATCTGATAACACAGATGTTATTTCAATTAGCGAGGGTGCTGCAACTGTTCATCGTCAATTAGGTGAGGATAAAACAGTTAAATTAACAGCAACAGCAGTATTAAATAATGTAAATAAGACTAAAGATTTTACAGTTAAGGTATCTAAGATTGAGGATGTGTCTACGACAGTAGCTGAAATTAAAGCTGCGAAGTTAGGTGCTGAAGTAACTGCAAAGGGTGTTGTTTCAGGTTTTGTTTATGCCTCTGGTACTACAGATCCTGAATATGCATGCGGATACTATGTTACAGATGCAACTGGTACTATTTATGTATATGATCCATCAGGAGCTAGTAATCTAGCTGTTGGAAATGAAGTATATTTAACTGGTGAGTTATCAACTAAGAACTCAAGCTTACAAATAAGCAGTGTTTCAGACAAAATAGTATTAGCAGCTACTAAGGATGCTGATTGGACAACTGTTGTAAAGGATAAGACAGTTGCTGATATAGTTGATTCAGCAGATAAGGCATCAACTTGTGGAGTGGTTTATGAATTATTAGTAAAATTTGATAAAGCAGCTACATATAAAACTTATTATGCACAAGATGCTACAGATAGCTCTAAGTCACTCTTAATATTCTTCTCAGGCTCTGCAACTAATGATAAGAATGATTATAAGTTTGATGAATTAATCAAGGATAATATTGGTAAAATTGCTAGAGTAAGATTTGTTGTAAATTCACTTAACAGTAGTTCTAAGCCAAGAGGTACAGTTTTAGCTATATTACCATTAACTGTAGAAGATCAACAAGCATTAATTGATGATGCAGTTAATGGTGCAGTAGAATTAGATTCACATATTACTACAGCTCAAGAAAAGGCACTTCCAACTACAATTGATGGTTTTGATAAGTGCTCAATTGCATGGTCATTAAAGGATGGTTCAGCTGGTGCTGCAATAGCAGAAAACACTTTAACTATTACACCAACTGAGACATTACAAACATTTACTTTAGTAGCAACAATTACAGTTGAAGGTGTTACTGATCCAATTGTAGCTGAGTATACTTCAATGGTTAAAACTTCATTTGATCCAGTATCTAATACTGAGTTTATAGAAGCTGAAGATGGTGATCAAATATTCATTCAAGGTGTAGTAACTTATAACAATAAAACTAAGAATGCTGTTTTTATTCAAGATTCTCAGGGCTTTGGTTATTATCTTAATCTATATGGATACGAATATTCAGCAGCTGATCTAGCAGCAGGTGGAAAATTTGCACTAGGTAAAGAAATAAAAGTTTATGGTACTAGATCAACTTACAATGGACTTCCTCAATTAAATCCATTAAGCGTAGAAGGTATATCAGATAGTACGGTTCCTGCACCTACTGATATAGCAGAAATTGTAAAGAATGATCAAATGAATACCATAATTTCAAAATATGTTACGTTAGACGTATTATATAGTGGTTCTGAATTCTTTACTATTGATGGAAAAGAAGTTGCATATTATGATCAGTTTAAGATTAATGCTGATTTAACAGCAGGTAAAGTATATAATATTATAGGTGTAATTGGATATTATAATTCCGCACAATTGCAACCTATTACTATTACAGAAAAATCTAACGATACTATTGATTTTAAGTTTGTTCCATTATATTTATATGGTATTATGGGTATGGGTGAAGTATTTGAAACTCAAACTGTTGTTGATGTTCCTGCACAATTATTCGGTTATAATTTAACTTATGCTGTTACAAGTGCAACTCCAACTGTTGTTTATGCAAATAATCAAGTTACAATTAATCCTACAGTAGCTGAAACTTCTACATTAACAGTTACTCCTGAAAATGGTACTCCATTTAATATTTCAATTACAACATTTGTAAGAACTGTAGAAGTAGGTAGTCATACTGCAACATTAGATTTTAATGGTTCTACATCAACATCTATAAATAAGAACAGTGCAGAATTTGATGAATCACTTGTAGGTCTAGATAGCTTCTATTTTACAGTGGTTAATAATGGTACAGTAAAGGATTGTGCCTTAAATTATGGAAGTAATGGATATATTAGATTGTCTAACGAAAAAGCTGCTACGGCTAATGGAGCGGAAATGACAGTATCATTAAATTCTCAAACAGGATATACTGTGGTTATTAATTCTATTACAATCGCTTATGGCTCTAACAAGTCAGCTCCATTTACTGTTAATGGAACTGAGTATACTAGCAGTACTACTACATTTGATATAAATTCAAGCTCATTTACAATAAAAAATATTAGTGATAGCACAAGTAATACAGCAGTTAATTTAGATATTGCATCTATTGAAATTAGTTATACAATAACTGCAGCCTAAAAAGATTATAAATTGATTAGATGAGGTTAAGGACTCCTTAACCTCTCTTTTCCCTATAAAATGAGGGGGTATAATATGAAAAGGATATTTTTATTATTTATTGTAACTATTTCATTATTTACAATATCCGCATGTGATTCAATTAATCTTCCTTCTTTTGATTTAGATATTGGTTCTAAGGATGATGAAAATAATGATAATAATACAAATGATGATAGCAGTAATTTAGATGAAGAAGATAAAATTAATTTATCTTTTGAGGGTTATTATTCTGTATTAAATGGAAATCTTGATACTGATTTTGAAGAGAAGCTTCATCAATTAACAGAATCTAAGCATACTACAAAGGGATCTTATTCTAAAGCTTGGACAATATTACAGGCAGCAGATGAGGATCCTAATAATAGTAATAATGTAATATGCTTATATACTGGGCTTTCATTACCTAAATCAGATAGAGATGGCTCTAGTAGCTCATCGATTGTTTGGAACCGTGAGCATGTATGGCCTAAAAGCTTAGGCTTTTCGAAGGAAAGCTATCCTGCACATAATGATTGCCATCATTTACACGCAACAGAAAAAATTATAAATAGCACTCGTGGAAATAAAAATTTTGGTGAGGTTAATAATCCTACTAATACTGATTCATATGGCAATAAGTGGAACAGCTTATATTTTGAACCACGTGATGAGGTAAAGGGTGATGTTGCTAGAAGTATTTTTTATATGGTTATTAGATATGATGGAGATGTATGTAATGATTGCAAATTAGATTTACAAATCATAGATGGTGCTGCCGAGCTTAGACATTCTACAGATAATGTGGTTGGTAAAATTGGTGATCTTAATACATTATTAAAATGGCACTATGAGGATCCAGTTTCAGAAGTTGAAATGAAGAGAAATGAAGTAGTATATTCTTATCAGGGTAATAGAAATCCATTTATAGATCATGAGGAATTTGTTTCATATTTATATACCTCTTTAGTATCTAGCTACACAGATATATCTAAGTTTGAATACTTAATAGATTAAATTTAAATAGTAATAATTATAAAAGGCAAAATTTGTAAAAAAACATGTTTTGCCTTTATTTATTTTTTTTGTATGATATAATATTAAAGGATATAAATGTAAAATAAGTTGGAGGATAATTTCTAATGTCTATTTTATTAGGAAAAAAAGTAAAAATCTTTAGTTTAAGCTCTAATGTTGAGCTAGCAAATGAAATTTGTGAATCTGTTGGTATTCCAATGTCAAGCTGTGATGTATTACATTTCGCTGATGGTGAAATCAATGTACAAATCAATGAGACAGTTCGTGGTCATCATATATTTGTAATTCAACCTACATCAGCTCCTGTAAATGATCACCTAATGGAATTATTAATTATGTGTGATGCTTTAAAGAGAGCTTCAGCTAAGACAATTAATTTAGTAATTCCATACTATGGATATAGCCGTCAAGATCGTAAGGCTAGAAGCCGTCAACCTATTTCAGCTAAGCTAGTTGCAGATTTATTACAAACTGCAGGTGCTGATAGAGTTATTTGTATGGATATTCATGCTGCACAAATTCAAGGATTCTTTAATATTCCAGTAGATAACTTTATGGGATTACCAATCCTTTGCAACTATTTATTAGATAAAAAGCTAGAAAATGTTGTAGTTGTATCACCAGACCATGGCGGAACTACTAGAGCACGTGAATTTGCTAAGGTATTAGATACAACAATCGCAATTATTGATAAGAGACGTCCTGAGCCTAATAAGGCAGAGGTTATGAACATCATTGGTGATGTTAAGGGTAAGACTTGTATTTTAGTTGATGATATGTGTGATACAGCTGGTACATTAACTATTGGTGCTCAAGCATTAAAGGATGCAGGTGCTGTTGAGGTTTATGCAGCATGTACTCATGGTGTATTATCAGGTCCTGCTATTGAAAGAATTCAAAATTCATGCTTAAAGGAAATGATTATTACTAATACTATTAAGCTTGCTCCTGAAAAGAAGATTGACAAAATAACAGTATTATCTGTTGGTCAATTATTAGGTCATGGTATTTTAAGAATTTTATCAGATGAACCATTATCTGGTTTATTCACATATTCTTACGATAAGAGTAAAAGAGAATTATTATAATGAAATTAGTTATCGGACTAGGAAATCCAGGAAGCAAGTATGAAAATACTAGGCATAATATTGGATTCATGGTTATAGATGCTTTTGCACAAAAGCATAATGCCTCATTTTCTTTAGAAACAAAATTTAAAGGTATGATTTCTCAAGTTAATCTTAATGGACAAAAGGCTATTTTATTAAAGCCTATGACATATATGAATTTGTCTGGTGAGAGTATTATTAAGGTTATGCAATTTTATAAAATAGATCCAAGTGATATTTTAGTTATCTCTGATGATTTAGATTCACGCTTAGGTAGAGTAAGAATAAGAGATAAGGGTAGTGATGGTGGACACAATGGTCTCAAGAGTATTGTAAGCCACATCAAGACTGAAGAATATAAGAGAATTAAAATTGGAATTGATAGAAGTACTGTAATTCCAGTAATAGATTGGGTATTAAAGAAGTTTACCTCAGATGAGCTATTAGAGGTTTCTGTAGCAATTGATAAGGCTTCAATTGCTATAGAGGAATTTATAAGTGGTACTGAATTTATGAAAATAGCTTCTTTATATTCTAGTAAATAATTTGGTGAGTATAAGACCTTAAAGGGTATAATATAGCGATTTAAAAATTTAAAATGATTTAAGTTATGAGGCTATAGTATTTAAGGTACTATAGCCTTTTTTAAAAAATATGAAAAGGGGGATTAAGGAATTATGTTTTTAGAGGTTTTAGATGGATTAGGTTATTTTTTAAATATCTTATTTTTAGTAATTGGTGTAGTATTATTAGTTAAAGGAGCTGACTTTTTTGTTGGTGGTGCATCATCATTAGCTAAAAAGTTTAGAATCCCAGTAATTGTTATTGGTTTAACGGTAGTGTCTTTTGGTACGTCAGCACCAGAGCTTGCAGTAAGCTTAACTTCCTCTATAAAGGGTAATTCTGGTATTGCCCTAGGAAATGTAGTAGGATCTAATATTATGAATTTATTAGTAGTATTAGGATGCTCTTCAGTAATAGCTCCTATTGCAGTTAAAAAATCAATTTGCAAAAGAGAATTTCCATTTTTAATTGGAGCTACAATATTATTAATGATATTCTCAATGGATGCATTATTTGCTGGCTTTAATGGTACTGAAAATTTCTTATCAAGAGGAGAGGCTCTAATTTTTGTAATTGGTATAGTAGCATTTTGTTATATTTCAATTGTAATGGCAAATAAGGAAGCTGTTATTGAAGCAGAGAAAAGTGTTTCAGCTGTTATAACTGATGATACAGAGGAGGCAGCACAAAGTTCTCAAGAGGATGAAATTAAAGAAATTCCTTTATGGCAAACACTTTTATATTTAGTATTAGGCTTAGCCGGAATTATTGTGGGTGCTGAATTTGTTACAACTCCTGCAACATCTATTGCGGTATCTTTAGGTGAGGCAGCAAATTTAAATTCTGAAATGGTTATAAATGTAGTAGGCTTGACTGTAGTTGCTATTGGTACATCACTTCCTGAGCTTGTTACCTCTATTATGGCTGCAAAGCGCGGAGAGAACGAAATTGCGATTGGTAACGTAGTAGGCTCTAACATTTTTAATATTTTATTCATTTGTGGTTTATCAGGTTTAGTAACTCCACTTACAATGACTAGTGACATTATTACAGATATGGTTTTATCACTAGGTGCTACTATATTAGTATTTTGTATTTGTAGAAAGGGAAAAATATCTAGAAAGAATGGTGCTATTCTTTTAGGTGTTTATGCTATTTACCTAACATACATCTTAATTAGATTAGTATATCCATTTATTGCAATTCCATTTTAATGAATTAATCCCAACAACATTGTTGGGATGTTTTATTTATAAAATTGTAAAAAATTGTAGATATTGGTCTTTTAAATTTTATTAAAACATTGTACAATATATTATATTCATTTTTGTAAATGGGGAGTTAATAAAAATGGAATCTTATTATTATAACAGTAGTACTGTTCTAAAGTACCTAAGAAAGGTATTAAATGAAATTAATAGTGAATATGTAGATAATGGAATCAAGACTGGTTTTATTATGAAGCGTTTTGCAGAGAAATATAAATTCAATTCTGATAAGGCTGCAAAGCTTGTTTTACTATGTATTCTTAAGGATATTGGATCTTTTTATCAGGATGGAATTATTCCAAAGGATAATGACGCTTTAGCTGCGGCATCAAGCTATACATTCTTAAAGCATTGCTCACCTCTTGGTGATGCTGCAAAGCCATTATTATTTTATAAGGCCCTATATATGCCTGATATAGATAATGATGATTATTACTGTGGATTACTGATTACATTAATTGATCAGGTAGTAAAATATATATATGAAAAGCTTACTATCAATCAGATAGAAAGAAGATTAGTAACTGATACTACTGGAAAATATCATCCAGATCAAATAAAGAAAATTATAAAGCTTTTAAGAGATGATTATATTATCGATAAGCTTGCAGAACAAAATTCTTTATTTGTTCATGAAACTTGTTCCTTTGTCCAAAATGCTAATTATACTGATGAGGAGCTTTTAAGCTATATCGACACAACTAATTTTTCATTTGAATTTCATAATCATGAAACATTAGGTCATACAGTTACAACTGCCGCTATTGCAAGAGAGCTTGCTAAGCTTATAAGATTAAGTGAAAATCAGGTTAATGTTGTTTATTTAGCTGCGTTATTACATGACATTGGAAAAATTAAAATACCAGTTTCAATATTATGTCATCCTGGAAGATTAACCTTAGATGAATTCCAAATAATGAAAAAGCATGTAGATTATACCGCTCAAATTGTCGAAGGAAGCTTTTCATATAAGATTGTAGAGGCGGCCGCATCTCATCATGAGAGATTAGATGGCTCTGGCTATCCTAAGGGATTAAAGGATAGAGATTTATCTATTGGAGCTAAGATTGTATCTGTGGCAGATGTTGCTAGTGCACTATACTGTAAGAGAAGCTATAAAGAGGAATTTCCTCAGGATAAAATTATAGAAATTTTAACTAATGAGGCAAACAATAATAAGCTTGATAAGAGAATTGTTGATCGCTTTATAGATTACATTGATACTATTATGGATGTTGCCAGAGAAAAAGAAGCTGAGGTTTTGAAAAAGTATGAGGATATGAAATCAGAGTACGAGGTTTTATCAGAATCAGAACAGCTACATAGATTCTTTGAACGTGGGGAGTCTTATTCCAATTAAAGATATAAAAGCATATTTTCAAATGAAAGTATGCTTTTTTATTAAATATTATAATTTTGTGATAAAATAAATTTGTAAAATGGAGGTTTATTTTATGAAGATTGTATTAGATAATTTAACTAAAATTTTTTATGATAAAAAAAATAATTCAGAGGTACATGCAATTGAGCATTTATCAGTGGAAATACCAGATGGTAAGCTAGTAGGATTATTAGGTCCATCAGGATGTGGTAAATCTACGACGCTTTATTGTATAAGTGGTCTTCAAACTCCAACTGAGGGTAAGGTATATTTTGGTGAGGATGACGTAACCGACCTTACTGCAGATAAAAGAGGTATAGGGCTAGTATTTCAAAATTATGCCTTATATCCTCATATGACTGTAGCTGGTAATATAATGTTCCCTTTACTTAATTTAAAATATAGTAAGGAGGATGCTTATAATAGAGCCTTAGAGGTTGCAAAGCTAGTGCAGCTTGAGAATCATATGGATAGAAAGCCTAGTGAGCTTTCTGGTGGTCAGCAGCAAAGAGTTGCGATTGCACGTGCTTTAGCTAAAAATCCTAATGTTTTATTATTAGATGAGCCATTATCAAATTTAGATGCTAGACTTCGTTTACAAACTAGAGAGGAAATAAAAAGAATTCAGCTTGAGACAGGAGTAACTACAATATTCGTTACTCATGATCAAGAGGAGGCTATGAGTATTTCTGATTATATTATTTTAATGAAGGATGGTGTTATGCAGCAAATGGATAAGCCTCAAAATGTTTATGACAATCCTTGTAATTTATTTGTTGCGAAATTCCTAGGTACACCTCCTATTAATGTATTTGAAGGAAGAATAGAGGATAAAAAGGTCTATATTGGTGATGAGGTCATTATGGATATTAATAGTGATGATAAAAAGATTTATGTGGGAATTAGACCTGAGGGCTTTATTGTAGATAAGAAGGGTAAGCTTACTACCTCAGTTAAGGCTATGGAGGTCATGGGTAGGGATGTTTCTATTTTAGCAAATCATCCTAATAGCTTAAACGAAACTATTAGAATTATTATAAGTACAGATAACAAGTTATATTCTGGAAATGTTAAATTTAATTTAAAGCCTAATAAGGTATTGTTATTTGATTATGAAACAGAAGAAAGGATATATGTAGATGGAAGCAAGGAATAATTGGAAGGCATGGTTATATTTGACACCGGCACTTTTGTTCCTAGGGTTTTTCATGCTATATCCTTTAATAGATGTAGTAATTTATTCTTTTGAGGAAAACTTTAAGTTTACTACTCAAACCTATACTGGTGTTGGGTTTGCAAATTATACCTATATATTTAATGATTATAAGTTTATACAGGCGATTAAAAACACTTTTTTAATCGTTATTATTACAGTTCCTATTTCAACTATTTTATCGTTGTTAATAGCAGTAGGCTTAAATAGTATTAAGCCTTTTAGGAAGGTATTTCAAACAATATTTTTCTTACCATATGTAACTAATACCCTAGCAGTAGGATTAGTATTTATGATAATGTTTGATCTAACTCCAGATACTGTTGGTTTAGTTAATGCAGTTTTAGGATGGTTTGGAATAAATCCTGTAGACTGGTTAAATGGTAGCTATGCAAGTAAAATGTTTGTTTTATGCTTATATATTACTTGGAATGTAATGCCATTTAAGATTTTAGTATTAGTTGGTGCATTACAGTCTGTTAAGCAGGAATATTACGATGCGGCAAAAATTGATCACGCATCAAGATTTACTACATTCATCAAAATTACAGTTCCAATGATTTCTCCAATGATTTCATATTTGGTAATTACTGGATTTATTGGAGCATTTAAGGAATATAACAACGCAGTTGGTATTTTTGGAAGTGATTTAAATTTCTATGGTATGAATACAATTGTTGGTTGTGTATATGATTATTTATATTCAGCAACAGGTGGTTATCCATCTAGAGCTGCAGCAGCAGCAATTATTTTGTTTGCGATCATAATGTCTATTACAGTAGTAAATTTATTCGTAAGTAAAAAGAAAGTACATTATTAATAGAGGAGGTATTTTTGTGGAAGAAAGTAAGACAAGCTTTAATGCAGTTGCTAAACAAGAAAAACAAAAAAACCGAATCTATTTAGGTTTTATTTATGCGTTTTTAGTTATTGCAGCTTTATCAGTATTATTTCCGTTTTATTGGATGATTCAATCATCTTTTAAAACATTAGAGGATTATACCTCAGAATTAATTCCATCGTTTTTCCCAATTCCAATGACCTTTGATAATTATATACAGGCTTGGACTGCAGTATCGTTGGGAAGATATATGCTAAATACTTTTATATTTGCAATAATTACAACTCTAATACTTTTAGTTGTTTGTATATTAGCTGCATTCGCATTTGCTAGATTAGAGTTTAAGGGTAAGAATATAGTATTTACTATTTTTCTTGCAACTATGATGATTCCAATGGAATTATTTACAATAACAAATTATGCTACTATAGTTAATTTAAATTTAAGAAACACATTTATTGGTTTGATATTTCCATCTGTAATGTCTGTATTTTATATTTACCTATTAAGACAAAACTTTATGCAGGTTCCTGATCAGGTATATTATGCAGCAAAGGTCGATGGCTCATCAGATTTAAAATATTTAATAAAGGTTTTAATACCACTTTCAAAGCCAACTTTAATTTCTATAGCGATATTAAAATTTATTGAATGCTGGAATTCGTATGTATGGCCAAGATTAATTACTACAAAGGAATCTTACTTTTTAATTAGTAATGGTATTCAAACACTTAGAACATCAGGATTTGGTAGAGAGCATATTCCTGCAATGATGGCTGCAGTAGTATGTGTATCTATTCCTTTATTAGTTTTATTTGCGGTATTTAGAAAGCAAATTATGTCTGGTGTGTCTAAGAGCGGATTAAAGGGGTAGAATTATGAGAAAAAGATTATTTAGGTTATTTATAATTCTAGCTTTGGCCATTATCTTAGCTGGTTGTCATGGAAGAAAATATATTCCTAATTTTATTTGTCCTAGTGAGTTTGATACTGAATCAGAATATAATATTTCCTTTTGGGCTAAGAATGATAGTAATCCAACCCAAAGAAAAATATTAGAAAAAGCAATAGCTGATTTTGAGGAAATATATCCTAATATAAATGTTGAAATATCTCATTATACAAGCTATCCAGAGCTATATAATGCGGTATTACAAAATATAGGAACTAATACAACGCCTAATGTCTGTATAGCTTATCCAGATCATGTTGCTACATATTTAGAAAACCCAACTCTAGTCGTAGAATTAGAAGAGCTAATATACGATGCTAATTTTGGTTTAGGCGGTAGTGAATTAAAATTTGATGGTCCCAATTACGATGAATTTATATTGAAGTATATTCAAGAGGGATATATAAAGTCAGAAGGAGAAAACAAATTATATACATTACCATTTATGCGTTCAACAGAATGCTTATATGTTAATAAAACATGGCTTGAACAATATGATTTTGAAATTCCAAAGAATAATATTTTCTCTTGGGATTATATATGGGAAATATGTGAATTTGCGTATAAAAAGGATAAAAGCATAATTCCTCTTATTTATAAGTCAAGTGATAATTTCTTTATTGAGCTTGCCTATCAAAATGGACATGACTATTCAAACGACGATGGAGAAATATTATTTTCTAATCAAGAGAATAAGGACATGGTGATGGAGCTTAATTCATTATTTAAAAAGAATTTATTTGTTACTTGGCAAAATACAGGATATTATCCTGGTGATAAATTTAATAAGGGTGACTGTATATTTGGTATTGATTCATCTGCAGGCTCTACATGGATTGGGCCTAGTTCTCCACTTGGAGCAAAGGGTAATGAGGATTTTGAGGTATTGGTTACAACTATACCACAGGTTGATGTAGAAAATCCTAAGGTTATTTCTCAAGGCCCTTCGTTATGTGTATTTAATAAAGAAAATTCACAGGAGGTTTTAGCCTCTTGGCTATTTACTCAATTTTTATTAACTGAGGAAACTCAGGTTAATTTTGCAAAGACTGAAGGATATTTACCAGTTACTACTACAGCTGTAGAATCAGAAGCCTTCCAAAGCTTTTTATCATCTCCAGATACTTATAGCGTTCAAAGAGATGCGATATTAAATGTAATAGAGTATCAGGATTATACATTTGTTACTCCAGCATTTAATGGGTCAGCTTTAGTTAGAGATGTTGTTGGTAAGATTATTGATAAATCTGTTATGAGTAAAAAAAGAGAAATAGATATTGATTCTATTTTTAGTGAAGCACTAACAGATTGCAGTAGTAGCTAATATCTTGAAGTAGTTATTTTTTTGGTTTATAATATAAATGTATTAAAATACATTGGAAAGGAAGATAATATTATGAAAAAGTTTATAGGTTTATTCTTATTTGCTGCTCTTTTCTTTTCTTTAGTTTCTTGTGGAAAGACTTATATTGTAAGTTTTGATACAAATGGTGGTAATGAAATCACTGCAGTAGAAACTGAGGATGGTAAGATAACAGCACCAACTGACCCTACAAAAGAAGGCTTTACTTTTGCTGGTTGGTATTTAGATAGTGAGTTAAAAAATAAGTTCGATTTCAATACTGAAATTGAAGCTGATACAACATTGTATGCTAGTTGGACAGCTCTTACTACATACACTGTAAAATTTAATACAAATGGTGCTCAACCAATTGCTGATATAACTACTGATTATACTGGTAAGATAACAGCACCAAAGAATCCAGTTAAGGATTATTATGAATTTGCTGGCTGGTATGATAATGAGGCTTTAACAGGTGAAGCTGTTAAGTTAGCTGACAAGGTATTTACAGCTGATACAGCATTATATGCAAAATGGAATATAATCGAAGTTATGGATTATGCTACATTTATGGAAGCTGAAACTGGTGATTTAGTTGCTATTGAAGGATATATATCTGCTAAGCAAAGCTGGTGGGCTAATAAGGCTACTATGTATTTAGTTGGCGATACTGATGGTGAAGGTTATTTCATTTATGAAATGGCTATGACTGAAGATGAATATAACAATGTTTATAAGATTGGTACTAAGGTTCGTATTTATGGTGCTAAGGCAAATTATGCTGGTGAACATGAAATTTCTGGTGAATACATCAATTATGATTTATCAGGTGTAATAGAAGGAGAAATGCCAGAGGCTAATCCTATTGATTTAACATATTCTGTTGATGATGAAGTATTAATCGATTATCAAAATGCTAAGTTTACTGCTACATTAAAGGTTAAAGAGTATACTACAACAGATCAAAATGCAACTGTTGCTACAAATGGTGCATATGGATATAAGGGTGATGAGCCTACAGATGATTTATATTTTATTTTAGAGGATCAAGCTGGAAATGTATTAAATTGCTGCGTTGAAAAATATTTAACAAGCACATATGCTGCTGTTAAGGGAGTCCTTATGGATGAAGACTTCGCTGTTGGCAAGGTGGTTACAGTTGAAGGATATATGTATTGGTACAATGGGGCTAATCCACATATTACATCTATTACTATAACTGAACAAGAAAATATTATGTATGAAACATTTATGTCTACTCCAGATGGAGAGGATGTTGTAGTTGAAGGCTTCTTAATTGGCAAGACTACATATTATAAAGGTATGTGTAGCCTATATTTATCAGCTGCATGTACACCTAATTCAGGTGGTGAACAGGAACAAGATTATACTACTGGTGAAGGTTATTACGTGTATAATTATGAATGTACACAAGAACAATATAATGCATTAGTTGTTGCATGTGATTTTGAAAATCTTGTATGTCAAACTTATGTTAAGGTTTCAGGAACTAAAGCATCATATGCTGGAATGAAGGAAATCGTTGATGCAACTGTTGAAATTATTTCAGTTCCAGAAGGTAAGATTATGGACATCATTACTGTAGATTTTGGTCCTTATTGCATAATGGTTGATGAAATTACAGAGGGCGTTATGTCTGCAGGCTTCCAAGGAAACTTTACGGTGGTTGAATATACTACAACAGATCCAAATGCAACTGTTGCTGAGAGTGGAGCATATGGCTATAAGGGTGATGATCCTACAGATGATTTATATATTATTTTAGAGGATTCAGAAGGCAATAAATTAAATTGCTGTATTGAAGCACATCTTGATTATGAAGCTTATGGATCTGGATATAAGAATTATTTATACTCTGTAGTTGATAGCTTAACTGTTGGTCAAACAATAAGTGTTACAGGATTTATGTATTGGTGGAATGGACCTAATCCACATATTATTTTCATTTCTACAGGAGCATAATTATTTTATGAAAGGCTATGTTAAAAAACATAGCTTTTTATTTTTGTCTTAAATTAATTAAATATATGTATGCTAGTTTTTATTAAAATATGTTATTATTTAAATAGAATAGGGTGTGATTATAATGAAGTGGGTTACAATGTGGGGTAATGCTCAATCGACAGTATTGCCAAGCCCAGCTAAATATGCTAATGACTTAACATTAAGATATCCTATATATTGTCCACTTAGTGGAAATAAAATTAGAATTAATCTAGATAATTATTGCTGTAATGAGGATGTTATTATTACTAAAATGTCTATAGCTAAGGGTAGTGCTTTAAATGATTATCAGGAAGATATTATTCCAGTTACATTTAATGATAAAAGAAAGGTGATTATTAATGCTCATGGTTGTGTTACTAGTGATGAAATTAATATAGATATTAAGGAAAATGATTATTTAATAATTTCCTTATATTTAGAGGATTACACTAATCTAACATCTGGTGTTGATATTACAGGTCCATTATCAAAGGGCTATTATGCATATGGAGATCAATTAGAGGCAAGCTGTTTAGACATTAATACATCTAAGTCTACATCATGGGTATATTTTCTTGCTAATATTGATATTTATACTGATGATAATAATGAGGCTATTATTTGTTATGGTGATTCTATAACTAGTCAGGCTTGGCCTGATTATATGCAGCTAGCATTAAAGAAAAATAATATTAATAATGTTGCTGTTGTAAGAAAGGCTGTATCTGGAACTAGAATTCTAAGACAATATGGATGCATAACATATCAATCATATGGTCTAAGTGGAAAAAATAGATTTGTCCATGAGGTATCCAGTGTTAGTGGCGCTAATAAGATTATTATTCAGCACGGGATAAATGATATAATTCATCCAGTAGGAGAGGAAGTCAATATTTTTCGACCAATGTCAGATTTACCTTCTGTAGGAGATTTAATAAATGGAATCAAATATTATCTTTCTGAATGTGAGAAAATGTCATTAAAGCCATTTTTAGGCACTTTATTACCAATTTATGGCTGGAGAACATATGCTCCGTTTAGGGAGAATTTGAAGAATGAATTTAATAATTGGATAAGGGAAATTGTTCATATCGATTTTGAAAAAGAAATTGGCGAATTAATTAATGGTGAATACCATTTTAAGGATGGCTGTGATTCGGGAGATCATTTACACCCATCTAAGTATGCTTATGAATTAATGGGTGAGCTTACAGCTCAAATAATATTTAAGAAGTAGGAGGTAAGAATATGTACATAGTTAAGAAAAATAATAGTGGAGAATGGATAATTATTAAGGAGGGTGGTAAAAGAGCTACTAAGGTCTTTGATACAAAGGCCGAGGCAGTATTTTACGCTAAAGAGCACTATCCTGATGATTACGAGGTAGAAAGTGAAGTTCAGCTTGGAGAAAAAAGTATTAAATTCAAAGCTAAAGGTAAGGTGTTTATAGCCTTAATAGCAATCCTAGTTTTAGCAATAATAGTAATAGGTATTTTAATTGCCACAGGTCATATTAAATTACCTAGTGGTAATGATTCAAAGGATACTCCAACAAATAATGCGGCTGATCATGTAGAGGGTGTTGTATACGATGATTTCCAAATGCATTTCCTTGAGCTTGGAAATGAATATACTGGAGACTCAACATATATTAAGGCAGGAGATGTTGATATCCTAATCGATGCAGGTTCAAGAAAAAATAGTGCTGTCGCAATTAAGGAATATGTTGATAAGTATTGTACAGATGGCAAGCTTGAATATGTTATTGCGACTCATGCACATCAGGATCATATTGCAGGATTCGTTGGATCTAAGAGTGGTTCAACAAGAACAGGTATTTTTTATCAATATGAAATAGATGTATTGATTGATTTTGCATTAACTGAGGTTACATCGGCTTTATACACAGAGGAATATGTTGCTGGTGTTGACTATTTAGTTTCAAATGGAACAAAGCATTATAAGGCTAATGAATGCTGGGATGAAATAAATGGTGCAAAGAAACAATATGCAATTACTGATAATGTAACTATGGATATCCTATATAACAAGTACTATTTCGAGGATGCTTCAGATGAAAATGATTATTCTGTTTGTACATTATTTACTTATAATGAGAATGAAGATACACATCGTTTCCTATTAACAGGTGATTTAGAAAAGCACGGAGAAGCTGCGATGGCTGAATATTATAAGACTAATGGTGGATTAGAGCATTGTGATTTATTTAAGGCAGGTCACCATGGCTCTGTGTCATCATCTAATGATGCATTGTTAGAGTTAATTACTCCAGATGTATGTACAGTATGCTGCTGTGCTGGTAATCAAGAGTACACTAGCAATAATAATAATGATTTCCCTACTCAAGAATTTATTGATAGAATTGCTAAGTATACTGATGCTGTGTATGTGACATCAGTATATGATGAAAGTGAGGATACATTTAAATCATTTAATGGTACTATTATTGTTTCATGCAAGGGCGCTGAGCTTGCTGTAGCTTGCTCAAATAACAATATAAAGCTTAAGGACTCAGATTGGTTTAATGAAACTATTTATGTAGATTCAAAGGGTAATTACTCAACAGAGGCTGATGGTGGAACAGCTGTAAAGAGAAGAATTTGGCCAAGCTAAATAAAGGATGGTGAATGTTATGAGATGTATTAAAAGGATTATAATAGGAATTATTCTATTATTATCATTTGGCTTTGTAACATCATGTGATATAAATATTAAAAATCCTTTTTATAATGATAATACTAATGATAATAATGAAGAGGAAAATAAAGAGGAAAATAATGATAATTCTAAAGATTCTATAGAAGATTTAAGAAAAAGTAAATTAGCTGAAATAGATAATTTAGCTTTAAATTATAAGGAAGTAGATTATAGAGTAGATGAATGGAAAGAAATAACAACTCTTATTCAGGATGCCAAGGATATAATTAATAATTATACAGCTAAGGAAGATGTTAATAATTATTCCGTATCTTCCTTAAAGGAAAGCTTAGATGCTGTAAAGACAATAAAGGAAATAGAATTAGAAAGAATAAATGAGATAAAGCTTGAAATAATTAATGACATAGATGATTTAGCTTTAAATTATAATGAAGCTGATTATAGAGTAGATGAGTGGGAAGAAATAACAACACTTATTCAAAATGATAAAGCATTAGTTAATAGCTATACAGCATTTGCTCAGTTAAATAATTATTCTTTAGATTCGCTTAAGGGTCGCTTAGATTTAATTAAAACTGATGCAGAGTTAAGAGAAGAGGAAAATAATACTCAATATGAGAATTTATCATTCCACTTTTTAGAATTAGGCAATTATAATGCAGGAGATTGTACATTTATTAAGGCTGGAGATGTAGATATTTTAATCGATGCAGGATCTGATTTTAATTCTATTCCAGTAATAACAAGCTATATTAATAATTATTGTACAGATGGCATATTAGAATATGTAATAGCAACGCATGCACATTTAGATCATATTGCAGGCTTTGCCCCATATAGTGGAACAGATGGAATATTTGAATTATATGAATGTGAGGTTATCATTGATTTTGCGTTAAAGAATACTACATCTCAAGTATCAGAAAGATATATTGAAAGAAGAGATAAGGAAATAGAGCTAGGTGCTAAGCATTACACTGCGGCTGATTGTATTAATCAAACAAATGGAGGAAAGCCTATATTTGAAATAACTGAGACTATTACAATGGAAATATTAGACCAAAAATTTTATCATCAAGCATCATCTGATGAAAATAATTATTCAGTGTGTACACTATTTTCTCAAGGTGATAATAATTATTTATTAACAGGAGATTTAGAGCAAGAGGGTGAAGAATCCCTAGTGGAAGAAAATGATTTACCACATTGTGCTTTATTTAAGGGTGGCCATCATGGTAGTAAAACATCATCAAATGATTGCTTATTAGATGAGATAACTCCAGATATTTGTTGTGTTTGCTGCTGTGCAGGTACAAATGAATATACTAATATAACTGATAATCAATTCCCAACTCAGGAATTTATTAATAGAATAGCTAAGCACACAGATAAGGTATATGTTACATCAACATGCGAATATGAAATTGCAGTAGCTACATCTGCCTCAAAGGGTATAGAGGTAGGAGATGAATATTTAAAGGCTAAGTCAGAAAAATTTAAATCATTGAATGGAAATATAATAGTTTCTACTAATAATGGTATAGTTAGTGTTAATTGTTCAAATAATAATACCAAGCTTAAGGATTCTACTTGGTTTAATACATCAATAACATTAAATGGTGTTACTAGAAAAATGAGAACGTGGCCTAACTATGGGGTGGTATCATAGGAGGTATAATATGGAACATATATTAAAGAAAATTAAGGAATTTGATACTATTATTATTCATGGACATTATCGTCCGGACGGAGATTGTATTGGTTCACAATATGGATTGATGCATATTATTAATGCATCTTTTCCAAACAAAAGGGTAATAATAACTGGTGAGACAAGTGATTATGTTTCATTTGTAGGTTCGCCAGTAATATTAGAGGATGAAGCTTTATTTGATAATGCATTAAGTATTTGTTTAGATTGTGCTACATCGGAAAGACTATCTGATAAAAGATATGATAGAGCTAAATATTCAATTAAGATAGATCATCACATAGATGTTGAGGCTTATGGTGACTATCAATATGTAGATACTACAGCACCAGCGTGTGCACAGATTATTACTGAGTTTTATTTAAAGTTTAAGGATGAATTAGTTCTAACTAAGGAAGCTGCAACTGCTTTATACGTTGGTATTTCAACGGATACAGGTAGATTTAAATTTGATAGTGTTAATTCTAGAACATTTAATGCTGCCGCATTATTAGTTGATCATGGTGTAGATTTAGGGTATATTGATAATCAGCTTTCAGTTGAAACACTTGAAACATTAAAGCTAAAGGGATACTGCTTATCTAATTTTAAAACTACTGAAAATGGATTTGCCTATATAGTTATGAAAAGGGAAACTATAAATGAATTTGGTGTATCTGATGAGGATGCGGCTGCCCAGGTTTCTACTATTTCTACAATAGAGGGCTGTCCTGTGTGGGCTATATTTATGGAATATCCTACAGAAATAAGAATAAGATTAAGATCACGTGGCCCAGTTATTAATAAGCTTGCAGAGAAATTTGAGGGCGGAGGTCATGCCAAAGCCTCTGGAGCTAGAATACATAATTGGAGTGAATTAGATAATTTTGTCTTAATGGCTGATGAATTAGTTAAGAAATTTAAATCAGAGTAAAAAAAATTAAAATTATTCTTGCAATTTCTTACATAATTTAGTAGAATAGAAAAGGACTCTTAAAGAGTCCTGTATAGGGCCTTAGCCAAGCGGTAAGGCAAGGGACTTTGACTCCCTCATGCACTGGTTCGAATCCAGTAGGCCCTGCCATCTAAAATCCAACTCACAATTGTCGCAAGACAAACCTGTTTAGCATAAATGTTACACTAAACGTAGCGAAAGATAGAGACCTAGCAATAGGTCTTTTTTCTTTTTGTTGAATGTTTCACGATATCGTGATATAATGATCATAGGGCAATGTATTCATTAATAGATATGATGAAAATCAATGGAGATCTTCCTGTTAAGGCAGAAAAGTTAGTTTTAGAGTGGATGAAGCTTCATATCGATGAGTTGCGTGAAATGTGGGATAGTCAGTCATTTAAGAGAATTGAACCATTAGAATAGGAGGTGGATGCAGTGAAATATATTTTTCATCCAGTAAGGACAGTTACAGCTTTAGACAATTATATGTTATTTATTGAATTTTGTGAGGGTGTATCAAAAATATATGATATTAAACCATTATTTGAAAGAATACCTATTTTTAACGAATTAAAAGAGAATAATTTATTTTATAATGTGCGTGTAGATGTTGGTGGCTATGGTATTATCTGGAATGATAAAATAGATTTAGCTGCAGAAGAGCTTTATTATAATGGTAGTATTGTACCATCTAGATTTGACGGCATTATGGCGCTTGGTGACGCTGCTGAATTTTGGAATATAGATGATTCTACATTACGTCACGCCATAAGAAATGGAAAATTTAAGTGCGGAAGAGACATTACTAAATTTGGAAAGCAATGGGTAATAACCATAGAAGCAATGGTTCGCGAATACGGCGAGCCAAAGCAATAATTGCTATTTGAGAAAAATATATAAAAACCAATAGGAAATGAGGTATTGATTTATGTATTTGAGAAAAATGAAAATAGAAGATTACGATAATGTATATTCGCTATGGATGTCTTGTGTAGGAATGGGATTAAATAATCTTGATGACTCTAAAGATGGAATTGAGAAGTTTCTTAAAAGAAATCCAGATACTTGCTATATCGCAGTAGAAAAAGATGAAATTATTGGTGTAATTATGGTTGGTAATGATGGAAGAAGAGGATATATTTATCACACAGCTGTCCATCCTAAGTATCGTAATCAAGGAATTGGAAAAGCACTTGTAGAAATAGCTTTAGATTCATTACTAAAATTAGGAATAAATAAGGTAGCCTTGGTTGTATTTGAAAGAAATAATGCAGGGAATGAGTTTTGGGAAAAGATGGGATTTACATCTCGTAACGATCTAATCTACAGAAATAAAGCATTAGTTAAAATTGAGAGAATAGACACCTAAATTAGTTTTTGCTAGCCGACCGTGTCACTTTTTCGCTAACATGCTATGGCGTTAGACAACAATTAATTTTGTGAGTTTTTATTTTTTTATTAAAAATTTTTTTAGGTTTATTCTATGTTTTATATAGGAGGACTTAAAAATGAAAAAGAAAATTTTATTTATTTTTGCAGTAATGTTTATATTTAGCTTTGGAATTAATGCATCTGCTGAAATTCTGCCAGATGACCCACAGGAGTATTTTTCCTTACAGCAGCTTACAACAGAAACAAAGAGCTTTAATATTATAAAAGGAAATACATCTAGGGATATATTTTATGATACTGATGATTGGTATTTATTAACAGAAGAAATTGTATCAATTGTAGAGGGAGGCATAATTAGGTATGATGGAATTATTAAGGGTGAACTTGGGTCAATAGAGCTAGATGCTTATATTTATTTTGAAAATTATACTTTAATAAAATATGAGGTCGTTGCTGGTGAGGAAATAATTTACCAGGTAGTTAATAATGATTTTGAACCCAATATTACAATTTGTAAGGAGCTTGATTTATATGAGGTTATAGGAGTAGATAATAATAACTACATCTATGAACAGGATGATAGACCTTATTATGTTGATTATTATGAGCGACCTCATATTGAAGAAACAGAAGACCTTGTTAAGAAGCTTATGGTTGGAAGAGTGCCATATATTCTAGCAACAACATATTTATTAAATGATGGTTATGAGGATAAGGATATTCAGTTTATTACGACTACAGATAATCCAATATCTTATGAACAAATTTATCAATCTGTTATTTCGAAGGATATAACTGATGGCAATGTTGATAATATTACGATAATAGAAACTGATTACTATCCTAGTGATTCAATTGAAGCAGGAAGCTATAAATTAACATTAAGGGCATTAGACAGAAGTGGAAATATAGTAGTTCAGGATTGTATAGTTAATGTATATGATATTACACCACCAGTTTTAACAACTAAAGAGCTCTCGTATCCGTATTGGTTTAAATCTTTATATCCTTTTATAAATCAAGCTGTTATAGTTGATGATGATTCAGAATGTGTTAAGGAGGTTATAAGTGATAGCTATACTCCAAATTATACTATTCCTGGTAAATACCCTGTTGAATATAAGGTATCAGATATATATGGTAATACATCCTATTGCACAGTTTATATAACTGTAAAGGATGATAGGGCTCCAGTTATTACCTATGAAGAAAATGTATCTTTAACAACATTAGATAACTATCCAATTGATGAATTTAGAAAATTTATAAGCGTTATTGATGAATGTGATAATGAAATACTCGATTATGATATCGAGGATATTAGAGGCTATTTAAATGATACTACTAGGGCTGGAGAATATATGTTCCGCATAAAGGCCAAGGATAAGGCTGGAAATACGGCAATAAGTAATTTTCTAGTTAATGTATATGATGAGGATTATCCTAAATTAGAATTTAGAGAATATGCAATAGTTACACAAAAGGGCTATAACCTTACTAAGGAGGAAATATTAAATATATTAACTTCAACTGGACAAATTCCAAACGATAATGTAACTATATCAACGGCTTATGAATTTTATGATAGAGATAGTCAGTTATGTAATTTAGAGGGTGAATATTTCTTAAAGGTTGTTGATGAATATGGAAATGAATATAATAATAAAATACAGGTTTGTGAGCCAGAGGAAGTAGACTATAGTAAAGATATATCACAAGAGGATAATAATTATATTGTTTATATTATAGTAGGTGTATCTTTATTTTTAGCCACAACTATAGGAGTATTAGTATTTATTATCTATAAAAAAAGACATTAGAATTTGAAATGTAGTTTGTAATTATGTATAATATCCTTGTTAAAGGAAAGTGATATTATGGTTGATAATATATGCGCTATTGCTACACCATATGGCACAGGTGCTATATCAGTTATTAGATGTAGTGGCCCTAATGCTATAGAGCTAGTTAATAATGTATTTAAGGGTAAAAATTTGAATAAATGCTTAAGTCATACTATTCATTACGGATATATTATTGATAATGAAAATATAGTAGATGAGGTATTATGCAATATATTTAAAGCACCTAGATCATTCGATGGTGAAAATACTGTTGAGATAAATTGTCACGGTGGTGTATTTGTAACTAACCAGGTATTACAGGTGCTATTAAGAAATGGTTTTAGAATGGCTGAAAATGGGGAGTTTTCAAAAAGGGCATTTTTAAATAAGCGATTAGATTTAACTCAAGCAGAGGCAATTATGGATATTATTTCATCTACAAATTCTCTAGCATTAAAATCTTCTACAAATTCTTTAAGAAGTAGAACAAGCAAGCTAGTTAAGGATTTTAGAGAAAAGCTTTTAGACATATTAGCTAAGATAGAGGTTAATATTGATTATCCAGAATATGATGATGCAGTAGAGGTTACTAATAATTATTTAACTCCAATTGTCGACGAATTAATAAATGAAATGAATGTTATATTATATAATTCAAGTATTTCAACAATAGCTATTCATGGTATAAAAACTGCAATAGTTGGTAAGCCTAATGTAGGTAAGAGTAGCTTGCTTAATATGCTTTTAGATGAGGATAAGGCAATTGTTTCGTCAATCGCTGGAACTACTAGAGATTTAGTTGAGGGAACTCTTAATATAAGAAACATAACATTACATTTGATTGATACAGCAGGTATTAGAGAAAGTGATGATTATGTTGAATCTATTGGAATTGAAAGAAGTCAAAAGGCTATATTATCTGCAGATTTAGTTTTATTAGTATTAGATTCATCTAATCCTCTTGAGGAGGAGGATTATAAGCTATTAGAGCTTACTAGGGATAAGAAGAGAGTTGTTATTGCAAATAAGAAGGATCTTGATAGTTATTGGTCTTTAGAGGATGTTATATATATATCAGCTAAGAATAAAGATGGAATTGATGAGCTTGCTGAAAGAATTTATGAAATTACTAATTTATCTAGCTTTAATGTAGATGAAGGAAGGTATTTAAATAATAATAGACAGGTAGCCTTAATGGATAAAGCATATAACTCTTTATTAAATGCTAAAAATGCAATTTCTATGGGTGTTGATATTGATTTGATTGAAATTGATATTAAGGATGCCTTTGATGCCTTAGGAGAGATTACAGGAGAGTCTTATCCTGAGGAATTAATCACGGCTTTATTTACTAAATTTTGTCTTGGTAAATAATGGTTTATTAATTTAATAATATTTGAAAAAAATAAAGATGGTGATACAATGAGGAAAATTTTTATTGTTATGCTATCTTTATTTTTATTTTGTATTACAGTTTATGCTGAGCCTAATCATTTAATATACAATGGTAATGAGAAATCAAATAAAATTTATTTAACTTTTGATGATGGATATTCACAACGAAACACATTATTAATTTTAGACACCTTAGAAAGGTATGATATTCCTGCTACCTTTTTTATTGAAGGACAGTTTATGCAGGAGAATCCTGTTGCAGTTAAAAGAATTGCAGAGGAGCAAATATTAGCAAATCACACAATGTGTCATTGTGATATTACCAAGCTAACAAATGATGAATTTATCAGTGATATAAAGGAATTTGAAGAGCTTGCGTATTCAATAACAGGTAAGGAAATAACAAAATTTTTTAGACCACCTATGGGTTATATTAATGAAGAAAAGGAAAAGCTCTTATATGATATGGGATATATGATTTTTATGTGGAATGTAAAGATATATGATTATGTCCATAATGATGATAAGGGTGTAGATTATGTTGTAAATAACATAGTTAAGCGGGTAAAAAACGGATCCATTATATTAATGCACACATTAACGGATTCTAATGCAAATGCCTTACCTATCGTAATTGAAAGGCTTATAGGCTTGGGCTATGAATTTTCATCCTTAATGGATTTTAAAAAGGACTAGATTTTTCTAGTCCTTATATTCTATAATAATATTTCCATCTATAAAGCTTATAGTTGCTGATGCACCATTTCTTATTGGTAGCGCAGGAGATAGGTGTCCTAAATCACAATCAAGTAAAATTGGCACATTAAAGTCACCTAGAATGTCTATATATGCATGATTAGGTGTTTCACCAAATGAATTGTCATTATATAATCTAGTTCGACCAATAACAAATCCATTGACGTTATCAAACCATCCAGCCAGCTTTAATTGAGTAAGGCATCTTCTAATTCCGATTGCTGATAAATCAGCTGCCTCTAAATAAAAGATTATTCCTTCCTCATTGTGCTTTTTAATGTATTCCTTTGTATAATCAAATTTAGTTCCACAAAGAGTTGATAAGCAGTCTAAACATCCTCCTAGTAATCTTCCCTTAAAAGGATTTGTATAATTAAGAGGTGATATTATCTTGTCCATATCAAATTGATAGCTTGGGAATATATCCTTTGTTTCATTAAGCACCCATTTAGGATAACCCTTAAATACCTTTTCGCCCTTTAGCATTCTAATAGTATCTAAGGCATCATATTCAAGTGGATAGCTATAAAAGCTTGATGCGTGAATACTATAAATAGTTTCTAAATTACAGATGGTTGTTAGTGTGTATGTTAGATTTGTGTTATCTGAATAACCTACAAACCATTTAGGTGGAAGTGACATTATTTTTTTAAAGTCAATGTGCTCAAGTATTTCAATCATAGTCTCTCCGCCACCAACAGATAGTATTGCCTCAGCATCCGATTCATATGCCTCCATAAATTCCTTAGCTCTTAGCTTAGGAGTATTAGAGCCTGCAATACCTGCGGCTTTAAAGCAGTTATCACCCACAGTCACCCTAAAATTTAATTTATCAAAGGTTTTTAAGGATTCAGTTAGTCTTTCCTCATATGGAGATGTTGTACAACCAAATGATGGTGCAGTTAAATAGATATGAGGCTGTTTGCTTAAATATTTAGGCTTCATAATATCAATCCCTTCTTGTTTGTAATTATATCATAATTTCTTTATTTTTTTTTAAGTATTTGTTATAATTACTATGTGTGTGAATTTATTTAAAGGTGGAATATTTATATGTGGGAAAAAATTAAAAAGTTTATGGGTATAAAAAAGAAGGAGCCACAGGAGCCTGGTGTAATCGGCTTTTATGATTCTAAGCCATTCCATAATTTTAAATATGCATTAATTTATGCAAACGAGACACTTATTTCTGAGTCTGATGATGAGAAGAAGGCAAGTGTAATGATATATACTAGAAATTATAAAAACACAACATTTATCAATGTATTAGTTTTTAAGGAAGAAGGATTTAATACTCTTGATTATGATTATGAGAAGCTAAAGCCTTTATTAATTGAAAAGGGTTTAACACCTTGTGAAAGAAGCATCGTTATGATCTTGTTCCAGCATTATAATGAGAACACTATTGCTCTAGCAAAGAGCTTCTGTAAGTCTGATAAGAACCATTTCCAACAAGCATGCATATACAATGCTAAAAAGGTACAAATGGATTTCTATAAGCCAGTCCCAAAATTCTATAAGCTTTATGATATAATGTGTGAGGATCTATATTTTGATTTAGCATTTATAGATTCTACAAAGGATTAATCTTATGAAAAAATTAAGTAAAAAGGCTACATGGATTATTGTAGCAGCACTATTTGTTCTTGCAATATTATTAATTATTGCCTGTACGTTTGCACAAGGAAATTGGCCTAAGGTTTTAATGGTAATATTAGGTATTGATTTTATTGCCTTAACATTACTAATTCAACGTGCATCTATTTTAACATTTAGATATAAACCAAAGACTAACTATATAACAAAGGATTATACTGGTGAATTTGACTCTATACCAGCAAGCTTAAAGAAGTGTGGCTTTACTGAAAGAAAGGAAGCCTATGGGAAAAGCTTTTTATGGATAGAGGGGACTATTGCGTATAAATGTAATTTAGTATTGGATATAGAAAAATACTTTAATCAGCAGGTTGAAGAGGAGACTAATACAAAACCAAATAAAGCTTTAGAAAAATGTGATAGATTTATTGGCTTTGAAGTATTTAAGGAAATTGATGAAGATAATTTAGTTAAGCTTCCTGATTTCTCATTACAAGGAACTAATATTTATTATACGGCTTTACTTTATCAAGAGGATAATTTATTTAAATGCTTAAATTATTTAGAGCCTGATGAAAAGTTTGTTGATGCGTTTAATAGACTATTAAGTTGTTTAAATTTAGAGGAAAAAAAGGATAGCATAATCACAGAGGATATAGCATAATTTATAATAAACAAGTTATAAAAATTTTATAATTTTAATCTATGTTTTGACTTAAAAGGGAAGTAAAATTCCCTTTTCTTTTTTAATAATTTTTGAAATTATAATAATTTTATAAGCAAAAAAATATAAAAAATCTTGAATTTATTAAATTATTATAATACAATTTATAATTGTCGTTGATATAAAAAAGGAGTCGATATAATGAAAAAGTGGGTTTATCTTTTTGAAGAAGGAAACGCTAACATGAGAGAGCTATTAGGTGGCAAGGGAGCCAATCTTGCCGAGATGACTAATTTAGGTCTTCCTATTCCTCATGGATTTACAATTACAACAGAAGCTTGTATGGATTATTTTATTAATAATGGTGTTATTAGAGATGATATATTAGACCAAGCAAATAAAGCATTAAAGCTATTAGAGGAAAAGCAAGGAAAAAAATTTGGAGATATTGACAATCCATTATTAGTTTCAGTGCGTTCTGGTGCTCGTGCATCAATGCCAGGTATGATGGATACAATTTTAAACCTAGGCTTAAATGATCAATCTGTAAAGGGATTAGCTAGTAAAACTGGTAATCCTAGATTTGCGTATGACTCATACCGTAGATTTATTCAAATGTTTTCAGATGTAGTTATGGGCTTAGCTAAGAGTGAGTTTGAGCACGTATTAGCTAAGATTAAATCTGAAAAGGGCTACACATATGATTATGAGTTAACTAGTGAGGATTTAGTTGAGGTAGTTAATACATATAAGGCATTCTATAAAGAAAACCTAAATGTAGAATTCCCACAGGATCCTAATGAGCAATTATCTTTAGCAATTGAGGCTGTATTTAAATCTTGGAATAATGAAAGAGCTATTTATTATAGAAAGCTAAATGATATTCCATCTGATTGGGGTACTGCAGTTAATATTCAATCAATGGTATTTGGTAATATGGGTGATACATCTGGTACAGGTGTAGCATTTACTAGAAATCCAGCTACTGGTGAAAAGAATATTTTTGGTGAATATTTAATTAATGCTCAGGGTGAGGATGTTGTTGCAGGTATTCGTACACCTTCACCAATTTCTAGATTAGAAATAGATATGCCTTTAGTTTATAAGGATTTTATTAGAATTGCAGATATATTAGAAAATCATTATCATGATATGCAGGATATGGAATTTACTATTGAAAATGGTAAGCTATATTTCCTACAAACTAGAAATGGTAAAAGAACAGCACAGGCTGCATTAGAAATTGCATGTCAAATGGTTGATGAGGGTATGATTACTAAGGAAGAGGCAATATTAAGAATTGAAGCTAAAACATTAGATCAACTATTACACTCTAAATTTGATGAAGAGGATATGAAGACTAAGGCTTGTATTGGTAAGGGTCTTCCTGCATCACCTGGTGCTGCAGCTGGTAGAGTATATTTCACAGCTATGGATGCGAAAGAGGCAGCTAAAAGTGGTCAAAGAGTTATATTAGTAAGATTAGAAACATCACCTGAGGATATTGAGGGTATGCATATAGCTCAAGGTACTTTAACATGTCATGGTGGTATGACTTCACATGCAGCGGTTGTTGCTCGTGGTATGGGTAAGGCTTGTGTATGTGGATGCAATAACTGTGATATCGATGAGGTAGGAAAAACTATGACTTTAGGTGGAAAGCTTATTCGTCAAGGTGACTACATTTCATTTGATGGTTCAACTGGTTACATTTATTATGGTGACATTAAAACTAACCCTGCTCAAATTGATGGTAATCTAGAAAAGATTATGGCATGGGCAGATGAATATAGAACATTACAAATCAGAACAAATGCTGATACTGTAAAGGATGCAAAAAGAGCTAGAGAATTTGGTGCTGAGGGAATCGGCTTATGTCGTTCTGAGCATATGTTCTTTGGTTCAGAAAGAATTCCTGAGATTCGTAAGATGATTTTAGCTAGAAATACTCGTCAAAGAGAGGAAGCATTAGTTAAGCTTGAGGAATTCCAATATGAGGATTATAAGGGATTATATGAGGTTATGGCTGGCTTACCAGTTACAATCCGTTTATTAGATCCACCTCTACATGAATTCCTACCTAAGGCTGATGACATTCGTGATTTAGCAGCTGAAATGGGTAGAGAAATAGAAGAGGTAGAGGCACATTGTACAGAGCTACATGAATTTAATCCTATGATGGGTCATAGAGGATGTCGTTTAGCAATTACTTATCCAGAAATTGCTCAAATGCAAGCAAGAGCTATTATTCGTGCCGCAATTGATGCATCTAAGACGATAGGCCAAAATGTAAAGCCTGAAATTATGGTGCCACTAATTGGTGATGTTAAGGAATTACAAAATGTAAAGGCTACATTAGTAAATGAAATTGAAAATGTTATGGCACAAAAGGGTGTTAAGCTAGATTATTCAATTGGTACTATGATTGAAACACCACGTGCTGCATTATTATCTGATGAAATAGCACAAGAGGCTGAATTCTTCTCATTTGGTACAAATGATTTAACTCAAATGACATTTGGTTTATCACGTGATGATGCTGGTAAATTCTTGAATGATTATTATCATAAGCATATTTATGAATCAGATCCATTTGCAAAGCTAGATCAAAATGGTGTTGGTAAATTAATACAATTAGCAGCAAGCCAAGGTAAAAAGGTTAGACCTGAATTACATTTAGGTATTTGTGGTGAGCATGGTGGAGAGCCATCAAGTATAGAATTTGTAAATCAAATTGGTTTAGATTATGTATCTTGTTCTCCATATAGAGTACCTATTGCTAGATTAGCAGCAGCTCAAGCATCTATAAAACTTAACAAATAACAAAAAAACACAATTCAAACGAATTGTGTTTTTATTTTACTATTGAGCTTTTTATATCTATTTCATTAGCTGATACTATTATAGTGTTATCAGCATTCTCTAATATTAGCTTAAGATCTTCTGTGAAATTTATTATTTGATAATCTATACCCTTATAATGAATTGTTAATCCTAGTACTGAGGAATATGAACGGTATAGATTTAGTAAAAATGAGTTACCAACTGGCAATAGCTTTTTATAGCATCTAATTATAGAGCTTAATAATGTAGATGAATCAACATTAACAAATGTAGCATTAAGCTCATTATTTTTTTTTGATGTGTTTATTCCAATACCAACGATATCGCAGCTTTTCTTGCCTTGCTCATAAATACACTCAATTAATATTCCAGCAAGCTTTTTATCGTTTATATAAATATCATTAGGCCATTTGATTTGAGCCCTTATATTGTATGATAGTAATGCATAAACAATTGCTAGTGGAGCTATTAAATGGTGATTGGCATTTTGTTCCTTAAATAAAATAGAGAATGTCAAATCATCATCTGAAAGCCATTGTCTATCGAACCTGCCTCGACCATTAGTTTGTTTTAAAGCTCTAATAACTGTATTAGTACTATAATTATTATGGTTTTCCTTTAAATATGTATTTGTAGAGGGTAGCTCATTAAATTCAATAATTTTCATTATTTTATGGCAAATCCAATTTCAGCAGAGCAAGCTAATTCGTCACCAACATATGCCTTAGCTTCACCAGAGCCCATACCATGACGTAATGCCTTTAATGAAACCTGAAGCTTTAATACATCACCAGGAGTTACCTGCTTGCGCCACTTAACATTATTAGCTCCTGTAAAGAATACAAGCTTACCCTTATATTCATCCATTGATAATACTGCAACAGCACCACATTGAGCAAGAGCCTCTAAAATAAGAACACCAGGCATTACCTGATATTGTGGGAAGTGACCTTGGAAGAATGGTTCGTTAGTAGTAACACACTTATAACCATAAATTGTTAGCTTACCGTCAACCTCTTCAATTTTTTCAATTCTATCTACCAATAGAAACGGATATCTATGTGGTAATATTTTTTTGATGTCTTCATTATTGTAAAGCATAATTAGTCACTCCATTTCTTTAATATGATACAAGCATTATGGCCACCAAAGCCTAATGAGTTACTCATAACATAATTTAATTCTGACTTTCTAGGTATGTTTGCAACGATATCTAAATCACACTCTGGGTCTGGTGTTTGATAGTTAATTGTTGGTGGAACAATTCCTTCAACAATTGCCTTTGCAGAAATAATTGCCTCTACAGCACCAGCAGCACCTAGAAGGTGACCCGTGTTACCCTTAGTAGATGATACCATTATTTTATTTGCATGCTCCTTAAATGTCAACTTAATAGCGTTAGTTTCTGTTAAATCATTTAAATGAGTAGAAGTACCATGTGCATTTATATAATCAATTTGATCATAATTTATTTTAGCATCCTTAATAGCATTTACCATTGCTTTAGATGATATAGAGCCATCCATTAATGGAGCAGTAATATGATTAGCATCACAGCTTACACCATATCCTACAAGCTCTGCATAAATTTTTGCCTTACGCTTTAATGCATGCTCAAGCTCCTCAAGAATTAGGACACCTGCTCCCTCACCCATTACAAAGCCTTTTCTTTCTGCATCAAATGGGATACTAGCTCTATTAGGATCTTCAGTTGTTGCTAAAGCCTTAATAGATTGGAAGCCAGCAATACCAATTTTACAAATAGATGATTCAGCACCACCTGTAATCATGATATCCTCATATCCATATCTAATACGATTAAATGCATCACCAATCGCATTTGTACCAGCCGCACAAGCAGTAACTGCAGAAGATACATATCCATTACATTGGTAGTCAATTGCAAGTCCACCAGCAGCTAAATTTATTAGTGCTTTTGGAATGAAAAATGGAGAGGTTCTACCTGGTCCCTTTTCAACCATAACAATTGTATTATCTTGAATTGTTTCAAGTCCACCAATACCAGAAGCTAATAATACACCGAAGCGATCGTGGTCGATTTCATCAAGATTTAATCCAGAATCAGCCATTGCCTCCTTTGCAGCAATTTTAGCATATACTGCAAAATTATCATTATTCTTAACCTCTTTAAAATCTAAGTATTTTTCAGGCTCTAAATTTTTAACCTCTGCAGCAAGCTTTACCTTGAAATCAGAAGTGTCAAAATGAGTTATTGGAGCAATACCACATTTTGTATTTAGGATTCCATCCCACATTTCATTTACATTATTACCAATAGGAGTTACAGCTCCTAAACCTGTTATTACAACTCTTCTCATAATAGCCTCCTATATAACCATTCCACCGCAAACATTAATAACTTGTCCAGTAATATATGATGCTTTATCAGATGCTAAGAAGCATACAGCATTGCTGATGTCCTTAGGTTCACCCAATCTTTTTAATGGAATTTGCTTAGCAATTTCAGCTTTAATTTCATCACTTAATACGTTTGTCATATCTGTTTGAATATAACCAGGTGCAATACAATTTACTGTGATTCCACGGCTTGCAAATTCTTTTGCAAATGATTTAGACATTGCAATAACTCCACCCTTAGAAGCAGAGTAATTTGCTTGTCCTATATTACCAACTTCACCAATTACTGAAGCCATATTTATAATCTTACCTGATTTTTGCTTAAACATGATTTTGCTTGCATATTTACACATATAGAAAGTTCCATTTAAATTTGTTTGAACAACCTTTTGAAAATCCTCCTCAGTCATTCTTAAAACTAAATTGTCTAATGTGATACCAGCATTATTTACCAATAAATTAATTCTACCGAATTTTTGCATTGCTGCATCAATTATAGCTTGGCATTCATTCGCTTCACTTACATTACCCTTTACTATAATTGCTTCATTAAATTCATCACATAAAGCTTTAACCTCTAAAGCCTTAGCCTCATTACTATTATAATTAATAACTACGTTATAGCCCTCCTGAGCTAAATCGATAGCTATTTGTCTTCCGATACCTCTTGTAGCACCTGTGACTATTGCAACCTTCATTTTAGTACCTCACAAATATTTAAGATAGATTCTAATGTATCAGTATTATAAACCGCTACATCAGGGTTAGTCTTTTTAACGAATCCGCTTAATGCAGTTCCTGGACCGATTTCAATAAATGTATCAACACCATTTTGAATCATATATTCTAGAGATTGCTGGAATCTTACAGAGGATTTGATTTGCTTCTGTAAAATATCCTTAATATTGTCATCTGATTCAGTACCATAAGTGTTATATACAACCTTATATTCAGGCTTATTTAAATTATACTTATCTAATTCGTTTCTAAGCTTGTTACTAGCATCCTCTAATAAAGATGAATGGAATGCTCCACTAACATTTAGCTTAATAGCTCTACGAGCGCCCTTAGCCTTTAATAGCTCACATGCCTCATCAATAGCAGCATTTTCGCCAGTTATTACAATTTGACCAGGGCAGTTATAGTTAGCAACCTCACATAATCCCGTTACATCCTTAATAGTATTCTTGATAGTGTTCTCATCAAGATTAATGATTGCAGCCATAGAAGTAGTACCAGCAGGTAAGGCATTTTGCATAATTTCACCACGCTTGGCAGTGATTTCAACAGCGTCGTTTAAATTAAAGCAATTTGAAAATGCTAATGCAGAATATTCACCTAGGCTTAAGCCAGCGACATATTCAGGATTTATCCCCTTATTCTTTAGAAACTGTGCAACAGCATAAGATTCTAATAGAATTGTGCTTTGAGTATTCCTAGTTTGATTTAGCTCCTCAGATGGACCATTGAAGCATAGATCACGATATTTTGGGTAGGTATCAAAAATTTTCTTTGTATTATCATCATGCTGATAAAGCTCATAACCCATTCCTACCTTTTGAGCTCCTTGTCCAGCAAATATAAAAGCTATACTCATAATTTTTATAATGAATTAATTTTGCTAATTAATTCATCCTTCTCCTTTTTAGCATCATTAACTAGAGTTTCAAGAATTTCCTTAACACTTGCCTTTTTAGTTACTATACCAGCAACCTGACCCATCATAACAGATCCATTATCAACATCACCATCAAAAACAGCACGTCTTAATGCACCTAATGTTAATTGTTCTAATTCATCTCTAGTAGCGTTTCTAGCCTCCATAGCTAGATATTCTTTAGTCATTTTGTTTTTATAAATTCTTACAGGAGCACCTAAGCTTCTACCTGTAACTACTGTATCACTGTCACGCGCCTTAATAACAGCATCCTTATAATTCTCATGGATTGGACATTCATCTGAAACAAGTAGACAAGTTCCAACCTGAATTCCAATAGCGCCTAAGGCTAAAGCAGCGTTTAATTGCTTACCAGTAGCAATACCTCCAGCAGCAATTACTGGGACATTTACAGCTTCAATAACTTGAGGAACTAAAGCCATAGTTGTTGCTTCACCAACGTGTCCACCTGATTCAGTTCCTTCAACAATAAATCCATCAACACCATAGCGTTCAAGTCTTTTTGCAAGTGCAACAGCAGCAACAACAGGGAATACCTTAATTCCAGCAGCCTTTAAGCCTTCTACATAGCTACCTGGATTACCGGCACCAGTAGTGACTACAGCAGGCTTTTGCTCGATGATAACATCTACAATGTTCTTTGCGTGTGGATTCATAAGCATGATATTAACACCAAAAGGCTTGTCAGTTAAGCTTTTGCATTTAATAATTTCACTTCTAGTTTTTTCAGCATCCCATGCACCAGTAGCGATAATTCCCAAGCCACCAGCGTTAGATACAGCAGCAGCAAATTCAGCAGTACCAATATTTGCCATTGCTCCACCAATAATTGGATATTTAATGTTTAACATTTCATTTAATAGCATAATTACATTTTAATGATTGCAGAAGCCCAGGTTAAGCCTGCCCCAAAGCCTGCTAGCAATACATTGTCTCCTTTTTTAATTTTATTTTCATTATAAGCCTCAGATAACAAAAGTGGAATACTTGCAGCAGAGGTATTTCCAAATTTATTTAGATTTGTTAGTACCTTTTCATATGGTATATTCATTTGCTTTGCTACCTGATCAATGATTCTTATATTTGCTTGATGTGGAACGATATAGTCAATATCTTCAATTGTCATTTGAGATTTATTTAAAATGCTTGTGATAGCATCATCAAGCGCATCAACTGCGAAGCGATATACCTCGCGTCCATTCATTTTTAAATAATAGTCCTCACAACATGAATTATTAAGTGGCTTACTACCCTTTACTCCACTAGCGTATAATACGTCGTTTGTATCGCCCTTAGCCTTACAATAAAAATATGCATTATTCTCATCGGCTGATACAACACAAGCTCCAGCACCATCCCCAAACAGGATAGCAGTAGAACGATCGTTATAGTCTAAAAGCTTTGATAGCTTTTCAGCGCCAACTACTAATGCATATTTAAACCCATTAGCCTCAAGTAAGCTTGAAGCAACATTTAAGGCATATACGAATCCGCTACAAGCGGCGTTAATATCTAATGCCATAATTTTATCAGTTTTAAAATATTTTAATAGCTTACATGCCACGCTTGGTGTAAAATCATCAGGCGTGATTGTAGCACATATAACCAAATCAATCTCTTCTATAGTTATATTAGCATCCTCAAGTGCTCTTTTTGCAGCTTCGAATGCTAATATAGAGGTATCATCATTAGAAGAGACATATCTTGTCTTTATTCCTGTTCTTTTTGTAATCCATTCATCTGAGGTATCCATTATCCTAGATAGCTCATCATTTGAAATTAAGGTATCAGGAATATAATGACCAATACCTCTAATATTTAATTTACTCATTTTTAAAAGCCCCAATTTTTCTAAATTTATTGTAACGGTCGTTTACAATATATTTTTCATCCTTTTTTGAATAGAAAGCTAATTGCTTATCAATATATTTAGAAATCTCATTTATGATATCCTTAAATCTTTCATGAATACCTAAAGGACCCTCAATAATAATTTCATCTACTATTTCCTTTTCCTTTAGGTCATAGCTTGTAAGCTTCATTTTATTTGCAGATTCAACTACTCTAGTTGCATCCTTAAATAAAATACTTGCAAAGCCTTCTGGTGATAAAATTGAATATACAGCATTTTCAAGCATTATGATTTTGTTTGCAACACTTAATGCTAATGCTCCACCAGAGCCACCCTCACCTATTACTATTGCGATAACAGGAACCTTAATATTTGAAAAGATCATTAGGCTTTCAGCGATAGCTCTAGATTGACCTCTCTCCTCAGCACCCTTACCAGGATAAGCACCTGATGTATCTACAATTGTAATTATTGGACGTTTAAACTTTTCTGCTTGTAGGGCTAATCTTTTAGCCTTTCTAAAGCCTTCAGGATTTGTTGCACCAAAGTTTCTCTTTAGATTCTCATCTAATGTTTTACCCTTTGCTTGTGCAATTACAGTAACTGGAGTTTCATTAAAATAACCAATACCACCTACAATTGACTGATCATCACCGAAGTAGTAGTCTCCATGAAACTCAATAAAGTCTGTAAATAGTAATCTAATATAATCCATTGCCTTTGGTCTATCCATTTCTCTAGCAATTGAAACTCGATCCCATGGAGTTAATGATTCGTAGCATTTTTTTTGTAGCTCGGCAATTTCATTTTTTAGATTTTGAAATTCAATAAATTGATTTTCGTTTAGAGCATTAAGCTCGTTCTTTAATTCGATAATTTTATTTTTAGTTTCTAAATAATTCATAATTAATAGCGGTGAATCTTAAGAATCTTATATAAAGTATCCTTAAGCTCTTTCCTTTCTACAACCATATCTATAAAGCCCTTATCTAGTAGGAATTCAGATGTTTGGAATTCCTTAGGTAATTGCTCCTTGATTGTATTTTCTATTACACGTCTACCTGCAAATCCAATTAGAGCCTTTTGTTCAGCAATGCTAATATCAGCTAATGATGCAAAGCTAGCAGATACACCTCCAGTAGTTGGATTTGTAAATACACTTATATACAATAGGTTCTTTTCCTTATGTCTTGCGATAGCGGCAGAGGTTTTAACCATTTGCATAAGAGAAACAATTCCCTCCTGCATACGCGCTCCACCTGATGCACAAAATAAAACAAGTGGTAGCTCCTTTTTAGTGGCCTCCTCAATAAATGAAGTAAGCTTGTCACCAACGACACTACCCATGCTTGCCATCATGAACGATGAATCCATAATGCCTAATGCTACATTGACATCTTTAATTTTTGCAAAGTAGCAGCCTAAAGCATCCTTTAATCCAGTCTTTGCTTGATATGCCTTATATTTTTCTTCATATCCATCAAAATCGAATTCAGTTAATTCTAGACCAGGTAGGTATTCCTCATATTCATCAGCTATCATCTTAAGTCTAGATTTAATACCCAATGTATGTGGAAAGCCACAATTAGGGCATACAAAATAATTTGCCTCTAATTCATCTGTTAAAATATTTGATTTACAGCTGTGACATACAAGTAATAAATCATCAGGTATTTCAACTGCTGTAAATGGATTTTTTTCTTTTATATATCTTAGCTCAACTAAGTCTTTTTTAAATGTTTTGAGCTTCGTCTTTTTTTCTTGAAATGCGTTTTTCACTCTTAACTACTTCCTTTTGCAATTCTTCAATGAAACCAATATTGTAATTTCCTGAAATAAATAATGGTGAGTGTAAAATCATATATTGATACTCAATATTAGTTTTAACACCTTCGATTATTAATTCCTCTAGTGCACCTCGCATTTTGCGAATACACTCTAATCTTGTTGGTGCAAATGTAATAAGCTTTAAAATCATAGAATCATAAAATGGTGGAATTTCATATCCAACATATGTTGAGGAATCAATTCTAACCCCCTTACCACCAGGTAGATTCATAAATGTTATCTTACCAGGAGAAGGAGCAAAGTCTCGATCAATATCCTCAGCATTAATACGACATTCCATAGAATATCCTAAAAGCTTAATATCCTCTTGCTTTAATTGAAGCTCCAATCCAGAAGCTATTCTAATTTGATTTTTTATAATATCAACATTTGTTACCATTTCAGATACAGGGTGCTCTACTTGAATACGGGTATTCATTTCAATGAAATAGTAATCTTGGTTTTGATCAACTAAAAATTCAATAGTACCAACACTATCATATTTTACAGATTTACATGCTTTTATTGCATCCTGATACATATTTTCCTTAACATCATTATTCAAGAAGAAGCAAGGAGATTCCTCGATCATTTTTTGCTTTCTTCTTTGAACTGAGCAATCACGCTCAAATAAATGGATAACATTACCATGCTTATCAGCTAGAATTTGAACCTCTACATGCTTAGGGTTTAGTAAAAGCTTTTCGATATAAACATCATCATCACCGAAATTAGCCTTAGCTTCAGCCTTGGCAGTATAGAATGCATCCTCAAAATCATCCTCAGAGTAGCTAGTGCGCATACCCTTACCACCGCCACCATTAGAGGCTTTAATTAAAACAGGGAAGCCGATTTGTGCTGCGATCTTCACACCCTCTGCAGCATTATGCACAACACCCTTACTTCCAGGTACTACAGGTACCTTAGCCTTTTGCATAATTTTTCTTGCTTCACTCTTATTTCCCATTTTATCTATAACATCAGGATTGGGACCGATAAATGTCATTTGACATCTTTCAACTAATCTAGCAAATTTAGAATTTTCTGATAAGAATCCAAACCCTGGATGGATTGCATCACATCCAGTTAAGCTTGCAGCACTAATAATATTAGCCATATTTAAATAGCTATCCTTTGCCTTTGGACCGCCAACACAAATTGCTTCATCAGCAAGCTGTACATGAAGCGCCTCCTTATCAGCAGTAGAATAGATGGCTACAGTTTTAATACCCATTTCCTTACATGCTCTTATGATTCTAACAGCAATTTCGCCACGATTAGCAATTAATATCTTCTTAATCATGGCGTTATTCTCCTATTATAATTAAGTCCTGATCAAATTGAACTAAATCCTCATTATTAACAAGAATATCAATAATAGTACCATCAACAGGACTTGTGATTTCATTCATTACCTTCATTGCTTCAATGATACATAATACATCACCCTTTTTTACCTTTTGTCCTTTAGTGATAAAAGGTGGATGCTTTTCAGCTCTTTGTTGATAGAATGTACCTACAACAGGTGATTTAACATGAGTATTATTATCAGCAGCGGAAGCCTTTACTTCAGTTTGGACTTGTTCTAAACCAGCTGATTCAACATATATTGGTTGAACAGGTTTATCATTTTTTTCAAGTTTAATCTTCATATCTCCAAGCTCTAAATCAAGCTTTGCTATTTTAGAGTCCTCGAAGATTTTAATAATTTTTTCAATATTTTCAATCATAATCACTACCCCTATATCTCAATTATTTTAGCTTATTGTTTAATATATTAACAATGTCTCCAATAGTTTTTAATTCAGCTAATTCATCATCTGAAATTTTGACGTTAAATTGAGATTCAAGCTCTAGTATTATTTCTACTGAATCTAATGAATCCACACCTAAGTCATCCTTAAGCGAAGCCTCCATTGTAACCTCGTTTGGATCAATGTTTGTAGTTTGCACTAAAACCTCTTTAACCTTCTCTAACATTCCTATAACCTCCAAATTATGAATATAGAACCCTTGTAAAGTTCTTTTTACATTTTATATCATATGGTTTTATATGTCAATAATTTTGTGTCGTATGATGATATAATTTTTGTAGATTAATTGTAGAGTGAGGAAAAATATTCTATTTTTAAATATTGTATTCCCTTTAAAAATAAACAAAATATTGTATAATTAATCGTAGAGGTGATAGTGTGAATGTTTATAAATTAAAAAAATATATTCTTCCTATTATAGCTTTAGCTATGTTAGTTATATCATCTATTTTATATTTGTGTATTCAAAATACTGCAATGTCTATTGTGTATATGTTTTTAATTTTAGTAGTTATTGCATTATTAACATATTATCTGTTTTTTAGTAAGGAGAATGAAAATGAAAGAGATAAAGGATAAAAGCTTTCAAGAGGAAAGGGCTCTTTATAACAGTGCGAATTTAAAAATAATTAATTGTAGATTTGAAGGCGAAGAGGATGGAGAATCAGCATTAAAGGAATCGTGTGATATTACAATGGATAATTGCTATATGGATTTAAGATATCCATTATGGCATACTAATAACATCAATGTAAAGAACTCTGAGATGACTTCAAATTGTAGAGCTCCAATGTGGTATATGGATGATGCAACCATTGAGAATTGTAAACTTTTGGGAATAAAGGCAGTTAGAGAATGTAGTGATGTTTTTATTAATGATTGTGTTATAGAATCACCTGAGTTTGGATGGAAGTCTTGTGGTCTAACAATAAAGAATACAAGTCTTAAGGGTGAATATGTTTTTTTAGACAGTAAAGGATTAATGTTTAATAACTTCACATTAGATGGTAAATATTCTTTTCAATATGTTAACAATGTAAAAATTAGCAATAGTAATTTAAGGACTAAGGATGCGTTTTGGCATGCTAAGGACGTAGAGGTATATGACACAATATTAGAAGGCGAGTATTTAGGATGGTATTCTGAAAATCTTACTTTGGTTAGATGTCATATAAAAGGTACACAGCCATTATGCTATTGTAAGAATTTAAAAATGATCGATTGTGTTATGGAGGGTACTGATTTATCATTTGAAAATAGTTCATGTGATGTAACTGTTATTGGAAATGTTGAATCTATTAAAAATCCAAAGGATGGATTAATTGTTGTGGATTCTTATACTGATTTAATTTTAGATTCACCTAATTTTAAAACTACTGCGGAGGTTAGAGTTAGAAGTAAAAAAGCTGTTAAAGCATAATAGGCAGATTGTATGAGTAGCTTTGGGTTAGAGTTTAATAATTTTTGATTTACATCGTCAATTGTTTTATTATCGTTTATTGCTATATCATTGTCTATTACATATAATATTAAAAAAATAGAATATAATATTACATCCCAAAGAAAGCTAAATAATACTATAGAAGAAAATGGCATTATCGTATTAAAGGATGAGCAGGCCATAATAAATGTTGAGAAAGGTAATTAATATGAAAATAGATTTTAACAAATTAGATGCTCAAAAGCTAGAGAGTTTTCAAGGTGGATTAAAGCATTTTGATGCAAATATTTATAATGATGGTATCAATAAAATAATAAGAGGTAAGCTTATACCAGGTGCCTCTATTGGGCTTCATACTCATGATTCATCATCAGAGATAATTTTTATTACTAAGGGGTGTGCAAAATTTGTTACTGATGATGTGGTTGAATATGTTAATGAAGGGGAATGTCATTATTGTAAAAAGGGTAGTAGCCATACCCTTATTAATGAAACGAAAGAGGATATAGAATTTTTTGCTGTAGTTCCTCAGCAATAGAGGTGGAAAAATGTTAAAAAGATTTTTTAGCTACTATAAGCCGTATAAGGGAATGTTTATGCTAGATATGCTAGCATCATTATTCATAGCACTAATAGGTATGTGTTATCCAGTGTTAACAAATACTATATTAGATGATATTGTCCCAAATGAGCTTATGCTAATAGATGAAAAGATAAAGTTTATAATTATTTTTGGAGCGTGCTTATTAGCTTGTTATTTTATTAGAATGCTATTAAGATATTTTGTTCAATATTATGGACATGTTATTGGTGTTAAGATGCAGGCTGATATGAGAAGAGATATGTTTAATAAGCTTCAAAAGCTTCCATTTTCTTATTATGATGAGCATGAGACTGGTAAGATTATGTCTAGAATGACTAATGATTTAATGGAGGTTTCAGAGCTTGCTCATCATGGTCCTGAAAATTTATTTATTTGTGGAATTTCTGTTATTTTATCAGTAACATATTTATTCTTTATTAATTGGATTTTTACTTTAGTTATATTAGCGTGTGTTCCATTTTTAATTATTATTACTATTGGATTAAGAAAGAAAATGCGAAATGCTTTTGCTGAAACTAGAAAATCAGTGGCTGAAATTAATGCCTCTTTAGAGTCTTCAATTACTGGTATTAGGGTTACAAAGGCATTTACTAATTCAGAAAGAGAATTGGATAAGTTTGAAAAGGGCAATTCTAATTATGTTAAATTTAGAAGTGTAGCCTATAAAGCAATGGGTCAATTCCATTCATCTACTACATTTATTACAGATTTATTTAATGTGGCTATATTAATTGCAGGTGGAATATTAGTAGCACTTGGTGATATGACAGTTGGAAGCTATGTGACCTTTGTTGTGTCGATTAATTTATTTATTAATCCCTTAACTACTTTAATTAATTTTGTTGAGCAATATCAAAATGGTGTTACTGGATTTAAGAGATTTGTTGAAATAATGGATACGGATGAGGAGCTAGAGGATAAGGAAGCTATAAATGTAGATAAATTAGAGGGTAGAATAGAATTTAAGGATGTCTCATTTGATTATGATACAACTAAAGGAGTTTTATCTAATGTCTCATTTGATGTTAAAAAGGGTAAGACGATTGCATTAGTTGGTCCATCTGGTGGTGGTAAAACAACAATTTGTCATTTGATACCTAATTTTTATAAGATCTCTAGTGGAAATATTTATATTGATGAGTATGATATTAATAAATTATCATTTAAATCATTAAGAGGAAATATAGGTATTGTTCAGCAGGATGTATTCCTATTTAATGGAACAATTAAGGAAAATATCTTATATGGTAGATTAGATGCTACTGATGAAGAGATTATTGATGCAGCTCGTAGAGCGAATATTCATGATTATATCCTTACGCTTGAGGATGGATATGATACTCAGATTGGTGAGCGTGGAGTAAAGCTTTCAGGTGGACAAAAGCAAAGGCTGTCTATAGCCAGAGTATTTTTAAAGAATCCATCTATTTTAATTTTAGATGAAGCGACAAGTGCTTTAGATAACGCAACAGAAATTATGATTCAATCTGCATTAGATGAATTATGTAAGGGTAGAACTACAATAGTTGTTGCCCATAGATTATCAACTATTAAAAATGCTGATGAGATATTTGTAGTTCAAAATGGTAAAATTGTTGAGCATGGCTCTCATTGTAAGCTTTTAGAATTTGATGGTGAATATAAAAAGCTTTATGATGCACAATTTAATAGATAAGAGAAAGAGGTGCTTTTATGGAATCAAAGATGTTCGAGCTTCATAGAAAAAATGTATTGAGCCAAATGGAGGATAACTCTGTAATGATTATTTTTTCTAGAGAGAAGGAAGAGGCTATTGTAAATCAAAAATATAATGTGAATAGAAATTATTATTATATTTGTGGTGTGTTAGAATATGGAAATGTTGTTATACTTTCTAAAAATAATGGAGTAGAAGGCTCAACTATTTTTATAAATCCTTATGATGAATTTAAAGCAAAGTGGGTTGGTGCTCCACTATCAAAGGAAGAGGTTAGTAATATTTCGGGAATTAAGGAGGTAAGATATTTAGATTCTTTTGATCAATATCTTGGCTATGTATTAGAATCTACTAAGAATGTATATTTAGATATAGAACCTTCTGATTTAAAATCTCAGTTAACCTTGGATGAAGAGTTTGCAAAAAATATTAAGGAGAAAAAACCATGGTTGAATATTTTAAATGCGAGAGATTTATTTAGAAATGCAAGAACAGTTAAGGATGAGGATGAAATATCCTTAATGAAAAAGGCTATTTCTATTACTAACGAGGGTATTAAAAACATATTAAAAAATTTAAAGGAAAGCTATGAATACCAAATCGAATCTTATTTTGATCAGGCTATTAAATATTATGGATCAACAGGTTTTGCATTTCCTACTATAGCTGCAAGCGGAAAGAATGCCTGCTGCCTACATTATGGTGATAATAATTGTATTGCTAAGGATGGAGATTTAATTTTATTTGATTTAGGTGCATCTGTTAATATGTATTGTGCTGATATTTCTAGAACCTTCCCTGTTAGTGGAAAGTTTACTGAAAGACAAAAGCAAATTTATAATATTGTTTTAGCTGGCCAAGAGCTTGTATTTAAGCATGCAAGACCAGGCATTACTACTAGAGAACTTAATAAGGTTTTAGTGGATTTCTATGGTGAAGAATTAATGAAGATTGGATTAATTAATAATCCTAGTGAGGTATCTAAATATTATTATCATGGTGTATCTCATCATATTGGCTTAGATTGCCATGATTTATGTGATTATGGTCCATTAAAGCCAGGCTGTGTTATTTCAAATGAGCCAGGCCTATATATAGCTGAAGAGGGTATAGGTATTCGTATTGAGGATGATGTTTTAATTACAGAAAATGGTGCTGAGTGGTTAAGCCCACAAATAATTAAGACAGTTGAAGAAATAGAAGAATTTATGAAAAATTAAAAAATGGGATAGTATTATTAGTGAAGGAAGGAAAAACAAATGAAGAAAAGTGTATTGAAAAATTATGCTAAGCTTATAGTTAAGGTTGGCGCAAATGTACAAAAGAATCAGGATGTGGTTATTCAAGCATCTGTTGATGATGCATATTTTGTCAAATATGTAGTTGAGGAGGCTTATAAGGCTAAGGCAAGATCAGTAAGAGTTGAATGGAGCTGTGATGAGGTTACTAAGCTGAATTATAAATATCAAACAGTTAAGACTTTGACAGATATTCCTAATTGGAGCTTAGAAAAAATGCAGCATAGAGTAGACACTCTACCTGCGATGATTTATATTACATCAGAGGATCCTGATGCAATGAATGGTATTGACCAAGAAAAGATGACAGCGGTTAGAAGACATAATGGACCTATTATGATGAAATATCGTGAGCAAATGGATAATAAATATCAATGGACTATTGTTGGTATTCCTGGTGAAAAATGGGCTCAAAAGATATTCCCAAATGAATCAACTAAAAAGGCTATGGATTTATTATGGGATGCCATTTTACATGTAACTAGAGTAAATGGAGATGCTATTGATAATTGGAATAAGCATAATGCTAACTTAGTAGATAAATATACAAAGCTTAATAATTTAGAAATTAAGACATTAAAATATAAATCTGCTAATGGTACAGATTTTACTGTAGGTCTTCATAAAAATTGTATTTTTGAAGCAGGTGCTGCAAAAACATTATCAGGTGTAGTTTATAATCCTAATATGCCAACTGAGGAGTGCTTTACATCACCAGATAGAACTACAGCAAATGGTATTGTATATTCTACAAAGCCTTTATCAGTTTCTGGTGTATTAGTTGATAATTTTGCATTTAAATTTGAAAATGGTAAGATAGTTGAGGTTATTGCTCAAAATGAAGAGCATAAGAATGTGCTTGAGAAGCTTATTAGCTTAGATGAGGGCGCTAGACAATTAGGAGAGGTTGCCTTGGTTCCGTTTGATTCTCCAATTAATCAAACTGGATTATTATTCTATAATACTTTATATGATGAGAATGCTTGTTGTCATTTGGCTATTGGTAGAGCATTCAACGAATGTATCAAGGATTATGACAAGCTATCAGAAGAAGAGATAAAGGCAGTGGACTTAAATGTTTCTATGATTCATGTAGATTTTATGATTGGATCAGAGGATTTATCTATTGTTGCTGAAACTTATGATGGTAAGACAGTTCAAATCTTTAAGGATGGTACTTGGGCTATATAAAAAATGAGGCACGAATTTTCGTGCCTCTTAATAATTTTCTGGATAAATTTGAAAATAGCTTTGAGTATGTGAGCATACAGGACACATTTTAGGTGCATCCTCATTTTCATAGATGTGACCACAATTTCTACATTGCCATAAAACAGCGTCATCCTTTCTAAATACCTCATTGTTATTAATATTATCCCTTAATGCTTGGAATCTATCCTCATGATGCTTTTCTATATTTGCAACACCATCAAATAGATTTGCGATTTGAATAAAGCCCTCCTCCTTAGCTACCTCAGCAAATTCCTTATACATTTTACTCCACTCAAAGTTTTCGCCACTAATAGCATCCTCTAGATTTTGAGGTGTTTCTTTAAGATTACCTAAAGCCTTAAACCAAAGCTTTGCGTGCTCTAGCTCATTTAAAGCTGTATATTCAAATATTTCAGCTATTTGCTCATAGCCTTCATTTTTAGCTGCCTTTGAATAATAAAGATATTTAGCATGTGCTTGTGTTTCACCTGCAAATGCTGTATATAAATTTTTTTCAGTTTTTGATCCTTTTAATTCCATTTGTCTATCTCCTTTTCATTTGTTAATATTTACCTTAATAAAAAAAATATTCAAAAATAATAAAAAGTAGTTGAATTTATTTTTTTATTTGCTATAATAGTAGTGCACTAATTAAAATGCCGCAGTAGTACAACGGTTAGTACATCTGATTGCCATTCAGATGATGACGGTTCGATTCCGTTCTGTGGCTCCAATTAGATAATAAATCTCGTTAAAACGAGATTTTTTTTTATTTTTTGATAATATTTGGTATAATATAAACATAAGTATTATTTAGGGGATGAGACTATGGATAAAATAAAGAAGCTTTCTCCAGTCAAAATTATATCATTAGGTTACTTAATAACCATTTTAGTTGGTACCCTTCTTTTGATGCTACCTATAGCCTCAAAGGATAGACAGGCTACTAGCTTTATTGATTCCTTTTTTGTTTCGACGTCAGCTACGTGTGTTACAGGTTTAACACCTTTTGATACATATACACATTGGTCTTTATTTGGACAAATTGTTATTTTGATATTGATTCAAATAGGTGGATTAGGCTTTATGACCATCATTACACTTGTGTTGATGATGTTGAAGAAGAACATAGGACTATATAATAGAACTATATTAATGCAATCTGCTGGTTCATATAATATTTCAGACATGGGACCATTTATAAAAAGAATAATTAAGGGAACGTTGCTTTTTGAAGGCTTAGGCACCATTATTCTAGCATTAGCCTTCTCAAAGGATATGAGCTTCGGCAAGGCCTTATATTATGGTTTATTCCATTCAATATCGGCGTTTTGTAATGCTGGCTTTGATATTATGGGAAGCACCTCAGGATCATTAGTTGGATATTCTAACAACCCTATTGTATTAATTACGATTATGTTCTTAATTGTCATAGGTGGTTTAGGATTTGTTGTATGGAGTGATATTTTAGACACTAAATTTAATTTTAAGAAGATGCAGCTGCATACTAAAATTGTATTAGTATTTAGTGGTATAATAATTATAGTTCCAGCATTTTTGTTCTTTATATTAGAATTCACGGCCTTTGGTCAGGCTGGTGCATATCAGGATTTATCATTTGGACAGAAGATTTTAAATTCCTTCTTCCTATCAATAAGCCCTAGAACAGCGGGCTTCTATTCTCTAGATTTAAATAATCTTACAAGCAGTGGTAAGCTATTAACAATGATATTAATGTTTATTGGTGGAAATTCTGGATCTACAGCTGGTGGTATTAAAATTACCACATTTATAGTTGTTCTTGCTAATATCATTTCCTCTGCTAGAGGTAAGGATAATGTGGTAATTTTTAAACGTAGAGTTTCAAATCAAATTATAAAGCAATCAAGCTCCTTGTTTGTTACATATTTGGTTTTAGTTTTAATAGGTGTTTTAGTTATAGCGGCTGTAGAGCCTTTTACACTAGAGCAGGTTTTGTTTGAGGTTATATCAGCATTAGGTACAGTTGGTTTATCCTTAGGTGTATCAGCTCAAGGTATGGTAGTAACTAAAATCGTATTAATTTTATTGATGTATGCCGGAAGGCTTGGAGCCGTAACTCTATTAAGCTTCTTTGTTGAAAAAAGAGCAGACGATAATTTAATTGAACCGAAAGGAAAAATGTTGGTGGGTTAGTATGAAGACAGTTTTAATAATTGGTATGGGTGAGCTTGGTAAGCATTTAGCTTATAAGCTTCACGCATTAAAAAATGAGGTTTGTATTGTTGATGCAGATAAAAACATTATCGATACACTTCAAAAGGATTTTGAAAATGCATATGTTGGTGATTGTATGCAAAGAAGTACTCTTGAGGAATTAGGTGTTAAGGATTTTGATATATGTGTTGTAGCCGTTGGTCAAAACTTTCAAGCTTCATTAGAGATAACATCTCATTTAAAGGAATTAGGCGCTAAGCGTATAATTTCAAAGGCATCAAGTGATATTCAAGCTAAATTTTTACTTATGGCTGGTGCTACAGAAACTGTTTATCCAGAAAAGGATATAGCAGATAAGCTTGCAGTTAAGTGTAGTGCTAATAATTTATTTGATTATTTTCAAATTTCTAATGAATATAGTATTATTGAAATGCTAGTTATCGATAAGTGGGTTGGTAAGTCTATAAAGGAGCTAGATATTAGAAACACTTATGATATTAATATCATTGCGATAAGAAGTGGTGATGAGGTTAATATACCTACCTCAGGATATACTTTTAATGCTGATGATCATATATTTGTTTTTGGCAATGAAAAGGTAATTAATAAGTTAAAGAAGAAAAAATAATGAAATCTCGAGCAATCGAGATTTTTTATTTTTTATTTAAAAAAGGTATTGCATTATAGACAAACTTGACTTATAATATTAAAATGCATAAACTGGGAATTTTTCCATTTTTTGTGTTATTTGTTTTGTTTTCAACTACAATTTTAGTAGTTTTTCATATATCGTGGGTATCCAAAAGAAAGGTTTTAAACGCCCTTTTAACTTTTAGTTAAGAAATCGACAAGATGGTTTAAAAAATTTATAGGAAGGGATTGTATAGAAAAGCTATACAAACAAGGTGTCTTTATGAATTACAAGAACGTTAATTATGGTAAGAAATCTGTTAGACGTAATTATTCTAAAATTCGTACTGAAATTGACTTACCAGGATTAATTGAAATCCAGACTAAATCTTTTGATTTATTTGTGGAGCAAGGATTAAAGGAAGTTTTTGAGGATGCATCTCCTATTACATCTTTTAATCAAGACCTAAAGCTTTATTTTGGTGATTATCACTTTGAAGATCCTAAGTTTAATATTGTAGAATCTAAGCTAAGAGATATCAACTACTCACGACCATTAAAGGTAAATGTAAGATTAGAAAATGCACAAACTGGTGAGGTTTTAGAGCAAGAATTATTTATGGGTGATATTCCTTACATGACTCCAGTTGGTACTTTTGTTATCAATGGTGCTGAGCGTGTAATTATCAGCCAAATTGTTCGTTCATCAGGTGTTTACTATGCAAAGGAAATTGACAAGAAGACTGGTGATTTAAAAATCAGCGGTACTGTTATTCCTACACGTGGTGCTTGGATTGAATATGAAGCAGGCTCTAAGGATGTATGGTATGGTAAGCTAGATAGATCTAAGAAGATTCCATTAACTACAGTTTTAAGAGCTTATGGTTTATCTACTAATGAAAAGATTTTAGATTTATTCGGTGAAAATGATTATTTCAAGGCTACATTTGAGAAGGATCAAACTACTAATAGTGAGGATGCTGCAGTAGAGGTTTACTCTAAGCTACGTCAAGGTGAAAAGGTTCCTGTAGAAGGAGCTAGGGCTTTAATCACTCAAAGATTATTTGATGATTCTAAATATGACCTTCAAAAGGTTGGTCGTTATAAATACAATATGAAGCTAGACGTTCTACAACGCGCTAAAGGTCATTCATTAGCTAAGGATGTTGTAGCTACTGAGGATATTTTTGACGATGAAACTGGAGAGCTTTTATATTCAGCAGGTCAAAAGATTGCTGGTTATGGTGAGGTAATCGTTGACGAGGTTTATGATAAGCTTAATAAGGCACGTGCTGCATTCCGTCATAAGATTGATATGGAAGAGACTTTATGTGACGATCCTTATTGTGAAATTCTATACATTAATGTTGTTAAGGAAGATAAGACAGAAGAGGTTAAGGTTATTGGTAATGATCACCGTGAAACTGCATTACATATTACAATGTCTGACATTTTAGCTTCTGTAAGCTACTTCATTAACTTATATTCAGGTGTTGGTAACTTTGATGATATTGACCACCTAGGTAATAGACGTTTACGTTTAATTGGTGAATTATTAAAGAACCAATTTAGAATTGGCTTTGCAAAGCTTAAGAAGAATATTGAGGATAGAATGTCTACTGTTGAAGTGGATAAGGCTACACCTCAAAATCTAATTAACATTAAGCCTTTAACATCTTCATTAAAGGAATTCTTTGGATCAAGCCAATTATCACAATTCATGGATCAAATTAACCCACTTGCTGAAATTACACAAAAGCGTCGTATTTCTGCGTTAGGTACTGGTGGTATCGCTCGTGATAGAGCTGGTGTAGAGGTTCGTGACGTTCACAATTCACACTATGGTAGAATGTGTCCTATCGAAACTCCAGAAGGTCCATCAATCGGATTAATTACATCTTTAGCTACATATGCTAAGGTTAATGAATATGGATTTATTGAAACTCCTTATTTTGTTGTTAAGGAAGATGAAAAGGGAGTTAAGTATGTTTCTGATGAAATGATTTATTTACCTGCTGATAAGGAAGAGGGTAAGGTTATTGCTTCTGCTTCTACAAAGCTGGATGAAAATGGTCATATTGTTGAGGAAAAGGTTATTGGTCGTCGTAACGGTGAAACTGAAATGGTTGAACCATCTGAGGTTGAATATATGGACGTTTCTCCAAAGCAAATCGTATCAGTAGCTGCTGCCTGCGTTCCATTCCTTGAGCACGATGATGCTACACGTGCGCTAATGGGTGCGAACATGCAACGTCAAGCAGTACCTATTATTAATCCAGAAAGCCCAATCGTTGGTACAGGTATGGAATATAGAGCTGCTAAGGATAGTGGTGCTTCATTAATTGCTAATATGGGTGGTATTGTTCAATACGTTGATGCTAAGAAGATCATTATCAAGGAAGATGGCGGAGATATTAGAAAGTATGATTTATATCAATTCCTACGTTCTAACTCTGCAACTGCAATTATGCAACGTCCTATTGTAGCTCCAGGTGAAAGAGTTGAGCGTGGTGATATTATCGCTGATGGTCAATCTATGAAAAATGGTGAGCTTGCGTTAGGTAGAAACGTACGTATTGCATTTATGACATGGGAAGGCTATAACTTCGAGGATGCCGTTATCATGTCTGAAAAGATGGTATATGATGATGTTTATACATCTTTACATATTGATGAATTCGTTGTTGAATGTCGTGATACAAAGCTAGGACCTGAAGAGTTTACTTATGAAATTCCAAACGTTAAGGAAGAAAGTAAGAGACACTTAGATGCTAGAGGTATTATCATTCCAGGTAGCGAAGTAAAAGAAGGAGATATCTTAGTTGGTAAGACTACTCCTAAGGGACAAACAGATCCAACTCCAGAAGAAAAGCTATTACTAGCTATCTTCGGTGAAAAGAGCCGTGATGTACGTGATACATCTTTACGTGTTCCACATGGTGGTGGAGGTGTTGTTCAATCAATTCAACATTTCTCTAAAGCTAAGGGTGATGATTTAGCTCCTGGTGTAAACGAGGTAGTTCGTATTTTCATCGTTCAAAAGCGTAAGATTCAGGTTGGAGATAAAATGGCTGGTCGTCATGGTAACAAGGGTGTTATTTCTAACATCTTACCACTTGAGGATATGCCATATACTGCAGATGGTCAACCAATTGACATCATGCTTAATCCTCAAGGTGTACCATCTCGTATGAACATCGGTCAGGTATTAGAGTTACACTTAGGTATTGCAGCTCAAAAGCTAGGTATTAAGGTTGCAACTCCAGTATTTGATGGTGCTACTATCGAAGATATTGAAGCTATTATGGCTGAGGCTGGAATGGCTCCAGATGGAAAAGAAGTATTATATGATGGTCGTACAGGTGAACCATTTGAAAATAGAATCACAGTTGGTGTTATGTATTTCGTTAAGCTAAGCCACATGGTTGATGATAAGCTACATGCTCGTAACGTAGGTAAATATACTTTAGTTACTCAACAACCAATGGGAGGTAAGGCACAAAATGGTGGTCAACGTTTCGGTGAAATGGAGGTATGGGCACTTCAAGCTTATGGTGCTGCACATACTTTACGAGAAATGATGACTGTTAAGTCAGATGACTTAGTAGCTCGTGATCGTACATTTGATGCTATCGTTGATGGTAAGCTAATTCCTGAGTCTTCAATTCCTGAGTCATTCAGAGTATTAACTCGTGAATTACAATCATTAGGTATTCATGTTGAATTAATCAATGAAGATGGTGAAAATGAAGTAAACCGTTCTATTGTTGATTTCAAAATTAGAGAGACAAAGCGTTAATGGAGGGGCGAAAGAGATATGAGTAAGCAATACAAATATATTAAAATCGGTTTAGCATCTCCTGAAGAGATTTATTCATGGTCACATGGTGAAGTATTAAAGCATGAAACAATTAACTATCGTACTTTAAAGCCAGAACCAGATGGATTATTCTGTGAAAAAATCTTCGGTCCTTCAAAGGACTATCAATGTGCTTGTGGTAAGTCTAAGCGTAATACTGATAAGGGTAAAATCTGCGACAAGTGTGGAGTAGAAATTACTGAAGCTAAGGTACGTCGTGAAAGACTTGGACATATTAAGCTTGCAAGCCCTGTAGTTCATACTTGGTTTTTAAGAAATAGTCCATCTCCACTAGCTACACTTTTAGACATTAAAACTAAAGATTTAGAGGAAATTGTATATTTAGCATCTTACATAGTTATTAGTGCTGATAAGAGCACAGGCTTAGTTAAGAAGCAAATTTTATCAGAATCAGAATATTCAGTTAAGAGCGAAGAGTTCCCAGGACAATTCGTTGCTAAGACTGGTGCTGAGGCTGTTAAGATTTTATTAAAGGAAATTAATTTAGCTGAGGAAGAAAAGATTTTAAGAAGAAAGCTTAAGTCTTCTTCTAAGCAACGTCGTGATAGAGTAATTAAGAGACTTGAAATTGTTGAATCATTCCTAAAAAGTGACAACAAGCCTGAATGGATGATTTTAGAGGTATTACCTGTTATTCCACCAAGCTTACGTCCAATGGTTCAATTAGAGGGTGGTAGATTTGCGACTACTGACTTAAATGACTTATATCGTCGTATTTTAAACCGTAATAACCGTTTAAAGAAGCAATATGAGCAAAATGCACCTCACTTAATTACAAAGAATGAAAAGAGAATGCTACAAGAAGCAGTTGATGCTTTAATTGATAACTCTAAGCGTGGTAAGAAGGCTGCGGTTGATAGAAATCACTCATTAAAGAGCTTATCTGACATGCTACGTGGTAAGCAAGGACGCTTCCGTCAAAACCTACTTGGTAAGCGTGTTGACTATTCAGGACGTTCAGTTATCGTTGTAGGTCCACAATTAAGAATGTATCAATGTGGTATTCCAAAGGAAATGGCTTTAATTCTATTCAAGCCATTCGTATTAAGAGAATTAATGAAGGCTGGTAACAGCATCGCTGTTGCTAACAAGATTTGTGATAATCAAGAGGACAATGTTTGGGGTATTCTAGAAGAGGTTATTCGTGAGCATCCAGTATTATTAAACCGTGCTCCAACTCTTCACCGTTTAGGTATTCAAGCATTCGAGCCAGTATTAATTGAAGGTAAGGCTATTCGTCTTCACCCATTAGTATGTACACCATTTAATGCCGATTTCGATGGTGACCAAATGGCTGTCCATGTACCATTATCATTAGAAGCACAAGCAGAGGCTAGATTATTAATGTTAGCTTCTAACAACATCCTTAACCCTAAGGATGGTAAGCCAGTTGTTACTCCATCTCAGGATATGATCTTAGGTAACTACTACCTAACATTAGAGCGTGCAGGTGAAGCTAACGAAGGTCACTTCTATAAGGATTTCAATGAAGCTTATATGGCATATAAGAATGGTGCGATTACATTACATACACGTATTTTTGTAGATATTTCTTATTTGCCAGAATCAAAATTTGCTAATGCAAATAACCCAAGTAAGTATTTATTTACTACTTTAGGTAAGATGATTTTTAATAACATCCTACCAGTAGAATTCCCATACTTAAATGAGCCTGAAGAGGCAAACCTTACTAATGCAACTCCAGCTAAGTATTTCTTAGATATTAAGAATGGTAAGACTGTTGAGTCAATGCTTCAAAATAAAGAGGTTTCTCCATTTAAGAAGAAGTTTATCGCAAGAATCATTGCTGAGGTATTCAAGAGATTCCAAATCACTGAAACTTCAAAGATGCTTGATAGAATTAAGGATTTAGGCTTCCAATATTCAACTATCGCTGGTTTAACAATTTCTGCGGCAGACGTATTAGATTATAAGGGTAAGGCAGAGCGTATTGGTCAGGCTGAGGCTAAGATTGACCAAATTACAGAAATGTATGAGCTAGGTCTATTAACTAATAAGGAGCGTAAGAAATTAGTTGAAAAGGAATGGCAAGATGCACGTAACCAAATCCAAGAGGGTCTATGGAAGGAATTATCTCAACAAAAGGATAATCATATCTTCATGATGGCTGACTCAGGATCACGAGGTAACGCATCTAACTTTGCCCAATTAGCAGGTATGCGTGGATTGATGAGTAATACTGCCGGTGAGACTATCGAGGTTCCAGTTAAGGCTAACTTCCGTGAAGGTCTATCAGTATCAGAATTCTTCATCTCTACACATGGTGCACGTAAGGGTTCTACAGATACAGCGTTAAAGACTGCTGAATCTGGTTATTTAACACGTCGTTTAGTTGACGTATCTCAAAATGTTGTAATTTCAACTGTTGATTGTAATACAGAAAAGGGTATGTATGTTGAGGATATCATTGATGACTCTAACAAGGTTGTTGTACCAGTTCATGAGCGTTGTATTGGTCGTTTTGCGGCTAAGGACGTAATTAATGAAGCAACTGGTGAAGTAATTGTTAAGAGAAATGAAATGATTGATGAGGATATCGCTGCTCAAATTTTAGCGGCTGGTATTAAGAGAGTATGCTTACGTACTAACCTTACATGTAATGCTGCTACAGGTGTATGTATGTACTGTTACGGACGTAACCTTGCAACTAATATGGTTGTTGAGGTTGGTGAAGCTGTTGGTACAATCGCTGCTCAATCAATCGGTGAGCCAGGTACTCAGTTAACAATGCGTACTTTCCATACAGGTGGTGTTGCCTCTACAGCCGATATCACACAAGGTCTTCCTCGTGTTCAAGAATTATTCGAGGCTCGTAAGCCAAAGGGTAAGGCAACTATTTCTGAAATTGATGGTACAGTTAGATCAATCGAAAAGACAAAGGCTGGTTTAGCAGTTACTATTAAGAATGATGAAACTAATGAAGAAAAGATTTATTCTATAGATGCTACATCTGAATTATTGATTAAGACTAATTCAAAAATTAAACGTGGTGAAAAGCTTATGAAGGGTTCTATTGCACCTAAGGAGTTATTACGTATCCTAGATGCAGAGGCTGTTCAAAAGTACATTGTTGAAGAGGTTCAAAAGGTTTACCGTTCTCAATCAGTAGAAATTTCTGATAAGCATATTGAAATTATTGTACGCCAAATGATGAGAAAGGTTAACGTTGTTCAAGAAGGAGATACTGATCTATTACCAGGTCGCGAGGTATCTTTAGCAGATTTCAAGAATGCTTCTAAGAAGGCATTAGCTGAAGGTGGTAATTTACCTATTGGTAAACCATTATTATTGGGTATCACAAAGGCTGCCTTAGCTTCAGATTCATTCCTATCTGCTGCATCATTCCAAGAAACAACAAGAATCTTAACTTCTGCAGCTATTCAATCTAAGAGTGACTCATTAAGTGGTCTAAAGGAAAATGTAACAATCGGTGGATTAATCCCAGCTGGTACAGGTATATTAGTTGAAGATACATTCGAATGTGAGCATAGACCTGAGGATGAGGATGAGACTATTTATGAGAATGTAATGAATTCTTTGGAAAAGTTAGCTGAGGAAGATTCTTCAGAGGGTGAAGAAGATAATGAAAACTTCGACGAGGCTTTAGACGAATCATTTGATGAGGGTGCAGACTTCATTGATGAAACTGAATTACTTGAAGAATAATTAACACAATAAAGGATGGTTTTAAATACCATCCTTTTCTTGTTTTTATTTGCTAATTAAATTATAATAATGCTATAATACCTATATACTAGGAGAGTGATAATATGGCTGAGTTTGTTGTAAATCAATATAAAGGTGTTTATAAAAGAGCAGAGGAGCTTTATGATGAGGGTAAGTATAAGGAAGCTGTTCAGCTTTTTAAAATGGTAGTAGAAAATGATCCGGAGAATTATGCGGCTGGTTACTATTTAGCAGACTGTCTTTATAATGGTAAGGGTGCTCCTAAGGATGTAAAAACCGCATTTCAGTTATTTATGACTGCTGCAACTAATAAAGTTACAGAGGCATGTTATATGGTTGGTATGTGCTATTTATCTGGTACAGGGATTAATCAAGATTCTACACAGGCTGTTGCATGGTTCACTGAAGCAGCTAAATATGCCCATCCTTTAAGCCAATATTATTTAGGATTAGCTTATATGAATGGTGACGGTATTACTAAGGATATTCCAAGAGCGGCACAATGGTTAGTTCATGCAGCTAAGCAAGGAATTGTTGAAGCACAAAGAGATGCTGCTATTTGTTATGAGGCATTAGGAAAGTTCAAAGGAGCTGCAACATTATATTTGGCAAGCGCAGAGGCTGGAGATGCATATTCCCAGGAGCGTATTGCCGATTGTTATGCAGATGGTATTGGTACGCTTCAATGTACTGAGCTTGCGGTACACTATTATGAGCTTGCCGCAGGACAAGGAAACGTTAAAGCACAGCTAAAAATAGGAAATCGTTATTCTACAGGTAATGGTGTTCCTCAATCTATGAAGAATGCAATTTATTGGTGGATGAAGGCTGCAAACGCAAATGATCCAGATGCACAAAATGCCCTAGCAGAATGTTATGCTGCTGGTAATGGTGTATATAAAAATCATCAACAAGCAATTACTTGGTGGACAAAGGCAGCAGCCCAAGGTAATATTCAATCAATGGTTCATTTAGCTGAAACAAATGCATTGCCACCACAGGATGAAGATATGACTCAGGATTTAGTAACTGCTAAATATTGGTGGACAAAGGCAGCAGAGGCAGGCGATCCATATGCTATGTGTCGTTTAGGTGAGTGTCTAGAAAAGGGTTATGGTATAGCTGCGCCTAATTATGAGGATGCATTTAAATGGTATAGGCTTGCAAGTCAAAATGGTAATGAAGAGGCTACAGAAAACTGTAAGAGATTTACTAAAAAGGGTATGAAGGGTAGAGTAAAGGTTAAAAAAGCAAAATAAAAATGGGAAGCAAATTATTTTTGCTTCCCTTTATTCATTCTATCATTCAACACTTCCTCAAATTTAACCCCATATGTATGATTTATATCATTATCAGTTGCTTTAATTGATTTTATAACAAAGTCACTAGCATCCTTTATTGCATCTGATAGTGATTGGTTATTTAAAATATTTCCTACTATTACACTTGAGAAAATATCTCCAGTCCCATGGTAGGATTTATTTTGTTTTTCAGCAAGGATCTTTTCTACTTTTTTGCCATCGTATATAGCGGCACCAATACTAGCTTTGTTTTTAATTCCCGATATAATTATTTTTTTTGCCCCAAGATTATATAAGTCATTTAAAAGCTTATCAATATACTTATCATCATATTCTTCCCTATATTCATTATTTGTTAACAACGCTGCCTCCGTAATATTCGGAATAATATAGTCAGCCACTGATACAATTCTTTTCATACCATCTATGATAGATTCATCTAGTGCACTATACAGCTTGCCATGATCTGCCATTGCCGGATCTACAATCAATAACCCATTAGGCTTTAAAAGCTTTTCCTTGCATTTTAAAATATAATCAAATTGTCTATTATCACCAACATATCCTGTATATATTGCATCGAAGCTAATACCTTCACTTATCCAATGGTCTATTATTTTAGGCATTTCATTTGTTAAATCATGAATCACAACATTATGAAATCCACCTGTATGAGTAGATAATATAGAAGATGGAAGAATTACTGTTTCAATGCCATAAATAGATAATATTGGAAGTGCAACTGTTATTGAGCATGATCCATAGCATGATATATCTTGAATTGTTAGTACTTTTTTACTCATATTTATCACCATAAACATTTTAATTTAAATTATAAAAAAAATAAACAAATTTGTGAAAATATGTTAAAATATAATTGTAAGAAACGATGAGGTGGTCTATATGGCACGTAAGAATCCATATGAAATGCTGCTAGATGAAAATAATAATGATAATGTAGTATTTCACGATGCTGATGGAAATCCCATGGAGTTTGAGCAAATAGCGCTTATTCCTTTAGATGACGAAAAATATGTAATTTTACATCCGCTAGATATGGGATATGGAGATGATGAGGTTGTAGCTTATCATATTTCTTCTGATGAGAATAGCTATGAATTGCTAGCTATTGATGATGAGGATTTGCTTGAACAATTGCATGAGGAGTACCTAAGGCTTTATAAAAAATCAAAGAAGTAGGTGATAAGCATGAGGGAAAATTATCTAAGATCCTACAGGCTTTCAAGGCTTGGAATATTACTTTCAAGGCTTTCTATGGTATTAATTACAATTATGCTAGTAGTTTTATCTGCTAGAATAATCTCGGCTTTATTTATGCTTGTTGCTATTTTGGCATCATTACTTATACTCCTAGTATGGGGAGCAGGTATAATAATGTTAGTTGGAATTCCTTTATTAATACCTGAGTATAGAGAATTCCCAGCTACAATGTTTGAATTTATTTCGACTGATTACTTAGGTCCGTTTTTTGACAAGTTTTGGCCTGCTGTTCCAGCATTAGTAGTTACATCATATGTATCGGCTCTATTGGCAATTATTCCTTTAGCTCTTTCTAGAAAGCTTCCAAAATCTAAATTATGGTTAACCTATATTATTTGCTTTTTAGGTGGTACTATATTAATACTAGTATTTGTAATTATAATGATAGGGGTGTTGGCACATGTCAATTCTTAATGTAAAGGTAGTTAGAAATTCATCATTAAATCCTGTTGTTATAATTGATGGAAAAGAGATAATCTCTAAAAAGAATAAATATGGTAACTATGAAACGATTATAGAAACAGACAAGGAAGAACTAGATATAGAGATTTTTAATATTCATGAGCTTGAAGGAAGATTTTGGTTTTTATGGGCCATATTATTCTTCATAATAAGCTTTTTCGGAATATTAGGATGTAGATATGATAAGGAATGTAAAAAAATTGAGTTTAAAGGGCGAATAAAGCTTAATCAAGAAAATAATTTGAAAATTTCCTTCAATGTATTTAAGCTTGGAGAAAAAGCAATATCATTTGAAGGAGATTGTGATGTAGAGGATAATGATTCTAATTGTTACTATGTAGATGACGTATTAAAAAATAGAATAAAGCTTTATAGGATAATTAAAATTTTCATGTGGATTTTACTTTTAGTTTCTATCGTTTTAATTATAACAAATGGAGGGGAAAACAATGAAGTTAGTAATTAAAAACAAATTTTTATCATTACGTGGTGGTTCAAAGGTTTTAGATGAAGCAGGAAATGAGGCATTTTTAGTAAGAGGAAAACTATTTTCTGTAACGAAAAAGAAATATGTTTGTGATCTTCAAGCACATAATCTATATATGGTGCGTAATAAATATTGGCATTTTTTAACTAAAAAAGCCTTTATTTATAACAATAATAATGAAAAGGTTGCATTCGTTAAATCAAGATTTTTCCAATGGGGAAAGAATAAGTATATAGTTGAAGGCTATAAAGATGAATTAAGAATTGATGGTGATTTATTTAGCTTTAATTATCAAATAATTAGAAATGATGAAGTGATAGGCACAATTAAAAGAAGATTTGAAATCGTACCATTACCAGATCAATTCACTTTAGATATTAAATATGATGAGGATGCTCCATTCTTAGTAGCTCTTGTTATCGCAATTGACAACATTATTGATAACAGAAATGGACAATCTAGATAATATTGACTTTTAAAAATTAAATATAATAAAATAGCCACTCGTAAATGAGTGGCTTAATTTTATATATGGCGTCCACGAGAGGATTCGAACCTCCGACCCCTTCCTTAGGAGGGAAGTGCTCTATCCAGCTGAGCTACGCAGACATTTAAAGAGGCTTGTGCCTCTTTTTTATTTATATTCCTTCATTAATTCAGCAAATGCTGGTAAAGAATTAACGATAGTGTCCTTAGATACACAGTAAGATAATCTTACATATCCATCTACACCAAATGAATTTGATGGAACAATAATTAAATTATATTTTTTAGCTTTTTCCATAAAGCTCATTGAATCCTTTTCAGGGGATTTAACAAATAGGTAGAATGCTCCTTGAGGATATACACATTCAAATCCGATTTTAGTTAATCCATTATATAATATGTCTCTATTTTCAGCATATGCAGACATATTTGAAGTTTGATTAGCACATTTAGCAATTAGCTTTTGGAAAATAGAAGGAGCACATACGTATCCGTATGCTCTACCTGCACCTAAGCATGCAGCATAAATATTTTTATAATCATCTAATGTATTTGGTGTAAGAATGTATCCGATTCTTTCGCCAGGTAGCGATAAGCTCTTAGAATAAGAATAACAAATAATAGTGTTATTATATAGTGATGGAATATGAGGGACCTCTATGTTGTCATATGCGATTTCTCTATATGGCTCATCGCATATGATATATATAGGATGATTATATTCCTTTTGTTTTTCAGATAATAATTCAGCAAGCTTCATTAAGCTGTTCTTGCTGTAAACAACACCTGACGGGTTGTTTGGTGAATTAATAATAATACCTTTTGTATTTGGATTAATAATCTTAACTAATTCATCGAAATTGATTTCAAATGATTTTAAATCAGCAGGTACTACCTTAAATGTAGCTCCAGCTGCTTCAGCAAATACTCTATATTCTGGGAAGAATGGAGCTACTGCTAGTATTTCATCAGTTGAATTTTCAATAAGCGCTCTAATTGTAATACATAATGATGCTGCAGCACCACATGTCATATAAATCATAGAAGCATCGTATGAAGTTCCATATCTAGAATTTAAGTCATTTGCGATGGCATTTCTAACCTCAACATCACCAGGGGCTGATGTGTATCCATGGACATAGCATGGGTCCTCATTCTTTAATAGGTCTATTAACGTTTCATTTACACAGTCAGCTGGTGGTACTGAAGGATTGCCTAAAGAGAAATCAAATACCTTGTCATCTCCTAATTCAGCCTTTTTTTGCTTAGAGAATTCAAATAATTCTCTAATTATTGATCTATTGTTACCTAATTTAAGCATCTTTTCATTCATAATAACTCTCCTTAAAACTCGTATATTTAGTATTTTAAGCCAAAAAAGGCTAGAAATCAAACAGTTATTTATCTATTTAGACCTAAAATAAGTACACTTATTTCGGTGTTTCTTTGATATAAATAATGTATTTTTAAAAACTAATTTTTTGAATAAAAATGCTTTAATTAAGCCATTTTTTCGGCACACACACTTCTGTGTTTCATAAATCGAGAAAAAAAGTGTAAAAAAAGTTATTTTTTGTGTTGACTTTAGATTTCAATTTGATATAATAAAATCGCTGTTGTAAAACAGCTGTTAATTTTTTGAAATTTACAAATTATTGAAATAGCAGGTTATCACTAAGTGATAGAAAGGAGAAATCATTTATGCCAACTATTGAACAATTAGTACGTAATGGAAGAAAAGATAAGGTTTCAAAATCAAAATCTCCAAGTTTAGGAATTGGTTTTAACAGCCTTGAAAAGAAGTATACTAAGCTTCCTTCACCTCAAAAGCGTGGTGTATGTACACGTGTTACTACAATGACTCCAAAGAAGCCAAACTCAGCTTTACGTAAGTATGCCAGAGTTCGTTTAACAAATGGTATTGAAGTAACAGCTTACATCCCAGGTGTAGGTCACAGCTTACAAGAGCACAGTACAGTACTTATCCGTGGTGGACGTGTTAAGGATTTACCAGGTGTTCGTTACCATATCATCCGTGGTACATTAGATACTACAGGTGTTGCTAACAGAATGCAAAGTCGTTCTAAATACGGTGCTAAGAGAGCAAAAGCAAAGAAGTAAGAATTATAATTTAGAAAATATTTTAAAACAAAAAGGAGGAATCACTCATGCCTCGTAAGGGACATATCGCAAAAAGAGACGTGCTTCCAGATCCAATATATAATTCAAAAGTAGTTACTAGAACTATTAATGCAATTATGTTAGATGGTAAGAAGGGAACTGCACAAACAATTTTATATACTGCATTTGATCGTATCAAAGAGGTAACTGGTCAAGATGCAATTGAAGTATTTAACAAAGCATTAGAAAACATTAGTCCAATCTTAGAAGTAAAGAGCCGTCGTATTGGTGGTCAAAATTATCAAGTACCAGTAGAGGTTAGACCTGAAAGAAAGCAAACATTAGCTTTAAGATGGTTAGTTAAGTACGCTCGTTTACGTAACGATAAGACTATGGATGAAAAATTAGCAAAAGAAATTATGGATGCTGCTAATGGCCTAGGTGGCGCATGCAAGAAGCGTGAAGAAGTACATAAAATGGCTGAAGCTAATAAGGCATTCGCACATTACCGTTGGTAATAGGAGAAAAGTATTATGCCAAGAGAGTACACATTAGAAAAAACTAGAAATATCGGTATCATGGCTCACATCGATGCTGGTAAGACAACAACTACAGAGCGTATCTTATACCATACAGGTAAGATCCATAAGATTGGTGAAACACATGATGGTGCTTCAACAATGGACTGGATGGCTCAAGAGCAAGAAAGAGGTATTACAATCACTTCTGCTGCAACTACTGCAGTATGGAATGGTCATCGTGTAAACATCATCGATACTCCAGGACACGTAGACTTCACTGTTGAAGTTTCTCGTTCTTTACGTGTATTAGATGGTGCTGTTACAGTATTAGATGGTCAAGCAGGTGTTGAGCCTCAAACTGAAACAGTATGGCGTCAAGCTACTGATTATTCAGTTCCTCGTATCGTATTCGTTAATAAGATGGATAAGATTGGTGCTGATTTTGAATATTCAGTAGGTACAATTCACGATCGTTTAGGTGCAGTTGCTGCTGCAGTTCAATGGCCAATCGGAGCTGAAGATCAATTCAAGGGCTCTGTTGACTTAATTGAAATGAAGGCATATGTATACGATGGTGGTAAAGATGAAAACTATACAGTTACAGATATTCCAGCTGATTTAGTTGATATTTGTACTGAAAAGAGAGAGTTATTAATTGATACTATCTCTCAATTTGATGATGAATTAGCTATGTTATATCTAGAGGGTGAAGAAATCCCTGTAGATTTAATTAAGAAGGTAATTCGTAAGGCTGTATTAGATGTAGAATTCTTCCCTGTTCTTTGTGGTTCTGCATTCAAGAACATGGGTGTTAAGAGAGTATTAGACTACGTAATCGACTTCTTACCAGCTCCAACTGATATCGCAGCTACTAAGGCTGAAGATGAGGATGGTAACGAAATCGAGGTTCATGCAACTGATGATGGCGAATTTGCTGCATTAGCATTCAAGGTTATGACTGACCCATTCGTAGGTAAGTTAACATTCTTCCGTGTTTACCAAGGTACTGCAACTTCTGGTTCATACGTTAAGAATACAACTAAGGGTGTTAAGGAGCGTTTAGGACGTATCATGCAAATGCATGCTAACAACCGTACAGAAATTAAGGAAGTTTATGCAGGAGATATCGCTGCTGCAATCGGATTTAAGAATACAACTACAGGTGATACATTAACTTCTGAAAAGGGTTCATTAATCCTTGAAAAGATGGTATTCCCTGAGCCAGTTATTTCAGTAGCTGTTGAACCTAAGACAAAGGCAGACCAAGAAAAGATGAGCGCTGCTTTAGTTAAGTTAGCAGAAGAAGATCCAACTTTCCGTACTTATACAGATGTTGAAACTGGTGAAACTATCATCTCTGGTATGGGTGAGTTACACTTAGATATCATCGTTGACCGTATGAAGAGAGAATTCAACGTTGTTGCAAACGTTGGTGCTCCACAAGTTTCTTACCGTGAAACTATCACTCAAATGGGTGAATGTGAAGGTAAGTTCGTACGTCAATCAGGTGGTCGTGGTCAATATGGTCACGTTTGGGTACGCTTCGAACCAAATCCTGAAAAGGGTTATGAATTCGTTGACGCTGTAGTAGGTGGTACAGTACCTAGAGAATATATTCCAGTTGTTGACAAGGGATTACAAGAAGCATTACCAAATGGTGTATTAGCTGGTTATCCTTTAATTGATGTTAAGGCTACATTATTCGATGGTTCATACCATGAAGTAGACTCATCAGAAATGGCTTTCAAGGTTGCTGCTTCTTTAGCTGTTAAGGCTATGAAGGACAAGTGTAAGCCTGCATTATTAGAACCAATCATGGAAGTTGATGTTACAGTTCCAGAAGAATATATGGGTAACGTTATTGGTGACTTAACAAGCCGTCGTGGCCGTTTAGAGAGCCAAGAAAAGCGTGGTAATGGTATGAAGATTCGTGCTTATGTACCACTTTCTGAAATGTTTGGTTATGCAACTGCTCTTCGTTCAAACTCTCAAGGACGTGGAAACTTCGTAATGCAAATGCATCATTATGAGGCTTGTCCAAGAAACATTCAAGAAGAGATTTGCAAAAAGAGAGCTTAATTAATTTATATAAATTAAGTTTATTTACTTGAAAACTCTTGCCAATTAGAGTACAATATGAATTGGTAAAAAAAGAAATAAAATAAAAATTATAAAATTAGGAGGACCATTTAAAATGGCAAAGGAAAAATTTGTACGTACTAAACCACATGTTAATATTGGTACAATCGGACACGTTGACCATGGTAAGACTACTTTAACTGCTGCTATCACTAATACTCTTGCTAAGCAAGGATTAGCACAAGCTAAAGACTATGCTTCAATCGACGCTGCTCCAGAAGAAAGAGAACGTGGTATTACAATCAATACTGCACACGTTGAATATGAAACAGTAAACCGTCACTATGCACACGTTGACTGTCCAGGACATGCTGACTATGTTAAGAACATGATCACTGGTGCTGCTCAAATGGATGGTGGTATCTTAGTTATCGCTGCTACAGACGGACCTATGGCTCAAACTCGTGAGCACATCTTACTTGCTCGTCAAGTTGGTGTACCTCGTTTAGTAGTTTTCTTAAACAAGTGTGATATGGTTGATGATGAAGAATTAATCGACTTAGTTGAAATGGAAACTCGTGAATTATTAAGCGAGTATGAATTCCCTGGAGATGACATTCCATTTGTACGTGGTTCAGCTTTAAAGGCTTTAGAGGGCGATGCTCAATGGGTTGCTAAGGTTGAAGAATTAATGGCTAATGTTGATGAATACATCCCAACTCCTGAAAGAGATACAGATAAGCCATTCTTAATGCCAATCGAAGACGTATTCACAATCACAGGTCGTGGTACAGTTGTTACTGGACGTGTTGAACGTGGTCAAGTTAGAGTTGGTGACAATGTTGAAATCATCGGTATTAAGGAAACTCAAACTTCAGTTGTTACTGGTGTTGAAATGTTCCGTAAGTTATTAGACTATGCTGAAGCTGGTGATAACGTAGGTATCTTATTACGTGGTATTTCTCGTGATCAAGTACAACGTGGTCAAGTATTAGCTAAGCCAAAGTCAGTAACTCCACATACAAAGTTTACTGCTCAAGTATACGTATTATCAAAGGACGAAGGTGGACGTCATACTCCATTCTTCACTAACTATCGTCCTCAATTCTATTTCCGTACTACAGACGTTACAGGTATCATTACTTTAGCAGCTGGTACTGAAATGGTTATGCCTGGTGATAACACAACTATGACAGTTGAGTTAATTCACCCAATCGCTATGGAAAAGGGTACTAAGTTCTCTATCCGTGAGGGTGGTAGAACAGTTGGTGCTGGTTCTGTAGTTGAAATCATTGAGTAATCAATAGTTGATACATATTAAAGTCATGCTCAGCATGACTTTTTTATTTTTTATTTTTAAAAAATGATATAAATAATGACTAGTTATGATATAATATAATTTGAGGGATTAGTGATGAAAAAAATTATTCCAATTATTGGTGTAGTACTTGTATTATTATGGATGATATTGATATTTATCTTTTCTTCTAAATCCGGAGATGATGTAGGTGGTATTACTAGTTCAATAGCAAATAATTTAATAAACGTATTTGCCCATGATAAATTTGCAAGCTTAGATTTAAATAAACAAAAGGAAATAATTACAAATTTAAAAATATTCATTGCTAAGTCGGCACATTTTTGTGAATATGCGATATTATGTTTGTTTTGCTTTATAATGCTAATCCGATTAACAAAATATAATTTACGTTACATAATTAGCTTGCTGATTTGTACAGCTTATGCTATATCAGACGAATGTCATCAAATGATTTCTATTGGAAGAACACCTAAGGTTTTAGATGTATTTATTGATATTTCAGGAGCTTTAATTATGCTACTAACTATTAAATTAATTTTAATTATATATAACAATATAAGGATAGGTAAACCAAATGATTGATACTCATTCTCATTTGTTCAATAGTCAATTTAATGATATTGAGGAATGCATTGCTAGATGCAAGGATAATAATATAAATAAAATAGTATTAGTTGGGTTCGATAATGAGACTAATAAGCTTGCACAGGAGTATAGTAAAAAATATTCTATATTTTACCCTACAGCTGGAATTCATCCATCTGAGGCAAATGAGAATTATGAGAAGGATCTAAATGATTTATATTCATTTGTTAAAGAAAATAAAATATACGCTATTGGAGAATGTGGACTTGATTATCATTATGGTAAGGATAATATAGAATATCAAAAGCTATTATTTAAGGCTCAAATTGAGCTAGCGATAAAAATGGACTTGCCAGTAATTATTCATATGAGGGATGCCACTCTTGACACTTATAATATTCTTAAAGAGTATAGCGGTAAGCTAAGAGGCGTTATGCATTGCTATAGTGGTTCATATGAAATGGCAATGGAGTTTATAAAGCTTGGTCTTTATATTTCTCTTGGTGGACCTGTTACATTTAAGAATTCAAAGGATAGTAAAATTGTTGCAAAGCAAATTCCAATTGATAAGTTATTAATTGAAACAGATTGTCCTTATTTAGCTCCAACACCATATAGAGGTAGTAGAAATGAATCTAGCTATGTTAAATATGTAGCTTCAGAAATTGCTTTATTAAGAGAAATGACTCTTGATGAAATAGATGAAATAACAACTAGAAATAGTGAAAAATTATTTAGAATTTAGGTGATTATATGAAAAAAAGACTATTTTTAATTTTAGGAATTTTTATAGGAGTAATATCATTATGCTCATGTTCTTTCTTTGGAGATCAAAGTACTAATAATGGTGTAATTACTAATATAAGTGAAGAGGTAGAATACACTAAGGTTGAAAATGATATAGTAAAGGTGTATGAAAAGGTATCTAAGGGATGTGTTGGCTTAGCGGTTTCTAACAAGTCAACTGCAGCTTCGGGTTCTGGCGTTATCTATAAATTTGATGAAGCAACTCAGACATATTATGTTGTTACAAACGCACATGTTATTGAGGATATGACATCTGTTACTATTTGTATTGATGGTAATACTTATAATACAGCAACTATTGTTGGCTATGATTCAAAAAACGATATTGGTGTTGTTACATTTACTCTAGATATTTTTAATAAGGCCTTAAAGGATTATATTTATGTTAATGATATTTTCAACTATGAAGAGAATGATGCATTGGCTGTGGGTCAAACAGTATTAACTATAGGATGTCCTTTAGGAGTTGAAAACTTTAATGTTTTATCTACAGGTGTTATTTCTCAAGTTACAAAGAGTCAAATTGCAACCGATGCAGCAATTAATCCAGGTAATTCTGGTGGTGGCTTATTTAATCTTGCTGGTAGATTAATTGGCATTAACACTGAAAAGGAAGTATGGACTACATCTACTAATGATTATGGTCAAGAGGAAAATATTCCTGTTGAGGGTAGAGGATATGCAATGTCTATAGCTGTTGTTAAGCAGTGTATTAATGATATTGTTGAGACAAATGGTGTTGTTGAAAGACCTTTATTAGGTATAACTGTTGCCACAGTCAATAAGGTTGTTAATTCCGCATCAGAATATATTAAGTACCTTCCAGAAACTGAGGATTATGTATATTTCCTTGTTACCGGCTTTAATGAGGAAATTGGTAATCCATCTGCTGGAAAAACTTGTGGAATCGAATTATATGATTGTATTGTAAAGGTAAATGATATTAAGGTTACTAAAGCTACAGATATTACATATGAGCTTAATATGATTACTAAAAAGGATTCAATTAAGCTTACTGTTTATAGAACTGTAGCTGGAAATCCTAAGCTTGTTGATATTACTGTCACATTTGAATAATAAATAATCTCTAGGCTTTTATTAGTTATAGCCTAGAGATTTTTTGTTTTATTTCATATTTTATATTAGGGGTGATAATATGGCAAATAATTGTGGATGCAATAATACAGCGGCTACAAATAATTGTTGTAACAATAACAACAATAATAATAGAACATGTGGCGGAAGATTTGCGTTTATTTTAGTCCTATTCATTTTAATTATTCTTGTTGGTGCTGCTTGGGTTAATTAATATTCATAGCTTCTATAAATAATTCCTTAGGTAATGCTTTATAGGTTGAATTTGTAAGCTTGTTATTATTAATATTTCCGCACCATACTGCATATAGATTATTTTCATTAAATCCGATAAGATAAGAATCATAATCTGTTAGTCCACTTTTACCATAGCATTTATCCTTTAATCTATAGGATAAATATCCACATGTGGAATGTGGTATAGTAGAATCGAATGGAGCTTCTAGTAGAAGCTTTATTTTATTTATTATTGAAATATCATTTATTATTTCCTTAGATACTACAGTCTTTAATCCATTTATAGAGCTTATGAATCTTGGCTTGATATAATATCCCTCACTAAAAAATTGAAAGTATATTCTAGCTAAATGATTTAAAGACATTCCCACGCTTCCTAATGCTAGTGATGGATATGGGCTTGAGGTTATATTATATTTTTTTAGGTGATTAACTAATGTATACATTCCTAAATTTAGATGAATTTTTATTGCATAAATATTATCTGAAACAGCTAAAGCCGTACGCATATTTATTTTATTAAAGTAGTTGCTATTTGAATTGGTAATTGTTGTAAGCTTATTCTTATAGGTAAATGAGTATGGGCTACTTATATATGTAGTGTTTTCAAACCCACATTTTATTGCCTCATAATATAGTATTGGTTTTATGGTAGAACCAATATCTCTAATACCATTCATCGCAATATTGAAGCTTGATTTATAATAGTTCTGATCGCCAATACAACAGGTATAATAGCCGGTTTTATCAAGACCTATAATGCTATAGCTTATATCAAGCTCTTTAGATATAACTTCAGTTTTAGGATTATATTTTGTATTTATCGTAATTAATTCATTAAACTTTCCACAATAGCTTAAGGAATTAAATTCATTAATTACTTGGTCTATATAAAACATTCGATTTGAATTTATATAGCTAGTATTAATATTTAATTCAATAGGGGTAATTATTTCATCATAGCTTGATTGAATTAATCTTTTATCTAATAATATTTTGGCAATTTGATTTTTCTTTTTATTCCATTTTTCTAAATTGTTAGAATAAATAGTAGGAGCGTTCCATAATGCTATAAATGATATCATTTCCTTTTTGGATAAATCTTTAATCTCTTTATTATAATAATATCTCGCAGCATTTTTAAGTCCATATATAGAATGACCAAAATATATAGAAGCTAAATATTCATTAAGTATTTCATTCTTCTCCATTTTGTTTTCTAGCTTAATGGCTAAATATATTTCAACAAGCTTTCTACTTATTTTTTTCTCATTACTTAAATAGGTGTTTTTAATATATTGCTGAGTGATTGTAGATGCACCTTCAGCATTATTAGAGGTTATATTTGAAAAGAAGGATTTTATAATTCTTTTAATTGAAAAGCCATTATGGCTATAGAAATCTTTATCCTCTATAGCTAATATATATGAGAGATATTCTTCATTAATCTCATTAGGATTTATCAGATTTGATTTATTGGCATTAATCAAATATGCAATTTCATTGTTATCTTTATCCTTAATAAGTATTCTAGCGTTTGTATTAATCGGAACAGATAATAGAATAATAAGTAATAGAAGTACCATTGATATTATAGATATAATAAAAGCTTTTCTTTTCATATAAAACACCATTAATATTATTTGCATTAAATTTTATTTTATAGAATTATGTACCATTTTATGGTAAAATTAATTTGTGGTGATTTCGATGGTTAACTTTTTAAGAAGATTATTTATAAATGATTATCAAAATATTAAAAATCAAAAGGTAAGAGAAGCACATGGTAAGCTTGCCTCTATAGTTGGGGTTATTTCAAATTTATTTTTATTTGGTATTAAGCTTGTTGCAGGCTTGTTGTCAAAAAGCGTAGCCATTATAGCAGATAGTATTAATAATCTATCTGATATGGGGTCATCTATTGTTACTTTAATTGGATTTAAGCTAGCTAATACACCTGCGGATGAGGATCACCCATATGGTCATGAAAGAATAGAATATGTTGCAGGCTTAATAGTAGCAATAATTATCATGTTCGTTGGTGGTAGCTTATTATTTTCTTCAATCGATAAAATTATTAATTATGAATATAATCCGATTTTAGATTATATAGCATATATCTCATTAGGTATTTTAGCATTATCTATTTTAACTAAATTATGGCAATCATTGTTTAATAGAAAAATAGGAAAGCTAATAGATTCTGTAGCCTTAAAGGCTGCAGCCTCTGATTCTAGAAATGATGTAATATCAACTTTTGTTATCTTAATTGGTAATCTAGTGATTTTATTTACTGGTGATATTGGCTTTTCAATTGATGGTATACTTGGTATATTAGTTTCTATCTTTATAATTATTTCTGGAATTAAGATTATAAAGGAAACTGCAAATCCATTAATTGGTAGCTCTGTTTCTAAAGAATACGTTGATGAGCTAGTTGAATTTGTTAAGAATAATAAATTTGTATTAGGTGTTCATGATATAATATGTCATATGTATGGTCCAACTAAATGCTTTATGACGCTTCATGCAGAAGTTGATTCAAAAGAAAACATTATAGAGGTTCATGATGCAATTGATGAGGTGGAAATGCTCGTTAGACAAGAATATGGCGTTGAGCTTACAATACATATGGATCCTATTGTTAATGACGATGAAACTAATGCTTTAAAGGCTAAGGTTGGCAAGATTATTGAAGGCTTAGATAAGCATTTATCTTTTCATGATTTTAGAATCGTTAGAAAGCAATCACGTAGTACCTTATTATTTGATGTTGTTATTCCTTATAAATATAAAATGACAAAGGAAGAAATTTATAGCTATTTAACTACGGAAGTAAATAGAGATGACGATCAATATAATCTATTAATTAATTTTGATTATCAATATATTAAATGCGAGGAATAGGATATGAATTTAATTGAACTATTAAAAAGTAAAAATTTATATTTAGCAACTGCTGAATCTTTAACAGGAGGATTAGTTGCTGCTGGGATATGCAATATTACAGGAGCATCACAAGCTTTTAAGGGTGGTATAATTACTTACACTAAAAAGGCTAAATGCGAGCTACTTGGATTAAATCAAAATGATATAGACACATATGGAGTTTATAGTGAGGAAACGGCTATTGCCATGGCAAAGGGAGTTAAGGCTGAGCTTGGCGTTGATGCTGCTATAGCTACTACAGGTGTAGCTGGACCTAATTGTGATGAATCCGTAGATCCAGGAACTGTGTATTTCAGCTTCATTATAGGTGATAAGGTGTTTTCTGAATGTAAGTTCTTTTCTGGTGATAGAAATTCTATTAGAGCTCTAGCTGCTAGCTATGCTATAGATAAAATGACTGAGATATTATCCGAAATGTAATATTTAATATAGAGGGGTATTCCCTCTTTTTTCTTTTTAAAAAAACTTGTATTCTTATACGGGTTATGTTATAATAACAAAGCATTTGAAAAAAATGCCCTTGCCTAGAATGACTATGCTAGGCCAAAAGTCCAAAAGGAGGTTAACTGAAATGAAAAAATATGAAGTAATGTACATTCTACGTTCAAATTTAGATCAAGACGCTATTAAGGCTGAAGTTGCTGCTGTTAATAACATCTTCACATCTAATGGTTCTAATGTATTAGAATGTAAGGAATGGGGTTTAAGAGAGTTAGCTTACGAAATCGAGCATAATAAGAAGGGTTATTATGTATGGATGTTAGTAGAGGCTAATAACGAATCTATTTCTGAATTCAATCGTATCGCTGGTTATAGCGAGAAGATTATCCGTCATATCGTTGTTGTTGATGGCGAATAATTGTGAGGTGATTCTATGAATAAGGTTATATTAACAGGAAGAATCACAAAGGACCCTGAGGTCCGCTATACAACTCAAGGCATACCAAGTGTTAGTTTCACTATAGCGGTTGATCGTGGTATGCGCGATGCTAACGGAAATAGACAAGCTGATTTTATCAGCTGCGTTGCTTGGCGTGGACAAGCTGACTTTATTTCTCGTTATATTAAAAAGGGCTATATGCTTGCTGTTGATGGAAGAATTCAAACTCGTCAATATCAAGGTCAAGATGGCCAAATGAGATATGTTACTGAGGTGGTTGTCGAGAATGTTGAGAATATGCAGCCTAGAGATCCTAATGCTGCTCCACAGGGATATCAGCAACCAGTTCAAAATAATTATCAGCAAAATACGTATCAAGGATATAATAATCCAACATATGGAGCTCCAGCACAAGGCTATCAGCCTGCTGAAGCTGAAATGCCACAATCTTTTAATGTGGATGTAGCTGATGATGATTTACCATTCTAAATTTAAGGAGGAACTTTTAATGCAACAAAATCGTAGAAACGATCGCGATGGTCAACGTCGTGGACGTAAAAAAGTTTGTTACTTTACTCAAAATAAGATTGAGCATATTGACTTTAAGGATGTAGATTTATTAAGAAAGTTCGTTACTGATAGAGGTAAAATCTTACCTCGTCGTGCAACTGGTACATCTGCTAAGTATCAAAGAAAGCTAGCAGTAGCTATTAAGCGTGCTCGTCATATGGCATTATTACCATTCGTAAAGGAATAATATAGTAGGTGCAGAATTCTGCACCTTTTGTTTTTCTAAGATTTGATATTTATTGGTCTATTTGTTATAATAATATAGATGAGGTGATAATCATGAAAAAGATTATTTTTGCTGTATCTTCTTTTATAGCAACAGTTATTTTCTCATATTTAACATACTACTTTATTTATGAAGGTAATTATGGAGTTTCCTACCTTACAGTAGCATTGACACTTTCGTCAATTGTTTTAGGTATGATTTTTGTATTTATTTATTTTAACACTAATAATAGAGAAAAGATGGAGGCTTTAAATACTAGATTAAAGCTTTGGACTAATATATCATATCATGTTACTCAAGCTGGAGATGAGGTTTTTAATAACCTTCCAATTGGAGTTATTATTTATGATGATTCCTATGAAATTAAGTGGGCTAATGATTACGCTAAGAAAATTTTCGATAACACTTTAATTGATGAGTCCTTAGGTACAGTTTCAAAGGAGCTTGTTAATGATATTATCATGAATAAGGATGACATTATTTTATCATTTAATGACTATTCATATGACGTGATTCATAATGCGCAAAACAATATCTTGTATTTCTTTGATGTTACTAAGCGCGAGGAAACTATTAAGAAATATAACTCTAGAGTTGCGGCTATTGGTATTATAGGTCTTGATAATTTAGAGGAATCGTTAAAGAGATTTGATATGCAGGAGAAAACTAACTTTAGAGGTCAATTATTAGGTGAAATCTCAGACTGGATTGAAACTTATGGCTGTTATTTACAATCATTATCTAACGATAGAATGCTTGTAGTTATGGATAGAGAATCACTTGATAAAATGATTGATGACAAATTTTCAGTATTATCAAAGGTACGCGAAATATCAAATAAAAATCGTTTAAAAGCAACAATTTCTATGGGAATTGCTAGCTACGATGTAGATGCTGATGAGTTAGGCTCTTTAGCACAAAATGCCATTGAATTAGCTGAAAAGCGTGGTGGTGACCAGGTTGTCGTTAATATTCAAGGACAAAAGATTCAGTACTTTGGAGGTAATACTAATACATTAGAGAAGAACACATTAGTAGAAGCTCGTATGCAAACGATGGCTTTAAAGGATGCTGTTGAGACAAGTAGTAACGTACTTATCATGTGTCATAATTTAGCAGACTGTGATGCGTTTGGTTCTATGCTAGGTGTCTTACATTTAGCTTTAAGCTCTAATGCAGATGTTAAGATGGTATTTGATCCGCAATACGCTGATATTACTGTTAAAAAGATTTTTGCTGAGATTGAAACTATTCCATCAATGAGAAGTTTATTTATTAATCTAAATGAGGCTTTAGAAAAAATTAAGCCTACAACTTTATTGATTGTTACAGACACACAATCACCAAAGCTAGCGATGTTCCCTGAGCTTTTAACTAAGGCTAAAAAGGTTTCAGTAATTGATCATCATAGAGCAGGTGATGAGGAATATAAGAATTTATTAAGCTATTATGTAGAATCATCAGCTTCCTCAACTGTTGAATTAGTTAGTGAGATGTTTATGTTCTATACTGATAATATTGAGCTTACATCATTAGAGGCTTCTATTATGCTGGCTGGTATTATTGTTGACACAAACAATTTTACATTCCGTTCAGGAACTAGAACATTTGAAGCTGCATCAACCTTAAAGTCAATGGGTGCAGATATGGTATATGTTAGAAAGCTGTTAAGAGAGCCTATGAGCGTTGAGCAAACAATTGCACAGGCATTAATGCGTGCTGAGATTGTTGCTAAAAGATTTGCTGTTGTATCCTTAGACAATAAGGTTATTGTAGAGGATAGAACAACACTAGCTAAAATAAGTGATAAGCTATTGGGAATTGATGGTGTTGATACATCATTTACTATTGGTTATGTCGGCGAAGAGATTGTTGGTATTTCTGCTCGAAGCCTAGATAATATAAATGTTCAAATTATTATGGAGGAGCTTGGTGGTGGTGGTCACTTTAATAGTGCTGCTACTCAGGTTTCGAATACTACAATTGATGCAATGAAGCATAAGTTGATGGATATCATTAAGAGAGATTATATGGATGATGGAGATGAGAAAATGAAGGTTATTTTATTATCTGATGTAAAGGGTAAGGGCCTTAAGGATGAAATAATAGATGTTGCAAATGGATATGGTAATTATTTATTAACTAATAAATTAGCTGTTGTTGCGTCTGAAGAAAACCTACAGGTTCTTGCTGCTCAAAAGGAGCAAGAAAAAATTAATGCACAAAATAGAAGAAATGTATTATTAAAGCTTAAGGATGAAATTCAAGGTAAGTTTATTTCAATTTATATTAAGGTTGGAGCAGATGGAAAGAATTTCGGTCATATTACTACAAAGCTTATTTGTGATGAATTTGAGGCACAAACTGGTATTCATTTAGATAAGCGTAAGGTTGAATTACCATCTGAAATAAATTCAGTAGGTATTTTTACTGCGAGCGTAAAGCTTGAAAAGGATATTATTGCTACATTTGAAATTAACGTAATTGAAAAATAATGGAGGGGTTTATATGGTTAATCCAATTATTCCATTTGAAAGTGAAGCTGAGATTGCTATTATAGGCTGTATATTCATGGATGGTAATGTAATTATTCAGGTACAGGATATATTAACACCTGATGATTTTTATGATTCAAAGAATAGACTGATTTATAGAACAATGCTTCAGTTATCAAAGACTGGAAAAAGCATAGATCCTGCCACAGTGCTTTCAACATTATCGTCTAATAATTTGTTAGAACAATGTGGTGGATTAGATTATATAAATAGAATTGCAGACTATAGCTATTCTACAGCAAATGTAGATTCTTATGTTGAGCTAATAGAAAATGCAGCTCTTAAGAGAAATACAATTAATGCATTAAATAAGCTAGCTCAGGATGGATATGATAGTAAGCTTCAAGCATTTGACTATATTGAAAGTGTAGAAAGATCTGTTTTTGAGCTTTCTAAAAGAAGAAGAGTAGATGCATTTAAAACAAGTGCTGCAGTTGCAAATAGTGTTTTTGAAATGACTGGGTATAATGCAAACAGAAATGAAGATGTTATTGGTTTAGATACTGGTTTTTCAAAGCTTAATTATTATACACAGGGCTTTCAGCCAGGACAGCTTATTATATTAGCTGCTCGTCCTGCAATGGGTAAATCTGCTATGGCAATGAATTTGGCTGTTAACATTGCAACTAAAAATAAAAATAATAATGGTACTGTTGCAGTCTTTTCTTTAGAAATGTCTGCTGAGCAATTAATGGAAAGAATGATTGCATCAGAGAGCTCTATTAGATTAAATCAAATAAAGAGTGGTAGAATTGCTAAAAATGACTGGGCAAGATTCCAAACTGCATGCTCAAGGCTTGGAGGGTTGAATTTATATTTTGATGATTCATCAGATTCAAGTATTTCATCAATTAGAGCTAAATGTCGTAAGCTAAAGGCAGAGAGTGATTTAGATTTTGTAGTTATTGATTACCTTCAGCTTATTGCATCAGATAATGAATCTTCAAGAGTTTCTCAGCAGGAAAGAATTTCAAAAATATCTAGAGGCTTAAAGCTTATGGCTAGAGAACTAGAGGTTCCTGTATTGGCTTTATCACAGCTATCTCGTGCTGTTGAGCAAAGAGATGAGAAAAAGCCTATTATGGCCGATTTACGTGATTCAGGTTCTATTGAGCAGGATGCGGATATTGTTATGTTTTTATATCGTGATGATTACTATAATAAGGCATCAGAACGTAAGGGTGAGGCTGACCTTATTATTTCAAAGAACCGTTCGGGTTCTGTAAATAATGATGGCTTACCATTTATATTTACAGGTGAATTCCAAAGATTTAGAGAGAAAAAGGAAGAGAAATAATGAATGATCGTTTAAAGATTATGGAAGAAAGATATGAGGAAATTAATTCCTTATTAATTCAACCAGAGATTGTATGTGATATTAAAAAGCTAACAGAGCTATCTAAGGAGCAACGCTCTTTAGAAAAGGTTGTTATGCTATATAGAGAGCAAAAGAAACTTTTAGAGGCTATTCCTGATTTAAAGGAAATGAAAAAATCAGGAGATCCTGAGCTTATGGAAATGGCTGAAATGGAATTGGCCGAAGGAGAGGAAAGATTAGCCGCTATAGCTGAGGAAATTAAGGTTTTATTATTACCTAAGGATCCAAACGATGATAAGAACGTTATTGTTGAAATCAGAGGAGCAGCAGGTGGTGATGAAGCTAATATCTTTGCTGGTGATTTATATAGAATGTATACTAGATATTCAGAAGCAAAGGGTTGGAAAATTGAACTTATTGATGCTATGCCATCAGAGGCAGGAGGCTATTCTCAAATTCAATTTAAGATTACAGGTGATGCAATTTATTCTTATATGAAATATGAGAGTGGTGCTCATCGTGTACAAAGAGTTCCAGCTACAGAGTCTATGGGGCGTATTCATACATCAACATCAACTGTTCTTGTTATGCCAGAAGCATCAGAAATTGATTTTAAGCTTGATCCAAATGATTTAAAGATTGATACATTTTGTTCTTCAGGACCTGGTGGTCAATCTGTAAATACTACTAAATCAGCTGTTCGTGTTACTCATATTCCAACTGGTGTTGCGGTTGCTTCGCAGGTTCACAAATCTCAGCATGAAAATAAAGCTGCAGCTATGCAATTATTACAAGCTAGATTATATGATATGCTTTTACAGGAGCAAGAAAGCAAGACTGGAGCTGAAAGGAAAGCTTTAATTGGTAGAGGTGATAGAAGTGAGAAGATTAGAACTTACAACTATCCACAAAATAGAGTAACTGATCATAGAATTGGTTTTACTATTAATAGATTAGATGCTGTTATTGATGGTAAGCTAGATTTAGTTGTTCAGGAATTAATTAATGAAGATCAAAAGAGAAAATTATCTGAAGAGGGCGGAAAAATTTAATGATAAAAGGGATAAACGTAGTTTATCCTTTTTTTGTTTTATTTTTACTGTTATTTTGGGGTCGTTATTTTTAAGAATCCATATGTGTTAACTAATACGATAAAAAAGATGCTTTGAGTTATTGATCTATCCATTCTCTGATGGATAGGTTCAATTAGATGTCTTTTCTCTTGGTATCGTAAATATTGGTTGTGAGCAACAGGATCAAATGCATAAATAAGAGCTAGTGATACTCCTGCGTCAAAAACTATTTCTCTTGGTCTTAATGTAAATTCAGTTTGATTTGTTTGGCTAGCTACAAGGTTGAACACAAAAGCGTAGGCTACAGTTGAAAATAATACAACCGCAAATGGATCCATGTAGATTGACAAAAATGCTACAAGTGCTCCACTGGCTACTGCTGCATAATATGAGGCGATGCTGCTTATTTGGATGTCTTTTATTACTATTGCCTCGTTATATAGTAGGGTGGATAATACGATGTCAGCTATAAATTGTGAAAGCACGCCAGTTTTAGCACCATTAAGTAGATTTGGAAGTATATGGCTTCTATTTAATGCTTTATGATATTCCATGTTATAGCCTGTCATAATTACACCCTTTCACTCTATTTTATGAACAAAATAGAAGCTTTGATGGGCGTTCCTCAAAATTTTTAGTAATATTATATAATAAATATAATATTTTATTTGCATTTGTTAGAAAAAAAATGTATAATCTTATTACAATGATATAAATAAATGATATCAGGGGCAAAACTAAAGGAATTTAGTGACGCAAAACTATAGGGTCCGCATATAGGATAGCCAGCTGCAGAATTTAATTTTGCACTTGGCTATTTTTTGTTTTATGGGCCGATTCTGCAATTTTATTAATATTTTTAGGAGGGGATGTTTATGAAAAAAAGTAGCTTAATTTCATCAATAGTTTCATTATGTATGACATCCCTTTTGTTAATTTCCTGTGTTGTTGCCTGGTATTGTGTAAATATAACATCAAATGTATCAGGTGTGGTTGGATCCTCAAAGGAGGATAAGAACTTTGATTATGAATTATATTATTACGATGGTGATTCTTGGGAGCTAATTGATGAAAAGCTTAGCTCGTTTATTCCATTAAAGCCAGGTGAGAAGGTTTATTTTAAGCTTATGATAGATTCAAAATCAAATGAGGGCTCAACTTTAAAATGTAAATTTGAAAATATTAATACTACAGTAGCAAGTGATATTCTTTATAGCGAGTATACACAGGTTACTAGCAGTAATTATAATAAATTTGATTCTGACTTAGAGTATTATACGTTAAATAATGATGTATACACATTAAGCTATGTTGCACCATTTACAACAGATGGGCTTTTATCAACAAAAAGTGGAAACGTTTATACACCAGTAACATCTGGAGAATATAATTCAAATATTGATTATTATTTTACTGATGATACATATGGTTTAGGGTATACAAATAATGTGGCTAATATTTTTACAACAAATGGTAGCATCTATGTAAAAAGTGAATCTTTCTTTTACGAACAAGATGGGCAGATATATCATTTATTTGATAGCGATGCAGCTGATTGTCCTTGGGTATATAATTCAGGAACTGGGGCAATTGTTGCTAGTGAAAGCATAAGCGATGTGATAATGTATTCAAATGTTGCATACGGAACTACTGAATATGAATATGCTCAAATTGTTAATTCACATATGGAGTATAGTGCTACATCGATAACACAAGAGGATTTTACAACAAACGGAAGCTTATATACATATACTGATGGAAATTATTCACCTGTAACATCAGGTAGCTTTGATGGTGATACAACGTATTATACAGTTGTATCTAGAGCGATTAATTCCTTAGATTTATTTAATAATCAGGTTGTTACTAATGGTAAGGAAACATATTACTTATTCTTTACATTAGAATATTTGGATTTAGCTGATAATAATCCATATATTTTTCAAAATTTAAGTGTTACAAGATTAGCTATTGAGCACTAATTATTAGAAATGGAGGTCTTATATTATGAAGAAAAATTCAATAGCCATTATTATAGGAGCTCTATCTTTAGTGATTGTTGTAGCATCTGTGATAATTTATGCATGGTATGTAAATGTTAATAAGGTTGGGCATATTGATGCTCAAACTGATGGTATTGTATTGACGTATAAAATTGATGATGAGTATAATTCGTCAAACAAATATAATATTGATAATTTAGCATTCTTTGATATAGATAACGCTAGTGAGACTAAATATTTCAAGGAGATGGCTACTAAAATTAAAATAAATTTAGAAAATAAGGGCAATGATTCAGTAACTGCTTCGATAGCATCAAGTAATACACCGATTAAGGTTTACGCACTTGATGGTATCACTGAAGAGTCGGTAGCTTATGCTAAGGTTATTTTTAGCACAAGCTCAGAATTGACGTATTCTGAAAATGAAAGTAATACAGTTTTAAGTGAGTATATTACTGGAAATGAAAGTATAAGTAATATTGAAATTGCACCTAAAGGTGAAGCTACTATTTATGCATATGTCTTTGGTGTTCAAGAGATAGATAGTGCTTCAAATGAGCAGTTTTTAAATTCTGAATATTCATTTGATATTCTTATTTCAGCTAATTAGATGAAGGGAGAAGAACAGCTATGAAAAAGAAAATTTTAATAATATGTTCTATAGTAGTAGCTGTTCTATCTATTGTTTCGGTATATGCAGCTTATAGCTATAGTAAATCAATAGATGGCGATGCCACTACGGGTGAAGTAGAGGTTATATCAAAGCATTTTTTATTTTACGATATAGTTAATGATGTTAGATCTAACACTCCTATGGAATTTGATGTTAATCAAAATGTTATAGATGAAGAAAATGGTATTAATATTTCACAAGGTAAAATTACTAGCTATGCTTCTAAAAAGCTAGGATATTCTGATGATTTACCATATACTCACCTAAATCAATTAGGAATTAAGGCAGTATTTAAAGCTGAGGTTGACGTATATGTTAGATTACGTGTTCAGGATGCATGGAAGTCTAGAAAGATTTATAAGAATGGTAATATAAGCACTAATTCAATTGTTAAGGGTAATGCGATTTCTACAGCATTATCAAGTGATGAAAATTGGAAGTATGATGCGATTACTGGTTACATATATTACAAAACTATGGTTGAGTCATCTAGTGATGAAATAACTATTGAATTTGATTTTCCAAGTGATTACTATTATCCTGTAGGTACTGCAAGCTACCGTGAATCAGTAATAGTAGATTTATCTTTTAAGGTAGATATTGTTCAAGCAAATAGAGCATCTAGTAAGTGGGGATTTGATGTTGAAGATTATCTGGCAAACTAAAAAGAAAGGAGCTTTTTGATATGAAAAGTTTATTTAAAAACAAAAAATTTTATATTGCATTAGTATCAATGCTCCTAATTTTTAGTATTGTTACACTTGTCTTCGTTGTAAATAAAAACGAGGAATCTCAATTTGAAGCATATACTGATGGATATGTACCGCTTCAAAATGAGATTGGTGATATTGAGTATTCACCTAGTGATAGATATGTAAACTTTGCAGATGTTTATAGTAGAAGTGGTGATACTGTTTCAAAGGTTGGATCTGAAAACTATACTAACAAAGTTTTAATGCTTTATACAGCAGCCGATTTATATGCATTTTCTTATCTTTGTAATTTAGCTGCTACAGCAGAAGAATTTTTAGCTTATGATTATGAGCTTTATTCAAATATTGATTATTCAAGTGAAACACCATTTATTCCAGTAGGCTGGGATGGAAGAAGCTTTAGCGGTAGCTTTAATGGTAATGGATTTGAAATATCTAATTTAAAGCTAGTTGAAATTGGTCAAACTAATGAAAATATTTATGAGAATATGGAGTATTATTCAATGTTCTGTGTAAATACAGGTACTATCACTAAATTAGGGTTAATTAATACTTCAATGATTACTAATGGTAGTGTTTTTGAGCTTACTGGTGTTGCACCACTTGTTGGTTTAAATGAAAGCACTGGTGTTGTAAGCTATTGCTATGTTAAGGATTTACGTGATGCGGAAACTGATGATGACGCAGGTATTATTACATCAGGTGGATATCAGATTTCAGGTTTAATGTTTGAGAATAAGGGTAAATTTAATAATTCTTATGTTGCATATGGAATTGTGTGTAACTATTCAATTACTGATTATTTAGACTTTTCAGAAATCTTAAACGTTAATTCAGGTGAAACACAAAATTTATATTTTTATAATTCAACTATTAATTCTTATTCAAAAGAAAATGGTGTAGAAACTGTTGAATATGATCAATCTTTAGTAGGTAAAACTTTATCTAGAAATAGTTATGCTGAATATTGTGAGGACATTGCTTTAATTAATACATCAATGGCTTCTGATTCAACATGGTATACATCTTCATATTATGCTTCTACAACAAATAGAATTAAATCGGCATTTAAAATTGAAACTCCAATTTTAAGAGGTTTAGTGTATAGTGTTATAGATGATGCTACTCAATTTGTAATTAATGATTTATTTGATTTCTTATATATATTTGAGCTTATGAATAATAACTCAATTTTTGCTTCTAATGGTTGTAGATATTTATTAAATTCAGACATTGATTTATCTTATGTTCCAGAAAGCTATTATGCATATGATTCAAGCTTTGCGGCAACATTTACTGGTGCTTTAAAGGATGATTCTGAAATAACTGTTAAGGATGTATTGGGAAACGAAAGTAATTATTATACTATTTATAATGCTAAGATTACTAACTCTGTTATAAACGAGGGTATTGAATGCTTTGGTTTATTCCCTTGGTTAACAGGAAAAATTGAGAAGGTTAATTTCTATTATAGTGATTCAATTACAGGAATTACTTATTCAGATACTGCAGTAACACGATTAGCAATTGGTTTAGTATCAGGATTTGTTGATGGTGGTACAATTGAAAATGTTAATGTTTATGGAAACTGTACGCTTGCCACTAATAAGCAATATTTTGTTGGTGGTGTTGCAGGTGTTCTTACTAGTAAGGGTAATGTACTTAACTGTACAACAGCTGGTTCTTTAAATGGTGGATCAGGCTTATCAAGCTATAGTATTACTGAGGAATCTGGATATATTTCTGGTAATGCAATGGGTGGTGTTGTAGGATTTGCTACAAGCAGTACAGGTAATATTAATACATGCTTAGGTGCTATGACCTTAACTTCATCTACATATTCAACTGATATTTCATATGCTCAAAATATTGGTGGTGTATTAGGTGTTGGATATACTCAAAATTCTTTAAACCTAGATACTAAGAATATCAATCTATCTAATAAGGGAAGTATTACAATCGGTAGTGTATCATCAGCAAATTATGGTTATATTTATGCTGCTGGTGTAATTGGTAGATTATTAGGTATAAGTGAGCAAATCAATGCATTATATAATCAAGGTGATATTATCGTTTATGGTAACTCACCAAAGAATGATCATTTCGTTTCTGGTGTAATGAATGCTGAATTACTATCTACATCAACTTCATATTTAAATTCATCACCATTAAGAAATAATAAGGGTAAGACTATTCTTTTAGCAGGTGGTTTATCTAATGCTGGTACATTTACTTTAAATAACACTAACGGAAAGATTAATTTAGCAGGTGTCATTTATTTAAATTCTAACAGCACTGGAAATAGATTTATATCAGAGCTATCTGGTGTTTATAATTTAGAGTATAAATATACAGTTAGCAATTCTACTAATGTTAAGACTAAGACATCTACTCAAGCATTTAGCATGAATCAAATCTACACTTATGCTGCATGCTTAGCTACAAGTGGTGTTTGTGATGATAATGTTGTTAATGTTGAGACAATTTATAATTTAAGAGATTATGAATATATTACTACAGCAAATTTAACATCTAATATTAAATATTCTGGATGTATTTTAGGTAAATACATTAACATCACAGATGCTAGAAATGAAGGAGATATTACATATACAATATCTAATTCAATTACTAATAGTTCATTTGTTACTGTAGGTGTTTTTGAAGAGGTAACAAGTGGATATATGGTAACTGATGTTTATAATTCAGGAAACATTCATTTAGATACTGCTAATACTATTACTTCAAATTTATATTTTAATGGTATTTGTTATGCTAACTACAATGGCTTTAGCTCAAGTGAGCATAGTAAGTTTAATCCTTTATCAAATAATTATGATAATGCTAAGGAAGGCTCATTAAATAATGCTATTAATAATGGCGATATTACTGTTACAAATAGTACTCAGTATACAAATCTTACTTATAATGATGAAAGTATGATCTCAAGTAATGGTGGTCAAACTATCGGTACAATTTATCCAAGTGTTAACAATGCACCTTCAAATTATATAGTTGGTAATATCAATATAAGTGGTATTACATATTTGAATTATTCAGTTATTACAAATACATTTAATCTAGGTGATATGTTTGGTGCTAACTATATAACATCAACATCTACAACATATGAGGTTAATTCAGCTGGTATAAGTATTTTAAATATATCTGAGTATTCTTACATTTTAAATAGTGCAAATAATGGTACAATTTTAGCATGTAATTTATCAGGTGTTTATGATGGTGCAACGCAATCAAATGTTTCAGCTGCAGGTATTTCAATTAGAAATAATAGAACTGAGGCAAATGGTGATTATAACTCAAATAATAATCATTCTAAGCAGTTGATATCATATACTATTAATTATGGTACAGTTATTGCTTATGATAATAGAGAAAATATTACATCATCTAATATGGCACCAAATAGTAGTGCTGCTGGTATCCTATCTATGGGTGTTTGTAATATTTTAAATACAGTTAACTACGGTAACATTTATGGTAATGAGACATCAAGTGGTATTTTCGGTGTAGTTTATTTTGAGGACTTCCAAAGTGAGGTTACATCAACTAATACTGTATCACTTGCAAACTCAATTAATTACGGTAATGTTAAGCTAATTGAAAAGGGTGCTAACAAATTCAAGGATATTACATCAATCAGACCAGTTTATAGTGATATTTTAAATTTCTTTGATGATGACTTTGGAGATTTTGCAAAGAATTCAATTCCGCTAGAATATGCAAATACAACCTTCTCTGGCTCTATTTTTGCGTTACTAAACTTTAATGGTAGTGCAAATGCTAACTACGTTACAATTAGATATTTAATTAACTTCTTAGATTATGTACCATTCGTTGGTGCAGAGGCTCAAACACCTGATACAGTAACAGTAGACGTTACTAATATGTATTCAGCGTATAAAACTTATGAGGCCGGTGTATATTTATCAGATACTTACTTAAATGAGTCTATGACATATTCACCACTTACTACAGGTAGCGAAACTATAAGCACTGGTACATATTATGGTGTATTTAATGAGAACTTTGAATTTAGAAAAGCAATTGAGGGTAATTTAAATCTAAATACTAATGATTATCCAACAGATCAATTCTTAACTGACTATTTTCAATTCGTTGGTTATACTAAGATTAATGGAACATTGCTAGATAAGATTGGCTGGAGAAATATTGCTTATTCTACAGCTGCTAACGACTTTGCAAGAAGCCTAGATGGTGTTGCGTTATTCCTAGACAAATATCAAACAGTAAACGGAAACACATATTCTAATGATATTGATACTGCGTTAAATGCAGGTACATGGATTAATTATTGCTCAGATGAAATTGTGGATGAATTAATTTCTAAATTGTTTACTGAGGATTTAACTTTATCTGATTTTGAAAATATTATTAATTATGTATTCTCTTCAAGCTGTGAGGAATCAGTATATATAACACAAGAGCTTCGTCAAAGCATAATTGAATATTTAGTTAATAATAATCCTGATGCGATATTATCTTCAAATTTATTAACATTTGATAATGTAAATAGCTATTCATCAGTTTTAGCAGAAGTATTGTCTACAAATAGCGATAATGAGGTTAAGAACCAAATTAAGCTTGCATTAGATACTTATATTAGTAATGTCGATGATGCATCTCGCAAAGATTTATTAGTAGACTATTTGAATTATTTAGGTACAAATGGTTCTACATTCTTTAGTAATAATTCAGAACAAGCGCGTTATGATTTAGCGGTTTCGTTCTTTGAAAATATTGATGATTCAGCTTTCTATTCAGCTTTATATTATTCATTAAGTGATTCATCAAGAGCTATTATTGATAATATAGAATCTGCAAATTTAAAATTGTATAGTTCTTATAATTCATTTACTGCTCAAGAAAAGCTAGATTTTTATTTAAATATTTTATCTGACAATACTAATAATATGTCAACATATTTAGATACAATGTCAGATGATATAAATTTATATACAGAGCTTAATCAAAAGGGCTATGCAATTAGTAATTTTGATAGCTATTTAGATTCAGCTTCAATCACTTCATCAGCAAGTGATATTAGTACAATTACAGAAAGAGTAAATTTATATAATCAAATTAGAACTACTGAAACATTTAAAAATTATATGAATTCTAAGAATATTTCTACAATTGGCTCTGATAATACATATAGCTATGTCGCAAAGGCTACAGAGCTTAGAAATACTTTTAGATCAGATTATGCACCAATTTCTGACTCTAATGATGAAAGTAAGCCAGGATGGTCTGGTGATTTAGCATATACATATGCTACTAATGTTACTCCACAAACATATTTTTATGGTCCATATATGAATAAAAGTAAGGATACCGTATTTAGTACTCAAATGCCAACTGCTGCTCCAACCACAGATGGTACAAGTGGTACTACTAATAATAAATATTCTGTATTTGTATCTGATGATCAAGATTTTATGGATAGACAGGTACAGGAAGGTAATATTTATGATTATACAGCATATTATTATGAGTATGGTTCAGGTGCTTCAAATAATCAATTTACATCTAGATTAATTTTAGGTCCATATAATAATAACCAACCATACTTTAGAGGCGATTCAACTGATACGAATAAGGGTGTTGGTAAAAGGTATGATTATTACATGACCGACTTTACTGGTGTACAGGTTACAAGCTTAGAGGATGTATGGGTAACTGATGATGATGGTGTTGAATTTAATGCTAGAGGCGGAGTTATTTCCCCATATTTCCGTCAAGCTAATACAGATATTTCTGGATACGACATTAATACTAGCACATATTCAACATATAACTATTATGGATATTTCTATATAACAGATGCGAATGGAGTAGTGCATTATTTCTCTTTAATCACAGAATCAGGTCGTGCTCACTCAAGTAACCATGGTAATCTTTTCACTAATAATGGTACAAACTGTACTTACCACGGTTGGGCTGATTTTATTTGGAACTATGGTAAGACAGTATATCATGCTTATGCAACAGAAAAGCTACATCCAACTAGAATTACTGGCTTCTGGAGACATAAGGATGGTAATTGGTGGTGGACAAATAAGGTAGCTGACAATCGAGCTCGTACATCATCTTATATTGATTATTCAATAGATGACTTACTTGCTTTAGATGGAGTTTTATCGTTGTATGATGGTGTTACGCAATCATCAGACGAAAGAGAAATTATCAATAATTTATTTAATACTTATTTTATAGGTGATAATAATTTTGAAAGTGTTGTCAAGGCTTGCTTCCTAGAAAAGCTTGCATATACAATGGAAGAGAACATAGATATCGATTATATTAATAGCTTTGTTTCAGCTAATATTAATACTAGCAAAACTATTAATAGTAGTGCACCATTAAGCTATTTAGCTTACGATGGAACTACCGTTTACAACTACTTATTATCTATGTATAGTGGTGATTCAAAGTCTAAGCTATTACAAGCATTCTCAAGTAATACAGCTGTATTTAAGGAAATTGTTGAGATTATATTGAATGCTAAAAATAGCACTATGACAGATGCTGAAAGAGAGGAATATTTATCCTATGCATTGACTATAGAGGATATAATGAATGGAACAATCACATTAGATTCTTCTGGTAGAATCGTAGTTGATAATTTAGTTGATGAAACTGCACAAAGCATTTTTGATTCAACTATTTCTTCATCAAGCAATATGGAATTAAATTACTATGATTCATTGGGACAATATGGAATTACATTTGATAGCATTACGTTTGATACTAATGTAAATGCCACATCAGATGTCTTAAAGCTTGTTTATAATGCTAGTGGTGCTACAAATACAGAACTAATTATTAAGGATGATAATGGTGATGTTATTCAAACTCAGGCGATTACTACATCACCTGTTGAATATGAGTTAGATCTTACAACCTTATTACCATCCTCAATCACATTAGAAAGTAACCAAAATGTTATTTTATACTCTGTTGATTTAGTAACTACGGGAGTGTCCTCAGAAACAAATACTGTTTCTCTTGATACACAAACTGTTAATTCATCAAGTGTAGCATTAAGGAGCGTTGACACTTTAACTGCATCAGTTGAGGCTTTAGGATATAGCAATGTCGAAATTACGAATGTTACGATCAGTTTTAATGTAAAAAATACTGATAATAATAATCCAAGATATGTTGCTATCACTGCTACAAACAATAGTAATACTACAAAATATGCTATTACTGATTCTCAAATAGAAGGTGGCGGTTTAGCAACATTAGTATATGATTCAGCACTAGATATCCTTCAAACTAACGCAACAACCACTGTATATTGTAGAAGAGGCTCTTCAACAACTAGTTTGGGTAGCTCGTCTACAATAAACTCTATAGTATATTCTATTGCATTTACTTATGATCAAACATATGATGCTACAATGAGCATTTTACCGGGAGAGATATTATATGATGATGCATATGATAGAATTCATAAGTATGATGCTGTGAAAGAAAATGCTGTTGATGGATATATTCAATATACAACATCTAATGGTATTTCTAGTGATTATGTAGATGCTTACCTAGTTGAACATAATACTAGTGAGACATATTATGATGAATTCATTGAATCTATATTAATATATTTAATGCCTTTAGATGGAAATACAGATTTAATTACTAGCATTCAAAATGAGATGCTGGCTGATGAGGCTTTATTAGCTGCACTAGCCTCTTTTTCAAATGATAATATTAAGCAAGTAATCAATAGTGTTGATAATATTGATACACTAAAGATTATATTATCTGATTATTTGGTTGAAAGCAGTAATTATTTATTAGGATCAATTATTGATAATCTTAATGATAATAATAAGATAAATGATACTAATAAGAAGTATATATTAGCTGCGTATTTAGCTACTGATTACTCAAGGATTTATGAAGAGACATTAGTAAATAGTGATACTAAGATAACGTCTACAGTGTTCTATAATAAGCTAAATGTATTAGCTAGTAATTATCAATATATTAAATCTGATGGTACATTTGATAATGACAAATTCGATAATTTTGTGTTGTTTATCGGATATGACATGACAACATCAGGTTATGGTATTTATGCACTTGCATCAAGTAAGGGTATTTTAAACGGACAATTTATTCCGGATAACTTTGCACTTGATAGCATGGACGCAAAATACGATTTTAACTCAACTGATGGTTATTGGTATTTAACGGAAGAAGCTACAGCTACATGGCGTGGTGGAATTGATTCAAATGGAAGCTCTATTAGAGCAGAGGGTTCAGTGAATTACGCATTCCTTACAGATATGAAGCAGTTAAAGCTTTCTATTTCAACAACAATATTTGAGTTAAATCTTGTAGATGAAGATGGTAAAGTTTTATATTCTTCAGAGGAGTTAATTGATTTTGAAAATGGAACAATAATTTACTATGTTCCATCAAATTATTCCGGATACAGGTATCAATGGTATTCACAAAGTATAGCTAATGGGGCTATACTTGATAAGACTAATATTAGTGGTTCAAATTATATTTCAGTTGGAAATGATACAACTATTTTAGTTACAGCTGAGGATCCTACTATTGCATTAGAATACACAATTACTATAATTAGCGTTGATGTTAGCTTTGAATTAAGTGATGCTAACCCAGCGTCACTTCCTGCAAGTGGTGGAAATGTTATTGTTGAATTGACATCTGATGGAAATTCTAAGCTTCCATATGGTTTAGATATTACTCCTTATATCTCTCTTAAGAAGAATGGAGAAGTATTTAATGACTATAGCTTTGCTGATGATGCTATTATTGATGAGAATGGTGATGCAACAATTAATTTAATTATTGATTCATCATTACCTTGGGGTACATATGATATTGAGGTGGCTTTATTTAGTGATCCAAATTTAACTAAGTCATCTTCATTTAGTAAGATAAAGAGTACTGAAGCAGAAATTATAGACTTCGAGTATGATGGTGCTCCTCAATCATCTATGATTTCAGAAAATAGTCTAACAACTGAAATTAAGTTTGGTAGATTATTCACATATGAGGAATTAACAGATTATGAATCAAGCAATTTCTATCTATCATATTTATCGTATTCAGATAATGCTGATTTATCTATAACTGCCGATTACACTGTAACAAATGGATTAATTACATATACAGTAATATATGATATAACAGCAGAGGATACAAATTATTCATCTAGGTATATCCATACATTAGTTGAACAGGATCCTGTAGATATAGCTAATTATGCTACGATATATAAGGATGGTAGGCTAGATTCTACAGCTACCATTGATTCATCTAAAAATGTTAATATTTCATTCGAACGTGGTACTTCACCATATTATCGTATCAAGTATAATTTAAATAGGGTTTATACTGATGGTGCTAATGTTGAGTATTCGTACTCTACATCTAATGCAAGTACATCAGTAGATTCATCATATACTGGATTATCTGTAAATATTCCTGATGCATTAGAAGCTGGTTTATATACATTCAATTATATTTATCAAAACTCAGCTATGTGGGTAGATGATGTATATGAGAAGAATTATTCATTCCCTACTGTCTATGTGTTAAAGGATTATTCAAAGGATGCCTTATTGAAAAAGATTACATTCCTAGAAAATTCAGCAGCATTAACAGCTTCAACTACTGTTATGAATGCACCATATGCAATTAAATCAGAGGAAGAAACTGGCTCAGCTAATGAACCGATCTATTATGATTTAAGAGATTTAACATCTAATTATAGAGAAATTAATGTTACTTCGAAATATATTAATTATGCTAATACTGGTACTGATTATTCTACAGAAACTAATTTCTTTACTGTAGGTTCTGTATCTAACGCTACATTATCAGACTATGCACCAGTATTCGCAATTGAGGATCATGCTCAAATGTATCAGTATACAACACAAGCAAAGCTAAATTATTACGGATATGGAGTTCAAACTGAGGATGATACAACAGCATTAACTACAAATGCGGATGACATATTATATTTATATGTGCCATTTGTAAATCCGAATGATGAAACTGTTATTTTTATGATTAAATGTGATGATGGCTTATGGAGTGATGTATTTACTGATAGCTATGAGTCTACAGGATTAATATATTCTTATGAAGAACAAGGCTTTACTTATAATAATGTGAAATATACATTATCAGATAAGGCAGGTGCTATTAAGGATAATAGCTCATTATACATGGACTACATTGGTACTCCACTTGATAATCATTTCTGGTATGTTTCTTATGTAATCTTCTCAGAGGATTATTTAGAAAATTCTGGAACTGATAATGATAACCTGAAATTCTATCATGTTGCGATTATAGATGCAACAAACACAATTTATTTAGACTTAACTTTTGATGCTTCAAATGCTACAAACTTTAATATGGATTCATTCTATTTAAATATTACAGATAGAATTTATCCAAAGGAAAATGAGCAAGGAGATATAACTACATCCTATGCGAGTGCATTCGTTATTTATGATTCAGAGTCAATGACATATTCATTAGAAACACAGCTACAGGTTTTACCACATGGTTATTTCTATTTCACTTTAGATTTACCTGAGGGCTACGTTTGTGAATATAAAATTACATCTACGAATAAGAATAATCAAAATGTGAGTGAAGAAGAAAGTGGAGCATATTTACCACCTTCATCAATCATTACTCAAAGAATTTCAATCACTATCTATATTAAAGATGGTGATGTGGGGCAAACATGGGGTGAATCTACATCCGACGTTTATGGTCAGGTAGCAACCGAGATTAAGACTAATTAATAATTACCCTCTATGGCATAAGCCACAGAGGGTTTTTATTTTTCTTGTAATTTTGGTGTTTATTAATGTATAATAAAATAGATGTGATATTAATTAATAGTACCTTTATTTTAATGAAGGCTGATAAGGAGGCTTTATGAAAAACGAAGTACATAAGTATAGAAAACAAATGAAGCTAACTCAAGAGGATTTAGCTAAGAAGGTTGGCGTTACACGTCAAACAATTATTTCTATTGAGCAGGGTAAGTATATTGCATCTTTACCACTTGCTTTAAAGATTGCAAAAACTTTTAATGTTTCAGTAGAAGAGCTTTTTAGCTTAGAGGAAGGGGAATAACGTTATGCAAATTACAATGGATAGATTAAAAAGAACTGCTAAAATTAAGCTAATTATAATGGCATTAGCTACATTATTACCAATTCTTATTTTAATTTGTATGGAGCTGATACCAAGCTTCGCGAACTCAGATAATGCTGCATTTGCTGATTTAATTATTTTTAGATATGGTATCTTTGTATTACTTGAAGGATATATTGGTATTAAAATTTACACATATGCAAAAATTCTTTTAGATGTAGATTTTGCATCTAATGAATTAATAAAGAAAAATGATGAGAGAATTTCTTTTATTAAGCTTAAGACTAATAATTTTTCGTTAAAGCTTGCTTTATATAGTATAGGTATTGCTTTAATTGTTACAGCTTTTATTAATAAGATAATTTTCTACACATTATTAGCGGTACTAACTTTCTTTATTATTTCATATATATGTGTAAGAATTTATTATTCTAAAAAATACTAGGAGAATATTATGGAGTTTATTGAGATATTAAAGGCTATATTATTTGGTATAGTTGAAGGTATTACAGAATGGCTTCCTGTTAGTAGTACTGGACATATGATAATTTTAGAAGAATTATTAGATGTTGAGCAAACATATGGTGAAGCATTTTGGGGTTTGTTTTTAGTAGTTATTCAGCTAGGTGCTATTTTAGCAGTAATAGTATGCTTCTTCAATAAGCTAAACCCTTTCTTTGGTAAATCACTTATAAATCCTGATGAATTAAAATCAAAGGAAGAAAAGAAGAATATATGGATACTATGGGCTAAGGTTTTGGTTGCTTGTCTGCCAGCTGCAATTGTTGGATTAATATTAGATGATATATTGGATCAATATTTATATAATTCAATTACTGTTTCCATTACTTTAATTGTTTATGGTGGTTGTTTTATAGGACTTGAAATATGGAATAGAAAAAGAGAATTTAAAATAAATAGTACAGGTGAGTTAAGCTGGAGAATGGCTTTCTTTATTGGTTGTTTCCAATTATTATCATTAATTCCTGGTACATCCAGAAGTGGTGTTACTATTTTAGGTGCTATGCTATTATTATGTAATAGAGAGGTTGCAAGTGAGTTTTCATTTTATTTATCTATTCCAGTAATGCTTGGAGCTTCATTATTAAAGCTTGTAAAGTATTTTATTGATGGAAATGCAATTGTAACAGAGCAAGCCTTATTTATGCTAATAGGCTGTGTTGTAGCATTTGGTGTTTCTATGCTTGTTATTAAATTCCTAATGGCATTTATTAAAAAGCATGATTTTAAACCGTTTGGTATTTACCGTATTGCATTAGGTTTGTTATTAATTATTTTATTTGCGTGTGGAGTTATGAACATATAACATTAAATACTCTAAATGAGGTGAATTGATGAGGAAAATATTCAACTACATACACAACGATCTTTATTTAGAGGTCCTATGTTTTATATTGTTTGTTTTAAGCTTTTGCTTTGAACCAATAAAGGATGTATTTATTGGTTATGGTAAAATATTAACAAATGATTCAATTTTACTAACTGATTATGTTTATATTGGCGGTATTGGGGCAACATTATTAAATGTTGCATCAGTTTTATTATTTAATATATTGCTATTAAAAATATTGAAAATTAAAACAACGGGTGCCGTATATTGTGGTATCATTATGATTTTTGGCTTCTCTTTCTTTGGTAAAAATCTAATTAATACACTACCTATTTATTTAGGTATATGGTTGTATTCAAGATTTAAGCATGTTCCATTTAGAAGCTTAATTATTACGATATTATTATCTACTGGTATATCACCACTAATAAGCTATTGCTTTTTCGGATTTGGTCTTGCATGGTATTTTGCGTTGCCGTTAGGTCTGTTATGTGGTATTGTAGTTGGTTTTATTGTGCCAGCATATTCAGCTCATACACTAGCATTTCATGAGGGTTATAATTTATATAATACTGGTTTTGCTTTAGGTATTGTTTCTGCTATATTTTATGCAATATTTAAAATGTGTGGACTAGATGTATCGACAGTACAAAGGTATGATGGAACAAATTCAACAGTTTTTTATGTTTTATTAGGCTCTATCTCATTAGCTTTTATTTTGATTGCTATTATTGGTGATAGAGGAGTATTTAAGAAATATTTTAATATGCTTAAGACATCAGGTAGATTAATTAGTGATTATGTTAAGGACTTTGGTGTTGAGGCAGTTTTATTAAATTTTGGTATATTAGGAATTATTTTGTTTACATTATTTATTTCCTGTGGTATACCTATGAATGGTATTTTATTTGGTAGTATATTAGCTATATTAGGTGTATCTGCTTTTGGCTTGCATGTTAGAAATGGTATACCTGTATGGATTGGATGTACATTTGCCATTTTGATAATGATGGCAGTAAGAGGCGATTTCTCTATCGATATAAATAGAGATATGAGCTTATTGGTTGCATTTGTTTTTGCAAGTGCACTAGCCCCTATAAGTGGTAAGTTTGGTATTATTTATGGAATAGCTGGTGGTATTATTCACATGGCACTAACTCCTATAGCTGTATCACTACAAGGTGGATTTGATTTATATAACAATGGCTTTGCTGCCGGTTTTGAAGCATCTGTCTTGGCAATATGTGGAGATAAGATATTCCATAAGGAGAAAAAAAGAAATGCAAGGAAATCAAAAAATCTGTAAGATAATTGAAGAGTTTTCTTTATATATATTAGAGAATAGTTATGCTAATTTAAATATAGATATTAAGCAGGATGAATATAAAACGGTTTTAGCATTCACTTTAACATATTTAGAGGATCATGTTAAGGACTACATCACACAAAAGATTAAGGGTGAAAGAGATAGACAAATCGAGGAATATGGCTGGGAGCTTATGGGTGAAGGCGATTCTGATGATGATTTAGGAATTATTAATGCTTTAATTGATGAAATAACATTTAAGGAAGCTGATGAAAAAACTGTAATAAGGATGGTAAGATATGAGTAGAAGTAAGACTACAAGAATTTTAAAGACATCTGGAATTATATTATGTGCAGTTACATTTATTACTTTGTCTATTATAATTTATTTTTTTAGAGTAGAGCCTTTAGCTATAGATGAGGCTGTTAGAGATTTTGCCTATAGTATTAGAGGGCAAAAGTATGGTTTTATGTATTGGTTCTTTAGATTGATTACTGAATTTGGTAATTATTTAATGATAATAGTTATTTTATTTGTTGCTGCATTTTATACTAAGGTTGATTACAGGTTTATTTTACTTGCCTTCGGTATAATGCTATCAACTATAATAAATGTAGGACTAAAGGATTTATATTCTCGAGAAAGACCAATATTAGAAATGCGTTGGATGAGTGAGGATACCACTAGCTTCCCTTCTGGGCATTCAACAGCTGCTGGCTTTATGTATTCTTTTATAATATATTTAATATATCATGAGGATTATAATAAAAAGGTAAAGGTAACAGTTTATTCAATTTGTGGTGCTCTTATTCCGTTGGTAATGTTTTCTAGAATTATTTTAGGAGTACATTATTTTACAGATGTTATTGCTGGTGCTGCAACAGGTATAATGGTTTCATGCTTATGCATGCTATTATATAGATATTGTGTAAATAATAATATTTTATCTCAGGGGTTACTTAAGTGGAATAGAAAGTCTAAAAAGGAAAAAACTGAGGATGAAGAATGATATAAAATGGTTGACTAATTTCAACCATTTTTATTTATTTTAAAATTGTTTAAAATAAATAAAATGCTATAATAGTATTGTTAAGAGGTGACCTTCATGAAAAGAGTCTTTATTTTCATTACAATGTTAATATCAATTGCAGTATTGTCGGCTTGCAATTCATTAAAGGTTCAGACATGCAGTCCAATTATTACAATGTCTACGACTGTTGAGGTTACGTTTTACAATGTAGATGATTATCAAACGCATTATAATGAGATTAAAAAAATATATCACGAGGTAGATAGGGTTTCTAGCTATTATGAGTCTAATGATAATAATAGTATTTATGATTTAAATTTAAATAGAACTATCGAGGCTAGCGATTTGTTATATGATTTATTAATTACAGCTAATAGTTTATCAAATGATATTGATTCTTATTTTAATATATATATGGGTAGAATATCTGAGCTATGGAAGGAAGCTATTTCTAATAATACGGTTGTAGATTTAAGTATTATTGAATCAGAGCTAGATATAATGAATAATACGCATTTAAATTTTGATGAAAAAACAATTACTCTTGTTGGTGATGGAAATATTGATTTAGGTGGATTCGCCAAGGGATATGCCACTCAAAAGGCGAAGGAATATTTAGATAGCGTTGGAGTGGATAGCTTTTTAATTAATGCTGGAAGCTCTAATGTCGTTTTTGGAAATAAGAATAATGATGTATTTAGAATTGCACTTTCTAAGCCTTACAGCAAAGGTAATATAACTATTATAGAAGGAACTAATATGGCTATTGGTTCTTCAAGCGGTAAATATCAAAATACAGTAATTAATGGTATTAGATATCATCATATAATTGATCCTAAAACTGGATATCCAGCTGATTATTTTGATAATGTTAATGTTATTGCAAATGATTCAGCATTATGTGATATGTATTCTACAGCTTTATTTTCAATGCCACTAGAGAATGCTATAGAATTTGCCGAAAAAAATGATATTGAAATTATTCTATTTAAGGATGATGAGATAGTATATTATAGTGAGGGATTAAAGCTATGAGAAAATATAGGAATGATATTATTTTAGTAGTTTCTGTTTTGCTTATAGCGATAATAGGAATTATTTTATTTAATAGTTGTAGCACTAAAAATGATTTAAAGGCTTTAGTTTATTATGATGAGAATCTTATATTAGAAATTGATTTAAGTGAAAATGATGAATACATAATAAAAGGAGAAATCAGTGATTTAAGGATTATTGTAATTGATAATTCAATATGTATTTCTGAAAGCCAGTGTGACGATCATGTTTGTATAAATCAAGGAAAAATTGATAAGTCTGGTCAAACTATAACATGCTTACCAAACAAGGTTTATATTAAGCTTGTAGGTTCTAATGAAGGAGTTGACAGTACTATATGAGTGTAAAGAGATTAGCAATAATTGCGATGCTTACGGCAATGGCAATTGTATTGAGTATTTTAGAATCCTTTATTCCTATGTTTATACCTGGAGTTAAGCTTGGTCTGGCAAATGTAATAATTTTAATAATGCTATATGAATTTAAAATTAGCGAAGCACTCATTGTAGATATTTTAAGAATATTAGTGGTGGCAATATTAAGAAGCACATTATTGTCTCCAACGTTTATAATGTCATTATCAGGAGGAGTTTTATCCTTCGTTATTATGCTTATCTTTTCTAGAATAAAGGTGTTTAGTATAATAGGTGTTTCAGTTTTAGGCTCTATTAGTCATTGCTTCGGCCAAATTATTGCCGCAATGCTATTATTATCAAGCGAGGCTGTAGTATATTATTTACCATTCATCGCAATTCTTTCCTGTGCTACAGGAGTTCTTTGTGGTCTTATTACTAAATTGTATTTAAAAAGAAGCATTACAAGTAAATTTATTGAAGAGTAAAATTTTACAATAGTTAAATAAATTGTTATAATAATATCAGGAAGCAGGGTGGTATTATGATTAATAGACTATTAGATATCACAAATCAGCTACTAGATTTAGGTAAGCGTAATAGATTATTAAACTTTAAGGATACAGGATTAAAAACCTTAAAGATTTTAAATAAGAATATGGAAGAAATATTTAGGGGTATAACTAATTCTAGAGAGTATACCATTTTTAATACTGATCCAATATTATCTAAATATAGCCGCGAGTTTTCTAAAAGTAAGGAAGAGGATGAATTTAATTATTTAGATTCTAAGGTTTATGATATATGCTCTCAATTAGTTGGTAGAGATGAATTCCTATGCTATAAAAGAGGCTATTCAATGGATAAAACCTTAAAGGCTTTAAGTAAGGAATATAAGACATCAATATCAGAAAAGGGTATTAATTCCTTATATATTACCTATGGCTTTGTTCATTATGTAGAGGAGGAAATTGAGTATATTGCTCCGCTATTATTAGTTCCAGTTGAGCTTGATAATGAAACAGGTCCATATATTGTTAGAGAATATGAGGATGAGGTTTTAGTAAACCCAACATTAAAATATTATTTTAGCTCTGCATATCAGGTGGAGTTTCCTGATTATAATCATGATGCAATATCTACTTATTTTGCCAAGGTTAGAGCGCTACTTCCTGAGGGTATAACGCTTGATGATGGTATGGCGTTAGGTATTTATTCATTTTTTAAAATGAATATGTATAATGACCTTATGTCAAATAAGGATATGGTTATTAACAATAAAAATATAAGAATTCTTCTTGGTGAGAGAGCTAATGATGATGAGATAAAGCCTATGCCAATTTATCCAGTGGTTAATTATGATTCATCTCAGCTTGAAGCAATTCAAAATGCTGCCGATGGAAAATCATTCTGCTTGCAGGGACCTCCAGGCAGTGGTAAGAGTCAAACTATTACTAATATTATTGCCTCACTTTTAGGTAGTGGTAAAAAGATTTTATTCGTATCTGAAAAGATTGCTGCCTTAAGGGTTGTATTTGAAAATTTAAGAAGAGCAGGCTTATCTGACTTTGCGATTGAGCTACACTCAAATAAAACTAATAAGAAGGAATTTATTGATAATCTTTATAATACTGCTACATTGCCAAAGTATGATATTGATTTTAAAACTAAATTTATAGGCTCTGAATATAGTGTATTAAGTAATGATTTAAAATCGTATGAGGATGAAATACATCAGACAATTCCAAGCCTTGGTATATCCTTATTAGATTTATATTCTGAGTATTTGAAAATAGATTTTGAGCTTTTAGATGTCAATCTAGATTTAGAAGGCCTTAATTTATATGATATGGAGAAGATGGTAAATCTTCTTAATGAATATTCTAGACAATCTAAATTGTTAGGCTATGATTATAGAAAAAATCCTCTATATGCTTTAAATCAATTAGGTGATTCATACATTGCCTATGAATTTGAAGAGGAACTTGATTCGGCCGTTAAGCAGCTTGTTTTAATGCAAGATATTGAAGAGCTGTTAAAAAAATGTAACAACGCTATTAATAATATATTAGACGGTACTGAAGCTTTTTATCTAGTTGAAAAGCTTACACGTATTAAAACATTTAATCCTAATTATTTGATTAAAAAGAATAGAGAAAAGCTTATTGAAGCTATTGAGAGCTATTTAAAAATTAATTCGACATTAGATGCTAAGATTTTTGAATCATATAAGAGCTCTATTATTAATGAGAATTTAGAAGCCCTACAGGCTCAATTAAGAAATCCTGGTGGATTAATTAAGAATAAAGGCTATAAGGATGCATATTCGAAGCTAGCTAATTATAGAAATAAGAAGGCTAGTGCTGAGGTTTTAATTTCTGAGCTTGAAGTATTAATTAAGGTTAAAAGAGATATTGTTATGGCTACAACTCATAGTAATTTCATCTCTAAGGTGCTAGGGGATATCAAAAATCTTAATTTGAAAAATGTTTTAGTTGATTTAAGAATATTAGATGGCTCTAAGGATTTTTTAGTCACTAAGGAATTATATTTAGAGATTGTAGAGAAATTTAAAAATAGATTTAGTAGATTTGAAATTGATAAGAAGGATAATATAAATTTAATTAAGCTTGCAAAGAGATTTAACTTAGAAAGATTCAACATATATAAGGAATCTATTCCAAACTGCTATGATAGAGTAATTGCTATCCTAGGTAAGAAGAAGGAAATTACAACAGTTATGAGATGGATTAAGGGTGTTGAGGAAATATCAAAATGTAGAGCGATTGAATATTTAGATAGATTTTTAGATTTAAATTTAAATATTGATGAGTTGGCTGCTGGGTATGAAAAGCTATTCTATAAATATATGATTGATGAGGTCATAGATTCTTCAAAGCTTTTAAGTGAGTTTAAAGCTCAAAATAAAAATATGGTTATTAAGGATTTCATAGAGCTTGATGAAAAGAAGCTTAGTGTAAATAGAGACAATATAATTGTTTTAAATTCTCAAAAGAGACCTGATGAAAAGGTTATTGAGGGATCAATGTTTAAAATACTATCACATGAGCATAGCAAGTCTAGAAGACATATGCCTATCAGAGGATTATTAGAGCAAATTTTTGAGCTTGCGTTAGATATTAAGCCAGTATTTTTGATGTCTCCACTTTCTGTATCAACATATTTAGCATCAAAGCTTAATATGTTTGATTGTGTTATATTTGATGAGGCATCACAAATATTTGCCTCTGATGCATTAGGGTCTATTTATAGAGCAAAGCAATGTATCGTTATAGGTGATACAAAGCAGATGCCACCATCAAATTTCTTCCAAGCTGGTGTTGATGACTTTAGCGAGAAGGAATATGATTTGGAGTCTGTTTTAGATAAGGCGTCTCAGTCATTTGATACCCTAAGCCTTAAGTGGCATTATAGAAGTAGAAATGAGGAGCTTATTACGTTTTCTAATCAATCCTTCTATGATAGTAATTTAATTACTATACCTCAATCAAGAAAGCATGAGGTTGGCTTTGGTATTGATTTCTATTATGTACAAGATGGATTATATGATACAAAGAGTAGAACTAATTTAGTTGAGGCTAATAAGGTTTGTGATATGGTATTTGAGCATTTAAAGAATTCAGATGAATCCTTAGGTGTTGTAGCCTTCTCAAATGTACAGGCCGAATTAATTAGTGAGTTAATTGAAAAGAGATTAAAGAAAAATCCATTAGAAAGTAAATATTTCCCAACTGATATTGATGAGCCATTCTTTGTTAAAAACCTAGAAAGTGTTCAAGGTGATGAAAGAGATAGAATCATCTTTAGTATTTGCTATGGTTATAATAGTGAGGGTAAATTTCATCAACGCTTTGGACCACTTAATAATTTAGGTGGAGAAAGAAGATTAAATGTTGCGATTACAAGAGCTAAATTCAATGTTAGTATTGTTTCTTCAATAAAGCATTCTGATATTAATACCCATAATACAGAATCTCAAGGTGTACTATTATTAAAGTCTTATTTAGAGTTTGCAGAGAATGTAACTACAGATAAGAGATTTAATGAATCTGATAATGGTATAATTAAAGCTGTTAAGGAATATATTGAATCATTGGGATATGAGGTTTATCCTAATTATGGCTTATCATCATTTAAGATTGATTTAGCTATTAAGAAGGATGAGGAATTTATATTAGCATTAATGATTGATGGTTCAAGCTCTTATACATCTAATTTAACTGATAAATATAGATTAGAAAGACTTCTTTTAGAGCGCCAGGGCTGGAGATATTTCAAGCTATATTCAACTGCATGGTTTAATGATATTGAGCTAGAAAAGAAGAGATTGTATGAGGCATTAACTGCTGAATATGTTCCTTATGAGGAACGAAAGGTTAAAGCAACATCATTTTTAAGAGAGGATAGAAGTGATTCATCATTAGATGCAGAATTTAATGAATACCTAGAGCTAGATAATGAGCTTGGTAAGGATTATTATGAAAGCAAGGGTATGGAGGCATTAGTTACTGCGCTTATTAAGCGTGAACAACCAGTTCATGAGGATTATCTTTATAAGAGAATTTCGACTATCCTAGATAAGCCTAGGGTTACACCTCAGCTTAAGGATGAGATAAATGAAGGAATTAATAAGCTGATTATTAAGGCTGGAGATTATTATTTTGTTGATCCAAGCTTAAGAATTAGATTACGTTATAATTCAAATCGTGAGGTTCCACATATTCATCCAGAGGAATATTATGATGGTGTATACACTGTTGTAAATAAGCATAATGGTATTACGATAGATGGATGCTATAAGACAATCGCAACATTATTAGGCTTTGATAAGGTAATTCCTAATTTAAGAAAAATGCTTGATGATGCAGCTGATAAGCTGATCCTAGAGGGCAAGATAGAAAAGAGAAAAGATTCATTTTATAATTTATAACAATTGAAATTATAATTTTATTAAGTTATAATAAAGAATATTATTGTTAAGGGAGATGATTGTATGGGTTATACAAAGGATGATATTCGTCGTATATGTAAGGAAGAGGATATTAGATATATTCGTATGATGTTTACAGATATGATGGGTATGCTAAAAAATGTAGAAATTCCAGTAACAAGATTAGAGGATGCGCTTGAGAACATGGTTATGTTTGATGGTTCATCAATTGAAGGCTTTGTAAGAATTTATGAGGCTGATATGTTCCTACATCCAGATTTAGATACATTCCTTGTTTTAAGCTGGGAAAATACAGCTTATGGTAAGGTTGCTAGATTTATTTGTGATGTATATCGTCCTGGTGAGGATGGAGTACATGTTCCATTTGAAGGAGATCCTAGAGGAGTATTAAAGAGAAATATAGAGGAAATGCAAAAGCTAGGCTATAAGGCTTTTAATTGTGGTGTTGAGCCAGAGTTCTTCTTATTTAAGCTTGATGCTAAGGGTCAACCTACGTTAGAGTTTAATGATCATGGTGGATATTTTGATTTAGCACCAGTAGACTGTGCTGAGGATTGTAGACGTGATATTGTACTTGAGCTACAAAGGATTGGCTTTACTATTGAGGCTGCGCATCATGAGGTTGCAACAGGACAACACGAAATAAACTTTAAATTTGATTCAGCTGTAGAGGCTTGTGATAATGTTCAAACATTTAAGCTAGTAGTTAAGAATATTGCAAGAAGACATGGTCTTCATGCAACATTTATGCCTAAGCCTATTGAAGGCATTGCTGGTAGTGGTATGCATGTAAACTGCTCATTATTAACTAATGATGGAAAAAATGCATTCTATGATCCTAAAACAGCTAATCAATTAAGCGAGGTAGCTAATAAGTGGATTTCAGGTATCCTAGCTCATGCTAAAGGATTCTGCTTAATTACTAATCCAATTGTCAATTCATATAAGAGAATCGTTCCAGGATTTGAAGCTCCTTGTTATATTTCATGGAGTGATTCTAATCGTTCAACAATGGTTAGAATACCTGCGGCACGAGGTATGAAGACTAGAACAGAGGTACGTAGTGTAGATGTTGCTGCTAATCCTTATTTAGCTATTGCTGCTATTTTAAAGGCAGGTTTAGATGGTGTTAAGGGTAATTGTGAAATGGTTGCTCCTATTTATGAAAATCTATATGCCTTAACTGATGAGGGTAGAAAAGCTCTAGGTGTTGATTCATTACCTAATAATTTATATGAGGCGGTTAAAGCTTTCCAGGCTGATCCAGTTATCATGGAGGCTATGGGCGAGCATACTGTTAGTAAGATGGTTAGTGCGAAGACACAAGAGTGGAATGAATATCGTAAGCATGTATCTGAGTGGGAAATAAAGAGATACATTAATCAATATTAATTATATAAAGTGGTAGATTATCTACCACTTTTATTTTTTTAAAAATTTAATGTATAGAAATTATTAATAAAGGTAATATTAATAATGTCTTAGGTTCTAAGACGAAAAGTTTAACTTTTTCATAATTATTTATATACTCTCCCTACTTTTTAATAAAGGATAGCATTTTGCTATCCTTTATTTTTTTATTATTTTTTTTATTTAAGTGAAATATGCATAAAATTTTGACAATTGAATGCGAATGTGTGTGATGTGCGAACATTTTGTCTAAAAAATTAAAAAAATACAAAAAAAGTATTGACTAAACGAACTTTTAAAGAGTATAATGGAATAAATTTTTATATAGCCTATAAAGAGGACTATAAAAGGAAGTTTAATTTTTAGAGAGTAAGGGGTTGGTGAAACCTTACAATTAAAGCCTTTGAATCTACCTCTTTGGCGAATGTAATTAATTCCGAGTAATTCCCGTTAAAGAATTGTGAGTGAGTAAACCTAATTAGGGTGGTACCGCGGATTTTAAAAGTTCGTCCCTTAGTGCAACAGCATTACGGGCTTTTTTTATTTTAAAGCGGTAAAAAATAATTTAAAAGGAGAAGAGAATTATGAAAAGAGTATTTAATTTTTCAGCAGGTCCAGCTGTTTTACCTGAAGAAGTATTAAAAGAAGCAGCAGAAGAAATGTTAGATTATCAAGGAACTGGAATGTCAGTAATGGAAATGAGTCATCGCTCAAAGCCATTTGAGAAGATCTTAGATGAGGCTATTCAAGATTTAAGAGATTTAATGAATATTCCAGAAAACTATAAGGTTATTTTTGTTCAAGGCGGAGCAAGCCAACAATTTGCTGCAGTACCTATGAATCTAATGAGCAAGAATAAGAAGGCTGACTATATCTTAACTGGTCAATTCTCTACTAAGGCTTATCAAGAGGCTCAATTATTTGGTGATATTAAGGTTTTAGCTTCTTCTAAGGAATCTAAGTTCTCTTATATTCCAGATTGTAGTGATCTTGAAGTTAGAGAAGATGCTGATTATGTATACATCTGTGAAAATAATACAATCTATGGTACTAAATTTAAGGAATTACCTAATACAAAGGGTAAACCACTTGTTTCTGATCAATCATCTTGCTTCCTATCAGAGCCAATTGATGTAACAAAGTATGGTGTAATCTATGCTGGTGTTCAAAAGAATGTTGGTCCTGCAGGTTTAGTTGTATTAATTATTCGTGAGGATTTAATTAAGGATGAATTAGAATTCATTACTCCAACTATGCTAAAGTGGAAAACTCAAGTAGATAATAACAGCTTATACAATACTCCAAATTCATATTCAATTTATATTTGTGGTAAGGTATTTAAGTGGTTAAAGGCTAATGGTGGTCTTGAAGCTATGAAGAAGCGTAATGAAGAAAAGGCTGCTTTATTATATGATTACTTAGATACAACTGATTTCTATATTTGTGCAGCTGAAAAGGGTTCTAGATCAATGATGAATGTTACATTCAAAACTAATGATCCTGAATTAGATGCTAAGTTTGTTGAGGAAGCAAAGAAAAATAATATCGCTAATATTAAGGGTCATAGATCAATTGGTGGTATGCGTGCTTCTATCTATAATGCAATGCCTAAGGCTGGTGTTGAGGCTTTAGTTCAATTCATGAAGAAGTTTGAAGAGGAGAATAAATAATAATGAAGGCATATTGTTTAAATAAGATTTCTAAGGTTGCCTTAGATACAATGACTGGAAATGATGTAGTTGTTGAGGATTTAGCTAAAGCAGATAGTATTTTAGTTAGATCTCAAGCAATGCATGATATGGATTTAGATGAAAATATTTTAGCAGTAGCACGTGCTGGTGCTGGTGTTAACAATATTCCTCTTGAAAAGTATGCAGACAAGGGTGTTGTTGTATTCAATACTCCTGGCGCAAATGCTAATGCTGTTAAGGAATTAGTATTATGTGGTTTATTACTTGCTAGCCGTGATATTATTGGTGGTAATAAGTGGGTTAATGAAAATAAGGCTGATGAAAATATCGGTAAGACTGCTGAAAAAGCTAAGAGTCAATTTGCAGGTAATGAAATTTTAGGAAAGACTATCGCTGTAGTTGGATTAGGTGTTATTGGTGTATTAGTAGCTAATGCTTGTGTAGCATTAGGTATGAATGTAGTAGGTTATGATCCATACTTATCTATTAATAATGCAATGAAGCTAGATAAGAAGGTTAAGTATGTTGAAAAGTTAGAGGATACTGTTTCTAATGCTGATTTCGTATCTGTACACGTTCCTTTAATGGATTCAACTAAGCATATGATTAATAAGGAATTATTCGCTAAGTTTAAGGATAATACTGTTGTATTAAACTTCTCAAGAGATCCACTTGTTAATGATGCTGATTTAAAGGATGCTATGGCAAATGGTAAGGTTAAGAAGTATGTTACAGACTTCGCTAATCCAGCTGTTGCTAATATGGAAAATGTTATCTGCTTACCACATTTAGGTGCTTCAACTGAGGAGGCTGAGGACAACTGTGCATTAATGGCAATTAATCAAGTTAAGGATTACATTGATAATGGTAACATTACAAATTCAGTTAACTATCCAGCAGTTAATGCTGGTGTTAAGCAAGCTGATATTCGTGTTTGTATTCACCATAAAAATGCACCTGGTATTATCGCAAGCTTCTCATCTTTAATTAGCGCACATGGTGGTAATATTGTAAACTTTGTTTGTAAGAGCAAGGGGGACTATGGCTATTCTGTATTAGATGTTGATGGTAAGGTTGATGTTGAATCAATCAAAAACTTCAACGGTGTATTTAGAGTGAGAGTGATCTAATAATGAAGCTTGGAATGCCACAGCTATATGAATTCGACACTATTGAGGAGAATTTGATTTTAGCTAAGGAATTAGATTTAGATTTTGTTGAATTAAATTTAAATTTCGGCTATTGTAGAAGTGAAATGGAAGCTAAAACTATAGCAGAGCTTTTAAAAAAATATAATATGGAAGCAACTTTACATTTTTATGATGAGGCTGATTTAGGCTCTTATGATGAAGTTGTAGCTGCTTATCTTACACTATTAGATAGATATGCTAAGCTAGGTAAGGGATATATTAAGCAAATCAATATGCATATGATTCCAGGACCTGTTGTCACTATTAGTGGTGTTAAGAATTATATTTATGAAAAGGAATATGATGTATATATTAATAGATTAATTACAAATTTTAAAAAGGCTGAAAAGATTTGTAATGATAATGGAATTAATATGGTAATTGAAAATACAGATAATATTCCAGCTTATATGAAAAGAGTATATAAGGATTTATATAATAATGGCTTTAGATTCTGTTATGATATAGGACATGATAGCTTAAGCTACGATATTGTATATGAGGTTAATAGTGAGCTAAACCTACCATTTGATGAATTTCATATTCATGATGGAACAAGAAAAAAATGTCACCTAACGTTAGGCGAAGGTGAGATTGATATAAAAAAATTTAAGGAATTGGCTATTAAGAATAATGCATATGTCGTATTAGAGGTTAAGCAAAAGGGTGATCTTTTAGCTTCAGTACCTTTCTTTAATAATTTATAATAATTAGGACCGTTTGGTCCTAATTTTTTTGTTCTAGTTTTATTGGTTATTATTTTAGTCATATTATGAGCATATTTATTCATATACTTATGATGGGTGAGAATATGAAAAAAATAATAATTAAAAAAGCAAATGATATAAAAGGAACAGTAAAAATAAACGGTTCAAAAAATGCGGCAATTCCTATTTTATGTACAAGCATTCTTACTAAAGGAAGGATTATATTTAGCAATATACCAAAAATAACAGATATTAAAATTATTATTAAAATACTTAGATATCTAAATTGTAAGGTAAGATGGAGATTTAATAAGCTTATAGTTGATTCAAGTAAAATAGAATATAAAAGCTTAGTAATTGAAGAATGCGAAAAGCTAAGAGGATCATATTATTTTATACCCGTATTTTTATATTTATTTGATAAATGCGATATATTACTTCCAGGTGGATGTAGTATAGGCTCAAGACCAATAGATGCTCATATAGAAGCATTTGAGGCTTTAGGATTTAAATGTATGCTTAAGGATAATCATTTATGGATTAGAAGAGAAAAAGCTATTAATGAGGCTTCTATAACTATGTCTAAAAAATCAGTGGGTGCCAGTATTAATGCAATCCTTGCCTCACTAAAATGTAGGTATGTAATTTTAGATGAGTTGGTATTAGAACCAGAAGCATTAGATGTGATTGCCTTTTTAAAGGAAATTGGATTTGATTTAGATGCATTAAGTCATAAGGTGGTTTTTAGAGGCTTTAAAGGTCGTGTAGATGAGGTTGTAAAATATAAAATTATACCAGATAGAATAGAGGCAATGACCTATATTGTAATGGGGTTATTGTGTGGAGATGTAAAAATTAAAGGTGCTAATGCTGATCATTTTAAATATCCACTTGAGCTATTATTAAAGGCTAAATATAATATAAGATTTAAAAGGAATTATATAAGGGCAATAAAGTCTAGAGGCAATTGTTTTGATATAAAGACAGAAACATATCCGTTATTTCCAACTGATATGCAGCCATTGTTTGGTGTTCTAATGGCATATGGGAAGGGCTCAAGTGTTATTGAGGAGGATATATTTGAAAATAGAATGCAAATATATAAAGATTTAAATAGCTTAGGCTTTAATGTTAATTTGATAGGTAATAAGGCATACATAATTGGATCCTTAATAAATGAGCCTATTAATCATGAGGCTAAGGATTTAAGACATTGTGCTGCATTGTTAATTTTGTTAATAAAAAATGGTGGATTATTATCTAACATAGATTTAATAAAAAGAGGATATAATTCTATTTTTTATAATATAAGAAATTTAGGTGCTAAATTCAAAATTAAGTAAAAAAGGTATTGTAATAACTAAACACTTATGATAAAATAATTTGGAAACTTACTATGACTTAGTCATGGCGGAAGGAGTGAATGTAGTTATGAAGAAGGATATTCATCCAAATTATAAGACTGTTAAGGTTACTTGTACTACATGCGGTAGCGTATTTGAATCAGGTTCTGTATTAGACGAGATTCGTGTTGATACTTGCTCAAATTGTCATCCATTCTATACTGGTAAACAAGCTTTTACTCAAGCAGATGGACGTGTTGAAAAGTTCAATAAGCGTTACGGTTTAAAGAAGTAATAGGAATTAGAGAATATGAGTCCAATAATGGACTCTTTTTTTCTGCAATTTTTTTTAATATTTATATGTCAATCCCTTTTTTATAAAAAATAATATGCTATAATTAAATTAGATTTTCGATAAGGACGATGATAATATGACAAACTATTATATTGACAAAAAGGGATGGGTCGAGGTTATAACAGGACCTATGTTTGCTGGTAAGACAGAGGAGCTTATTAGAAGAGTCAAAAGAATGGAGTATGCTAAGAAGCATTATTTAGTTTTTAAACCTGCAATTGATGTTAGATATTCATCAAATGAGGTTGTAAGTCACAATAAGAAAAGTGTTAATGCTATTAATATATCTCATGGAAGTGATATCAAAAGATATTTAAAAAGAGATACTCAGGCAATAGTTATTGACGAGGTACAATTTTTCGACGATTCTTTAGTTAAATATGTTCAAGAGCTTGCAGGTGCTGGTCTAAGAGTAATATGTGCTGGTTTAGATACTGACTTTAGAGGAGAGCCTTTTGGTATTGTTGGGCCACTAATGGCAGTTGCTGAGCAGGTGACTAAGCTTACAGCTATATGTAGTGAGTGTGGAACTGATGCGACTAGAACACAAAGAATTATTGATGGTAAGCCAGCTTATTATGATGACCCTACCATTTTAGTAGGTGCTAATGATTCATATGAGGCTAGATGCAGATGCTGTCATGAGGTTTTATTCCGTGACAAGAGATAATAGCTTTTATATGAGGGAAGCTCTTAGACAGGCAAAAAAAGCCTACAAAATAGGTGAGGTTCCCGTGGGCTGTGTCATTGTATATGATGATGAAATTATTGCTAGAGGATATAATAAAAGAGAAAAACTTTCTAATAGCTTAGCACATGCAGAGGTTGTTGCAATTAATAAGGCTTGTAGGAAGCTTGGGGCATGGAAGCTGGATGACTGTGTTATGTATATAACGCTTGAGCCTTGTGTGATGTGTAGTGGGGTAATAATCCAGTCAAGAATAAAAAAAGTAATTTATGGAGCCTATGATTATCGCTTCGGTACTCATAAAAGTATAATCAACCTATTTGATGTTAAATTTAATCATATGGTTGATATTGAAGGTGGGCTTTTAGAGGATGAATGCTCAAATATAATTACTACGTTTTTTAAAGAGCTAAGAAGTAATAAAATAGTTGCAAATAAAAAATGATTATGTTAAAATGATTAAGTCCTTAATCAATCATTTACGGTGAACCAGGTCAGGATCGGAAGGTAGCAGCCTTAAGCTAGTGGGTGATGTGGTTAAGGCGCTTTTTTTAAAAATAAAATGGTTGTGATTTTTCACAACCATTTTTTATTATATTTCGCGTGTTGTCTTTAACAACCATTCCTTTTCATCCATATCAAGATATTCGGATAATGTATTATATACCATTTTATGATATTCATTTATCCAATTTTTTTCTTGTGGAGTAAGTAGTCTTGGATTAATAGCATCTAAATCAATAGGTGCGTATGTTATAGTTTCAAAGCCAAGGAATTCTCCGAATTCATTTTCTGCCTTATACACACATAAAAGCTCATTTTCTATTCTAATTCCATATTTATTTTCTAAATATATTCCAGGCTCATTAGTAGTAATCATACCTGGTAATAAAACCGATGAATCATTTCTTTCAGGAACGATTTGCCATCTAAATCCATTTGGTGGTTCATGTACAGATAGAAGATAACCAACTCCATGACCTGTTCCACATTTATAATCTATCAATAGCTTCCATATTGGCTCGCGAGCAAGAATGTCTAGATTAATACCCTTGCATCCCTTAAGGAAAATAGCATTTGATAATGCAATTACAGATTTTAATACTGTTGTAAAATGAAGCTTCATTTCCTCAGTCATTTTTCCTAAGGCAAGTGTTCTTGTTATATCAGTAGTTCCTTCTAGATAATGACCACCAGAGTCAACTAATAAAAAACCAGGACCCTTTATTTGTGAATTGGTTTCATTATTTGCAGAGTAATGCATCATTGCACCATGCTCCTTCCAAGCACAAATCGTGTTAAAGGATATATCCACATAACCTTCTGTTTTTTCACGTAATTCCTTTAAATACTCTGAAAGAGACAATTCTGATATTTCTTCTTTATTTTGAAAGCTAGTTTTAACATGTCGCATAAATCTTGTAAATGCAACGCCATCCTTTATATGGGCTAGCTTTGTATTTTTAATTTCTGTTTCATTCTTGATAGCTTTTAGTAGAATTGTTGGATTTTGTTTATTAACAAGCTTATTATTTTTATATATGCTTGAAAAAATTTGGTAATTAATATTTTTAAAATCAACTAATATATTTCTAATCTTTTGAAGCTCTAGGAAATCGTAAATATCTGAATAAGGTCTAATTGTAATTTCTTTATCATTTAAGTATTTCTCAATAACTAGATTAATTTTATTTTGATCCACAAATAAAAAAGTATGATCTAGTGTAATAATAGTAAATGAAAGGAAAACTGGAGTATGAGGGATATCATTTCCTCTAAGATTATAAAGCCATGCCTGATCTTCAAGTGAAGAAAGAATAAACATGTCTGTATTATATTCAGTCATTTTATCACGTATTATTTGTAGCTTTTCCTCATATGATTGACCACTGAAGAAGGAATCTAGCCTATAAATAATAGAAAAAGGAAGCTTTGGTCTTTCACTCCATACCCCATTTATAAGGTCTACGTTAGTAACTAGCGTAATCTTGCTTTTAATTTTGTTTTTTAGCTCTAAAACAAATTCTGTGCTCATAACTCTACCATCAAAGGCAAGCGTGTTGTTATCCTTTAATTTAGAATCAAGGAATTCAGTGATTGAAGGTACTCCTGGTAATCCATGTCGCATTAGTGATATACCAGTTTGTTCAAGCTCAATTTGGGCTTGAATATGATATCTACCATCCGTCCATAAATATGCTTCATTTTGAAGTATTACTAAGGTACCAGCAGAACCAGTAAAGCCAGATAAATAAGCAAGGCTTTTAAAATGCTCACATATGTACTCACTATTATGGAAGTCTGCAGTAGGGATTATGTATGCATCGAAATTGTTTTGTTGCATAAGCTCTTGAAATTTTTTGATCATTTAAATCACCAATTTTATTATACACTTTTGTCATTAAAATTAAAATATTAAGTTAAAGTAATTGAAGTTTTTAGGCAAAGACCTTATAATTAAAGTGCATAATTAAGGAGATGATGTTATGAACCTTTGGATATGTGGTTTATTAGATTTAATTTTAATAGCGGGTGTTGTGATATTCGCAATAATAGGATATAAAAAGGGCTTTATGAAAAAGCTTATTTCATTAGGTGGAATTTTAGTTATTCTAATTTTTAGCTTTTTGTATTGTGGCCAATTTGCAGAGTTTATGATTTCGCATGATATGATATATCCTGGAATTTTTGAAAAGATTCATACTGGCTTTTTAACTAAACTAGAAGGAAAGAATATTACTGGTGATACAACTGTTCCGGTTTTTTTAAATGAGTATTTAGGTGTTCCTAAGCTATTTGCTAATATGCTTGGTAAAGGAGTAACTAATGATTCGGGTGAATTGCTAACTGCAGCTGATATGGCATTTGCTGCTGCTGATTACATTGCAGGCATCATTATGAATATAATCGCATTTATTATTTTAGCTATTTTAATATTTGTAGTGATTTTAATTCTTAAGCTTATTGCTGATGCTTTAAGAACTAATAAGCTTGTAGAGGTGGTTGATGGTATATTAGGTATTTTATTATACCTTACATTTTATGCTGTTGGTGTATGTGTATTATTTTGGATTTTATCATTATTTATGAGAGCTGAATGGTTCAGTACAGCAAGGGCTTGGTTTGAGGTTGACATGCAGCTTACTACAGATAAATTTAGATTATCTAAGCTAGTGTATGAAGGCAATGTTCTTAGACGATTAATGGATTTGTTTTTTTAATTAAAAATGTGAAATAAAGCGAAGCAATTCGCTTTATTTTTACTTTTTGTTATGATATAATTGTTTTGTATTTTTTTTAGAAAATAAAGATAAAAGGTGATATTATGAGGATTAATCCAAAACTATATGTTATTGCTGAAGGAGTTACTCCTATTGAAACTCAACAATTCGATGATAGAAGGGTTGAATTATTCTATATGGATGACTTTGATGGTGTTAAGGAAGAATTTATTAATAAAGGTCAATTCGCTGCTTGGTCATCAGAGGATGGAGTGAATTACCGCGTGTTTATTGAAAAGGGATATTATGAGGCTGTAGGTGAGCTATATACTCAACCAATTAATAAGATTTGGGTTGAATTTTGGGATACTACAGAAAAGATTACTCATAAGCTATCTAGAAAGATTATGATGCCTATTATGATAATTGCTGTAATAGTATGCATTGGATCAATGTGGATGGGTGATGTTGGTCAATATATTGCTATAGGTATTTTAGTTGCTGCATTTATTGTAATGCTAGTTATCAATAGTAAGACTAAAAAATCTATTGTTGCTGAAAATATAAAGAGTAGAGATTTGATAGTTAAGCATTTAGGTCAAAATAGATTTGACGCTTTATTAGATGCTCAAAAGAGCTACATGGATGAATACTATCAAAGCTTATATCCACAGGATGAAGATGAAGAGTCATCCGATTCTGATGATGCAATTGATGTTATCGAAGCATCTGAGGAAGTAGAAGAAAATAAAGAGATTGAATAATTTAGGAGATTTGTATGAATCAGAATGATATAAAGTGTATTAATACATTAAGAGTGTTAGGTGCTGAAATCATAAATAAGGCTAATAGTGGTCATCCAGGTATCGTACTAGGTGCTGCTCCTATTGCTCATACTCTATTCACTAGACACATAAATATTAATTGTGAAGATGATAAATGGTTTAATAGAGATAGATTCGTTTTATCGGCTGGACATGGGTCTGCATTATTATATATGATGCTTCATTTAAGTGGATATAAAATCACTATGGAGGATTTGAAAAACTTCCGTCAAAAGGGAAGCTTAACTCCAGGACATCCAGAATATAAGCATACTTCAGGTGTTGAAATTACAACTGGTCCTTTAGGACAAGGTATTGCATCTGCAGTTGGTATGGCTATTGGTGAAAGCTATTTAGCAGCTAAATTTAATAAAACAGACTTTGATGTTGTAAATCACTATACATATGTATTATGTGGTGATGGTGATCTTCAAGAGGGTGTTGCTATGGAGGCGATGTCTTTGGCAGGTCACTTAGGATTAGGAAAGCTTATTGTGCTTTTCGATTCAAATGATATTCAATTAGATGGTGAGGTTTCACTAGCAAATACTGAAAACATTAAAGCTAAGGCTGAGGCTATGGGCTGGCAATATCTTAAGGTTGAGGATGGCAATGATGTTGATGCAATCGACCAAGCTATTATAGACGCAAAGGCTAATACTACTAAACCAACATTAGTTGAAATTAAGACTGTAATTGGATATGGTGCACCTAATAGTGGTGAATCATCAGTTCATGGTAAACCGATGCCTGAAGAGGATATTAAATCTTTAAGAAAGTTCTTAGGCTACACAGTTCCACAATTTGAGGTTATGGATGCAGTTAAAGAATTCTATCAAGAGAATGTTATTTCTCGTGGATATGAAGCTAACTCAAATTGGAATAGTCTTTTAGGTAAGTACGCTAAGGCTTATAAGAATGATTATAAGCTATTATGCGATTTTATGTATGATGATATTAAGCTTAATGATCATAACGATATTCCTTCATATGAGGTAGGATCATCTGTATCTACTCGTGTTGTTATGGGTAAGGTATTAGATTGGTTATCAATTAAGCTTCCTAATATTATGGGTGGTTCAGCAGATTTAACTGCATCAACTATGGTTAAGGGTGCTGATGGTATTTATGGTCAAGCTAATCCATTAGGAAGAAACATTAAGTTTGGTGTTCGTGAGCATGCTATGGCAGCTATTACAAATGGTATCACATTACACGGTGGTTTAAGAGGCTTCTGTGCTGGATTCTTTGTATTTAGTGATTACCTAAAGCCAGCAGTTAGACTTGCAGCAATTATGAACCTTCCTTCATTATTTTTCTTCTCACATGATACAGTGTGTGTAGGAGAGGATGGACCAACACATCAACCAATTGAGCAATTAACTATGTTTAGAAGTATGCCAAACACAAATGTATTTAGACCAGCAGATGCTAATGAAATGATTGCGGCTATGTTATTCGCATTTGAGCAAAAGGAAACTCCTACTGTTATTGTTTCTACTAGACAAAATCTTCCTACATTAGAATGTACTAATTATGATGGACTATCAAAGGGTGCATATATTGCATATGAACCAAAAAATGCTCCAAGTGCTATTTTAGTGACTTGTGGTAGTGAGCTATCATTATGTATTGAGGTTGCGAAGAAGTTAGCAGAAGAAAAGAAGTATGTAAGAGTTGTATCTATGCCTTCTATGTATTTATTTGATAAGCAATCTGAGGAGTATAAGGAATCTGTATTACCTAAGAAGCTTACAAAGAGAATGGCAGTTGAAATGGGCTCTAGTATGCCTTGGTATAAATATGCTTCTGTCGTTTATGGTATTGATACCTTTGGTGCTTCTATGCCATTAAAGTATATTCATGAGGCTTATGGCTTTACAGTAGAAAATATTTATAATGAATTTAAGAAGAATTTATAATTAAATTTAAAAAGTCATTTTTCCATAAAATGACTTTTTTTTATTTTATGTGCATATTTTCTTGAAATTATAGTTCATTGACTATAAAATAAAAAATAAAGGAGGTTTTAGTTTATGCAAAGAAGAAGTATCGCTGGGGTGATTATTTTATCATTATTTACTTGTGGAATTTATTCAATTTATTGGTTCTATGTAGTCGCTGAAGACTTAAATAGAAGAGAACCTGAAGACCCATTAATGAATTACATTTTAGCTATTCTTGTAAGTATAGTTACATGTGGCATTTATGGTATTTATTGGAATTATAAATTCTTCAAGAAGCTTGATAAGGCTGTAGGAGAGGATAATGTAGTTTTAAACTTTATTTTAACTTTATTTGGATTCTCAATCGTGAGTCAAGCTATTGCACAAAATTCAATTAATAATCATCAATAATTATAAAAATGAAAGAATTCAGATTTGAATTCTTTTATTTTGAAGTGAGGTTAGATATGAAGGATTATCTTATAATATTTTGGAACTTCATAAAAAAATATTATATACCTATAATTTTATTTTTAGCATACGCTATTATTACAAGAATATTTAATGTATGTAATTGTTTAGTTAAGCTTACAATTGGTTTTCCATGTCCTGGCTGTGGACTTACGAGAGCCTGCTTTTCTATTCTTCGTCTTGATTTTGTTCAGGCTTTTAAATATAATCCCTTGGTTTTCGTTATTCCGATAATTGTGTGGGTGATTATATTTAGTGAAAGACCTATAATTCAAAAGGTGTATAATAGTAAGCTTTTTTGGATAACTTTATTTATAATAGTTGTTACGACATATGTACTAAGACTTGTCTTTATTTATCCTGATATACCAATGGATTATTATGAGCATAATTTATTAAACCAAATAATTAAGCTTTTTAAGGGTGAGCTTTTTAGCTAGGAGGTAGCTATGAAAAGGTATTTGTTATATACTACTAAATTAATATTAGTATCTATAATTATCGGATTAGCTATTGCACTATTTCAATTTTTAGCTCACGAGCTAATTTACCTTAGTACTAAATTGCTAGCGAGTAATTGGATTTATGCTACATTAATAATATTAGTAGCACTAATTATTTATACTGGTTTATTTTTTGTGAATAGAAAATTTGATGGATATTATGGTAGTGGAATTCCTAGGATAGAGGCATATTATCACGGGTGGCATACCTTTAATCCTTACTTGATGCTGGTGATGATTTTTATTAATTCATTATTTGGCTTTTTTACAGGCTTTTTATTGGGTAGTGAAGGTCCATCTATCAGTATATCTACTAGTATAGGAATGATAGGCAATAAGGCGCTAAAACAAAAAGATACTGAGTTTGAGGCATCAGCTGGTAGTGCAGGCTTTGCATGTGCCTTTGCATCACCTCTTGCAGGCTTTTGTCATTTGATTGAAGAAAATAAAAATGTAATTAGCTTGAAGCTTATATTAAAGGGGTTGTTAGTTATAGGTTTTTCCTTTGTTGTAAGCTATTTAGTTTATCCACATAATCTACTTCCTTTTTTTGAGGTAGAGGCATTACCTTTTAATTATTATTATTTATTGATAATTTTAGGTGTTATTATTGCGTTAATAGCTAAAGCATATTCCGTGATTATTGTAAAGATTAAAAGTCTAGATACTAAATTCCATTTTATGCATATACTAACTCCATTGCTATTAGTTGGATTTATGATATTAAGAAGATTTTGCCCTATCCTTTGTGGGAATGGTTCAAATAGCTTACAATTAGATGTTATAGATTATTCTTTAGTTGCGATAATAGGTATTTTATTGTTTAGATTAGCTTTTGTAGGCTTTAGCTCATCAGCGTATACATCCGGTGGTCTTGTTTTACCAATGCTTGCTGTTGGAGCTTTAGCTAGCTTTATTTTAGTTAAGATATATTCATTTATTGATAGTAGTATTTTGGAATATACAGCTTTATTTGTCATTTGTGGTATGGTCTCAACGTTTGGAGCTGTGACCAAGTGTCCATTAACTGCATTCATATTGGGATTAAAATGCTCAAGCTTCAATATTGTAGTATGGCCACTTACATTAGTGGTATTATTAACAGCGGCTATATCATATTTCTTTAAATATAGTAGTATATATCATGAATTAGAAAAAAATATACCAGGCTATGGATTAGTCCATTAGTCTGGTAAAATTTATAATAGTATATAGTTTATTTTTATTAGCTATAACACCCTCATTTATTAGCTTTTGAATTTCAAGAGATAACAAATGGCGTTCACAATTTAAATATATAGCAAGCTCTGATTTTGTGTAATCTATGAAAAATGAGCTTGCTTTTTTTCTTCTTGACTCAAGTAACAAAAACTCTATAAATTTTTGTCGAATGGTTTTGTAGGAAAGAAGTCTTACATGTTCATTTAATTTGTTTGAATAGTCAGATAATAAATATAATATATTTTCGTTTATTGTTTCATTTTCATTCATTAGCTTTAATATATCAGCTTTAGAAATAAAAGATATTGTAGTTAAGGATAAGGATACATATTTATTTTCGTATACATTTGATTTAGAAAAAAGAAGTGGCAGATTAATTATTTCGTTTTGATTATATTGCTTAATCAATCTATTATTTAAATCAACTACCTTAACTGCACCTCTTTTAATGAAAGCAAGGCTTACTATTAAATCATTTATGTTAAATATGATTTCATTTCTTAAATATTCCTTAGTAATTGATATTTTTTTTAGTATTGAGTTTTTTGTTTCTAAATCAATGTTTTCAAAAATCATAAAATAAAAAGGAAGCAATTATAATTTTGCTTCCTCATCCTCCTTAATTGACTCTCTTGCTATTGAAAGCATAAGCTTAATTCTGTTTTCTTGATTAACCTTTGTAGCTGATGGATCATAGTCGATTGCGACTATGTTTGCATCAGGATGAATAGATTTTATTTTTTTCATAACACCCTTGCCACAAATATGGTTAGGTAGACAGCCAAATGGTTGGGCACATACTATGTTTCCATAGCCAATTTCTACTAGCTCCATCATTTCAGCCGTAAGCAACCAGCCTTCACCCATTTTTGTACCATGAGATAATACACCATTTGATAAGTCCTTAGTATGGTGGAAGTACTGCATAGGTGTGAATTTGGTTTTTTTGATTGCATTAATCATTATTTTTTCACGGCGTTTAACATAGCTTATTAAAAATTTAAATATTAGTACAGATAGCTTAGATGTTTTATAAAATTTGTAATCATAAATAGAATTGTAGAAGCAGTATAATATAAAACCAAATAAGCCAGGTACCATTACCTCTGCATCCTGAGATACTAAAAATTCTTCTAAATGGTTGTTGCCTAATGAAGCATATTTCACATATATTTCACCAACAATTCCAACTTGAGGTTTTTTATGTGATAGGTCTAAATTTAGAGAATCAAAATCTCTAGCTATTTTTTTAACGTTTCTTTTGATTTGTCTTAGCTTTGTTCCTTTCTTTTTAGCGAACTGCTTAACAATCATATCAATCCATTTATCAACTAGTGCCTTAGAATCACCTTTGTTTACCTCGTAGGTTCTAGTCTTGTTATATAAATACATAAGAGTATCACCATATGTAACTGCGGCAGATACCTTAAGGATTGTAGAAAAGTCTATCTTAAATCCATTATCCTTTTCTAGGTTAGATGCATTAAATGAAACTACTGGAATGTGACCATAGCCAGCCTTTTTTATAGCTTTTCTTAAAAGGTGAATGTAGTTTGATGCTCTACAGCCACCACCTGTTTGAGTGATAAGTAGAACTACATTGTCAGTTCTATCTCTGTTATTGAGGTTGTCAATAAATTGTCCAATAACTAATAATGCAGGATAGCATGTATCGTTATGAACGTATTTCAATCCTTCCTCAACAACCTGAGCACCTTCATTTCTCATTATTTCAACATTGTATCCGCTTTGTTTTAGGATAGCTTCTATTAATGACATATGAATATCTAGCATAGAGGGAATAAGAATAGTATGAGTTTTACGCATACTAGGAGTAAACTTAGGATATTGCTCTTGTTCCATGTTTTCCATATTTATTCACTCTCCTTTTGCTTTAGTGCTGCAAAAAGGCTTCGTAATCTAATTCTTACAGCTCCTAGATTTGTGATTTCGTCAATTTTAATTTGAGTATATATTTTGTTTTCTCTTTCAAGGATTTCCTTGCATTCATCAGTAGTTACTGCATCAAGACCACAGCCGAATGATACGAGCTGTACTAGATTCATATCAGGCTGAGTAGTACAATACTTAGCAGCAGCATATAATCTAGAGTGGTATGTCCATTGATTTAAAACACCAACATTAAATTTATCTACTAGGTGTGAAACTGATTCCTCTGAAATTACAGTAGCTCCGAAGCCTGCAATAAGATTATCAATACCATGGTTAACTTGAGGATCTATATGGTATGGTCTACCGGATAGAACAATGATCTCTTGACCCTTTTGTCTTGCTATATCAACGTATTCTCTAGCTTTAGCACGAATATCCTTTAGATAATTATCATATTCGTTAAATGCAAGAGTTGTTGCTTCATAGATTTCGCCCTTAGTTATACCTTTAAAATATCTGGATAATATCTTATAAATTTTTTCCTTGAATACTGGAATATTATGAATTCCAATAAAATCGTAAATAAATGTTACATCCTCAATTTTAGGAACATTATTTAAAATTGTTTGTGGATAATAGGCTACTACAGGACAGTTGAAGTGATTATCCCCTAGGAATTCGTTTATATTATAACTCATGCATGGGTAGAAAATTGTTGTATTTCCTTCTGCAATAAGCTTTTCTATATGACCGTGCACTAGCTTTGCTGGGTAGCATATAGTATCTGAAGGAATTGTGTGTTGACCCATATCATAAATTTTTTGACTTGAGAATCCGCTATTGACAACCTCAAAGCCAAGATTTGTAAAGAATGTATGCCAAAATGGTAGAAGCTCATACATATTTAAAACTAAAGGTATAGCTATTTTACCACGAACATTTTTGCCAGGCTTATAGCTCATTAGCTTTTGACGAGTATATTCATAAAGATTATTTCCTATTTCTTTTTCCTTTAAATTGAGTGGCTTTTCACAGCTATTACCACTGATGTATTTTTTAGAACCTTCGCCAAATGTATTAACCGAAAGGTTACAATGATTTGTACATCCATTACATGTTATATTTTTAACCTCATGCTTGAATTGGCTTAAGCCATCCTTTGTGATAGTAGAAGATTTATCTTTTTTTAATGACATTGCATATAATGCAGCACCATAAGCTCCCATTAATCCAGAAATGTTAGGACAAACAACCTCTAAGTCTAACTCACGCTCAAATGCACGTAGCACAGCTTTATTTAGGAATGTACCGCCTTGAACTACTATATGCTCGCCTAATGATTTTTTGCTTGTGGCACGTATAACCTTGTATAATGCATTTTTAACTACAGAAATTGATAAGCCAGCTGAGATGTTATCAATAGTAGCACCATCCTTTTGAGCCTGCTTAACTGAAGAGTTCATAAATACAGTACATCTGGAACCTAAATCTACTGGCTTTTTGGCCATAAGACCTAGCTTAGCAAATTCAGCTATATCATATCCTAGAGCATTGGCAAATGTTTGTAGGAATGAACCACAGCCAGATGAGCATGCTTCATTTAGGAAAATATTTGAAATAACATTATTCTCTATTTTAAAGCATTTGATATCTTGTCCACCTATGTCTATAATGAAGTCAACCTCAGGCATGAATTTTTTAGCAGCCATAAAGTGAGCCATTGTTTCAACTAGTCCACCATCTAAGGTAAATGCTTTTCTTGCTAAATCCTCACCATAACCTGTAGAAGCAGAGCCTGCAATGTTAAGGCTTGGATATTTTCTATATAATTCTTCAAATATAGATTTGATAACTGATACAGGATTTCCTTTGTTAGGCTGATAGCTTTCAAATCTAATATTACATTCCTCATCGATTAAAACAAACTTTAATGTTGTTGAGCCAGAATCTATTCCTAGGTATAGCTTTCCAGTGTAGCTATCTAGAGGATATGTTTCGACTCTAGCTTTATTATGTCTTTTTAAAAACTCATTATATTCCTCCTCGTTATTAAATAAAGGAGAATTAAATTGATAAGTAGACTGATTTGTATAACTTTCTAAATATTTTAATGTATCGTTAATATTAATAGTTTCCTTAGCACATAATGCAGCTCCAATTGCTACATAGTATAAGGAATTATTTGGACATAATCCTTCAGTATTCAATACCTTATCAAAGCTGTTTTTAAGTTCAGATAAAAAGGTTAGTGGTCCACCTAAATATGCGACCTTACCTGTGATTTCTCTACCCTGAGCAAGTCCACCGATTGTTTGGTTAACTACAGCATAGAAGATAGAAGCGGCGATATCTGATTTTGAAGCACCCTGATTTAATAAGGGCTGAATATCACTTTTAGCAAACACCCCACAGCGTGATGCAATAGAATAAAGCTTTTGGTGCTGTGTTGCAAGTCCATTTATTTCAGTAATATCGACATTAAGCAAAGTTGCCATTTGGTCTATGAAAGCACCAGTACCACCTGCACAAGAGCCGTTCATTCTTACCTCCATACCATCAGTTAAAAATAGTATTTTAGCATCCTCTCCACCTAGCTCGATAATACAGTCAGTGCCTGGAATTAATTCATTTGCTGCAATTCTTGTAGCGTACACCTCTTGTATAAAAGGGATGTGTGCACCATCAGCAATACCCATACCTGCAGATCCTGAAATAGCTATACATGCCTCATCATTTACAATGTTTTTTTCTTTAAGCTCTATTAGCTTTGCGATTATATTATCCTTAATATGTGAATAGTGTCTTTTGTAGTCACTATAGATTATATTTTTATTTTCATCTAGGACTATACATTTGATAGTCGTAGAACCAACATCTAACCCAATTTTTAGCATAATAACCTCCTATAGTGATTTTGAAAAATCCAAAATTATTATATTAATTATAATATAAATTGTCAAACTTTGTGGGCATTTTACACAATATAACATAAATCGATTTTTTATCTTTTTCAGTTAAAAATTATTTGTATATTACAAAGCTTTAATGTATAATAAAGAAAGATATGTTATTTATATAAATAAAATTTTTAATTTAAGGATGATTTATTATGAAGAATTTAAGCAAAATTTTTTCAATACTGTTTTTACTAGCAGGATTATTTATATTAGCATCTTGTTCAAAGGGAACTGGTATAAATGGAGAGCTATCATATGTTGCTAGAAGAACTGAATTAGAGGTTACAGCAGATTTTGAAAAGAACGAAAAATTAGAAGAAGAAAATACAAGTGTATCACTTAAGCTATATACTAGTGACGAAACATACAAGAGTACTAAGTCATTAAAATTGTCTAATGGAATTAATGGTACTGAAACATTTACAGGACTTACTCAAAATACTGAGTATATCATTAAGCTATTTGTTTCTTATGAGGGTGAGGAAGAGGAAATAAATTCTATCACAGCAAAGACAACTAATACAGGCGATTCAGAGGAAAGTGCTAAGGTAATTTCTACAGCAGATGAATTCCTTGCGATTAAGGATGATGCAGAGGGCTATTACAAGCTTGCTAATGATATCGATTTTGAAGAGGCTACAGTTTCATTGTTTACTGCATACACTTCAGGATTTAAGGGAACATTTGATGGTAATGGACATACTATTAGTAATATTAAGCTTTCTGTAGCTGAGTCTACTGGAGTGTTTGGTACATTAGATGGTGCTACTATTAAAAACCTAAAAATTGATAATGTAGCACTAGCTCCATCAACAACTGTTAAATGGGCAGGTGCAGTTGCTGGATATGTTAAGAATTCTACAATTGAAAATGTTGAGGTTTCAAATTTTACAATTGATAATAAGACAGCATCTCAATCAGCTCATAGCTATATTGGATGTTTTATCGGTCAAGCTTTAAACGCTGATAATAAGGAAAATTTAATTAAGAACTGCAAGGTTATTGATTCTTCAATTACCTTCAGTGATTTAAAGGTTTCAGTTTTAACAAATAGAAAGCAACACACAACAGGATTATTTGCTGGTGCAATCGCTGATATGACTACAATTGAAAACTGTGTTGCTAATGGTTCAATTGATGCTACTATTGCTACAACAAATTCTGATACATTTAATATTGGAGGCTTTGTTGGAGTTAATACATCTAATAAGAAGATTTTATCTTGTATTACAAATGTAAATATTACAATCAAAAGAAATCTTAATAGTGCAAAATCTAATACAATTAAAGTATTAAATGTAGGTGGCTTTGTTGGTGCTAATACAACAGGATATTGTAATGTAGAGGATTCACTTGCAATTGCTGATATCTATGTTGGTGCTAGTGCTACAGAAGGTGATGCTCCTACAATTAAGCTAGCTGATAAGGCTTATATTGGAGGCTTTGTTGGAGTATTTGAAAGTAGATCGACTTCAGGTATTAAAAATTGTGTATACCAACCTAAGGAAAAAGGTATTAAGATTGAGTCAATGCCTACAGGATCTTACACTTTAGATGATGATGAAAATATTACTGCAACAACATATGATATATTAGTTGGTATTACTTTTGGTAAGGTAGATAGCAGCTTAGCTTCAAAGATTATAAATGTATATTCAACAGAAAATAAGCTTACATATGATATCGTCAAGGCTTACATGTCAGATGGTGATAGTAATGCTGATGATCACATTGAGGATGCAGATAAGCTTGCTGAAATTAAAGCTGATATTGTTGATACATCAAGTGTTGATGCTAATGCAAAAAACAATTTAAGTGAGGCTATTAAAAATTATTCATTTAACTAAGAAAATAGAGCGAAAGCTCTTTTTTCAATTTTAAGGAGATGAGTTTATGGGATTAATGATTTATAATTCTTTATCTAATGAATTAGAGGAATTTAAGCCAATTAACGGAAATAAGGTTAATATGTATGTGTGTGGACCTACAGTTTACAACTACATTCATATAGGAAATGCTAGACCTGTAATTTTCTATGACATGCTAAAGAGATATTTAGAATTTTTAGGCTATGAGGTTACATATGCATCAAACATTACTGATGTTGATGATAAAATAATAAACAAGGCTTTAGAAGAAAGTAAGTCTGAGTGTGAGATTGCCCAATTCTATGAAAAAGCATTTTTTGATGCTGTTGAAATGGTAGGAAGTAAAAAGCCTGATTTAATTCCTCATGCAACTGATTACATTGAGGAAATGATAAGCTTTATTCAAAGCTTGATTGATGCAGGCTATGCATATGAGTCTAATGGAGATGTCTATTTTAGAGTGACAAAGCTAGAGGATTATGGATGCTTATCTAATCAGGTTAGCGAAGAATTAAATCAAGGTGCTAGAATTACTGTAAATGAGCAAAAGGAAAGCCCATTAGATTTTGCTTTGTGGAAAAAAACAAATGAAGGAATTAAATGGGATTCTCCATTTGGTGCTGGAAGACCTGGATGGCATACTGAATGCGTTGTTATGAATCATAAGCTTTTTACAGGCGAAATTGATATTCATGGAGGTGGTATGGATTTAAAGTTTCCACACCATGAAAATGAAATTGCCCAATGTATGGCTTTGTATCATCATCATTTAGCAAAGTATTGGCTACATGTTGGAAGATTAGATTTATCAGGTGTTAAGATGAGTAAATCATTAGGAAACTGCTTATATGTTAAGGATTTAAATTCAACTAAAGAGGGCATGATTTTAAGATCATTAATTTTATTTGCACCTTATCGTAGTATCATTTCATATTCTGAGGAGCTTAAGACACAATATGAAAAGGAATATGATAAGTGGCAAAGAGCGTATAAGCAGTCCTTATATGAACTACAATATCGTGGTATAAATAATGATGAGGTATCTACTGAGGCGATGGATTCTTTTAAGGAATATATGAATCAGGATTTTAATGTGCAAAATGTTTTAACATTAATTAATACATTAGTTAAGGATATGAATACATCATTAAGAGCTAAAGATTACGAAAAGCTAAGCCTAGCTATGAATTCATTTAAGAAGATATTAGATATATTAGGAATTAATTTATTTATTAATCCCATGAATGATATAGAGCTTGATGTTTATAGAAAGTGGAACGACGCTAGAATAAATAAGGATTTTGATTCTGCTGATACTTATCGTAAGCAATTAGTAGATTGGAATATTTTATAATGCAAGCTAATGAATTAAACGGATTAAGCCTTGCATATATTGGTGATGCTATATATGAGCTTGAAATTAGAAAATATATTTTATCACTAGGATATCGTAAGGTAAATGATCTTCATAAAAGAGTAGTTAAGTTTACTAGTGGTGCTAAGCAAGCTGAATTCATTCATTATTTTTTAGAGAATAATATTTTGACTGAAGAGGAAATTTCTATATTTAAAAGAGGGAGAAACTCACATGTTAATACCTCTAGGAAAAATATAAACATACAAGATTATTTAGATGCTACTGGATTTGAAGCCTTAATCGGTTACTTATATTTGTCTGGTAATAACGAAAGATTAAATAGCTTGATGAATATTATATTTAGCATCTAGAAAGGAGAATTCCTATGACAAAAACGTCTAATTCAAAAAAGACTTCAAAAAGTGATTTAAAAAAGAAAAAGGCAGATTCTTCCGAAGCTGTTGTTTATAATGTTGAGTCTGAGTCTACTGATTTTAATTCTGTTATTATGGGACCAAATAAATCCACTATAAAAGAGGAAATCAATATTTTAACAAAAAAAGAGCAGCTTAAGCAAGAACGAAAAAACAAAAAGGAAGCTCGTAAATTTGAGAAGGCTAAGCAAAATATGATGAAAAAGCATAGAAGGAAAATCAATAAAAATCCTGAAAAGCTTATAAGATATGATACCGATCCAAAGATGGGTTTATCTAATGAAATAGTAGAAAAGAGAATGCTTGATAATTTAGTCAACTATACTAAAGCTAAAACATCAAAATCAATTCCTGCTATTTTATTTTCTAATATCGTTACCTTCTTTAACTTATTAACATTTGCGATTGCAGCTGTATTAATATCTGTAAAAGCATTCACAGATTTAGTTTTTTTAGGTCTTGTAATCGTAAATATTATTATTGGTATAATTCAAGAAGTTAGAGCAAAGAAGACTATTGATAGACTATCTTTAATCTCTGCACCTACCGCTATAGTAAGACGTGCTGGTTCGGCTGTTGAAATTTCAGTTTCAGAAGTGGTATTAGATGATTTATTATTACTTGAAAGTGGTAAGCAAATTTGTGCCGATAGTATTGTAATAGAGGGCTCAGTTGAGGTTAATGAATCACTTCTTACTGGTGAAAGTGATGCTATTGTTAAGAAGCCAGGAGATATATTATATTCCGGTTCATTTGTAGTTTCTGGTAAATGTAGTGCCAGAGTAGATAAGGTTGGTAATGATAATTATATTGAGCAATTAACATCCCAAGCTAAAAAGTATAAAAAGCCAAAGTCTGACCTTATGTTTTCTTTATCATGGATTATTAGGGTAATGGCTATAATAATTATTCCTATTGGTGCATTGCTATTTTGGATAATGTACTATAGAAATGGATTAGAATATGTATATTCAATTAGAAAAACTGCAGGTGCTATGATTGGTATGATTCCATCTGGTTTATTCTTGATGACATCTATTGCGCTTGCAGTCGGAGTTGTAAGGCTAGCTCAAAGAAATGTCTTGGTACAGGAATTATATTGTATTGAGATGCTTGCTAGAGTAGATTGTATATGTTTGGATAAAACTGGTACTATAACAGATGGTACAATGAGTGTTAAGAATGTAATAGATTATAATACTATTGCGGGCTTAGCTACTAAGAATATTATTTCTGCAATGCTAAATGCACTAGAGGATCACAATCTTACCTCAGTAGCACTAGAAGAGAAATTTGGTTTAGGAAAAAGAATAAAGCATACAGCTGCTATTCCATTTAGCTCTCAAAGAAAATACCAAGCAATTACTTTTGATAAATATGGAACATTTATATTAGGTGCTCCAGAATTTGTATTGAAGGAAAAATTTAATTTAATCCAAAAGGATGTAAATAAATATGCAGCTTTAGGATATAGAGTTTTATGTCTTGCTCATAGAAATGGTGAAATAGAAGATGGTAATTTACCTAGCTCTCCAGTAGAGGTTGTTTCTATGATTTTAATTGAAGACAATATTCGTCCAGATGCCATCAATACTATAAAGTATTTTAGAGAGTCTGGTGTGTCTGTAAGAGTAATTTCAGGTGATAATCCTATAACAGTTTCTAAAATAAGTCAAAGAGCTGGTATTGAAAGAGCGGAGGATTATATATCATTAGATGGTCTTGATGATAGTGAGGTTATTAAGGCTGCCACTAAATATACTGTATTTGGTCGTGTATCGCCTGCGCAGAAGAAGTTATTAATCAAAACACTTAAGGAAAGTGGTTTGACAGTTGCGATGACTGGTGATGGTGTTAATGATATTTTAGCCTTAAAAGAAGCTGACTGCTCTATAGCTGTAGCTAGTGGTAGTGAAGCTGCACGTAATGTTTCACATCTAGTATTATTGGATTCAAACTTTGATTCAATGCCTAAGGTTGTTTCGGAAGGTAGAAGAGTTATTAATAATATTTCATCAGTTGCATCGTTATTTTTAACTAAAACAATATTCTCTTTATTATTGGCCATTCAGGCATTACAAACCGGGGCATATCCTATTTCCACAAACCAATTAATTTTAATTGATTTATTAGCGATAGGCTTACCTTCCTTGGTTTTAGTAATGGAGCCTAATAATAAGAATGTCCAGGGTAAATTCCTTATTAATGTTATTAAGAAGGCTATGCCAGGCGCGATAGTTATTTTATTTATTTCAATAATAACCTTCTCTCTTGCAAATTCCTTAAATTTTGATTCTACTACGTTATCGACAATAATTGTTATTGCCGCAACACATACATGTATGATGGTTTTATTTAAGACATGTAAGCCATTTAACACCTTAAGAAAATTCTTATGTGGTTTGTGCTATACATTGTTCTTATTCTGTATTTTAACGTTACCTTCATTCCTTGAGTTTAGACCAATATTCTCATTTGCAGAATATTATTCAGACGATATCACTACAAGAACAGTATCGTCTTATCCAGAGATTTCAATTAGCCAAGGTAATTATTATGTTATTAATGGCGTTGTAACATCATTCCAAAAGAGTCCTAACTCTAAGGCTAGTAATGTGACTGCCACAACGATGAATAATAAATATTATTATAGAATAGGTGATACTGATACAAATGTTGAGGTTGTTATCCCTGACATAAGCTATAATGATTTAGGCTTTGTTACCTTGGGCGGATATAAGGTGGATAACCTTAAATATAATGATGCCGTAAAATATACGACTTTATCAAATGGTAGTGTTACAAGAACTGTTAACCTTACTATTAATACTATTGGTGAGGTTTGTTACATTACAGAAGATGGTGATTTAGTTCCGTTAAAGATTACCTTATCTAAAGAAAAGAGTAATGAGTACTATAATCATTTTGTTAATTACGGCACTGCAAAGGATACTCAAGTAAACGTTAAGGTTATGCCTAAGGTTGAGTATAAAGATGGAGAGCTTTATATTAATGGTTCAAGTGTTGAAACTATTACAACAGATAGTAATATAATTAATTATAAGTATAGAATAGGCGATGGTGTTATCCTTGAGTCTATTAGTGATGATGCTGTTACTATTGAATATAATTCAGCTAAGCAAGTATATGAACTAAAAATTAATGGATTTGTTGTTAATAAGGTTGATTCAGTCAATAATGTAGTAGTTCCTTATACTGTAAATTTACCATCATTAAGCACTAGTGGTGATCAATATAATTCAAATAATGTCGTTGATGCCGATTCATCAGGTGTTTTATATATAGATGCAGTAAGCACAGAGTATAGTATATTTGAAATTTATGGAAAATATAATGCTGATGATAAATATTATTTCATATATGATTTAGATGGAAATGAAATTAAATCTACAGATAATTATATTTTCCCTGATATAGCTTCAGGCTTTGGAGCATACAAGGATGATTCAAATACAATCATTTCGCCTAACCTAGGTGATTCGAAAATTAACGTTGTTCCTATATCTGCCACATATACATTGTCAGTAATTAAACATAATACTAAATATTCATACCCTAATTCTAGTGATCAAAGCTCTGATGCTAGAATAGGTGTATCCATTGATAATTCTATAATTTGTCCTGATATTGATGTCACTGAAAGTGGTAGGTATATAATTGATGGATATTATACTGATTTTGTGTATCAAGATAATGAATTAAATCCTAAGATTAATGATGATAATAGTTTAATATTAGGTGGTGTTACTACTGATTATATTGTATCAGCAGATAACATTATTACTCAAAAGGGTGCGATGGTTAAAAAGCTTAGCACTAGCAGTAGTGTATTTTTATTAATGCTATGCTTGCTAGCTGCACCACTAATGAAAATTCTTCAAGCATTTGTCCCTTGGATTGTTAAGCAGGTAAAATATATTAGACAGCTGCTAACTAAATATTAATTAAAGAAAGACAGATTTTAGATAATCTGTCTTTTTTCTTTATAATTTAATGTATAAAAAAATATTTTTATCAACTAAATATTTATAGATTTTAATTAATTTTTGTAAGAAAATTATAATTAATAAAGAACAAATTATTTATCTTTAATTTAATGTCTTACTATGCTATAATACTTATGATTATATGGCGGTGATTAACTATTATTATTCAAGTACTAATTTATAAAAAAATAATAAAAGTTAATTACTCAAGACTAAAAA
>SVAZ01000014.1 GCA_015059145.1 Erysipelotrichaceae bacterium
ATATCCACGATATAAGGTGCATCTAAAGATATTAATATTTCGTTAAAATAGGCGAATGCCTAGATGAATAAATTATTCATTTTGTTCTTTAGGAGGTTATTATGGCGAATTTAGATTTTAAGTTTTTGAAGGAAAAATATGGTACACCACTTTATATTTATGATGTGAACCATTTAAAGAAAAACATGACAGGCTATTTAGATTATTTTAAATCTAATGTATTTGAAACAGAGGTATTGTTTGCTTCTAAAGCATTTTGTGTTAAGGAAATGCTTAGATTGGTAAAGGCATATAATATGTCATTAGATGTTGTTTCTATCGGAGAACTATATACTGCTATAGCAGTTGATTTTCCAATGGACAAAATCTATTTTCATGGTAATAATAAATCTATTTCAGATTTAGAATTTGCTTTAAATAATAATGTTGGAACTATTGTGGTTGATAATTTAATGGAGCTTGTTGCTTTAGATGAAATTACAAATAGATTAAATAAGAAGTGTAATATTATCATTAGATTAAATCTTGGTGTTGAAGCACATACTCATAAGTTTATTGTTACAGCTCACGTTGATTCTAAATTTGGAGTTTCATATGGTTCAAATGATTATAACGATATGCTTGATGTTTTAAAGAATTCAAAGAATATTAATTTTAAAGGCTTTCATTCTCATATTGGATCTCAAATTTTTGATTTAGATGCATTTACTGCAGCACTTGAAAAAATGCTTGGAATTTGTAAGAGCTTTGACAAGCCATTAGTATTAAATATTGGTGGTGGCTTTGGAGTTCATTATACAGATGAGGATAAGCCTATTCCATTTGATGTTGTAAGTAAGACTTTAGTTGACACATGTGAAAAAGCATTAAAAGCTAATAATGTTAAGATTGAAAAGCTTTGTATTGAACCAGGTAGAAGTATTGTTGCTGAGGCTGGCTATACATTATATACAATTGGTTTTACTAAGAAGACACCTAATAAGGAATATTATTTTATTGATGGTGGTATGACTGATAATATTAGACCTGCCTTATATCAAGCAAAATACGATTGTGATATTGTTGGTAAGGAAAACGAATTAAAAAATCATATCGTTACTATTGCAGGTAAGTGCTGTGAGAGTGGTGATTTAATTATTGAAAATCATCCATTACCAGAGGCTAAAAGCGGTGATTTATTAGTTACATATACTACAGGCGCTTATGGATATTCTATGAGCAGCAATTATAATAAGGCATTAACACCTGCCGTTGTTTTCGTTGAGGATGGTAAGGACAAGCTTGTTTGTAGAAGACAAAGCTATGATGAGCTTTTAGAAAGAGAAATCTAATATGCATATAGTTAAGATGCACGGCTGTGGCAATGATTATATAGTTGTAGAATATGAAGAGGGAATAAGCTACAGCAATCTTTCAAAAAAACTATGTGATAGAAGACTAGGTGTAGGTGCTGATGGATTGATTGTTGCTAAGCGAAATCCATTTGATATTGAGATTTATGGTAGTGATGGTAGTGATATTCCAATGTCTACTAATGGCATTATATGCTATGCTAAGTACTGCTTAGATAAGGGGTATATTACTAAAAATAAAATTGATGTTATTACTGATATTGGGAAAATTAAGGTTCAAATTGAAAATGAGGATTCATTTATGGCCTCAATAAATATGGGAACACCTATATATAATAATCAATCATTATTTATAAGTGATCCATTAGATTCTTTTGGTAGAATTTTAAATATTGGTGATTCAAATATAATTAGCTATTCAGTATTTTTAGGTACTGTACATACTGTAATATTTGTTGATGATTTCGATTGTAATGCTTTAAGGCTAGCAAGTGAAATTTCTAATTATAGGATATTTAATAGAAAGACAAATGTTAATTTTGTGAAAATTATAGATTGTAATAATATCGAGATTAGAACCTATGAAAGAGGTATTGGATGGGTTTTATCAAGTGGTAGTGGCTCATGTGCTGCAGCGGCTGTGGCAAATGAATTAGAGCTTGTTGATATGAGGCTTATGGCTCATCAGGAATATGGCTCATATCAAATTGAAATAAATAGAAAGGGAGAAGTATATATTACCGGACCTTCTATAAAGGTTTTTGAATGTGATATTAAGGAGGAAGATTTATGTTAAAGGGAAGTATTGTTGCATTAGTTACACCATTTAATGAGGATGGTAGTGTAAATTATGAAAAGCTAGGAGAATTATTAGAATTCCATATTTCTAATAAAACTGATGGAATTTGTATTTTAGGTACGACAGGAGAGGCTTCTACATTAAGCTTTGACGAAGAGGCTGAAATTGTAAGATTCAGTGTTCAAAAGGTTAATAAGAGAATACCATTAATTGTCGGCTCTGGATCTAATGAAACTGAAAAGGCTGTTAAGATGTCTAAGAAGTATTCTGAGCTTGGTGCTGATTATGTTTTAGTAATTACACCATATTATAATAAGACTAATGAAAGTGGCTTAATTAAGCACTTTGAAATGGTTGCTGAAGCATCTTTATGTCCAGTTATTATGTATAATGTTCCAGGTAGAACTGGTATGAGCATGTCTATTCATGCTATAGAGGTTTTATCAAAGAATCCAAATATTTGCGCTATTAAGGAAGCATCAGGTAATATGAGCTATTCAACAATGGTTGCAAAATATGTTAATGATGATTTTCAGATGTTCTCTGGTAACGATGACATTATTGTTCCTATGATGTCAGTAGGTGCTACTGGTGTAATTTCTGTTTTAGCTAATATTGCTCCACAGCAAACTCATAATATGTGTGAGCTTTGCTTAAATGGGGATTATAAGGCTGCTAATAAAATTCAACAGGATTTATTAGATGTTGCTAATAATTTATTTTTAGAGGTAAACCCAATTCCTGTTAAGGAGGCGTTAAATCACTTAGGCTTTGGTGTTGGTGGATATAGAATGCCACTTGATTATATGGGCGACGCACCTAAGGCTAAAATGATTAAGGAGCTAGATTTAAAGAAGGAAGTGATTTTCTAATGAAGGCTGTAGTAGTAGGATATGGTGCAATGGGTAGAATCATAGCTAGTATGCTAAAGGATGACCTTCATTCCATAGTTGCAATAGAATGTGAAAATAAAAGCCTTAATGATGTTAAGGGTGATTTTGATGTTATTATAGATTTTTCAAATCCTGCTAATTTGGATATGATTTATGACTATTGTAAAGCTAACAATAAGGCTGTTGTTTTTGCAACAACTGGATATACAGAAGCACAATTAGCTAAAATCAATGATTTAGCAAATTATGCTCCTGTATTAAGAAGTGCTAATTTTTCTTTAGGTGTTATTTTATTAAATAAGTTAGTTAAGGAAATAACTCCTATTTTAAAGGATAGCTTCGATATCGAAATTATTGAGGCTCATCACCATCATAAGGTTGATGCACCTAGTGGTACAGCAAAAATGCTATTAAATTCAGTGGTTGAGGCAACCGGCTTTACTCCTGTATATGGTAGAGATGGCTATTCGCCTCGTAAGCCTGATGAAGTAGGTGTTCACGCTGTTAGAGGTGGCTCTATTGTAGGTGAGCATGATGTTATGTATTGTGGTGAGGACGAAATCATTACCCTAAAGCATAGTGCCCATTCTAAGAAAATATTCGCTGTAGGTGCTATTAAGGCAGCAAGATGGCTTGAGGACAAATCTAATGGTTTTTATACTATGGAGGATGTTTTATTTCAAAATAAATAATTATAGGGCTTTATGATTAGTCATAATTATTTATTTTGAATTTAATAATAATGAGGGTTTAGAGGTAAAAATAAACACTGATTTTTATTTGTCTGTCTATAACGGACAAAAATTAAAAATGTACAAGAAAAGTGCATTTTGTTATTGAAATTTATAATTTTGTTGATTATAATATTTCATATTGCTAAATATTAGGGGGTAGTATTATATGAAGAAGTTTAATGTTGGTATATTAGGAGCAACTGGTGCAGTTGGTCGTGAAATGTTAAATATTTTAGAGGAAAGAAAATTTCCAATTAATGAATTGAGATTATTAGCAAGCCCTAGAAGTGTTGGAACTAAGGTTCCTTTTAATGGTGAGGATGTCGAAATCCAATTAGCTCAAAAGGGAGCTTTTGCTGGCTTAGATTTTGTATTAGGTGCAGCATCTAATGCTGTAGCAAAGGAGTTTGCAGATGATATAGTGGCTGCAGGTGCAGTATTTATTGATAATTCAAGTGCGTTTAGAATGAACGATGATGTTCCTCTAATTGTACCTGAAATTAATGGTGATGATGCATTTTTAAATAAGGGTATTATTTCAAATCCTAACTGCTCAACTATCATTACTTTAATGGCTGTAAATGCTATTAATAAATTATCTAAAATTAAAGCTATGAATGCTTGTACTTATCAAGCAACTTCAGGTGCTGGTGCTGCTGGTCCTGTTGAGCTTCGTAATCAAGCTAAGGCTTTACTTGATGGTGGGGAAATTAAGAATGAGGTATTCCAATATCAAATTGCTGAAAATCTTATTCCACAAATTGGTTCATTCTTAGATAATGGATATACAACAGAAGAAATGAAAATGCAAAATGAAGGTAGAAAGATTATGCATCTACCTGAGCTGTTAGTTAATTGTACATGTGTTAGAGTACCTGTTGTACGCTCTCACTCTATTGCGGTAACATTAGTTACTGAGGATAAGCTTTCTATCGAAGAGGTTAGAAATGCAATCGCAAATGCTAAGGGCTGTAAGCTTTATGATGATGTTGATAATAAGGTTTATCCAATGCCTATTGTAACTTCAGATCAGGATTTAGTATTTGTTGGTAGAATCCGCAAGGATTTAATAAATGAAAATGGTATTACACTTTGGTGTTGTGGAGATCAGGTTAGAAAAGGCGCAGCTACAAATGCAGTTCAAATTGCTATGAAGCTTGCTGGACTTGATTATTAGGAGGAATTATGTTGGTAGTAACTAAATTTGGTGGTAGCTCACTTAGCTGTGCTACTCAATTTGAAAAGGTAAAGAATATAGTAACATCTGATCCTAAGCGTAAAATTGTAGTTGTTTCAGCTTTAGGAAAGAGAGATTCATCAGACACTAAGATTACTGACCTATTATATATCCTACATGCTCATCTTAAGTATTCTGTTCCATATGAGGATATTTGGAATATGCTTTATACTCGTTTTGTTGGTGTACAAAAGGATTTAGGTATTAACTATGATATTACTAAGGATTTAGATGCTTTATATAAGGAGCTAAATAAAAATATATCTCAGGATTATCTAGTTTCTCGTGGTGAATATTTAACTGCTAAGCTTATGAGCAGCTATTTAGGATATACATTCGTTGATGCTAAGGATTTATTAGTATTTAACTATGATGCAAAAATGGACGAGGGAACTACTGAAAAGAATGTTAAGAATGCTTTTGCTAAGTACGGCACTATTGTTGTTCCTGGTTTTTATGGAGCATTCCCTAATGGCTCAATTAAGCTTTTATCTAGAGGAGGCTCTGATGTAACAGGCTCTATTCTATCTAAGTGCTTAAATGTTTCATTATACGAGAATTGGACAGACGTTTCTGGAATTCTAGCTGCTGACCCTCGCATTATTGATAAACCACGTGCTATTAAGGAAATCACTTATGCTGAGCTAAGGGAGCTTTCTTATATGGGTGCTTCAGTATTACATGAGGAAACTGTATTCCCTGTTCAACAGTTAAACATTCCTATTAATTTAAAGAATACTAATGAGCCATCTCATCCTGGTACTTTAATTAAGAATGTTTGTACAGATGAATCTAACATTGTAACAGGTCTTGCTGGAAAGAAGGATTTCTTATCATTCAATATTTCTAAGGATCACATGTCTAATGAAATAGGCTTCCTACGTAGAGCATTATCTATATTTGAAAAGTATAATGTATCTATTGAGCATATTCCATCTGGAATTGATTCATTTAGTGTTGTTGTCGCTGGTTCATCAGTTGAGAAATGTCAATATGAGCTTGTTACTGAATTGCGCAAGGAATTAGAGGCTAATGTAACTGTAGAAAAGGATATCGCTTTAGTAGCTGTAGTTGGTAGAAACATGGCTAAGCGTAGTGGTATTTGTGGAACTATATTCCAAACATTAGGTCAAGAAAAAATAAATGTAAAGCTATTGGCTCAAGGTCCTGAGGAGCTAAATATCATTATTGGTGTTGCTTCTAAGGATTATGAAACTACTCTAAAGGCTTTATATCAAAATTTAGTAGCTTAACAAATTAAAGACCAGAAATGGTCTTTTTTTGTGTTTCTTTTTCCTTAAAAGATTTTTATATAATGCTATACTAAAGATGGTGATTTTTATGAGGATTATAAATTTAACAGCAAGAAGTGCAACATTTGAAATGGATTGTAGTAATCCATATTTTTACACTTGTGAATTTGATATTACAGTTGATGGAGTATTTTTAAGAAAGGAAAATAGAAATGTATTTACTATTTTCGATCTAAAGCCTAATACTAAATATACTATTAATGTATTAGCTGATACTTTAGAATTCGAAACATTAAATGAAGCACTTTGTGTTAATGTTAGGGATTTTAATACGGCATCAGATGGAGTAACTGATGATACATCAAAAATTCAAGCTGCTATTATGTGTGCCCCAGATGGTTCAACTGTTTATATTCCTAAGGGTGTTTATTTAGTATCCTCTTTATTTTTAAAAAGTAACATTATGATTTATTTAGAAAAGGGTGCTAAAATTTTAGCTAGAACAGAAAGAAGTGCATTTCCTATATTTCCAGGCCTGATTGATGATTATAATTTTGGTGTCTGGGAAGGTTCTGAGGTTAATAATTTTGCATCAGTAATAAATGGAGTTAATATTGAAAATGCTGTTATCTGTGGTGAGGGCGTTATTGACTCACAGGCAGAAAATGGCGACTGGTATATTAATCATAGACAAATGAATATTGCCTGGAGAGGACATTCATTGTTTTTCAATAGATGTAAAAATATAAGTGTTATAGGGGTTTATGTATGCAATACTCAGTCTTGGGCAATCCATCCTTATTTTTCTAATGACATTTCTTTTTTTAATGTTAGTATAAAAAATAATCCTGATATGCCGACTACTGATGGGATAGATCCGGATTGCTGTGATGGTGTTAAAATTGTTGGATGTAGGTTTGATGTTGGTGATGATTGTATAGCTATTAAGAGTGGTACGATTGAGCTTGCAAATAAATATAATAAGCCATGTAGTAATATTTTTATTTCAAACAATCATATGCTTAAGGGTCATGGTGGAGTGGTTTTTGGTTCTGAGTCATCAGGTGGAATAACAAATGTAAATGTTGAAAGGTGCTTGTTTGAAAATACTGATAGAGGATTAAGGATTAAGACTCGAAGAGGTAGAGGTAATAAAGCTATTGATAATGTGTTATTTGATAATATAATAATGAATGGAGTTAAGACTCCATTTGTAATAAACATGTATTATAATATGGGACCTAAGGGTGGTCATGAGGAATATGTATGGACTACTAAAAAGCTTCCTATAGATGAATTGACACCTAATGTTGGAAGCTTTAAATTCTCTAATATGATATGTAATAATGTTGAATATGCTGCTGGAGTTTTCTTAGGATTGCCTGAGTCTAAAATTGGCACTTTAGAATTTAACAATATAAAGTTTACATATGATAATAATGCAGAAGAAGGATATCCAGTAATGATTGAGCATAATTTTAAAATGAAGAACGCTGGGCTATATTGCTTTAATGTGGAAAAAATAATTACTAAAGATGTTGAATTTATTGGAAATTTAGGAGAAAATATTATAGTAGAAAGAAGTGATGGATAATGCTTGATAAGCTACTATTTACATGTAATGCTGTATTGCCTATTATTTTAACAATACTATTAGGCTACTTTTTAAAAAGAATTAAGCTACTTCCAGAGAGCTTTTGGAAGCTAGCTAATAAGCTATGCTTTAGAGTGTGCTTGCCTATATTATTATTCTATAATATATATAATGTTGAAAACATTCAGGCTATTGGTGAAAATTGGAAGGTAATTTTATACTCATGCTGTGCTATATTAGTAGTGTTTGCTATTGGTCTTTTTACGGCGATGTTTGCTATAAAGGATCGTAAGCAAAAGGGAGTTATACTTCAATGTGTTTTCAGATCTAATTATGCTATTATTGGTATTTCTCTTGCTCAAAGCTTAGCTAATGGAAATTCAATGGTTTCAGGTATTGCATCTGTAATTTCTGCTATTTCAATTCCTTTATTTAATGTATTAGCAATTATTGCGCTATCAGTATTCGTAGGTGAAGAGGATGCTGAGGGTGAAATTAAGAAGGTAAGCGTTAAGGAAATTGTTCTTAAGATTGTTAAAAATCCATTAATCATAGGTGTTTTTGTTGGTATAGTGGTTTTAGCAATTAGAGCTTTAATACCTTATGAATTAGTTGATGTTTATTCTGTTGATGAGGAAGCTATGTCTATAGTAGCTTCACAAGTGAAGGATTATTCATTTACCTTGAAGGATAATATTCCTTTCTTGTATAAGACAATAGAAAATATAGCAAGGATAGCCTCTCCTTTAGCATTAATTGCTTTAGGTGGTGATTTTAAGTTCTCAGCTGTTGGAAGACTAAAAAAACAAATTATAATTGGTGTTACATTAAGAGTTTTATTAGTTCCAGCATTATGCTTAATCTTTGCATATGTATTTGGTTTTAGAGGAACAGAGTTCCCTGCATTAATTGCGTTATTTGGAACACCTGTAGCAGTATCAAGTGTTCCAATGAGTGCTGAGATGCAAAATGATGATGAGCTTGCTGGGCAGCTAGTGGTATGGACCTCTATACTATCTGCATTTACGTTATTTATTATTATTTTCATCTGTGCTCAGGTTGGTATATTTGTCGTATAATTAAAGCCTAGAAATAGGCTTTTATTTATTGATTATTTATACCTTGTGTTGTATAATATTACCGTTGATTGGAGTGATTGTTTATGGGTTGGAAAAGTAAAAAGGATAAAAAAATAATTAATGATAAGGATATTACATTTAAATCAAATGATAATGTGACTAATGAGGATTCAAATGAAGAAGCACCTAAGAAGGAAAAAAGAGGTGTAGTTAAAACTTTTAATTTATATAAATTTATTATTAAAATTGTTGTTTTTGCAATTTTAGTTACATTTGGTATATTAATGCTTGTATTTAAGGAGCAGGCTGTTGGTACAATTTACCTATTAACTGGTGTGATTGCTACATTTGCTGCTATTATAAGAATTATTCCGCTATTGAAAACTACTAAGTCTAAAAAGGCTAGAGTTATTTCTTTGGTTGAAATTTGCATTCATATTGTTATTGGTGTTTATTTGATAGCTGTAGCATTCTATCATTGGAATGTTATTGAAGAAAATGCTGATCTTGAAAATTTAACAGGATTTGCTAAATTTAATCTACAAGCATATAGATTCTTTGTTGTTGCATTGTTCTTTACTAGAGTAGTATCATATTTCTGGGTTGTAGTATTACACAAGGAACCAACTGATGACTTTAAGTTCTGGCTACATATTATTATTATGAGTCTTTCAATTTTGCTTGCAGCAATTCAATTAGATCCTCAAAAGATTGTTTATACACTTGTTGTTCTTGCCTTTGGAAGTGCATTGGTAATTGGTGGTGAGGCTGCTGGTGGATATTGGCGCTATAGGAAAGAGGTTTCTGCTACAAAGGAGCAAAAGAAGGATAAGATAGCTCCTGTTGAAAAGGAAGCACCATCTAAGGATGATTCTGTTGATATAAATGAAATTGATCCTAATATTATCCCTGTTGAGGATATTCCACAGGATAGTCAAATAGTTAGCTAGTTTAAGATGCCATTGTACTATGGCATCTTATTTTATTCTTTTCCTTTACAAAATGTATAATTATGTTATAATATTATTTGGATTTTTTTTGATAATTTAAAAGAGGAATTTGAGAGATATAATTATTAAAGTGTTATATAGGAGGAGCAGATTATTCCGAAATATCTCGATCTGCGTGATGTAAATGACTACTGAGAAATTAGAACAAAGTCGTGTTAAGGCTGTATTTGATGTTACAGCTGATGAATTTGAAAAGGCATTAGATAAGGCTTTTGAAAAGCTTAATGCAAATGTTACAATCAAAGGATTTAGAACTGGTAAGGCTCCTAGATCTGCATACGAAAAGACTTATGGTGAAATGTCTTTATTTGATGAGGCTTTAAATGTAATTTTAAACCAAAAGGCTCAAGAAATTTATAAGGATGAAAAACTTGCTAGACAAATTTGTGGTCCATTTGAACCAAATCTTGAGGGTGAGGATAGAGTTACTAGAGGTAAGGATTTTAAGGTTTCTTTATCATTTGATGTTTATCCAGAGGTTAAGCTTCCTCAATATAAGGGCTTAGAGGTTAAGGCTAAGGTTTTAACTGCTACTGATGAAGAGGTTGAAAACGCAGTTAAGAATATTTTAAAGAAGGATGCTTCTAAGGCTAATAAGGAAGAGCAAGTTATTGCATCTGGAGATTATGCTATTTTTGATTTTGCTGGTACTGTTGATGGTGTAGCATTCCCAGGTGGTACTGCTGAAAATTATGAATTACAAATTGGCTCAGGTCAATTTATTCCAGGCTTTGAGGATCAAATGATCGGTATGAAGGCTGGTGAGGTTAAGGATGTTAATGTTACATTCCCTGAAAATTATGGTGCAGCAGATTTAGCTGGTAAGGCTGCTGTATTTAAGGTTACTGTTCATGAGGTTAAGGTTGAATCATTCCCAGAATTAACTGATGAATACGTACAAAATTTAAAGCTTGAAGGCGTTAATACAGTTTCAGAGCTAAAGGCTTCAAAGAAGGCTGAAATTGAAGCTCAAAAGGCTGTTAGTGAAAAGGACCGTCAAGTTGATGAATTAATTAATAAGATTTTAGATAATACTGTAGTAGATATGCCTAAGTCATTAATTGATGACAAGGTTAATGCTATTCGTGGTCAATATATTAATCAAGCTAAGATGTATAATATTCCATTTGAAACATTCTTAAGCTTAATGAATATTGATAAAAATACATTTGAAGCTGAAACTTTAAAGCAAGGTGCTCGTCAAGCATTATTTAGTGTTGTAGCTACTAAGCTAATTGAGGTTGAAAATCTTCAACCTTCAAAGGATGCTTTAGAAGCTAAGGCTGAAGCAGATGCAAAGGCTTCTGGTAAGACTAAGGAAGCAATGCTTAAGCAAAATCTAGATAGCTACTTCAACCAATTATCATATGAAGCATTAATTAATATGTTATTAACTAATGCTGTTGAGGTAGAGGGTGAAGCTAAGCCAGCTCAAAAGAAGACAACAGCTTCAACTCAAGCAAAGAAGACAACAGCTTCAACTGCAGCAAAGAAGACAACAGCTTCAACTCAAGCAAAGAAGACAACAGCTTCAACTGCAGCAAAGAAGACAACAGCTTCAACTGCAGCAAAGAAGACTGCAACAGCTACAAAGTCTGAGTAATCTTATATTGATTTATTTAAAGCCAGCTAGACTGGCTTTATTTCTTTGTTAAATTATGTGAATTTTATATATTTTTGGCAAACTACTTGCAAAAGTGCCAAAAATGTTATATATTATAATTGCTGATATGGATTTTGATCAGTGAAAGGATGGTTTTTATGGAAGATAATACAAAAATTGTTCTACCTGCCATAGCTGTTAGAGGTGTTGTTCCTCTACCTAGCAATGAATTTAGAATTGAGGTTGGCCGTACAAATTCGGTATTAGCTTTAGAGGCTGCTGAAAAGATGTATGGTGGAAATATTATTTTATTAGTTCAAAAGGATGCAACACAAGCAGATGTTACTCCTGATGATATTGAATCAATTGGTGTTTTAGCTAAGATTACCTTAAAGCTTAAGCTGCCTAACAATAATTATAAGGTTAAGTTTAAGGTTACTAATCGTTTAATGGTTAAGGAATATACATCACTTGAACCTTATTTTGTATGCCACTATGAAAAGATGTTTTCAATTTTAAATGGTGACGATGAGGAAACTGCATTGCTTAAGAATGTTGCTACTGAGGTATCAAAGGGAGGCTCGACTTTATTAAGCTCTACTGATGAGGTTTCTAAGCTATTACAATCTAGCACTAATGCTGATGTTTTATCTGATGTTATAGCTTATCAATTAAAGCTTAATAGTAATTTATCAAAATATAGATATTTAGAGGAAATTAATGTTTCTAAGCGTCTAGAAATGATTCTTGAGGATATTGAGCATGAAAAGCAAATTGTAGAAATTGAAAATAAAATTAATAAGGATGTTAAGAAATCTATTGATGAGTCACAAAAGGAATACTATCTTCGCGAAAAGATGAGAGCTATTCAAAATGAACTTGGTGATAAAGCTAGACAGGAAGAGGATGTTGATAAGCTTAGAAAGGCTATTGAAGAGGCAAACCTTCCAAAAAATGTTTATGATAAAGCTATTCAAGAACTTCAAAAGTATGCTAATACTTCAAATCAAATGGCTGAAGCTGGCGTTATTAGATCTTATTTAGAATGGATTGTTAATTTGCCATGGTCTAAATCAAGTAAGGATAATGATGATTTAGCTGACGTTGTTAAGAAGCTTGATGCTAATCATTATGGATTAGAGAAGGTTAAGGATCGTATTATTGAATACCTAGCTGTTAAGATGATGACTGGTCATAATCCTTCAACAATTCTTTGCTTTGCAGGTCCTCCAGGTGTTGGTAAGACTTCACTTGCTAGATCTATTAGTGATGCATTAGGAAGAAAGTTCGTTAAGCAATCTTTAGGTGGTGTACGTGATGAATCTGAAATTAGAGGTCATAGACGTACATATATCGGTGCATTACCTGGACGTATTTTAAAGGGTATGAAGGATGCTGGTACAGTTAATCCTGTATTCCTATTAGATGAGATTGATAAGATGACTGCTGATTACAGAGGTGATCCTGCCGCTGCAATGCTAGAGGTTTTAGATCCTGAGCAAAATAAATTCTTCTCAGATAACTATTTAGAAGAGCCATATGATTTATCTCAGGTTATGTTTATTACAACAGCTAATGATTTGTCAAATATTCCAGGACCACTTCGTGATCGTATGGAGATAATTGAATTATCATCTTATACTGAAATTGAAAAGTTTAATATTGGCTTTAAGCATTTATTACCTCGTCAATTAGAGGAGCATGGACTACAGGCTGAACAGCTATCTGTTTCAGAAGAAGCTATGTATGCTATAATTCAAAATTATACTCGTGAAGCTGGTGTTCGTGAATTAAATCGTATGATTGCTGGTATCTGTAGAAAGACAGTTCGTAAAATTCTAATGGATAAGGTATCTCATATAGATGTTACACCTGATAATTTAACTGATTTCCTAGGAAAGATTAGATTTACTAATAATAAGAATAGAGGTCAAAATCAAGTTGGTGTTGTAACAGGCTTAGCCTATACATCATTTGGTGGTGATACATTAGATATAGAGGTTACAACATATCCTGGTAAGGGTGGCTTAGTATTAACAGGTAAGCTTGGAGATGTAATGAAGGAATCTGCACAGGCTGCATTCTCTTTTGTAAAATCTCATTGTGATGAATATAATATTTCTAAAGAATTTTTAGAAAAGAATGATATTCATATTCATGTTCCGGAGGGTGCTGTTCCTAAGGATGGACCTTCAGCAGGTGTTACCTTGACTACTGCATTAGTTTCAGCATTGTCTAATAGACCAGTTGATTGTCACATTGGTATGACAGGTGAAATTACATTAAGAGGTAGTGTTTTACCAATTGGAGGCTTAAGAGAAAAATCTATTGCTGCTCATAGAAGTGGTTTAACTAAGATTTTCATTCCTCAAGAAAATGAAAGAGACATTGAGGATGTGCCACAAGAGGTTAGAGACGTATTAGAAATAATACCTGTATCTCATATAACTGAAATTTTAAATTCAGTATTTAACTAATTAGGGTGAGCTAAAAGCTCTCCCTTTTTTATTGACTATTATAAGGAGAATTTATATAATTATCTTATGGTATAGATTTTATTTATAGGAGGGGCTTATATGATAGATACAAGATTAATTACATTTTTGACCTTATTAGAGGAGAAAAGCTATACAAAAACTGCTAATAAGCTATATATTACTCAGCCTGCGGTTACCCATCATATTAAGTCCCTAGAAAAGGATAATAGTATTACCATATTCCGTGATAATAAAACCTTTGAGCTTACTCGTGCAGGAACAATTTTAAAGGAATATGCTGAAATTGCTAGAAGCCAATATATGCAATTTAATAATGCATTATCTAAAAAGGTAAATATGGTTGTTGCGAATATGGCAATCACACCAATGGCTTCACGCTGCATAAATAAAACTAATTTTAGAGATTTAATATCATCGAAGGATGGCAATTTAAATATATATGAATATAACTATGATAGAATAGTAGATAAGCTTCTATTAGGTAAAATAGATTTTGCTATTATAGATAATAGCTTTGATGCTGCAGTATTCGATAGCTTTACCTTGGCTCTAACTAGCTTAATTTTGATTTGTAATCCTAATGGTAAGTATGGTGAAAATATTAGAATAAGCCGTGAGCAGCTAGGTAGTGCAATAATAGTTACTGGAGAAGAAGGAACTGGGCTATATAGATGTACTATTAATGGTCTAAATCAAAAGAATATAAGATTGAAGAATAATAGTGTTATATCCTCAAATAGTATTGATTGGATTGTTAATCAGGTTTTAATTAATGATGCGATTGGTTTTGTATATGAGGCTAGTGTTAAGGAGTTTATAAATAAGGGTATTGTTAAAAAGATAGAACTATTAAACTTTAATGTATCCCAAAATATATATCTAATGTACAATAGAAAGTCATTCCTAAATAATTCGATTATAAATTTAATTGAAAATATTAAGAAGTATGAGGATAATAAATAATGTTAGATATATTATATGAGGATAATCATATTATTGTAGCATATAAGCCTAAGGGCATATTATCACAGGCTGATGGTTCTAATAAGCAAGATATGCTTACAATATTAAAGGAATATATTAAGGAAAAATATAATAAGCCTGGTAATGTTTATTTAGGCTTGGTTCATAGATTAGATATGAATACTAGTGGAGTAATGGTTTTTGCAAGAACATCTAAGGCTGCTGCAAGATTGTCAGAGCAAATTAAGAATAATGAGCTTAGAAAAAAATATATTGCTACAGTAGAGGGAATATTGAATAATCAGGATTATATTACATTAGAAAATTATATCACTAAAAATGAAGCCTTAAAGAAAGCGTCTATTACTAGTGATGGACAATTTTCTAAGCTTGAATATAAAGCAATTAATAGCTACAGTATTAATGGTGTTGATGTCACAGATGTAGATATAATTTTACATACTGGTAGATTTCATCAAATTAGATGTCAAATGGCTAATATTAATCATCCCTTATTTGGTGATACAAAATACGGAAGTAGGAATTTGATTGATAAGGAGCAGTTTCCTTTAGATGCATATTATTTATCATTTAAGCATCCAACAACAAAGGAGATTTTAGAATTTAAGAAAAAATAATTTAAATGCTGCAAGGGTATTATCCTGGCAGCATTTTTTCATATTCTAATATAGGTGATTATTATTAAGCTGATATTGGAAAATAATTTAATGGCTGTCGACAATTATAAGCAAATTATTGATATTAAAGATGATTTAATAAGGTTAGAAAATTTGTCTATAAAGGGTAATAGCCTAAAAATTAAATATTTAGATAAATATAGGTTAGTTGTAGAAGGTTTAATTAAGGATATAGCCATAGGAGAGTAATATGTATAAAATAATAATGAATAAGGCAGACTTTTTTAAGATTCATAATAGGATAGCGACTAAGAATATTGAAATTATTAAGGAAGAGGTTAAATTCGAAGTTAATCATGATGCACTAAGGACCTTAAAAAATATAGGATATCCATATGTTTTAGTAGATTCATTCAAAATAAAATCAAAGCTTTTTTTAAAGAAGTACTATATGGTTTTAATAGGGTTTGTGTTTTTGTTTAGTCTAATTTATATAAATAATTATCGTGTATCAAAAATAATATTTAATACAGACACTCCTATTAATGCAGAAATTGAGGATAGGATTAATTCAAGTATTAAGGATTTGTTTTGGTTTAGCTTTTCTAATGAAGATTATACAAAGCTCTCTAAGGAGCTTAGGGTTCAATATTCCGAATATCCATATATAGAGGTTTATTCTAAAAATAATAAAATTTATGTAGATATATATACCTATCATGATGAATATCCAGAGCTAGAGGATGATCAAGGGTATGGAAGTATAGTTTCAAAGAAGGATGCTGTAATAGATTATTTCTATATTCATAAAGGGAATTCCTTAATATCTAAAAATAAATATGTGAAGAAGGGTGATGTATTAGTAGATGGATATATTAATGGAAGCTATATAGGTGCAAAGGGTCTTGTTATGGGATATACCTATGAGAGTATAGATATAGTAGTAAATAAGGTAGATGAATTTGAGATAGAAACAATGAATGTTGATAGCTATACTGAAATTAATTTTTTTGGTAATAAATTTAATTTTGGAAAGGATAATGAATTTAGCATATCAGAGATTTCTAAGGATAATGTATTCAATCTTTTTGATGTCTTTAGTATCAAAAAAATTGAAGAAGTAGAAAAAAATGTTATAATAGAAGAAAATAGCCTTGAAGCTGCGATTGAAAAGGGTAAGAAAGTAATTACTGAAAATTTCAATAAAAATAAAACTTCAAGTGAAGAGGAAATGATTGACCTATATTATTATAGATATAGTGAGAGTGAGGATTCATATACAATCACTTATATCGCAAAGAAGCTAGAGTCGATTGGTATATTTAAGGAGAGTAGTATAGATGAAGCTGAACTTACAAATTGAAAATGCAGTAGATGCGAAAAACATTTCTGGAATTAATAATTCAAATCTTAAGGCCTTAGAAGAGGTGTTTGAATGCTCAATCGCTGTTCATGGCGATAGTGTATTATGTGGTTCTAAGGATGATGAGCTTTGTCTTAAGGTTGAAAGGATATTTAAGCTATTATTATTTTTATCTCAAAAATCCTACAATATAACTCCGCGTGATGTTATGTATCTTATTAGTATTGTTGACGGAGAGCTTGAGGATAGATATATTGATTTTGTAAATAAAAGAAAGCCGATAGGTCATACACTACATAATAAGCCTATATATGCTAAAACTATTCGACAGGATGATTATATTAAGGCGCTTGGCAAAAAGGATCTTATTTTTTCTATAGGCTCAGCTGGAACTGGTAAAACATATTTAGCTGTTTGCTATGCGGTTACAGAACTAAAGAAAGGTAATATTGAAAAAATAATTTTAACAAGACCTGCAGTAGAAGCAGGTGAATCATTAGGATTTTTACCTGGCGATTTAAAGGAAAAGGTAGACCCTTACCTAAGACCGCTTTATGATGCTTTATATGATATGCTTGGTGTTGAGCAGGTTACATCTTTAATTGAAAAGCAGGTTATTGAAATTGCTCCACTTGCATACATGAGAGGTCGTACATTAGAGAATGCATTTATCATATTAGATGAAGCACAAAACGCCACAATTGATCAGTTAAAAATGTTTTTAACTAGATTAGGCTTTAATTCTAAAATGGTTGTAACTGGTGATATCTCACAGGTGGATTTGCCTAGCTCTAAAAAATCCGGTTTAAAGGTTAGTGCAAATCTGCTTAAGAACCTTCCAGAGGTTGGATATATTATGTTTGACAAGTGTGATGTTGTACGTCATCCATTAGTTGCCAAGATTATTGAAAAGTTTGAGAAATTAGATAATTAATAAATGTATGCGACCTGGTTTTTTTGACCTTTAGGTCGCATTCGACTTTTTTTGATAAAAAATGTGGTTTTTCCCGTAAAAAGTCCAATTTTTTCTTGAATTTGTATTTTAAAAATAATACAATGATAATATATTGGGGATTATGTAAGGAGAGAGAAAAATGAAAAAGAATTTTATTGGTAATTTTATAAAGTCTTTTGGAATAATACAATGCTTTTTTGTTACTTTAGTAATTGTATTATTGCACTTTGTTTCACGCAATACTGATTCTATGATTATTGGTACAGGCGGAAAGATTATCACTGATATCTTACGTGGTACTGTATATCTAGGTGTTATTGGCTTTGCGGTGATGGGTATTTCAGGTTTGAAGGAGGTTAGAATCAACAAGCTAGATTTAATTAGAGTTGTTGGTCTATTTGCTTCAATAATTTTACTTGTCTATACATTAGTTGATCAAGGATTTTCATTAACTAATTTATTGATTTATACTTTATGCATTATTGCGTTTATTGTTGAGCTTGTATTTAGATTTTTACACTGCAAGGGTAGAGGTAAATCTTTTGGTTATAAGGCTTATGTAAATGCGATTGGCAATAAGTTTAACCCTTTATATTTATGCTTAATTGGTTTAGCTTTATCTTTCGTATATATTTATGTGGGTGATTATAATTCTGGATTATGTAAGGTTATAATCGATAATTTCTGGATTTTATTATGTGGTTCTTTTGTTGCGATATTAATATTACAGGTATTATTCTCAAATGAAAGTGTTACATTTATAGATGCTATTGCTGTAATTGTATCTGTTGGATTCGCTAGTATAGCAATTCATGGTTCAATTATGAATGCATTCCCAGCTGAGGAAACTGTTTTTGCAGCAATCTTTATTGCAATGTCTTTATATTTAAGAGCAGTTTCATTTAGTGGTGTTGAACAAGAGCAATCAAAATATAAATTAAATAATTATTATGCAAACGTATATAAAAAGTATGATGCTGTATTACCAATAGTAGTTGCATTTATTACATGCGCTATATTCACTTTATTTAGTGTATTTAATAATCCTGTATTAAATATTAATATTTCTCAATTAGCTGCATCAATTATTGCACTTGCAGTTTTATCGCTTGTATTAATTCTAGCTTGTTCATTCGTTTATAAAATTAAATCTTCTGAGATTACTATATTTGATTTCTTATTAAGATTTATGACATATTTTGCTTTATTCTCAATTCCTTATATTGTTTATGCATTTATAAATGTTAAAACATTAGGAAATGATGCTTTAGTTTTAGTTGTTACTATTTTAATGATTTTAAATTTAATAGCTGCAATAGCGTTTCAGGTTGTAAGAGCTATTTTCTATGCTCCAATTCAATACGAGATTTCAAAAGAGTTTGATGAGGCTGCATTTGAGGAAGCGTTAAATTCAATTCCAGAAGGGCAAGAAGCACCAGCTGAAGAGATTGTATGTGTTGACGAGGAAGGTAATGTTATTGAAAATCCAAATCAGCAAGCACCAGCTGAAGAGGTTGTATATGTTGACGAGGAAGGTAATGTCGTTGAAGCACCAGCTGAAGAGGTTGTATATGTTGATGAGGATGGTAATATTGTTGAAGCACCTGAGGAAGATGTTGTTTACGTAGACGAGGAAGTGGCTGCTGTTGAAAAAGAAGCAAGTGAATCTGAAAATGATACTATTGTTTATGTAGATGAGCAAGGTAATGTTATCGAAGAAGTAGATAATATTCAGTCTACTGAGGAAGTGATTTATGTTGATGAGGATGGTAATGCCGTTGATAATGCTGTAGAAACTGTTAATTCTGAAGATGAAGATGAAGAAGATGAAGAAGATGATGATGAGTCTGAATACTATGAGGATGAAGAGTACGTTGAGGTTTCACATGCAAAGGAAAGAAATGTCTTAATGCCTGAGGTTAGTATTATTGACGAAAATGGTGAGCCTAAGAAAATTAAACGTAAATTTAATACTCGTATGATGTTTGCTCCTTATGAGGCAAAGGAATATTATAATGATATTAAGAATTATTTAGTTATGTATCGAGCTACTAGTAGATATTCTGCTAGATGTGAAACATTTAGATATAAGGGATTGGTTGCTAAGGTTGCTTTAGCTGGTAAATCTATTAAGGTATGCTTAGCTATTGATCCAACTTCATTAGAGGGAACTAAATACAATTTCAAGGATGTTTCTAATAAGAAGCAATATGAAGAGGTTCCTACAATGATTAAGGTACGTTCTCCTAGAGGCTTAAAATACTTTAAGGAGCTAGTTGATATTATGATGGCTACTCGAGGTGTAAATCCTAAGAGAAATTATCAGCCTACTAATTATTTACCTTATTTAATTCCAAATGGTGAAGCTATTTTAGCTACAATTGGTATGAGTACAGATTACCTATATTCTTCAATGAATGTTAGAGGTATTCCTGCTGAATTACCTGATGATTTAATTGAGTACCTACCAGTAATTCAAGCTGAAGAGTTAGATGAAGAAGAGGTAGAGGCTACAATTTATTTAGATACATTATGCAATCACTTCATTGATGGTGATGAAATTACAATTGATGTATTAAAGGAATTACATATTATAAGTAAGGGTAATGTTTTAAGAATCAAGGCAAGAGGTACATTAGATCGTAAGCTGATTATTTATGCAGAATATTTTGATGATGATGCAATTAAAATGCTAATGTGTACTAATTGTACTGTTGTTAAGATAATTAGATAAATTGTTTAAAAGAGGAAAAATTTTTCCTCTTTTTTTATTTATTTTAGTTGACAGATTAATTTTTTTACACTATAATAATATTAAAGTTAGACAAGACTAACTTTTTAATTTAATCTATAAGTTAGTTAACACTAACTAATTGAGGTGATGTTATGTGTAAGCAGTTTGAAAAAGCATTAGCGCTTCACTGCTCTCCAGCTTTGTTTGGAATTAAGCCCTCTAACCTGATTAATTTAGAGCTTAAAAATTATCCAAATTTAGATGAAGAGATAGAAGAACTAAATAGCATGTTTAATCCAAGAATAAGCTTTTATGTACTAAAGAAAACTCAAAAAAATGCATTAGTTTTAGTATATCAAGAAAGAAAAATTTGTAGAGCATTATTTAATAATTGTAGTTATTTATATTTATTAGGCTTTAATTATCCTAAGGAGAAAAAACTAGATTTATATTTAGAATGCTTAAAGGATAGAATGAATCTAAGTGATTTTCCTCATGAAATTGGAGTTTTCTTAGGATATGATCTTAATGATATTATTGAATATCAAAAGGGAAACAAAAATTGTATTTTAGTTGGTTATTGGAAGGTGTTTTCAGATAAGGAAAGAAAAATGAAAATATTTGAACAATACAATAAGTGTAAAAGCATAGTCTCAAGATTGTTAGATAAGGGTTATAGATTAGAAGCAATTATTTAAAAGGAGAAATTATATGAAAAATATTGTTGTTTATTGGTCTGGAACAGGTAATACTGAAGGTATTGCTAATTTAATAGCACAAGATGTAAATGCTGATATTAAGTTTGTGGGTGATGCCTCTATAGAAGAGGTGCTAACATACGATACGATTATTCTTGGTTGCCCTGCAATGGGTGCAGAGGAGCTTGAGGATGTTTTATTTAAACCATTTTATGAGGAGCTTATTATAAAGGTTTCTAGTCAAAGAATATTCTTATTTGGTTCTTATGATTGGGGAGATGGGGAATGGATGAGACAATGGGCTGATGATGTTTTAGCTCATGGTGTTACATTAACTCATGATGGTTTAATTGTAAATGGTGATACGTCTGCAATAGATGATTTTAAATATAATGATTTTATATTTGAAATTAACAAATAGTAATTACTGGCTATAATGCCCTCCTATTTGAGTTACAAATAGAGTATAGCCATTAATTAATAGATATTCTAATTTAAAGAAAGGGGATATTGTGTGAAAATAAAAATTATAAATTCCTTATTGTTTAACTCCTTTCTATTAGAATTGGTATTCATAATAGCAATAGCGTATGCTATTATGAAGCAAAAGCCTTATTTTATTTTACTACTTTTTATAATTTGTATTTTATTGATACAAATAGCTATATTGTTTTTAAAGAGTAGAGATAAAAGTAGCCTTAGGATTAATACCTAAGGCTCTTTTATTTTTTAAAAAGGCCCTATCAAATGATAGGACCAATAATTTTATTTTATTTTAGAAACATTAGTTTTAATAGCCGCTAAAGCTACTGCTTTACTTACCTCATCAACGACTCTCTTATCAAATGCAGAAGGAACGATATAATCCTCTTTTAGCTCTTCATCTGAAATGATATTAGCTATTGCATATGCTGCGGCTAGCTTCATTTCTTCATTTATTTTTGTAGCTCTTACGCTTAAAGCACCCTTAAAGATTCCTGGAAATGCAAGTACGTTGTTAATTTGATTTGGATAATCAGATCTTCCTGAGCCTACAATAAAGGCACCTGCCTCCTTTGCATCATCATAAGATATTTCAGGAGTTGGATTAGCCATTGCAAAAATAATTGAATTACTATTCATTGATTTTACCATTTCCTTAGAAACAAGATTCGGAGCAGATACACCAATAAAGGCATCAGCACCCTTTAATAAGGATGCAAGGCTATTATCATGCTCCTTAGGTGTATCGAACACCCCATCGTCAATTAATTCTTTTATTAAGAAATCGTATGAATCATAGTTTTTCTTATCTACAACACCATTGATATTAAATGCGTTAATTTCCTTAACTCCAATTTTCTTTAGCATTTTAGCAACCATTGAGCCAGCAGCACCTGTACCTGAAAGAACTATTCTCATTTCAGATAGCTTTCTTTTTGTAAATCTTTCTATATTTAAAAATGCAGCAGCAACTATAATAGAGGTACCATGCTGATCATCATGAAATACTGGAATATCCATTTCTTCAATTAATCGTCTTTCTATTGTAACACAGCGGGGTGCGGAAATATCTTCTAAATTAATCGCTCCTAATGTTGGTGCAAGATATTTACAGGTTTTTATGATTTCCTCAGTGTCTTGAGTATCTAAGCAAAGTGGAATAGAATCAACACCAGCTAATTCCTTAAGTAAAATAGATTTACCCTCCATTACTGGAATGGCTCCATATGGTCCAATATTACCTAAGCCTAATACAGCAGAGCCATCTGTAATTACTGCCACCATATTAGCTTTAGAGGTATATGTGTAAGCTTCCTCCTTGTTTGCCTCAATCTCCTTGCAGACATATGCAACACCTGGAGTATATGCAAGTGATAGATCATGTAGATTTTCAATTTTAACCTTTGATTTTATTTCAAGCTTACCTGTATTTTCTTTGTGTAGCTTTAAAGCATCCTCTTTAATTCCCATTTTTCTTTCTCCCAAATATATTATTTTGATGATAGTCAATAGCACATATCATAGTAAAATTTTCAACCTCTAATCTTTTAATAGATTCAGGTCCTAAATCCTTAAAGGCGATTTCCTCGCATTTTTTTACCGCCTTTGATAATAAGGCACCACATCCGCCAGTAGTAATAAAATATAATATCTTGTTATCTATATAAAATTGTGTGCATTCATTATCTCTTGGACCCTTTCCAATAGTTCCTAAAACATTAAGCCTTGGCATCATATATGCAAATCTATCCATTCTAGAAGAGGTAGTAGGTCCGATTGACCCTACAGTCATGTTAGGCTTTGTTGGGGTAGGACCGGCATAGTAAATAAATGAATCACTAAAATCAATAGGTAGAGCCTCATTATTATTTATCATTTGCTCGATTCTCATATGCGCGGCATCTCTTGCAGTATAGATTGTGCCTGTAAAGCTAATGACATCACCTGCCTTGATTTCCTTAAGTAGATTTTTGTCATCTGGATATTTTATTATCATAGCTCCACCACCTTATGTCTTGATGCATGACATTGTATGTTTACCGCAACAGGTAATGATGCGATGTGACATGGATACAGGTTTACTTTAACAGCTAAGGCAGTAGTTTTTCCTCCTAAGCCCATAGGTCCTATATTAGTATTATTTATTTCCTCTAATAGCTTTCGCTCAAGCCTTCTTGCATCCTCGTCATCTGATTCATCATTAATATCTCTAATTAAGGCTTCCTTAGCTAAAAGCGCACATTTTTCTAAATTGCCACCTATTCCTATACCTACAATTAATGGTGGACAAGCTCTACCTCCTGCAGAGGTAATGGTTTCTAAAACAAATTTTTTAATTCCATCAATCCCGTCTGCTGGAACTAGCATTTTCACCCTGCTCATGTTTTCACTACCTGCGCCCTTTGGACATACTGTGATTTTAAGCTTATCACCTACAATGTATTTTGTGTGTATTATTGCAGGAGTATTATCATTTGTGTTAATTCTGTTTATTGGTGATTTAACAACGCTTTTTCTTAAGTATCCTTCAGTGTAGCCTAGGGCAACTCCGTCATTGATTGCTTTATATAAATCTCCATTAATGGTAATATTATTTCCTATTTCAACAAAAACAATAGTAATACCTGTGTCTTGACACATTGGAATGTCCTCTTTAATTGCAAGCTCATCATTTTCAATTATTTGACTTAGTATATTTTTAGGAAGACCAGTTTCCTGCTTATGTGCTTTTTTAATGCAATTTAAAACATCACTTTCTATTATGGTTGCAGCCTCTATACAAAGCCTTTTTACTTCATTTGTTATAGTTTTAGTTTCGATAGTTCGCATCCTTATCACCCACTTGCTTATTATACATTAAATTTATAATATTTTAAATAATTTAATTATTTGAAAAATTACTAAAATATCATATAATAATTATAGGATTCATTAGGAGAGATGCTTATGAGTGAAAAGTTTAATTTATGGATTGAAAAAAAGAAGAATGAGCTTGTTCATAACGATATAATTCAAATGGAGGATTTGATTGTTTTTTTAGATAATATAAAGTCATTAATTTTTCCGGGCTATGTTGAATATATAAGTGATATGGAAAGCTATATAGATAATTTAATAAAGAAGAGTAAGGCAAATTTAATGTCTTTATTAGAGACTGTAGATAATATTGAAAATGCTCAAATTAACGCATCAAAAATAGTAGAAGATTTTTTTGATGAGCTTCCAAGGGTAGAGTCATTGTTATTAACAGATATAGATGCATTGTATGCAGGTGATCCTGCTGCATCATCAAAAACTGAAATTATTTTATGCTACCCAGGCTTAACTGCAATTTTCATTTATAGAATTGCACATGTATTGTATAAGCTTGCCGTACCTATTTTACCTCGTGCATTAAGTGAGTATGCACATAGCAAAACTGGTATTGATATCCATCCAGGAGCAACAATAGATGAATATTTCTTTATTGACCATGGTACAGGTATTGTTATAGGTCAAACATGTGAGATAGGTAAAAATGTTAAGATATATCAGGGTGTAACCTTAGGTGCCTTATCATTAAGAGAAGGACAAAAGCTAAAGGGTAATAAGCGTCATCCAACTATTATGGATAATGTTACTATTTATTCAGGAGCTTCAATTTTTGGTGGAGAAACTATTATTGGTAAAAATTCAACAATCGGATCTAATGCATTTATTATTAGTAGTGTAGAGGAAGATATGACTGTTACCATTCAAGGCCAGAAAAAACACAAAACAAAATAATTTGTATTGGTAGAACAAACACATCTTTTTGTCAAAAAAAGGATGTGTTTTTTTCTATTATTAATATTTAAAAAAATATATTGCATATTTGGAAATAAAGTATATAATTTACTTGTCAAATAATATTGGCATAAATGGGGAGTTAAAGTTAGATTTTAACCAGTTACAAACCAGAAAAATTTTTTTGGAAAGGAAAAAATGCGAAGAATATTTTATTCTTCAATTCGGTAAACAGCGTTGGCAAAACCAATTATCGAATTGCACAATATTGTGAAATATTATGGTGCAAATACAGTAGTAGATGGAATTAATTTAGACATTTACGAAAACGAGTTTGTAACTCTTTTAGGTCCTTCTGGATGTGGTAAGACTACTACACTTAGAATGATCGGTGGATTTGAATATCCAAATTCTGGAGAAATAATTGTTAATGGAAAAATTATTAATGATCTTCCAGCATATGCAAGACCTATTAATACAGTTTTCCAAAGATATGCATTATTTCCACATTTAAACGTTTTTGATAACGTGGCCTTTGGTATTAAAAACAGAGGTAGAAAATTTATGATTGAATTTTATGGTGGTATAAAGAAGCTTAAGGAAGAAGCTATCGAGTACAAGAAAAGAATGGGTGCTACTGAAGAAAAGGCTAATAAGGTAAACTTCTTTGACATCAATAAGGTTCTAAAGATGCATATTAAGGAATCAGTAACAGAAGCATTAAAGCTTGTTAATTTAGTTGGCTTTGAGGATCGTAAGATTGATAAGATTTCAGGTGGACAAATGCAGCGTGTTGCAATTGCACGTGCCATTATTCTAAAGCCTAAAATTTTATTATTAGATGAGCCTTTATCTGCGCTTGATTTAAAGCTTCGTCAAAATATGCAATATGAGCTTAAGGAAATGCAAAGAAATCTGGGTATTACCTTTATTTTTGTTACACATGATCAAGAGGAAGCAATGGTTATGAGTGATAGAATTGTTGTAATGAAGGATGGAATCATTCAACAGATGGGAACACCTAAGGATATATATAATGAGCCAGTAAATCGTTATGTTGCGAACTTTATTGGTGAATCAAATATTATAAATGGTATTTACATTAAAAAGAATTTAGTTCGATTCCTTGGAACTGATTTTAAGGTTGTTGGCTATGAGTTTGATGATAACGAAGCAGTAGATGTAGTTATAAGACCTGAGGACTGGGATGTAGTACCGTTAGATAAGGCTAAGGTTATTGGTAAGGTTACATCATCTATTTTTAAGGGTGTACATTATGAAATTTGTGTAGATATTGAAGGCGTTGAATATGTTGTTCATGCATATGAGGATGTAAAGGTAGATGAGCTAATTGGCTTATCTGTTGACCCATATGAAATTTGCTTGATGAAGGTAGATGGCTCATGCAAAAAAATAGTGCCAATAGAGTAATACCTACTCATCAGGTTGCCCATCGTTTAGATAAATTATCAAGACCTTATTTAGGCTGGCTATATGTATTTGCAGTGCTTCCTATGATAGTTATGCTGTTCTTGATGTTTGTTGATACTGAGGGCGTTAGATTCCAGGAGATGGAATTTACGATAACAAACTTTTCTATTTTAACAGAAAAGTCAACTATAGTTGCCTTCTTTAATTCAATTAAATATTCTTTTATTACAACTATTATTTGTATTTTCTTTGGATATTTAATTGCTTATTCGTTGTATAAGTCTAAGATAAAAAATAAGTATTTAATTCTTTTAATTTTAATATTACCTATGTGGACTAATATTCTTTTAAGGATTAATGCTTTAGCTTCAGTTTTCAAAGAAAATAATATTTTGAGTGATATTTTAGGTATTTCTGGATTAAATATTATAGGTACAGATTTAGCTGTAATATTAGGTATGGTATTTACATATTTACCATTTATTGTTTTACCAATTTACACATCACTAGAAAAAATAGATCCTCTATTACATGAGGCTGCATTAGATTTAGGAATGACTGAATTTAAAAAGTTCTGGACTGTTATTTTCCCACTATCTATTAAGGGAATAGTGTCTGGCTCTATAATGGTATTATTACCATGCTTGTCTGGATTTGCGATTCCTAAGGTATTAGGTGATGGCAATATATTATTAATTGGTAATGTTATAGAGCAATCATTTATTAATATGAGCTATACACAAGGCTCTGTATTAGCGATTGTAGTTCTAATTATTATATTAGGCTCTATCCTAATCATCAATAAGGTTGATAAGGAGGGTGAGACATTATTATGATGAATGAATACAATCCAAATAATTATGAAAAGGCTACTTTAGAGGAATATGGCTTTAAGGAGCATAAAGCTCTTAAAATGATTTGGAAGATTGCTTCTAAGGTGTTATTAGTATTTTCAATTTTTATGCTTTATTTTGCTGTAATTATTATCGCTATACAGTCTTTTAATTCTTCAGATTCAACTACAGAATTTGCAGGATTTACCTTTGATAACTATATTCATATGTTTGAGAAGAGAAGCTTGAATGAGGCAATCGCAAATACATTTAAGACTTCAATTATTGCGACTCTTATTGCAACTGCAATTGGTACATTGGTTGGTATTGGTGCATTCTATTTACCACCTAAGATAAAGAATAGATTAACATTATTAAACAATATTCCATTATTAAATGCTGATATTGTTACAGGTGTATCTTTAATGCTAATCTTTTCATTATTCCTTCCTATAAATAAGCACATCTTTGGATTTTGGACTATTCTAATAGCTCATGTGTATTTTATACTTCCATATATAATACTTTCAGTTTTACCAAAGATGAAGGAAATAGATCCTAATATGCTTGATGCTTCATTAGACTTAGGTGTTAAACCCTTTAAGTCAATTATAAAGGTTATAATTCCTGCGATTAAGGGTGGAATATTTAGTGGATTAGTTTTAGCTTTTACTATCAGCTTTGAGGATTTTGTTGTTGGATATTTTACTACAGGCAATGGTTATAATACATTATCTATATGGATTTATTCTTCAATTGGTAGAAAATCATTATTCCCAGGTGTTTATGCATTTTCAACTGCATTAACATTAATAATGATTGCTTCAATTGTGATTTATAATTTAGTGAAGGGACGTATTAAAAATGAAAAGAAGAATGGTTAGTCTTTTTGTAGCCCTTATGCTTATGTTTACTCTTGCAAGCTGTAAAGGAAGAAATATTCTATTATTCTTAAACTGGGGAGAATATATAGATGAATCATTAATCGAAATATTTGAAGAGGAATATAATTGCACTGTATATATGGACCTTGGTGAAAGTAATGAAATTTTTTATTCAAAGGTTAGAGGTGGAACAACAGTGTATGATGTTGTTTGTCCAAGCGATTATATGATAGAGAAAATGTATAAAAATGATATGCTTCATAAGCTTGATTTAGCTAAGCTTCCAGCCTATACCTCATTAGAGGAAAGAAAAGGAGTTAAGGCGATTAAAAATCAAATGGCTTTAGGTACAGATGATGAAATCGTTAATTACTTTGTTCCTTACCTATGGGGTACATGGGGGATTATGTATTCAACTGAAAAGGCTGGCTTAGAGGATGCTGTTATCAATTCTGATAATGAGTGGAGCTGCTTATTTGATAGAGGTGTGCTACCAGCAAATACTAAGGTTGCAATGTATGATTCTCATCAGCATGCTTATTATGCTGCTTGTAAGTATTTAGGTAAAGCTAGCAATATTGAGCTTCCTGAATCTGAATTAAACGAAATTAGAGATTTAGTAATTGATATGAGCTATGATGCTTGGGGAACAGACAACATTAAAAAGGATATCGTTGCAGGAAACATAGATGTTGGATTTATGTGGACTGGTGATTTCCTATATTATTATTGTGAAAATATTGCTAATATAGTTATGGACGCATATTTAAATAATGAGATTACTATTTTAGAATTTGAGGATATGATTAATACATTAACATCTGCTCAAAGAATTTATAGCAAAAATGGAATTGATTACAATATAGGCTTTGATCTTACTATTCCTGAGGATTCAATTGCATTTTGCGATAATTTAGCTATTACTAAGGATGCCTCACATAAGGATTTAGCATATGAGTTTATTAATTTCATGTGCTCAAGTGAATTAACAATAGGTGAGGAAGAGGTTTCTCCTGCATATGCAAATACATACTACGTTTGTTATGATACACCATTTAATTCTGTTTTTGATGAAATACTAGAGCTAAAAGAGGAAGTATTTGGTGATGAGGATGAAGCCTTATATTTAGAGGAGTCTAATGATAATGTTGATCCATATGATTCAACATTATATTGGAAGATTTATGATTATGCCACAGGTATAGCATTCAATAAATATTATCAAAAGGATTCTGTTAAGGGTAATATTCTTGCTACCTTTAATAGAGATTATGTTAATATAATTAATACTACATTTAATAATGCTAGAGCGTAAAAAATACCACATTAGGTTAAACTAATGTGGTATTTTTATATAAAAAAAGAAGGAAGACTAGCGGATTTTCCGGTGGCCCTAGTCTTCCCTCGACGTCTATATACGCCCTTGTGTTGTTATTATATATCAAAAAAATACAATTTGCAACAATTAATTTTTTAAGAGTATTTTTAGGGTTATAAATTTGTTTTAAAAAATATCAATATTTATATATAAATATATTGCAATATTTTATCATATTTTATATAATAACATTGTTGAAATATTGGTTTAGGAATTTCTTACTTTAAGTTTAGTAATAGAAAACTTTAAGAGGGGTGGCTTGAAATGAATTTAGGAGTCAAAATTAAAGAAAAAAGAACCCTATTACAATTAACTCAAGAGGAGCTCGCGAATAGATGTGAGCTTACTAAGGGTTATATATCTCAGCTTGAAAATGATAAGGTTTCTCCCTCAATAGAAACCTTAGAAATTATCCTTGAGGTTTTAGGTACTAATTTCTCTGATTTCTTTCATGAGGAAAAAAATCAACAATTGATTTTTACAGATGATGAGCAATATGAAAAGAAGTTTGAGGGATATAGTCAAACATGGCTAGTTCCTACAAGCCAGGAGCATTCTATGGAGCCAATATATATTGAAATCGAGCCAGGAGCTGAAACATTTAATGATTATCCTCATAATGGTGAAGAGTTTGGTTATGTTATAGAGGGTGAAATAGTAGTAGTCTTTGGTTCTATGAAAAAAGCTTGTAGAGCTGGTGAATCATTTTATATGATTACTAATTCCAATCATTATATTATAAATAATTCTGATAAAGTGGCAAAGCTAGTATGGGTTTCTTGTCCACCTAATTTTTAAGGAGTGTTGTTATATGGAAAATAAGAAGTTAATTGAGCTTAAGGGTATTCATAAGGAATACAATGGAAATACAGTTATTGAAAATTTAAATTTATATATTAATGAAAATGAATTTATTACGTTAGTTGGTCCGTCTGGCTGTGGAAAAACAACTACTCTTAGAATGATTGGTGGATTTGAGGATCCTGATTATGGACAGGTTGTATTAGATGGCGTTGTAATTAATAATACACCCGCACATCAAAGACCTATTAATACAGTTTTCCAAAGATATGCATTATTCCCACATTTAAATGTTTTTGATAATGTTGCCTTTGGGTTAAGAAATTTTAGTAGAATAATGGCTGATATTAAATCTAGCTGTCAAAGAAAATATGAAACTCAAAGATTAGAACTAGTTACTAAGCTTCAGGATAAGAACCTTCCAAAGGCTTTAAAGTCTGAGATAAAGCTTAAGCTAAAGGAAATAAAAACTCAAATTAAAAATGATATTTCTAAAACTAAAATGGAGCTGATTGAAAAGAAGCTTTTAGAGGTGGAAAATAAATATAATCCGATTATCAAAAAGCTAGATGAGCAAATTGATATTGAATGGGAAAAGGATGAAGAGGTTAAAAATGCCAAGCTTAGAATCAAGGAAATTGAGGCTAAGATAGAAGAGGAGGTTGCCAACGGGCAATCTAAGGCTAAGGCTACTAAGCCGTATGAGGCTGAGTTAAAGAAGCTTAATAATATTGCTGTATGGAGTGAGCTTACTAGATTAGAGGCTTTAAAGAAGCAGGCATTACAGGATAAGGCATTAGAAATTAAAAGTGCTAAATCATTAATGCTTAATAAAAAGCAAATTAAGGAAGCAGTTACTCAGGCACTAAAGCTAGTCAAGCTAGAGGGCTATGAGAATAGAAGAATTGACGAAATGAGTGGTGGTCAACAGCAAAGAGTTGCGATAGCACGTGCAGTTGTTAATAAACCAAGAATTTTATTATTAGATGAGCCTTTATCTGCACTTGATTTAAAGCTTCGTCAGGAAATGCAATATGAAATTAAGGAGATGCAGCGCAAGCTTGGTATTACCTTTATATTTGTAACACATGATCAAGAGGAAGCCTTGACTATGTCTGATACTATTGTTGTTATGGATAAGGGTGTAATTCAGCAAATTGGTACACCAGAGGATATTTATAATGAGCCTAAAAATAGATTTGTTGCGAAGTTTATAGGTGAATCTAATATAATAAGAGGTAAGTATAAGGGTAAGAAGACCGTTGAATTTATGGGTGTAAAGTTTGAATGCGTTGATGATAATTTCAAGGTAGGAGAGGTTTGCGACGTTGTAATTAGACCTGAGGATTTTGACAGAGTTCCTATTGAAAATGCTAAGATTGTAGGTACTGTTACAGATGTAGTATTTAAGGGTGTTCACTTTGAAATATGTGCAGATGTTAATGGTATGGAATTTGTAATTCATGATTATGAGATTGCTAAGGTAGGAGATAAGATCGGATTAAATGTGGATCCATATGAAATCCATCTTATGAAGGTAAATGAATAGATTTAAAAAGCTTTCAATTCCATATCTTGTATGGATGATTATTTTTACGGGTATTCCTTTACTATTAATGGTTCTTTTCGCATTTTCAACAATTCAGTCGTTTTCAGCGTATACCTTTAATATTTCTGAGCACAGCTTTACTGCAGCTAATTTAAGCTCATTGTTTTCACTAGTTTTTGTTAAGGCATTTGGTAGATCCCTATTATATGCATGCATAGCTACTATTTTAGCATTATTATTAGGATATCCAATTGCATACTTTATTTCAAAAAGTAACTTTAAGCATAAGTATTTATTTTTGTTAATATTTATTATGCCTATGTGGACAAATATGCTTTTAAGAATTCAAACTATAAATAATTTATTAAGCGCTAATAGCTTCTTTACAAATGTATTAGGCTTTACACTTGATTTAAGCGAGGCTAAGGCATTAAAGATTATTTTAGTTATGACATTTGTTTATTTGCCTTTTATGATTTTCCCAATCTATACAGTTTTAGAGAAAATCGATAAATCAATATATGAAGCATCTAATGATTTAGGTGCAGGAGCAGTTAAAACATTCTTTAAGGTAACACTACCTAATTCAACAAAGGGAATATTTTCTGGAGTAATGATGGTGTTTTTACCTGCAGCTATGGGCTTTACAATTCCTAAAATTGTAACAGGTGAGGATCCAAATTATTCTATGGTAGGTTCTTTAATAGAAAGACAATTTAAGAGCTCCAATGTTATGTATAATATTGGTAGTATGTACAGCTTAATAATTATTATATTTGTATTGGGAAGCTTATATATCATATCTAGAATTGATGAGGATGGTGAGACATTATTATGATGAATGAAAGAATAATAGTTGAAAAGCCACTGAATCAAAGGGTTAAAAAAATAAGCTATAAGGTGTTTGTTATAAGCTTTATTGCGATAGTTTTATTAATAACATATACACCTATTTTAGTAATGGGAATTACAAGCTTTTCAACAGACCCATTTGGATATAGATTTACAGGCTTTACCTTTAGCTGGTATTCTAAGCTATTTACTAATGGTGAGCTTAATGAGTCTATAATGTTCACATTACAAATAACATTTTTATCAACTCTAATATCTACAATTTTTGGTACTATTACCGCAATAGGTATTAATGTATTAAATAGAAATGCAAAGAAGAAGATTATTGTTTTGAATAATGTTCCTATTTTAAATGCTGATATTGTAACAGCAGTATTCCTATTATTGGTGTTCCAAATTATTTCTATAATTATTGGAGTTAATATTATTGCTGAATATAGCTTTGTTACTACGTTAATTGCACATGTGCTGTTTTCAACACCTTATGTAGTATTATCTGTATTACCAAAGCTAAATAAGGATAATAGCTTATATGATGCTGCTATAGATTTAGGCTGTAGCCCGTATCAAGCATTATACAAGGTTATTATTCCAAATATAAAATCAGGAATTTTCTCAGGTGCTTTACTTGCATTTACTATGAGTATTGATGATTTTATTATTACATATTTCGTAAGTGGTGATAAGGATAATTTCTCTACATGGCTATATGGAAACCTTAAAACACTACGTAATGGTCAATGGAATCAAGCTTGTGCTTATAATACTGTATTAATGGTTATAACATTTATAGGTATTATTGGCTATCAGCTTATATCAAATAAAAAGAAAAAAGAGGAGAATTAATTATGAAAAGAAAATTAGGGTTATTTATTTTTGCATGCCTTGCATGCTTATCTTTAGCATCATGTGGTCAATCTGATAAGCTAGTTATTTTAAACTGGGGTGACTATATTAGTGAGGATGTAGTTAGTGCATTTGAGGATGAATATGGTGTAAAGGTTAAGGTTGTTACTACAGATTCAAATGAGCAAATGTATACTAATGTTGTAAATAAGATTGCTGAATATGATTTGGTAGTACCATCTGATTATATGATTCATCAAATGTATGAAAATGATTTATTAATCAAGCTTGATTATTCAAAGCTTACAAATTATAAGGATGATATTTATGTTTCAGAATTAAATGATTTAATGAATTCTGATGATTGCAAGGCTTATAATGGATATTATGTACCTTATTTCTGGGGCTCATTAGGTATTATGTATAATAAGGGCTTAGCTGGAGTTGAGGATGCAGTGCTTGCTAATGGCTGGGATGTATTATTTGATAGCTCATTATTACCAGAGGGTGCTAAGGTAGGTATGTATAATTCTTCTAGAGATGCTCTTGCGGCTGCACAATTAAAGTATGGATATTCTTTAAATACAAAGGATACTAAGGAAATTGATGCTTGTATGGATTTATTAAAGAATACAGATTTCTATCAATGGGGAACAGATGATTTAAAGATTAAGGTTTCTCAAGGTAACCTAGATGTTGCTTTAGTATATTCTGGAGATTTCTTTGATGCCTTCTATGCTGATTTAGATGCTGCACCTGAAAATGTTGAGAATTATTCTATTTTTGCACCAACAACTAATAACGTATTCTTTGATGGTTTAGTTATTCCTAATACTTGTACAGATGTTGATATGTCTCATAATTTTATTAATTTTATGCTAGAGCATGAGAATTCATATACAAATGCTGAATTCGTTGGCTATTGTCCTACTATTCAAACAGTATATGATGAAATCATGAATGATGAAGAGGGCTGGGGAGATATTATAGCTATTGATGCATATGATCCAGCAAAGATCCTAAATGCAGAAGATGCAAATGCTATGGTTTATAGCTATTTAGGTACAGACACTTACGAGTACATTGAAAATAAATTTACTAGTGTAATTAATAGGTAATTATATGATTATTGATCTTAAAGGGACTGATATGATGCTTCAGGATGCTTTGTTAAAGGCATCTGAGTATGATACTATTATTTTGGATAGTAAAACATATTATGAAAAGATAGAGGTTAGTATTCCTAATCTTACAATTGAAGGAAGAGATGGCTCTTGTATAGCCTTCGATGCAACTAATCAAGCTATTATCCCAGCTTTAATGGGTGGCGATGGAATAAAGACATTTGGCACAACAGGTAGTGCTACCTTCAGAGTGCTAGAAGGAGCTAATGGCTTCATCTGTAAGAATGTAAAGTTTCTAAATTATTTTAAAAGAACATTTGGGGATCATGGTCAAGCTGTTGCATTTAAATCTGAAATAAGTGATTTATATATGGAAAATTGTAGCTTTATATCTATGCAGGATACGCTATATATAGATTATGGGACAAACAATAAAATAGTTAATTGCTATATTGAGGGTGACATTGACTTTATCTTTGGTAGTGCTGATTGCTATTTTATAAATTGCGAAATAAAGGCTATTAATTCGTTTAAAAATGCTTATTTTACAGCTCCAGATACTTATGAATATAATAAGATTGGATTTGTATTTGATAATTGTAGGTTTATTGCTTCAGCTGGTGTTCATGCAAAGCTTGGTAGAGCGTGGTATCCTAGTGGGGCTAGGGTAACTGTAAATCCATTATTAACAGTTAGAAATTCTCAATTCATTGGAGATGTTGACCCAACCCTTATTCAAATGCATGTGGGTGATCCTGAAAGACATATTTGTAGGCTTGATAATTGTTTATTAAATGGTTCGTTAATCAAATAATAAATAATCAATAAGGATAATTACTTTTAAGATGTTTTGACTTAAAGGAAATTAAAATAGCTGATTTTATAAAAGTGGCTGTGAAAAAACCTAGGTTTTGAGAAAAAACAAATTTAGGAACATAAAGCGGGAATCCTCGGTTATTAAATTTCCGAGATGAAAGCATATATATTTTTTTATAAAAAACAG
>SVAZ01000031.1:0-1105 GCA_015059145.1 Erysipelotrichaceae bacterium
AAAAATCCTAGTCTTTTTATTTTATATAGTTATTGATAAGGAATTAAGATATTCCTTAACCTTAGAAATTTGTACTGTTGCACCTGTTTTAAATGTTCCATCGTCATTAAATTGACCCGCATAATTAATACCAATTAGCTTTAAGTCAGTGTTTAGTAAGGCTCCTCCACTTGAACCACTATTTATGTATGCATCATGCTGGATAACCTTAAATGTAATATTAGAAGTAGTTGGATCAGCAGTTGAAACATTAATGTATTTTAAAACCTCACCATATGAAATGGAATTAGTTTGACCCTTTGGTTGTCCTAATGCAACAACCTTAGTTCCAACGGAAGGATCAGTATCATGCATATCAATGACATAAAGCTCAGCATCAGTTTTAAATGTAATTACAGCTAAATCATAGTCAGGACTGCTTCCAACTAAATTCACAGAATTATCCGCCTCGGTATATGTATTACCTTTATAATCCTCTATTGAATATTTAAAGTTTGTACCTGTATTAGCAACAACATGATTATTGGTTAATGCGTAGTATATATAAGAAGAACCAGACTGCTCTTTTTTAAAGATAATTCCGCTTCCGGTTGATATAGAGCTGTTATAATACTTTGTATTAATAATTGTTACATTTGCGGCCATTACTTCAGTTGTTATCTTATTTGTTAAATATTCATAATCAACTAAATATCTAGCATAAATGTATGTTTCCTCTTTAATGTCAGTAGAGAAGTCGTATTCTGTAGTAAGATCACTATCACTACACCAGCAATCAAATATGAACCCTTCCTTAGACGGGTTAGATGGCTTTCCTTCTAATGTATCAGTTCCATCAACGACAGATATAGTAACATTTGCAGAACCATTATTTAAGACAAAATGAACACTATGAGAATTGTTATTGTTACCTTCTAAGGTACTTGATCCTCCAAACTCATCATCCTCATTGCCTAAATCATTAGAATTATCATCGTTATCATCTGTATTCCCTAAATCATTAGAATTGTCACTATCATTATTATTGTTATTATTTTCTAAATCGTTTGAACCATTATTCGTATTGTTTTCTAAGCCGCTAGAATCATTATTGCTTTTGTCGTCA
>SVAZ01000031.1:1205-9000 GCA_015059145.1 Erysipelotrichaceae bacterium
ATTATTATCTTTTTCATTATTAGTCTCATTATTATCCTCTAAAGGAGAAATATAAAATGGATTTGCTATATTTAAAGCACAGCTAGAAGTAGTTAATAATAAAATGAATAGTAATAGCGATAATATTTTACGTTTGAAAAATTTCATATTATCACCTCTTGTGACTATATTATAACATATTCAAATTAAATTTTAATTAAATTTTTATTATTTAATATTATTAAATAAATCTATGAAAACGCTATATTGTGAAATTTTAGTTTTTATCTATTTAAAAATATAGATATTTATTCGATAATATGCTATTATTATTAAAATATGTTATTTTAATAGCATATAAAAAAGGGGGAAGATGATTTATGAAAAATTATAAGCTACATATTTCTGAAGGATATAATGATACATATGGCTTAGAAATGCTTGTAAAAAAGGAAATTGAAAATCGTAGTATTAAGGAATTTCAATCACATGGATACGAGCTTATAAAGACTCCTACCCTAGAATATATTGATGTATATTCATCTGAATGCATGCAAAAGCCTGATCTATATAGCTTGATTAATCGACAAGGAGAGGTTTTAGCCTTATGTAATGATATGACATCTTCAATTGCTAGATATGTGTGTTCTAATAATTTAGAAGGGCCTTTAAAGTATTGCTATACTGCAGATGTATTTAGATATCCTAAGCTATATCAAGGAAAGAAGCATCAATTCCTACAGGCTGGTATTGAATTAATAGGTGCTGCTGGAAAGAATGCAGATGTTGAATGTCTTTATTTAGCACATAAGCTTTTAAAGGCTTGTAATGTAAAGGAATTTACTATTCATATTGGATCTGCAACATTTTTAGATGCTTTATTAGATGATTTTAATATTAACACAGAATTGAAAACTAAAATTTATTCTGTAATTGAAAATAAAGATTATGTCACACTTAATAATGTGCTACATGAAAACCTAGATAAGAAAAAGGCTGATTTTATTATTGATTTAATGCTTGTTGGTGGCAAGCAAAAATATATTGATAATTTAATTAATGAGCTTAAGGATACAAAGGCCTCTAAGGAGCTTGAATATTTAAAGAGTATTTATCAAGCATTAAAGGACTTAAATGTTGAAAATATTATTTTTGATTTTTCAATTTATTCATATGCTAACTATTATACAGGCATTATTTTTGCTGTGTATATTGAAGGTATTTCTAAGGCAGTTATTGAAGGTGGTAGATGTGATAATCTATTTAGTTCATTTGGTAAGGATATGAATAACATTGGCTTTGGATTTGATATTGATGCATTAACTACTTATGCATTAAATAATGATTTAATTAATTTTAAGCAGGAAAGATATTTATCATTTATTGCTGATGATTCAATTATTTATGCTTGTAAGAATAATGATGTTTTAAGAGCTAATGGAGTTATAGTAAATAATTTAGATTTTGGTTGTGTTAATTGTGCAATTAAGTATGCCAAAGCTAATGGATATGACAAGGTATTAGAATATAAGGACAATACTGTAAAGCTATGGGAGGTGGCAAAATGCTAACATTTGCTTTATCTAAGGGTAGACTTGCAGAAAAGATATTTAAATTTTTAAAGGATTTGAATATTTGTGATATTAGTATTAAAGATAGCGACAGAAGATTAATTGTTGAATCTGAGGATGGTAGATTTAGATTTTTACTTGCTAAACCTAGTGATGTTCCCACTTTTGTTGAGCATGGAATTTGTGATTTAGGTGTTGTAGGTAAGGATACTATATTAGAAGAGAATAGAGATATTACTGAGGTTTTAGATTTAGGCTTTGGTAAATGTAGAATGTGTGTTTGTGCACCACAGGATAATTTAGATGGCTATAAGGCAAAATCAATTGTTAAGGTTGCTACTAAATATCCAAGTATTGCTAAAAGATATTTTGAATCAATTCATCAGGATTCAATCGTTACTAAGCTAAATGGCTCTGTTGAGCTTGGGCCTATTACAGGCTTATCTGATGTTATTGTTGATATTGTTGAAAGTGGTAGAACACTAAAGGAAAATGGATTAGAGGTTGCTGCAACAATTCATGAGCTTTCAGCTAGATTAGTAGCTAACAATGCATCGATTAAAACAAAGTATGATGAAATTAATGACATAATCAAGGGGTTTAAGTCATTATTATAAGGGGTGTTATATAATGGTAGAGATTATTAAAAGCTCTAAGGATATAGAAGCATTCTTTGAAGTTTTAAAGAAGCGTGGTGCTGTATCTGATGGAGAATATAGCAAAATAGTTAAGGATATTGTTAAGGATGTAATTGAAAATAAGGACAAGGCCTTAATTAAATATACAACAAAATTTGATGATCCAAATTTTGAAATTACGAATATTGAGGTTTCAAAAGAAGAGCAAAAAGCTGCCTTTGATTCTCTTAATGAAAATATGAAAAAGGTTTTATATAGAGCAAAGGACAGAATTTATTCTTATCATTTACATCAAAAAAGAACTACTTGGATGTATGATGGAGAGCTAGGCGAAAAGCTAGGTCAAAAAATTACGCCAATTGAAAATGTTGGAGTATATGTTCCTGGTGGTAAGGCGGCATATCCTTCATCTGTATTAATGAATGTTATGCCAGCAAAGGTTGCAGGTGTTAAAAATATTACTATGGTTACACCAGCTGTTAAGGGATATATAAATCCATTAGTTTTAGCTTCAGCTTATGTGTGTGAGGTTGATCATGTATATAAGATTGGTGGAGCACAGGCTGTAGCAGCTTTAGCTTATGGTACTGAAACAATCAAAAAGGTTGACAAGATTGTAGGACCTGGAAATATCTTTGTAGCACTTGCTAAAAGAGAGGTTTATGGTACTGTAGGAATAGATTCAATTGCTGGACCATCTGAAATTTGTATAGTTGCTGATAATACTTCAAATGCTAATTTCTTAGCTGCTGATTTCTTATCTCAAGCAGAGCATGATGAAATTGCATCATCTGTATTAATTGTTTCTGATGAGGCAAAGGCTATTGAAGTAAAAAACAAGATAAATGAATATTATAAGACATCATCTAGAAAGGAAATTTTAGATAAGTCATTATTAAATTGCTCAAGAATAATAGTGGTTGATAATGTTGCTGAAGCAATTAAGCTTGCTAATAGAATTGCACCAGAGCATTTAGAGCTTGCACTTGATAATGCAATGGATTATGTTGATGATGTTACCAACGCAGGTGCTATTTTTATAGGACACTATACACCTGAATCTTTAGGTGATTATATGGCTGGTCCTAACCACGTATTACCTACTGTAGGTACTGCAAGATTTTTCTCTCCATTAGGAGTAGATGATTTTATAAAGAAAACATCTTTATTATCTTTTACAAAGGATGCAGCCCTAAAGCTAATTGATGATGTAGATACATTCGCAATGGCAGAAGGATTAGAAATGCATGCGTTAGCTGCTAGAGTAAGAGGTGAATAGTTATGAAGTATATGAAGAAAAGCTTTAAAGCTATGGAGCCTTATTTTTCTAAGAATATTGATGATGGTATTATTTTAAATGCAAATGAATCGCCATTTAATGTGCCAAAGCCTATCATAAAAGGATTCTTTAAGGAACTAAAAAAGGTTAGCTTTAATCGTTATCCAGATATGCAAAATATTAAGCTTTGTGAGTCGATTGCTAAAAGATTTAATGTTAAGCCTACTGAGGTTACATGTGGTGTTGGCTCTGATGAGCTAATTGAAACTACATTTAAATGTGTATTAGAGCCTAATGATAAGGTTGTATCATTTTCACCTTCATTTTCTATGTACACAGTATTTGCAGAGCAATGCCTTGCTAAGTTTATTACTGTAGATTTTAATGAGGATTATTCATTTGATGTAGAAACAATGATTAATACTATTAAGGAAAACAAGCCTAAGCTAGTATTAATATGTACTCCAAATAATCCAACTGGTGCCTTCCTAGAGGAAACTGATATAAGAAGAATTGTTGAATCTACAAATGCGCTTGTTATTTTAGATTTAGCATATATTGATTTTGCTGATTATGATTATACAAATCTTGCGATGCAATATGATAATCTTATTGCATTTAGAACATTTTCTAAGGCTATGGCAATGCCTTCATTAAGAATAGGTTATTGTATTTCTAATGAGGATAATATAAATATGATAAATGCTGTTAAGGCACCTTACTCTGTAAGTGTACCAGCACAAATCATGGCTAGAATAGCTACTGAAAATATTCATTTATATAATGATGATATTAGAGCTATTATAGTTGAAAGAGATAGGCTTTATATCGAACTTAAGAGAAGCTTTAATGTATATCCATCAAAATCAAATTTTATTTACTTAGAATTAAATGAGGAAATTTATAATGCCTTATTAAATGAAAAGATTTATATTAAGGCTCTTAAAAATAATAAGTACCGTATTTCAGTTGGTACTAAGGAAGAAAACGATAAATTACTAAAGGTAGTGATGAATTATGAGAAGTAGTAAGCAAGAAAGAATAACTAAGGAAACTCAAATCAAATGCTCACTAGAGCTTGATGGTGATGGTAAGGCAAATGTATCAACTCAAATTGGATTTTTTGATCATATGCTAAATACTCTTGCAAAGCATGCAGGCTTCAACCTTGATTTTGATTGCAAGGGTGATTTAGATATTGATACTCATCATACTGTTGAGGATAGTGGTATTGTTTTAGGTAAGGCATTTTATGAAGCCTTAGGTGATAGATATGGTATTTCTAGATATCAATCATTTACAATGCCAATGGATGATGCTTTAGTTTTATGTAGTGTTGATATTTGTAATAGATGCTATTACGAATCTAATGTAAGCTTTAATTGTGATAAGTGTGGTGATTTTGAAGTTCATACTACAGATGAATTCTTTAGAAGCTTTGCTGAAAACGCAAAGATTAACCTACACTTTGTTGTGTTTAGAGGTACTAATGCTCATCATGTAATTGAAGCTATGTTTAAATCACTTGCAAAGTGCTTACGTGATGCAATTACTGTTAGAGAGGATATTAAGGGCTCTTTATCTACTAAGGGTGTTTTATGATAGCAATAATTAATTATGGTGTTGGTAATCTAGGTAGTGTTAAGAATGCCTTAGATTATTTAAAATTAGAATCTAAAATAACTAGTGATAAAGAGGAAATATTAGATGCTGACAAAATAATATTACCTGGTGTAGGTGCTTTTGAGGATGCTATGAAGGCATTCAAGTCATTAGAACTTGATAAGGTATTATTAGAGTGCATTAATGCAGGTAAGCCTGTGTTAGGTATATGTGTTGGTATGCAGATGTTATTTGAATATTCTTATGAATATGGCAAGCATGAGGGATTAGGAATATTTAAGGGAAATATTATTAAGTTTGATGATACAAATTACAAGGTTCCTCATATGGGTTGGAACAATATAAGCATAACTAAGAATAATAAATTATTAGAGGGCTTAGATAATCAATTTGTTTATTTTGTTCATTCATACCATTTAGATGAATCTAATTTTGAAATTGCTACTTGCGAGTATGCAGGAGTTAAATATCCTTGTGCAGTTAATAGGGATAATATTTATGCTGTTCAATTTCATCCAGAAAAAAGTGGAGATATTGGACTACAAATTTTAAAGAATTTTGGTGATTTATAATGAAGCTATATCCAGCTATAGATTTACATGATGGTAAGGCAGTTCGCCTATATAAGGGTGATTATGCTCAGGTAACTGAATACGGAGATCCGGTTGAAATGGCTAAAAAGTGGAAATCACTTGGTGCTACCTTTCTTCATCTTGTGGATTTAGATGGAGCTAAGGATGGTAAATTTGCCAATTTAGAGGCTGTTAAGGGTATTGTTGCTACTGGTATTGATTGTGAATTAGGTGGTGGAGTTAGAGATTTATCTCATATTGAGGCACTTTTAAATGTAGGTGTTAAAAGAGTTATTTTAGGAAGCTCAGCACTTAATTTAGAATTTGTTAAATCAGCAGTAGAAAAATTTGGTAATGAAAAAATAGTAATTGGAATTGATTGCAAAAACATGATGGTTGCAACTCACGGCTGGCTAAATGTTACTGATATTTCAGCTGTTGAATTCGCACTTAAGCTAAAGGAAATTGGTATTAAAACTATAATATTTACCGATATTGCTAAGGATGGTACTCTAGAAGGTATAAATGTTCTTCAAACAAAAAGAATGGTTGATGAGACAGGCTTAGAGATTATAGCATCTGGTGGTGCTAAAACCTCAGATGATATTAAAAATGCAAAGGAAATTGGCTGTTGTGGTATTATATTAGGTAAGTCAATTTATTCTGGTGCTATAGATTTAGAAGAAGCTATTAAGAAATTCGAGGATTAATTATGTTAGGGAAAAGAATTATCCCTTGCTTAGACGTTAAAGAGGGAAGAGTAGTTAAGGGAGTAAATTTCGTAAATTTAATAGATGCAGGCGATCCTGTTGAAATTGCAAAGGCATATTCGGATAATGGTGCAGACGAGATTGTGTTTCTAGATATAACTGCATCTCATGAAAAAAGAGGAATCATTCTTGATGTTGTCAAAAAGACTGCTGAGGTTGTTTTTATTCCACTAACTGTTGGTGGAGGTATTAACACATTAGAGGATATTAAGAATATTTTAAATTCTGGCGCTGATAAGGTTTCTATTAATTCTAGTGCTGTGAAAAATCCTTCATTAATTACTGAAGGAGCTAAAAAGTATGGTAGTCAATGTATTGTTGTAGCGATCGATGCTAAATACAATGGTGAATTCTATGAGGTTTACATTCACGGTGGTAGAGTTGCTACTGGATTAGATGCAATAAAGTGGGCTAAGGAGGTAGAGTCCTTAGGTGCTGGTGAAATATTATTAACTAGTATGGATACTGATGGCTGCAAAAAGGGATACGAGCTTACACTTACTAAATTAGTTAGTGAAGCAGTAAAGATTCCTGTTATTGCATCAGGTGGTGCAGGCTCTATGGATGATTTTTATAATGTATTTACAAAAGCCAAGGCTGATGCAGGCTTAGCAGCATCATTATTCCACTATAAGGAAATGGAAATTTCTAACTTAAAGAATTATTTAAGTAGTAAAGGAGTAAGTGTAAGAAAATGAATAAACAAGAAATTATAAATGAAGTAAAATTTGATAATAACGGTTTAGTTACTTGTGTTATTCAGGATTATCATTCTAAAAAGGTTAGAATGGTTGCCTATATGAATAAGGAAGCACTTGAAAAAACTCTTGAAACTAAACAAATGACTTATTTTTCTAGAAGTAGAAATGAATTATGGGTTAAAGGAGAAACATCTGGATATTTTCAATATTTAAAGGGAATGTCTATAGATTGTGATGGTGATTCTCTTTTATTCCAAATTGAGCAGGTAGGTGGTATTTCATGCCATACAGGTAATTCATCTTGCTTCTATAGAGATTTAGATGAGGATGTTGAAATCACTATTAATAGAGCTAAGGTTCAATCTAGTGATAATGAATTTAAAAATCTTGAGGAAACTATCAAGGATAGAATTAAAAATCCTAAAGAAGGATCTTATACTAATTATTTAGTAGATAAGGGAGATAATAAGATTCTTAAGAAGGTTGGAGAAGAAGCATCTGAAATTATAATCGCTTGTAAGGATGGCAAAAAGGAAGAAATTGTATTTGAGATTTCTGATTTGATTTATCATTTAACTGTCGAAATGGCTTTAAAGGATATTTCATGGGATGATGTTTGTGAAGAGCTTAAGAAAAGATAATATTTAAATAAGAGGGATTTT
>SVAZ01000015.1 GCA_015059145.1 Erysipelotrichaceae bacterium
TTATTAAAGCCGTTTTTTTGTTTTTGCTAAAAAATTAATACTATGTTTATATTTCGATTATTTTTTCAGCTTTAGTTTTATATACTATTGCCATGAGATATTTAGAAATTATTATTTTAATTAATTTAGCAATTCATTTGTCATTTATAATGGTTGCAAATTATATTTTTAAACAAAAGAAAAATAGGCTAATGATTTTTTTATCTTGTATTTTAGATATTATTTATATATTAATGTATGTCTATATACCTTATATATTGGAGCCATATAGATTTGTTTTTATATTTATAATATCAATATTACCATTTGTAACTAAAGGGCTTATTAAAGCATTAATGTTATTATTGGTATATTTGTTGTTGAATTTTACTTTAGGAGGGAGTGCAGGAATCCTATATAAGATAATAAATAACTTCTATGTAGTATTAATTTCCTTATTTATAATTTTATTAATTATATCCATTTGCTCATTATATAAAAAAACTCATTCATATAATTCATCTTTTATATATCCTGTATTTATATCTGATGGAATTCATTCCTTTTATTTAGATGGATATTGTGACACAGGTAATTTTTTAACTACTGATGAGAATATACCAATTGTTTTTTTAAATAGAAAAATTAGTATAGGCAGATATAAAAGAAATATAATAGTAACAACTGTTTCTACTAAAAAGGAAATTATGCTATATGAGGTTAAGGAATTTAAAATTAAAATTAAAAATAAATATGTTAAAAGAGATGTATATATAGCTTATGCAGATATATCACACATGGTGATGTTTGGACTAAATATATTGGGAGGGTAATATGTTATTTTTTAAGCTTTTAAAGAAGTTTATTAGAGTTCCTGATGAGGTTTGCTATTTATATAATCAAATGTCTTTGCCAGAGCCATTAACAGATGAAGAGGAAAAGGAATATGTAAGTAGATGCGTTAATGGTGATATAGAGGCAAGAAACCATCTTATTGAGCATAATATGAGGCTTGTAGTATTTATTGCTAAAAGGTTTGAATCTCCTAAGGTTTTATTAGAGGATTTAATTTCAATTGGATCTATGGGATTAATTAAGGGAGTAGAGACATTCAAGCTTGATAAAAATATAAAGCTAGGAACTTATGCCTCTAGATGTATAGAAAATGAAATATTAATGTTTCTTAGAAAGGTTTCAAAGCAAAAGGTTGAGATATCTCTTGATGAGCCTCTTAATATAGATGGAGATGGTAATGAATTATTATTGTCTGATGTTATAGCCAATAATGATAGCCATGCATTAGATGAAGTTCTTAAGGATGAAAAGGAAAGAGTAATGTATCAGGCTATAGAAAAGCTTAAGCCTCGTGAAAAAGAAATTATTATTTTAAGATATGGTCTTTATAATACAGATAGCTATACTCAAAAAGAGGTTGCAGATAAATTGGGTATTTCACAGTCTTATATATCAAGATTAGAAAAAAGAATAATGAATAAATTAAAAATTGAAATAGAAAGAAAATTAACATTAGTTTCCAAATAATGCATAAAAACGTAAAAGCCTCCCATATTAAATATGAAGGGAAAGATTATATGCATAAGGTAGAAATAACTGGAGTAGACACATCTAAGCTTAAAACGTTGACAAGTGATGAGATGATAGAGCTTCTTTTACTTGTAAAAGAAGGAAATTTAAAAGCTAGAGAAAAAATGATACAAGGTAATTTAAAGCTTGTATTATCAGTGCTAAAAAGATTTAATGATAAAAAGGAATCATTAGATGATTTATTTCAAGTTGGTTGTATCGGATTAATGAAGGCAATTGATAATTTTGACTTATCACATAATGTCAAATTTTCAACATATGCCTGTCCAATGATAATTGGAGAAATTAGAAGGCATTTACGTGATAATGGAGCTATTAGAGTTTCTAGAAATTATAAAGACATTGCCTATAAAGCAATTGCTTTTAAGGATAAATATATATCAGAAAAACATCATGAGCCAAGCATAAATGAAATTAGTGAGGCAATAGGCGCTGAAGCAGTAGATATAATTTTAGCGTTAGAGGCAATTCAGGATACTATTAGCATGTCCACTCCAATATATGATAATGGTGGAGATGTCATTGAGCTTGAGGATCAAATAAGTGATAGTAATGATTTGTTTGATGAGTTTTTAAAGAATAATATGATTAAGGAAGCGTTTAAAAGATTATCTAATAGAGAAAAGACTATAATTTATGATAGATACTATTTAGATAAGACTCAAATGGAAATTGCAAATGAGCTTTGTATATCTCAAGCACAGGTTTCAAGACTAGAGAAGAATGCTTTAAAGGAAATGTATGATTATATGAAATAGGTGATATTCACCTATTTTTTTTAATTTGAAAATTTATATTAATTGTGATATTATATTTTAGAGGTGTATAACGATGAATATATGGCATGATATTGATAATGATAGAATAACTAAGGATGAATTTTTAGCTTGTATTGAAATTCCTAAGGGTAGTAAGAAAAAATATGAGCTTGATAAGGAAACTGGAATGATAATATTAGATAGAATATTATATACATCTACTCATTATCCAGCTAATTATGGTTTTATTCCTAGAACATATTCTCAGGATAAGGATCCACTTGATGTTTTAATTTTGTGTAATGAATCATTTGATCCACTTGTATTGGTTAGATGTAAACCAATAGGAGTTGTTAAAATGATTGATAATAATGAGTGTGATGAGAAAATTATTTCAGTTTGTATTAATGATCCATCAATGAATTGTTATAATGATATAGCTGATTTACCTCAGCATCTTTTTGATGAAATTACACATTTCTTTACTGTTTATAAAACACTAGAGTCTAAGGAAACAGTAGTAACAGAAATTTGTGGTTCTGATGAGGCTAAGAAGATTATTGAGCAATCATTAAGGGATTATAATGAGATATACAGGTAGTAAGGAGAATTATTTATGGCATTAACAGCAGGTATTGTAGGCTTACCAAATGTAGGTAAATCTACGTTATTTAACGCAATAACAAAAGCAGGTGCATTAGCGGCAAATTACCCATTTGCGACTATTGAGCCTAATGTTGGTATGGTAGAGGTACCAGATGAAAGATTATATATTTTATCGGGTATGTATAATCCAAAAAAGACTACACCAGCAGTATGTGAATTTACTGATATTGCAGGACTAGTTAAGGGTGCTTCAAAGGGGGAAGGTCTAGGAAATCAATTTTTAGGAAATATTAGAAATTGTGATGCAATTTTAGAGGTTGTACGTTGCTTTGAGGATTCTAATGTAACTCACGTTGAAGGCAGTGTAGATCCTATTAGAGATGCGCAAATTATTAATTTAGAATTGATTTTATCTGATTTAGAGCAGGTTGAAAAAAGAATTCCTAAGATAGAGAAAAAAGCACAATCTAAGGTGGATGATGCGGCTTTTGAATATGCACTTTTAAAGAAATTACAAGCTCATCTTATTGAGGAAAAGCCAATTAGATTGCTTGATTTTGATTCAACTGAAATGAAATATATTGGTAACTATGGATTCTTAACATCTAAGCCATTTATGTATGTTGCTAATGTTGCTGAGGAGTTTATTGCTGATCCAGAGCAAGATAGTGTATATTTAAAATTAAAGGCATATGCAGAGGAAACAGGATGTAAGTGTATTGCTATTTCGGCTGAAATTGAATCTCAACTTGCAGTGCTAGATGAAGAAGAAAAACAAATGTTTTTAGCTGATTATGGTGTTACTGAACCTGGATTAAATAAGCTAGTTAGAGAAACTTATGATTTATTAGGATATGCAACCTATTTTACTACAGGTCCTGACGAATGTCGTGCTTGGACTTTTAAAAAGGGAATGCTTGCTCCACAATGTGCAGGTATTATTCATACTGATTTTGAGCGTGGATTTATTCGTGCTGAAACTGTTGCATATGATGATTTAATTAAATGTGGTAGTCATTTAAAGGCTAAAGAAGCAGGTCTTGTTAGACAAGAGGGTAAGGATTACACGGTTAAAGATGGCGATATTTTGCTATTTAAATTTAATGTTTAATTTATTTTTTGACATTTTTAACCTGTTTTTTAATTTTATATATCTATTTTAAATCAAATGTGATATAATAAAATTAGCAAAATAAAGGAGGAAAAAATATGAAAAAGATTAAATTTTTATTGGGTCTATTCGTATGTGCTGTTGCAGCATTAGGCCTATGCTCATGCTTTGGAGTATCTCAAATGTATGCTGATAAGATCAACAAAGCTGCTGAAAAGGATGAGCATATTACGTATTCTGAGGTGTTAGAAACACTTGGTGATGAGGCTGTTGATATTACTGCATTAAAGACTGGTGTTATCGTTGCTGTTAAGGGTTGTGACTCTTTAGAGGATATCAAGGAAAAGATTGACAATGAAGAAGATGTTAAGGGTATCGTTGTTACTGTAGTTTTAGGTAAAGCTACAAGCGCTAGTTATAAAGTAATCACAGCTGATGATTTAAAGTAAAAGTAATTAGTTAAGAGTTAAAAAGCAGAGCTTTTTCTGCTTTTTTTCTTTTTTATTAAAAAAGAAAATATTTCTTATTATTCATTGAAAAATATTCATTTTTTTGTTAAAATAAAATGAAGGTTTTATATTTATGATTGGGGGCGACTAAAATGGATTTTTTTGATATAATATCAGATAATTTTTTCTCGCTGTTATCTAGTAAAAATAAAAGGATATATTTAGCAAGTATTTTGCAAGCTTTTAAGGTATATGAAAATGGTTCTATTTTAGGTATCGATAAAAAGGTTGTAGTTGATGATTTGGTTTATTTTTTAGATACGAATTCTTATTTATATGACGTTGAAGACGAAGAGGATGAGGAAGCAAATCCTAAAAGCAAGAGGGAACTTGCTAATTATATTTTAAGAAGAATGGAAGAATGTGGCTGGATATATGTTGATGTTACAAACGATTATGAGGAAATATTAAATTTTACTGATGCAGCTATTATTATATGTGAGGCCATTTTAAAGGCATATCCACAATTTGATGCTAATGATGACTTCTCAAGTGAATTTATTAATCCTAATGAATATCAGGGATATATTTATTCAATTTATTCATTGTTAAATCAATCTGATAATGTTGAATATGCATTAATCTTTTCATTAGTATATTCAAACACAAAGCAGCTTATTAGAGCAATTCGTAGATTAGATGCAAGAATGAAGGATTATATTCAATCTGTAATTGATAATAGTGAAATTAAGGATTTAATGGAAAAGCTTATTTTATATAAGACAGATGTATATGACTCAAGCTACGTTAAGCTTAAGGTTTCTGATAATATTAATCGTTATAGATTAGGTATTATAACAAGATTAAAGGAAATGCAAAATGATGATGTAATTGTTAAAGCTATTGCTAATAATTATATTATGACATCTAGAACAATTGAGGAAGCTGAAAGTAAGGCTGTTCGTTATATAGATGAGGTAATTGATGCATTTAATGCGATAGAAGAATTCATTTCTGAAATTGATAATAAAAATAGAAATTATGTAAATTCAACTATTGGTAAGATTAAATTCTTATTAAGTGAAGAGGATAATGTAATAGGTAAAATAAATACTATTTTAAAATACGTAAAGGATAGTAACAAAAATGGTAAGATAGATAAGGCGCTAAAGCTAGTAGATAGCTTACATGCTCTTAGAGTTCAAAAGGCATTGTCAAATAATTCTTTATATACCCCACGTGGTTCTTATACTAGAACTTATAGTCAAATACTTGATGACGTTGGCTTGGATTCTTTTGAAATGACACCAGAATTTTTAGAACAATTTAAGTCATCTTATAACGAGGATTACATTGCTTCTTTTATGGATACTTATATGATTGATAATTTTATGAGAGCTTCACAGATTATTGATTATAATTGTGGAGATGATTTGGTTATAATGCTAGTATATTGTGTTATCTATGCAGTTGACAAAAATCATATTGTTGAGTTGTGTGATAACATAATTGATCATAAGAAATTTAGACTGAGAGATTTTATTATTAAAAGGAGAGTTTAGGGATGTTAGATGCTTTACAAAATATGACAATAACACAGCAGAATCAATTTAGAGATACTGCTAATAAATTACTTTCTTGTACATTCTTATCTCGAGATAAAAGAGACAATAAGGAAAGCTATTATTTCTTAATGAGCTACAAAGAGGTATTTGATGAATTCTTTGATATTTTAGGCTATGAAATTGAACTAGACATGCCTACTGGTAGCGTAATGCTTACAGGCGCTTCATCTTCAAATACTTTAAAGCTTAAAAGAGATGAATCTTTAATTCTATTAATTGTTCGACTTTTATATCATGAAAAGATGAAGGATACCTCATTAAATGAGAATATAGTATGCTCAGTGAGTGATATTCATGAAAAGTATGATTATTTAGAAATAAAAAAGAAATTAAATAAAACAGATTTAGTTTCGTCTTTACGCTTATTACGTAGATACAACCTTATTGAGGTTACTGGTGACTTGTCATCATCAGCGTGTAAGGTGGTAATATTGCCTACTATTCTTATGGCAATTAAGAGTGAAGATATTACTGAGGTGTTTAATACAATCAATAGATTAGCTCACGAGGAGGGAAAGTAGTATGAAAAAGCTTGTTAAAGTAAGATTAATCAATTGGCACTACCTTTCTAATGAGACTATTGAGATGGATGGTAACATATTATTAACTGGTCCAAATGCATCTGGTAAGTCTACAATTATGGATGCTATTACATATGTATTAACTGCCGGTGATACTGCGTTCAACCTTGCAGCTAATGATAAAGGTAAGCGTGACCTTAGAGGATATGTAAAATGTAAGCTAGGTATGGATGATAGAGAATATCTACGTAATGGAGATGTTTCTGGTCATATCGCATTACAATTTCATGATGAAAGAACAAATACAGATTTCACTGTAGGTGCAGTAATTGATGCATTTGGTGATTTGACTCCGGTAAAAACTTTATTTTATAGAAGCTTTGAGCCTATTTCAGATTCAATGTTTGTATCAGATGAAAAAACTATTTATGGTACAGTTGAATTTAGAAAGCACAATGCATTATTTGAATATTTCTTAACTAAGAAGGATGCAAAGCGTGGATTTAGAAATGCATTTGGTTCTATAAATGAAGATTTTTATAGATTAATTCCTAAAGCATTAGCGTTTAAGCCTATTGCTGACGTTAAGGATTTTATTTACCAAAATATTCTTGAAGAAAAGGAAATTGATGTTACAGCTATTAAAGATTCAATTCGTTCATATAAGGAGTTAGAATTAACGCTTAAACAAATTCAAGGTAAAATTAATGATCTTAAGGAAATAGAGGATGTATATAAGGAAATCTCTAATATAGAGGATCATAAGAATTATATTGAATATTTAATGCATTTATTTGATGTTGAAAATGTTAGAAAAGAAATTCAAAATGCTAAAAAGCAAATTGAAAAGGAAGAAACTCTAAAGGCATCAAAGGAGCAAGAATTAGCTGATTTAGATTCAGAATTACTTTCTTTACAAGAACGCTCTAGAGAATTATATAATTTGTTGAGTAATAATGATGTATTTAAGGCTGAAGAATATATTAATAGAGAAATATTGAAAACTCAAGCAAGTATTACATCACTAGAGGCAAATCAAAATAATTTTTTAAAGAGGGTTTCTAATTTTAAGGATATTATTAACCAGCTAAGAAAGATTTCTGATGATAAAATTTATAATGATGCATATAATATTGGTCTAACTAATATTAATCAAAATAATGTAGAAGAAGCTAAGACTAGATTGATTGATTTACAATCTAGATTACAACAAATTAGAAATAAGGAAAATCAAGAGCTAGGTTCTTTAGAAAGTGAAAAGAGAACTTTAATTGCTCAAATTAATGAGATTTCTGTTGCGTTGAAGAGCTTAGAGGAAAATAGAGTTAATTTCCCTCCTCAATTAATCCAATTAAGAAATGAGATTCAAGAGGGTTTAAGAAGAGTTTATAATTACGACATTAATGTTCATATTTTTGCTGAAATTTGTGAAATTAAAAATCAAGAGTGGGCAGATACAATTGAAATATTCCTGGGTAATCGTAGATTTAATCTAATAGTAGAACCAAGATATTTTGATCAAGCATTACAAATCTATTCTAGAATTAAGGATAGATATCGTTTATATGGTATTGGTTTAGTAAATACTAAGCAAATTTCAAAATATACTTCATATGAGAAGAACTCATTAGCTTCTATTATTGATAGTGAAAATACTGACGCTAGAGCTTATATAAATTACACATGTGGTAATGTAATTATGTGTGACAATGCAATGGAATTAGAAAAATATTCTACATCCATTACTAATGATTTATTGATTTATCGTGGATATACCGTTTCTAACTTAAATCCTAATGTGGATAAGCCTTTCATTGGTAAGAATGCTGCTAGTCGTGCATCTTCAATATGGCAGGCTAAGGCTGCAGAGGCTAAGGGTAAATATGTTGAATTAAATGAAAGAATGGAAAATATTACAACTGAGCTAGAGCTTATTGAAAGAATTGACATTCGTCCTATCCTTGAGGATTTAGATAAGGAGCTACAATTACAAAAGGAAAAGTATGCATTAGAAGACTTAAACAAGCAAGTTCTTCGTCAAAGAAATGCTACTCCATCTGAGCTTCAAGATGATTATGAAAAGGTACTTCATAGCATTAAATCTATTGATGATAAGAAGATTGGATTCAGTATGGAAATTGGTGGTATTGGTATACGTATTCAATCCTTAAATGAATTAATTGCTAATAAGACAGAGGAGCTTGATACTTTAACCTTAAATCTTAAGGATTTAGCAAAGGGCTCTGTTGTTATTGAGCAACAAGCTAAGGATGAATATAATACAATTATTTCATCATCTAACTTCAAGCAGGCTTTAGAAGGATATCAAGAAAGATATAGAACTGAACAAGCTTCATATACAACACTATGTGATAACTTGGTTAGTAAGCAATATGCATATATTAATAAGTTTAATTCAACTTTCAGCATTGGTCTTACTGAAATTAAGAAATACATAGCAGAGCTTAATAAGCTTGAAAAGAGTGAGCTTATCACTTATGAACAAAAGGTTCGTCAAGCAAGAGAAGCAGCTGAGGTTGTATTTAAAGAGGATTTCATTGCTAAGCTAAGAAATAACATTTTAACTGCTGAGCAAGAAATCGGTAAAATTAATGAGACATTATCATCAATCACATTTGGTAATGATAGATATGAATTTATATTCCCTCGTAGTAGTGAATATGCTCAATTCTATGAAATGGTTACATCTGAATTAGTTGATTTAAATCAAGGTTTATTCACTTATGATTTCCAAAATAAATATACTGAGCAAATTAGTGAATTATTTGAAAGCTTATCTGTTGATGAGTTGAATAGTAATGGTGCTATTAATAAGTTTACTGACTATCGTACATATATGGATTACGATATAAGAATTACTAACCTAAATGGTGAAACAATGACTTATTCAAAGGTATTTAAGGAGAAGTCCGGAGGTGAAACTCAGGTTCCATTCTACGTTGCAATAATAGCTTCATTTGTGCGTTTATATACAAAGACAGGCTTTGCAGGTGGAGATCCAATTGGTTTAGTAATGTTTGACGAGGTATTCGATAAGATGGATGGTAACCGTATGCGTGCGATGATGAATTTCATCAACTCAATGCCACTTCAGGTTATTATTGCTTGTCCGCCTCAAAGAATGGAGATATTAAGTGAGTTTTCTTCAACCACTTTAGTTATGGTTCGTCAAGGAACTAAGGCCCAAGTACTTCACATGAATAAAAAGGAGACTGAATAATATGGCTCTATTTAAGAGGAAGACAAATGATTATGAAACTGCTTCTAGAGGCTTAAATGAATCACAAACTGCTGCAGATAAGTTAATTATCGAGCAAATGAAGGATGATGATGAGTTTGCTGCAAAGCTTGTTGATAATCTAAAATCAGGGTCTCCATTAATACTTAATTTTGATGGTCTAGGTGACTTTGCTGCGAATAAAATGCTTGCATTTTTTGCAGGTGCCACATACGCTTGTGAGGGTAAAACTGTTAAGATTAATGAGACTACATATTTGTTTGCAAGAAGAGTAGAATTCCTTGATGGCTCATTACAACGTTTTATCCAAACATTACCTAAAAAATAATAATTTTAAATAAAGGTCATATTTGACCTTTATTTTTTTTAAAACTTATGTTATAATACGTATGCTATATACGATTATTTATGAATGAGGTGATAAAATGGCCTACACAAAAGAGGATTTGAAAATATTTTCTTTTTTTGATGATAAAAATATCAGTGCCACTTTAGATTTCTTAACAGGAGTAGTAAATCGAGAAAATATTGTCAATTTAGTAAGAGATTTCGTTGATATTAGAATTCCATTTACGTTATATCTTTTAGACATTGATAATTTTAAGATTGTAAATGATGAAAGTGGACATCAGGTTGGAGATATGCTATTAAGACAAATAGCCAATGAGCTTATTAGTATAACAAAAGGTAAAGCAATTGTTGGTAGATATGGTGGAGATGAATTTATTATTATTTCTTTAGACACTATTGATTATCAATCTACATGGGATTTTTCAAAGCTTATACTAAATCATATTAGAACTAAAAAAATTTCTATTGTCGATGATAACTATATAACTATGACTCTTGGAGCTGTTGCATATCCTAACAATGCTCTACATTATGATGAATTGATGCTTAAGGCTGATAAGGCCTTATATAGAGGAAAGAAAAAAGGTAGAAATTGCTTTATCATATATGATGAAGAGAAACACAAGGATATCGATATTTCCTCTAAGTCTGAAATAATGAGTGATATGGTTGATCATGTCTATAGATTATTAGTTGAAAAGAATGATTTGCAATATAGAATTAGTGATGCTTGTGGCTATTTTAATAACATTTATGGCATTTCATTTTATTATTTAAATAATGAAGGAAAAATATATACTCTGGCTAATAAAACAGATATTAAAATAAATGATTTAGATGTTTCTATCTTGAAGCCTGTATTTAATGATAAGGAAAGCTTTGCCATTAATAATTATTCATATATTAAGGATAAATATCCTGAATTCCATGAATATTGCTGGGATAATAAAGTGATGGCAATTATAGTAGAAAAATTATATTCATACAACACCCATTATGGATATCTTTTAATTGTTGATCATAACATTAAAAGAGTTTGGCAAAAGGATGATAAGATATTATTTTCATTCTTTTCAAAGCTAATTGGTTTGGTTTTAAATAACGAAAAAAAATAATATAAAAAACTGCATTTCAATTATGCAGTTTTTTTATTTTTTCACATGATATTTTTATTGACTTATATTATTAAAACTAATATAATGTTGAATGTCAAACATTTTTTGGAGGTTATTTATGAGTTATCAAATTGGCGGATTATTTAGAACTATTTCTAATAAGATGAGACGCAAGGCAGAGAACCTTTCTTCAATTAAAAAACTAGATGAATTAAGTGGAACTAATGGTTATATAATAGGATTTATTAGTAGATATGAATTTCCTGTTTATCAAAAGGATATTGAAAATGAATTTGGTATTACACGATCTACAGCTTCTAAGGTTTTAACACTTATGGAGAAAAAAGACTTGATAGTTAGAAGCTCTGTTTCTAATGATGCAAGGCTTAAGCAAATAATATTAACACCAAAAGCTAAGCTTTTGCATTCAAATATGATAATAGAACTAGATGAATTTGAAAGACAGCTTTTAAAGGATTTTAATGATTCTGATAAAGCTAAATTATTAGAATTATTAACAAGAATAGATAATAATTTAGAAGGAGGTATATAATAATGTTTAAAACGTTGATAAAAAGTGTTAGAGAATATAAGGTGCCTAGTATTTTAGCACCACTATTTGTAATGCTAGAGGTTATTTTAGATGTAATAATTCCATTATTAATGGCAAGGCTTATTGATAATATGAAAACTAGTGATGTTAAAATGATGATTATTTTAATTGTATTGTTGTTAGCAGGTGCATCATTAGCTCTATTATTTGGATTCTTATCAGGAAAATTTGCTGCTCAAGCTGCATCTGGCTTTGCTAAGAATTTAAGAAAGGATATGTTCTATAAAATACAAGAATATTCTTTTGAAAATATTGATAGATTTTCAGCTTCATCTTTAGTTACACGTATGACTACAGATGTTAGTAATATGCAAATGTCATATGGCTTAATTATAAGAGTCGCAGTTAGAGCACCATTTATGCTGATATCTTCAATTATAATGGCCTTTACAGTTAATAAAACATTAGCATTAGTATTTTGCTGTGTTGTACCTGTGATGCTTATTACATTCGGTTTTATTATTAAATTTGCTATGAAGCTATTTAAGAGTGTGTTTAAAAAATATGATAAATTTAATGAATCAATTCAAGAAAATATAAATGGTATTAGAGTTGTTAAAACATATGTAAGAGAATCTTATGAGCAAGAAAAATTCAATAGAGCGTCTGATAGTTTACGTAAGGATTTTACTAAGGCTGAAAGAATTGTTGCTATTAATAATCCTGTTATGCAAGGTGCTATGTATATTGTATTTATGGCAATTACTATTATAGGTGCACATATTTGTATAAATACAGCTAATCAAGTAACTCCAGATTTAACAACTGGTCAGCTTCAATCATTATTAACATATGGTATTCAAATTTTATTTTCAGTCATGATATTATCTCAAATTGTAGTAATGCTTACTATTTCATTTGAGGGTGGAAGAAGAATTAGCGAGGTTATAAATGAAAAGAGTACATTGGCAAACTGTGATAATCCAATTTATGAGGTTAAGTCTGGATCTATCGAGTTTAAAAATGTTTCTTTTAAATATAGCAAGACTGCAGAAAAGAATGCTCTTGAAAATGTAAATTTAACTATTCCTACAGGTTCAACAGTTGGTATTATTGGTGGTACTGGATCATCTAAAACAACTTTAGTTAATTTGATTTCTAGATTATATGATGTCACTGAAGGTGAGCTATTAGTTGATGGGATTAATGTTAAGGATTATGATTTAAAAACATTAAGAGATAATGTGGCAGTTGTTTTACAAAAGAATGTATTATTCAGTGGTACAATAGCAGAGAACTTAAGATGGGGTAAGGAGAATGCTACTTTAGAGGAGCTTGAGGAGGCGTGTAAGCTTTCTTGTGCTGATGAATTCATTAATAGATTCCCTGATAAATATGAAACTTACATTGAACAAGGTGGTACTAATGTTTCAGGTGGACAAAAGCAAAGATTATGTATCGCAAGAGCTTTATTAAAAGCACCTAAGATATTAATTTTAGATGATTCTACTAGTGCAGTTGATACTAAGACTGATGCTGTTATTAGAGATGGTTTTAAAAAGTTTATTCCTGAAACCACTAAAATTATAATTGCGCAGAGAATCGCCTCAGTAGAGGACGCTGATATGATTATTGTATTAGATGGTGGTAAAATAAATGGAATTGGAACACATAAGGAGCTTTTAAAGTCTAATGATATTTACAAAGAGGTTTATGATGTTCAGGTTCAAAATAAAGGAGGTAATGAATAATGGCTGGTCAAATGAAAAAAGGTAAGCCAGGCTTTTCTAAGGAAAGCTTTAAAACTTTACCTAAGCTAATTGGCTATTTATTTAAACATTATAAGTTTCCAATGATTATCGTATTTTTATGCTTATTAATTACTTCAATTGTTGGTGCTTGTAATACTATTTTCCTTCAACAAACTATTGATACTGTAATTACACCTGGAATTGAAAATGGCTTTGATTCTGTTAAGGATAGATTATATAATATTTTATTAATTATGGTTTGTGCCTATTCGATTGGTATATTATGTGTAATCATCCAATCTCAAATAATGGCACGTGTTGGTCAAGGCTTTTTAAATCATCTTCGCAAGGATATGTTTAATAAGATGGAAACTTTACCTATTAAATATTTTGATAGAAATCCTCATGGAGATATAATGTCTAGATATACTAATGATGTTGATGCTGTAAGACAATTTGTAACTCAAACATTATTACAAGTATATTCAACTGCATTTACAATCATCTTTATAATTTCTATGATGCTATTTTATAGTGTATGGCTTGCATTGATATCTTTTACAAGTATATTCTTTGTAATTCTAATAATTAAATACATTGGTTCTAGATCAGCTAAGAACTTTATGAAGCAGCAAATTAATACTGGTAAGGTTGAAGGCTTTATAGAGGAAATGATGAATGGTCAAAAAGTAGTCAAGGTGTTTAATCATGAGGAAGAGGCTAAGAAGGGCTTTGATACTTTAAATGATGAATTATATGATTCAGCTAAGAATGCTCAATACTATGGTAATATATTGATGCCTATTTTAGGTAATTTAGGAAATGTTATATATATAGTTATTGCGTCTGTAGGATTTATACTATCATATTTTTCATTATATAATTTAAGTATTCAAGGATTAATTACTGGTAATACCTTGATTTCAGTGGGTGTTGTTGCATCATTCCTAGGAATGAGTAAAAATTTTAGTAATTCCATTGCTCAGGTGTCACAGCAATTTGCCATGGTTGCTATGGCTATGGCAGGTGCTACACGTATATTTGATTTAATGAATCAAGAGCCTGAGGCAGATGAGGGCTATGTTACACTTGTAAATGCTAAATATGATGAGACTGGTAATTTAGTAGAAACTACAGAGCGTACCCATATATGGGCATGGAAGCATCCTCATAAGGCTGATGGCACAGTGACTTATACTGAGCTTAAGGGTGATATAGTTTTAGAAAATGTTGATTTCGGTTATTATGAGGATAAGATTGTACTACATGATATTAATATTTATGCTAGACCTGGTCAACAAATTGCCCTAGTTGGTGCTACAGGAGCTGGTAAAACTACTATTACTAATCTAATTAATAGATTCTATGATATTGCAGATGGTAAGGTTAGATATGATGGAATTAATATTAATAAGATAAAAAAGGATGATTTAAGACGTTCTTTAGGTATTGTTTTACAAGATACAAATTTATTTACTGGTACAGTAATGGAGAATATACGTTATGGTAGATTAGATGCTACTGATGAAGAGGTTTATGAGGCAGCAAAGCTTGCAAATGCTTATGATTTTATCACTAGACTTCCAGAAGGCTTTAATACTATGCTTACACATGATGGCTCTAACCTTTCTCAAGGACAACGTCAATTAATATCAATTGCTCGTGCTGCATGTGCTGATGCACCTGTAATGATATTAGATGAGGCAACATCATCAATTGATACAAGAACTGAAAGCTTAGTTCAAAAGGGTATGTCACAATTGATGGAGGGTAGAACTGTATTTGTTATAGCTCATAGATTATCAACTATTCGTAATTCTGATTGTATAATGGTTTTAGATCAAGGTAGAATAATTGAACGTGGAGATCATGAATCCTTATTAAAGGAAAAGGGTACATACTATCAATTATATACTGGTGCATTTGAATTAGAATAATTTATAAAAAGGTATACTTATCTGGGTATACCTTTTTCGTCATTATATGATATAATTTAAGTGGTGAGTAATATGCGATTTAAAAATATTAGTGATGTATCTAATCATATTATAGATAATCATATGATTAGAAAATCTAAAAAACAAAAAACTGAATTTATAAATTATTTAATTAGTAATTTAGGCTTTGAGGCTAAGGTTGAAAAAAGTACATTTTGTAGAAATGTAGTTGTAGGCAATTTAGAAAGTGCAAAATATGTATTTACTGCACATTATGATACTTGTGCAACTTTATTTTTTCTTTCTAATTTTTTAACACCAAAAAATAAATTTATATTTATCTTATATCAATTATTGCTTACGGCTTTAATAGTTGGTATATCATTTTCTATTGGTGCTATCGGTGCTTTTATAACAAATTTTATAAATCCATATTTTATAGGTGATATTTTTCTTTTTTGCTTTGTAGGAACATTGTTTTTATTCATTTTCCAAATGCTAGCTGGCTATAGAAATAAGAATAATTACAATGATAATACTAGTGGTGTTGTTACATTAATTGAATTGATGAAAAGAATGCCAAAAGAATATTTGAATGATGTATGCTTTGTTTTTTTTGATAATGAGGAAAAGGGGTTGTTGGGCTCTCAAGCATTTAATAGTAAGCACAAGAAGCTTATGAAGGATAAGCTACTATTTAATTTCGACTGTGTATCAGATGGAGATTATTTTCTATTTGTATATAAAAAGCTAGATCAAGTGATTATAGATAAATTGTATCAGTGCTTTAATAGTAGCAATAAGCATTTAGAAATAATTAAAGCTGGTAAGGCAATATATCCCTCTGATCAAAAATCATTTAAAAATGGTGTTGGTATAGCAGCATTCAATAAGGGCAAAAGGATTGGTTTATATATGAATAAAATTCATACTAAAAAGGATGTTATTTTTGAAGAGGAAAATATCAATTTATTAGTAAAAACATTCTTAAAATTTGTTTCTGGAAATGATTTTGTATTATTTGATAATGAAAATTTAGAATTAGAAAAATAGGCTTTACTTTATTAGAAAAAAATTGTATAATTTGTAATGTGTAAAAATGTTGATCTCATCCGTAATATGCATCAGGTTTTAGAGAGCTGCTGGCTGGTGGAAAGTAGTAAAATGAGTGTATTAGAATCAATGAGGGAGTTGGTCCGAGGATAAGTCGTATCCGTTAGCCGCGTTAAGGTAAATTGAGTGCTATAAGTATTTTTATTTATAGAACTAAGGTGGTACCGCGATAATTCGTCCTTAGATTTTTTTCTAAGGATTTTTTTATTTTAGGAGGAAGAAAGATGAAGGATTATAAGGATACCCTATATATGGGTAAAACAGACTTTGAAATGCGTGGTAATTTAAATAATAAGGAGCCATTAATTCAACAAAAGTGGAAGGATATGGATCTTTATAATGAGAGAATTAAATTAAATGAAGGCAAGAGAGAATATACTCTACATGATGGTCCTCCATATGCAAATGGAGACATTCATTTAGGTCATGCCTTAAATAAGATTTTAAAGGATTTTGTTGTTCGTTATAAGAACATGAACGGCTTTAAGTCTGTATTTATTCCAGGATGGGATACTCACGGCTTACCAATTGAAAATGCACTTCAAAAGGCTGGTGTATCTAGAAAGGATAAGACTACAGCTGAGTTTAGAAATTTATGTACTGAATATGCTTATAAGCAAGTAGAACGTCAAAGAAAGGGATTTGAACGCTTAGGTGTATTAGGAGATTTTGAAAATCCATATATTACTTTACAGCATGATTTTGAGCGTGATCAAATTTTAGTATTTGCTAAGATGGCTGAGCGTGGTTTAATTTATAAGGGATTAAAGCCTGTTTATTGGTCTCCATCAAGTGAATCTGCGTTAGCTGAGGCTGAAATTGAATATAAGGATAAGGAGGATTCTTCAATTTACTTTAGCCTACCTGTTAAGGATGGTAAGGGTGATTTTGAGGGTGCATCATTCCTAGTTTGGACTACAACTCCTTGGACTTTACCTGCAAACCTTGCAGTATGTGCTGGTCCTCAAATCGAATATGTTGTTGCACAAACTGAAAAGGGTAAGTTTATTTTTGGTAGAGAGCTATTAGAAAAGCTTACTGAATTATTAGAATTAGGAGATGTTGAAATTTTAAGCTACTATAAGGGTACTGATTTAGAAGGATTACAATATACTCATCCTTTATATAATAGAGTTTCTCCATGTATTTTAGGTGATTATGTTTCTACATCAGATGGTTCTGGTTTAGTACATATCGCTCCTGGTCATGGTGAGGACGACTTTATGGTAGGTAAGCAATATAATTTAGATATTTTATGTCCTGTTGACTCTAAGGGTTATATGATGAAGGAAGCTGGAAAATATGAAGGTATGTTCTATGCTGAATGTAATGAAGAGGTTATTAAGGATATGGAGGCTTGTGGCTGCTTATTAAAGTGTGTTAAGATTAACCATAGCTACCCACATGACTGGAGAACTAAAAAGCCTGTTATCTTTAGAGCAACTCCACAATGGTTTGCATCTATTGATCCAATTAAGGATGATATTTTAAAGGCAATCAATAATGTTACATGGAATCCTAAGTGGGGAGATGTACGTATTTCAAATATGATTCGTGATCGTCATGATTGGTGTATTTCTCGTCAAAGAGCTTGGGGTGTTCCTATCCCAGTATTCTATGCTGAAAATGATGAAGAAATTCTAGATCAAAACGTATTAAAGCACGTTGCTGAATTATTCGGTCAGTATGGTTCAAATGTTTGGTTTGAGCGTGAGGCTAAGGATTTATTACCTGAGGGATTCACTCATCCAGGTAGCCCTAATGGTAAATTCCGTAAGGAAACTGATATTATGGATGTTTGGTTTGATTCAGGCTCTTCATATATGCTACTTCAAAGAAGAGGCTTACAATATCCAGCTGATTTATATTTAGAGGGTTCTGACCAATATAGAGGTTGGTTCAATTCATCTATTATTACAGGTGTTGCAACTACAGGTGTTGCGCCATATAAGACTGTAGTATCTCACGGCTTCACATTAGATGGTGAAGGTAGAAAGATGAGTAAGTCTTTAGGAAATACTGTAGATCCTATTAAGGTTTGTAATGAATCAGGTGCTGATATTCTTCGTTTATGGGTAGCATCTGTTGAATACCGTGCAGATATGCCTTTATCTAAGGATATCTTAAAGCAGGTTTCTGAATCATATAGAAAGATTAGAAATACATTAAGATTCTTATTATCAAATACATCTGATTTCAATCCTAAGGATTCATTACCTTATGAGAAGCTAGAATTAGTTGATAAGTATATGTATATTAAGCTTCAAAAGTTTATTAAGCAAATTAAGGATAATTACGATAATTTCGATTTTGGTGAGGTATATCGTAATGTAAATAGCTATATTGCTAATACATTATCTGCATTTTATTTAGACTTTACTAAGGATATTTTATACATTGAGGATCCTAAATCAAATAAGAGATTATCTACTCAAACAGTATTCTATCAGGTTTTATTAGCATTAATTAAGCTATTAACACCAATCCTACCTCATACTATGAGTGAGGCATATGATTCTTTACAATATAAGGAAGCTAAGGATGTTTATTTAACTGATATGCCTATTGTAGATGAAAAGCTAGATTCTCGATTAGAAGCCAGCTTTGATGAATTTATGGATTACCGTGATGTTGTATTAAAGGCTTTAGAGGAAGCAAGAGCTAATAAGGTTATTGGTAAGAGCTTTAATGCTAAGCTTACTATTACATTAGATGAAAAATCAAAGAAGATTTTCGATTTAATCAAGGTTGATGCATCTCAATTGTTAATTGTATCTCAGCTAGAATTTGCTGATGGAAATTCTTTTGATGTTAAGGTAGAGCCTGCTACTGGAGATACTTGTGCAAGATGCTGGATGATTGTTCCTTCAATCAATGAAGAAGAACTATGTCCAAGATGCAATTCTATTGTTTTTAAGATTCGCTAATTTTTGACAATATATTAAAAAAATGATAAAATTATAACAATAGGTGGTGATATTGTGGATTTTCGATTTTACTTTTTAAAAGAAGGAACTAGAATATATGATAAGAGTGATTTATTTAACTTTTTTCAGTCTAATCCTAATGTAACTTTAGAAAAAAGACTTGATGATCGAATCTATATTTATCACCACCCAATTTTAAATTTTGAGGCTAAATTTATTATTACTTCAAAATCATGTATTCCACATTTAGAAAGATTAAGTCCGAAATTTTTTGATGTAAATTTCTTAGTTGAGTTTAATATATTATTACCTACCTATGCTGTAGAATTAATTTTAGATATAGTTGAGGAAATTGTTAGAATATTTAAATTCCATATTTATAATCAGGCTTTTGAGGATGTTAGTCCATTTAGACGTGCGATGATGATTAAGGCCTTTGATGCTTGGAAACGTGCATATAAGGATAATCATGAAGAGGAAATAGCTATGTATAATAGATTAGATCCTCAAACAATTTCACAGGTTTATGGTTATTTATTACGCAAGCCTAAGCTTGAATTATTATTAGATAAGAATAAAGTAAACATTTCAAATTACTTTTTCTTACATGCAGAACGTTCTAGAACTGCCTTTGTTGCAATAACATGGGATGGCTGTTCCTCATTTATATTACCACCAGCAGTGGATATTTTATATTTAGATGATGGTAAGAATAGAAAGTATTTTCCTATGAGTGAGGTTTTACAAAAAGCAGAAAGATTGTTCAGACCTCTTGATGGTTATGGAATAATTCAAATGCTTGATGTTAAAAATACTAGTAAGCTCCATAAAATTTTAACCAAGGAAAAGTTTGCTCCACTTACTGCAGAGCTTAAGGTTTTATCTATGGATAAGATTTTAGATATTTAGAATGTTTATTTGAAAGGATGATATTATGTTAAAGTCCAAATATATTGATCATACTATTTTAAAAGCAACTGCTACTTTTGATGATATTTTAAAGCTTTGTAATGAAGCTAATGAATATCATTTTGCATCTGTTTGTGTTAATCCTGCTAATGTGTCATTAGCACATAAGCTACTTACAGATACTGATGTTTTAGTTTGTACTGTAATTGGTTTTCCTTTAGGTGCTAACACATCACAGGTAAAAGCCTTTGAAACTACTCAAGCGATTGCTGATGGTGCTGATGAAATCGATATGGTTATTAATGTAGGTCAAGCAAAAGCTGGTAATTGGGATTATGTATATGAGGATATCAAGGCTGTTGTAGATGCTGCTAACGGTGTTTTAGTTAAGGTTATAATTGAAACATGCTATTTAACTGATGAAGAGAAGGTTTTAGCTTGCAAGGCGGCAGTTAAGGCTGGTGCTGATTTTGTTAAGACATCAACTGGCTTTGGTACTGGTGGTGCAACTGTTAGTGATGTTGAATTAATGAAGAAGACTGTAGGAGATTCTTGTAAGGTTAAGGCTTCTGGCGGTATAAGAAGTATTGAAGATTTTGATGCGATGATTAATGCTGGAGCTGATAGAATTGGCTGTAGCGCAGGTGTTAAAATTATGCAAGGTGTTAAGGAAGATTTCGGAGGTAATTATTAATGGCTAATATACCTACTCCACATATTCAATGTACTGATCCGTCAATGATTGCCAAGGTTGTTTTAATGCCTGGTGATCCTTTACGTGCAAAGTACATTGCTGATAATTATTTAACTAATGTTGTTTGTTTTAATACAACAAGAAATATGCTAGGCTATACTGGAAAATATAATGGTAAGCCTATTACTGTAATGGGTTCTGGTATGGGTATGCCTTCAATTGGTATATATTCATATGAGCTATTTAATTTCTATGATGTTGAAGCCATTATTAGAATTGGTTCGGCAGGCTCATATGATGAGGATTTAAAGGTTTATGATACTGTATTAGTTACTGAGGCTTTTTCTGAATCTAGCTATGCAAAGGTAGGTTTTGGAATCCGTTCTAAATCTCTTAAGAGTAATTCAGGCTTAAATAAGAAGCTTAGAAATGCTGCACAAAAGCTTGGAATTGAAATGAAGGAAGCTAAAATTCATTCATCTGATGTTTTCTATGGTGATGATCCAAATCATTGGAAGGAGTTACATGATAAGTTTAATTGTAAGTGTGTAGAAATGGAAAGCTTTGCTTTATTTGCTAATGCTAAGGTATTAGGTAAAAAGGCTGCGTGCTTATTAACTATTTCAGACTCTTTTATTACTCATGAGGTTACTAGCGCTGAGGAAAGACAAAATTCATTTAATAATATGATGAAGATTGCTTTAGAGCTAGCTAAGAAATAATATTATAAGGAAGACCACGTCTTCCTTTAATTTTTTTAGTAGGAGGTTATCATGAATTATAAAATTCAAACTGATAAATTTCACAGAATCATATTTAAAAAATATAAAATTAGAAAAATTAATCCTCGTGAACAAACGATTAGAAATTTATTATGCTTTTATCAAGGCTTGTGTTGTCAAAGCTATCCATCTGAGGATGTATTTAATTTATTTCAACAATCAGCTTATGATATGCGCTTTAGTGTAAATTGCTCAAGCATTGGAAGCTATAGTGTTATTAGCTATACCTTAAAGGCTGTAGATCCAAAATATATTAATGATTCTAATTATACTTATGAATTTTTAGAAAACGCCTTTACGACATGTATAGAGCCTTATATTGTCGATGGTAATTTTGATGCTATTACCTTTAAAAAGGTTAAGGAAATTTATAATAGTAATCTTTTATATAATTTAGATAATGAGGCTAAAAAGGCTCAAACAAATGTAATTTCAAATTATTTTAAAGGCACAATAAAGGATTTTAATCCTGATGGTAGTATAGAAGAGCTTGCGAAAATAACTTGTAAAAGGCTTTATAATTATTATAAGAAAATAGAATTTGATGAGGAATGCTCATATGTGGTTGGTGATATTGATAATTCATATTCTATTAATTTAAATTCTACAATGACACCTAAGCATAATTATTTTTTTAAAAAAAGAGGAGTATGTGAGGAATTAATTATTGATAATGCTAAAACTAAACAAGCATATTTAGAAATTATCTATGATGGTAAAATATTTCCTGACAATAAATTATTTTATCCCATGACATTTATAAATTACTTATTTGGAGGTAGCTCAAATTCTAAGCTTTTCAGTATTTTAAGAGAAAAATATGGCTTATGTTATTCTATATTTTCTACTCATATGGGGGCTAGTGGTATTATATTGGTTTCAGCAATTATTAATAAGCATGACTTATCTAATGTTTTAGAAAAAATTGATGAAGCATTTAATATCTTGCTAGATGAGGTTAACTTAGAAGAAATAAAAAGGTATTTCCTTTTAGAAAGAAAGGGAAGAACAGATTATTTAGAAACCTATATTAATGATCACTTCATGGATACATATTTTCAGGATTCACCTTTAACAAATCAGGAAGAAGAGCTGATTAATAATGTTTCTTTAGCTGATATTAAAAAAGCTTATAAAAAGCTTAGAAAGAGTTTTATTTATGTATATGGAGGTGATATAGATGAATAATTATTTTACATATACAGCAATAAATGGATTAAATGTAATATATTATAAGAAAAAAGGCTTTGTTAAATCCTTTTGTGGTATTGGCTGTAAATATGGTGGAGCTAATGTTAACTATAAATTTAAAGGGAAAAAATATAAATCTCCATATGGTATAGCTCATTTTATTGAGCATAAGCTTTTTGAAATGCCTGATGGTACAGACGCATTTACTATTTTTAATACACAATATGCAACTGCTAATGCATATACTGCACCAGATAAGACATTATACTATTTTACAAAAAACGATGACATATATGATTCTTTAAAGCTATTATTAGAAATGTACTTTACACCTACCTTTACTACACTTGGTATAGAAAAGGAGAAGAGTATTATAATTAGTGAAATCAATATGTATAAGGATAATCCATCATATAGAATGAACATTAAGGGTGTTAATCAACTATATCCAAATGACGATTATTCATATCCAATAATAGGAGATGAGGAAAGTGTAAGCAATATAACTAAGGAAGACCTATATGATGCCTATGATGCATTTTATACTCCAAACAATTCAGTATTATGCATTGTTGGGTATTATGATGAAAATGAGCTTTTTAGGTTTATAGATAAGGTATTAGAGGGGTTAACTATAAGAAATACTATTACTGCAGAAAAGCTTAAAACAGTAACATCAAGGCTGCCTAAAAAATCTATTTCAATTGAAGAGGCTGTTTCACAAACTGAGGCAATGATATTACTTAGAAATGATAAGATAAACAATTTAGATCCAATTTCATGTGAAAAGGTATTAGGTATTTTAGAAGCAATATTAAATGTTTCTAGTCGCTATTATCAGGAATTATATAATAAAAAATATTTCGAAAATGATATTGATTATCAGGTTGTTACCTTTAATGAGTCTTCTTATATAATGATAAGTGCTCCAACCAAAAAGCCTAAGGCTTTTATCAATTCCATAATAAATAAGATTATGTCGTTATCTAAGGAGGATATAGATTCTATATTAGTTGATGTATATTTAAAATATTTAAAATCTTCTAGTATTTTAAAATTAGATTCAATAGAAGCTCTAGGTGATACACTCTTATCACTTGCACTTGAAGATATTGATTACTTTAAAGCTTTAGAAGATATAATTAATCTTTCTTATAATGATTTACTTGAAATTATAGATGATATTCGTAATTCTAGTTTTACTAGCCTAATATTTAAACCAAAAAGTGGAAATGAGTAGAAAAATTCGACAAGTTTATAAAATAATATAAAATATTATAATAAAAATTTTGATTTATTATATATATGATATAATTTTTTTAAATCTCAATATTTCAATGATTTGAATTACAATTTTAGGAATTTTGGTTTTACCTGCTTTAATGATATAAAAGGATCGAAAGGAGGAAAATCAATGTATAACTATTTTATGGTTGTAGGTAGATTGTGTAACGATATTGATGTAAAACAGCTTGGTGACGGCCGCAAGGTTGTTAATCTAACTTTGGCTGTTGGTAGAGAATTTAAAAACAATGATGGGACATATTCTACTGATTTCATAAGGATAAGCCTATGGGAATTTTTGGCTGACATAGCTAGCGATAATTTGAAAAAGGGTAGAGTTATAGGAGTTAAGGGTAGAATATCTCCTAGACATGAAACTCTTCAGTCAGGTGCGGTAGTTCCAATTAATGATTTAATTGGAGAAAGAATTGTATTTTATGATAGCATAAATGAGGCTTCTAGCATAGAAGCAGATATGGAGGATGAGAGCTAACTTATAGCTCTCTTTTTTCTTCCATTTTTTTTATTTATATTATATAATATAAAATAGGTGATATTATGAAACAATATTTAGATTTATGTAAAACAATCTTAGATAATGGAATTAAGAAGGAAGATAGAACAGGTACTGGTACAATATCTTATTTTGGCTATCAAATGAGATTTGATTTAAGTGAAGGTTTTCCTTTGTTGACTACAAAAAGAGTACATTTAAAAAGTATTATACATGAGCTTTTATGGTTCATTTCAGGTGATACAAATATCAAATATTTAGTTGATAATGATGTTCGAATTTGGAATGATTGGCCTTTTGCTAGCTACCAAAAATCTAGCGATTATAAAGGAGAAACAATTGAGGAGTTTGCTGCTAAAGTAAAGGAAAGCGATGAATTTGCAAAGAAATGGGGTAATTTAGGACCTGTTTATGGTAAGCAATGGAGAAATTTTTCTGGAGTAGATCAGTTAGAGGATTTAATAAATCAAATTAAAAATAATCCTACTAGTAGAAGATTAATTATTTCTGCTTGGAATCCAGGTGAAATTAGTGAAATGGCTTTGCCTCCATGTCATTGCTTTATGCAATTTTATGTTAATGACAACAAATTATCTTGTCAGCTTTATCAAAGAAGTGCAGATGTATTTTTAGGAGTTCCTTTTAATATTGCATCTTATGCATTATTTACAATGATGATTGCACAGGTTACAGGCTTAGAATATGGTGTTTTTGTTCATACTATTGGTGATGCTCATATATATTTAAATCATCTTGAACAAATTGATAAGCAATTAAAAAGAGAGCCTCGTGCTTTACCTAATATGAAAATAAATCCTAATGTTAAATCAATTTATGATTTTAAATTTGAAGATTTCGAATTAGAGGGCTATGATCCTCATAAGGGTATTAAAGGAAAGGTAGCAGTATAATATGATTAATATGATTTGGGCTATGGATGAGAATCATCTAATTGGTGATGGTGATAGAATTCCTTGGCATATTAAAGATGATTTAGTATATTACAAAAATAAAACTAAAGGACAAATTGTTCTTATGGGGGAAGCTACCTATTATTCATTAAAGGGATATTATAAGACACGCCCTTTACCTTATGGAACTATTTATGTTGCATCTATTAATAAGGAGCTTAAGCTTCCTGATGCAATTGTAATAAATGATGTAGATTCATTCCTTAGTAATTTTAAAGATGAGCTTTGGGTTGTAGGTGGAGCTACAATTTATATGCTTTCATTACCTTATGCTGATAAATTATATATTTCTTTTGTTAAGGGTGAGCATAAGGGCGATAAATATTTTCCAAATATTGATTTTTCAAAGTATAAGCTAACTTGGCAAAATGATACAGAAGAGGTTAGATATACTTTATATGAAAGGGTGTAATTTATGTTTTTCATATTTTTGTTTTTAATTTTTGCATGTGGATATAGCTATCTATTTTATGCATTAATTAATCAGGAGCTAATTTATTTATGTGCATGGATTCCACTTGGAATTATTGTGGCATTAATAACTGTAGTCATGATTGTTATTAATATTTTTTGGATTGGTAGCTTTACTAAGCCAAAGAAGTTTCTTAAGCATTTTACTTTAAGACAGGTTGTATGGCTAGTGCTTAAGTATTTAAGAATAAAGCTTGTAATCGAGGGGAAAGAAAACATTCCTCAAGGGACTTATGTTATATATTCTAATCATAAATCTAATATGGATCCTTTAATGCTTTATTATGCAATGCATAGAAAGGTTACTGCAATTGGAAAGAAATCATTATTTAAAACTTCAATTATGAAAATGGTTGGCAAATGCTTTGATGCTATAGCTCTTGATAGAGAAGATGATAGAGAAGCAGCAAAATCAATTGCTTCTGGTATAAAGAAGGTTAAAAATGGTTTGCCAATTATAATTTTCCCAGAGGGTGGAATTAAATCACGTGAAACTGATGAGATGGTTAATTTAAGAGCAGGTGCTTATAAGCTTGCTACTAAAGCTAATGCACCAATCCTTCCTTGTAGTATTATTGGTAATTCTAAGATTAAAACTAAGAAACGTTTTGAGAAGGTTATTGTAAAGATTATTTTCCACAAGGCTATAGAGCCACAGGATTATGAAAATATGAATACTACTGAAATTGGTAATATGGTTGGTGAAATTATTAATAACGGAGTAAAATCTGCTAATATCTAGGAAGGTGATTTCATGCTTAAGGTATTTTTAATTTTGTTGGCGGTTGCTTTAGTTTTTGGTGTTATAACTGCTATTGTTTTAAATGCTTTAAAGAAAAATTCTATACTTACTATGTATAATGATATTGAAGGTCTTTTTGAGGATATTATTAATTCTAATCCTAATTTAAATTGTAAATTTGATAGATTTAATACTACTGATTATGATTATATATTTTCTACTCCTGCCTATGATTATTACATAAAGATTGTTCCAAACATGTCCAATCAAGAAATTTGTGTTAATAATGCAGTTAAATGGCAGCTTAGGAAATCTTTTAATGATCAAACTTTAAGATTTGTTGAAGGTATCGATGGTTTAATGAAAATGGAAATGGATGAAACTAAAGCCTATAAAAAGCTTTTTATAGTATATCCAAATGCTAGATCTCTTTTAAAGTATATTAATGAATGTGAAATGGTATTTGTAAGTCCAACAACTGATGTTTATGGGACAAATATTATTCCTTATTTAGCTATAAAGGAGAATCCTAATTTAATAGTTTTAGAAAAAGAAATATAGCACGCTATATTTCTTTAATTTTTGAATGGGTGTGATATAAATGTTTGATTTAAAAACATTAGAATTTAATAAAATTTTAGATATTCTAAAGGGATATTGTAAAACTAAATATGCTCAATCTATAGTTTCTACCTTATCTCCAAGTGAAGATTATGATGAGGTTATGAGGCTCAATAATGAAACTAAAGAGGCATATCAAGCTGTTGTGAAGTATGGTGATATTCCTTTGGGTGGATTATATGAAGTTAAAGATTCTATTAATAGAACTAATATTGGTGGTTCATTAAATGAAGCTGAGCTATTAGATATTGTTGGCTTATTAGATTGTAGTACTAATGTAATGAAATATTTTAAAACACTTGATGGGATGAAGCTTGAGCTACCTTCATTAAAAAGCTATACTGAAAAGCTAGAAGTACCGCAGGCTTTAAAAACATCTATTACTTTAGCTATTACTCCTGATGGTAAGGTTTCTGATAATGCATCCAGAGAGCTATTTATGATTAGACGTAACATTACATCTCTAGAAAACAGATTAAGATCCAAGCTTAATGAATTATTAATTTCAAAGGCTGGACAGCTTACTGAGCAGCTTATTGTGATGAGAGATGGAAGAATGTGTTTACCAGTTAAAATAGAATATAAAAATAACTTTGGTGGTATTGTGCACGATATATCATCATCAAATACCACTTGCTATATTGAACCACAATCTACTTTAGAAACCGCTAATCAAATCGATTTATATAGAGCTCAAGAGAAAAAAGAGGTTTTAACTATTTTAAAAAATCTTTCGTTACTTGTTGCGGCAGACTCTGATATGCTTTTACAGGATTTAGAATGTCTTACGTCATTAGATATTATCTATGCTAAGGCATTAATGGCTAAAGAGCTTGATTATAATGAAGTAAATATTAAGGATAACCAGGAATTTAATATTAAAAAGGCTAAGCACCCTTTGATTGCTAAGGAAAAGGTAGTTCCTATTGATATTGAAATTGGAAAAAAATTTGATTGTATTATAATTACAGGTCCTAATACAGGTGGTAAAACAGTTGCCTTAAAAACAGTTGGATTACTTCATTTAATGGTTTATAGTGGAATGATGGTGCCTGCTAGCATGGATTCAGAATTTGGTATGTTTGACTCTATTTTAGTTGATATTGGTGATGAGCAATCTATAGAGCAATCTCTTTCTACTTTTTCATCACATATGACTAAAGTAATTAATATAATTAATACCGCTAGCTTTAAATCCTTAGTGTTAATTGATGAGCTAGGAAGTGGTACTGATCCAAAAGAAGGAAGTAGTCTTGCGATTGCTATTATCAACCATTTAAAGAGCTATGGTAGTAAGATGATTTGTACTACGCATTATAGTGAGCTAAAGAATTATGCTTATAATAACGATAGAGTATGTAATGCATCTGTTGAGTTTAATACAAATACTCTTCTTCCTACATATAAGATTTTATTAGGTGTACCAGGTAAAAGTAATGCAATTGAAATTGCTAATAGATTGGGTCTTAATGCAAAGATAATTGAAAATGCAAAAAATGATTTAAATAGTAATTTGAGTAATTCCTCTTTATTAATGAATAATCTAGAAGAGGAAATGACAAATTTAAGGAATAAAGAAGCTGAGCTTGAGCATAAGATTAATCAGTACAACGAAATGCTTAATAGTCTTCAAAATGAAAAATTTAACCTTTCTAAGCAAACTAATAAAATAATTAGTGATGCAAAGAAGGAGGCTAAAAATGTATTAGGTAAGGCTCAAGAGGAAGCGGAAGCCTTAATTAGTGAAATTAAGGTTATGAGTAGTGAGGCTTATAAGGAACATGAGCTAGCTAGCCTTAAGCATAAGGTAAGAAGTCTAGATGTTGATGAAACATTAGAAGAGGATAGCTATGAATTTCAAGAGGGTGACTTTGTTTTCGTTAAGTCTTATGAAAAATATGGTACTATCTCTAAAATTAAGAAGGATAAGTACACAGTAAATATTGGACAATTTCAGATGGACTTTAAGAAGGCAGAGCTTCAGCTTTCAGCTAAGCCTAAGGAAAAGCCTAAAAAGGTTACACAGCTATCTGGCTATAATCCAGCATCTCATGCATCTTTATCATTAGATTTAAGAGGAAAAAGATATGAAGAGGTCAGCTTTTTAATGGATCAATATTTGGATCAAGCTATTTTAGGGAATTTAGAATGCGTTACTATCATTCACGGCTTTGGTACGGGTACTATTAGAAATGCAGTTCAAAATTATTTAAAAAATTGTCCATATGTAAAAAGCTATAGATATGGTAAAGAGGGCGAAGGCTTAAATGGTGTTACCGTTGTTTATTTAAAATAAAGGGTGATACTTTGATAATTGAATATAATGGTGGTAATTTATCAGGTGAATGCTTAGCATTTTTTTACGCTTCCTGGTCATCTAGATGTAATCTACATGATAATGCGTTAAAAAGAATTGAGTATGAAAATAAGGGTTTGAAGATATTAAGAATCAATACATCTAAATACCATATTTTAAAGGAAAAATTTACTATTAAAAAAATACCAACATTTATATTATTAAATGATGATAATATTGTATCTAGAGTAGATGGATACACTGATCAATATTCATTATGTAAATGGATTAAAAATTATAGGAGTTAATATGAAAGCAGTTGTAGTGATTGGAAATAATTATAGTTTTAATAAAGATGATTTTAAGGATTCCTATGTCATAGGTGTAGATAGAGGAGCTTTATTATGCTTAGAGAATAATATTAAAATGAATATTGCTGTTGGTGATTTTGACTCTATTTCTGCTGAGGCTTTGGATTTGCTTTACAAGGAAACAAATGTAATTAAATTAAATCCAATCAAGGATGAAACTGATACCTTTGAAGCACTTAAATATTGTAATGGATACGATGAAATTATAATATTAGGTGGTATCACTGGAAAAAGAATTGAGCATTTTTATGCTAATTTATTGTTGTTAGAGCAAAATACTAAAATAAAAATCAAAGATGATAATTCTTTGATTTTTACTACTGATAAAGGTGTAATCATTCCTAAAAATGAATATAAATATATATCTATTTTTTCATTAGATGATAATACTAATATTTCACTTCAAGGATTTAAATATAATTTAGACTATTATAATTTAAAAAGAATTAATTCACTTGGTGTATCTAATGAGGTTTCAGATTTAATCGGTAAGATTACATTGCATAATGGTAGAATAATTATACTATGCAGTAAGGATGATAATATATGAAATCATTTTATAAATATTTAATTCCTTCAGTTATAGCTACTGTATTTTTATCAACATATGCTATAATTGATGGAATGTTTATAGGGCAAAAAATTGGTGATATTGGTCTTTCTGCAATAAATTTTGCTTGGCCAATAACATCATTTCTTCAAAGTATTGGAATTGCTTTAGGATTATCTGGAGGAATATATATTTCCTCTTTAAATGGTAAAGATAAAATAGAAGAAGCTAATAGAATGAAGCTTACTGTAATTATAATTATTTCAATTATTTCTATAATTATGGGAATTACTATTTATTTCTTTAGTAGACCATTATTAAGCTTGTTTGGTGCTAAAGGTACTACACTTGATTTAGGACATAGATATATCAAAATTATTTTAATAGGTTCACTTTTTCAAATGCTTGGAATTGGACTAACTCCACTTTTGAAGAATAGTGGTAAAGTCAAAATAGCTGCTGCAGCTGGATTTACTTCAATTGGAATAAATTTAATATTAGATTACATTTTTATGTATCCAATGAATTTAGGATTAGAGGGTGCTGCATTAGCTTCTGTACTAGCACAATTTTCATCCTTCATAGTTTGTATAATTCCATATATAAAAGAATTAAAGGGTGTTTATTTTACTAAAGAAAGCATGAAAAAGCTTTTCACTGGTGCTATTGCTCCGTTTGTTTTGAATTTCTCATATTCATTTATAATTATATTAACAAATGCATTATGCATGAATTATGGAGGGGATGAGGCAGTTGCAGCATATACCTTACTTTCTTATTTGTTATATATAATTGGAGCTATTGGAACTGGTGTAGCTGATTCAATTCAACCATTGTTTTCGTACAATCATGCTCAAGCAAACTATAAGGATAATTATCGTATGCTGCGTAAATGCTTGCTTATTAGCTTTATTTTATGCTTGCTAGCTTCATTATTATTTTTCTTTCTAAGAAATCCATTAGAAAAGCTATATAATTTGTCTTCACTAGCCTGTGAATATTATGAAAAGGCTATTATATATTATTTAATTGGATTTATATTTGTTTCCTTAATAAAGGTAATATGCTCATATTTCTATTCTATAAATGATAAAATGCGAGCCAATATAATTACATTATCTGAGCCAATTATTTTAACTCCACTTGTATATTTAATATTATGCTTAATATTAAATATAAATGGTGTTTGGATTAGTTTTACCATTATACAGGTATTATTATTGCTAATCGGAATATTCTTACTTTATAGAAGAAATAAATATGATTCAATTATGCAAAATGATTTGATATAATAAAGAAAAGGCGGTGATTAACTATTATTATTCAAGTACTAATTTATAAAAAAATAATAAAAGTTAATTACTCAAGACTAAAAATC
>SVAZ01000016.1 GCA_015059145.1 Erysipelotrichaceae bacterium
AAGTTAAGCACTTTAACGCCGATGGTAGTACTATGTGCAAGAGTAGGTAGTTGCCAGGCTTCTCTTTGAATAATTAAGGCATCCATTTGGATGCCTTTTTTGTAATTTATTGACGAAATAATTCATATATTATATTGAATTCTAAAAGAAGGAAGATATATATGAATTTAATAATATGTAATGATTATGAATCGGCATCTAAGGTTGTTGCTAATATGATAAGTGATTCTATTAAAATAAAACCTAATATTACCCTTGGTCTTGCAACTGGCTCTACACCTATTGGAGTTTATAATGAGCTTATTAGTAAATATAATAGAGGCTTAATATCATTTAGTAATGTTACAACCTATAATTTAGATGAATATATAGGGTTACCTATTGATCATAAGGAAAGCTATCATAGCTTCATGGATAGAAATTTATTTAATCATGTTGACATTAAAAGAGAAAATATTCACCTACCAAGCTGTGATTTAAATGACCTAAATAATAATTGTATTGAATATAATAAAATGCTTAATTCAACATCAATTGATCTACAATTATTAGGAATTGGTGCTAATGGCCATATTGGATTTAACGAGCCTGGTACCTCGTTTGAACAAGAAACATTTATTGTAGAATTAACAAATAAAACTAGAGAGGATAATAAAAGATTTTTTAATTCAATTGAAGAGGTACCAAAGCTTGCAATAACTATGGGTATTAAAAATATTTTGGATTCTAAAAAAATTATTCTTATGGCAACAGGAGAAAATAAAGCTTCTGCAGTTAAAAGATTATTTAGTCAAGAGGTATCATTAGATTTTCCAGCGAGTTGTTTAAATTTGCATAATGATACTACCATTGTTATAGATAAGGAAGCTGCCAAATTTATTCTTAAAAATGAGCTCTAATTTTGTAGAGCTTTTTTTGTTTACTTTTTATTGTGTTGTGATATAATAATAATGTTTTGCAACTAAGTCGCAAATTGAAGGGTGTGAAGAATATGTACGAAACAAATAAAAAAAGATTATTATATTCTTTATTTGAAAATAATAAGGATGAAACATATTTAGCAACTGATTTAGTTGATAATTTAAGTGATGATATGAATAAAGCAACTATATATCGTCAGCTAAAAAAATTAGAAGAAAAAAATCTAATTCGAAAAACATTTAATGAAAAAAAGAATAGCTATGAATATCAATATGCTCAAAAGTGTAGCGAACACCTTCACCTTAAATGTGCTGGCTGTGGTAAAAATATTCATTTAAGTTGTAGTGAAGCAAATTCATTTGTTAAACATATAATGGATAATCATGGCTTTATAATTAATCAATATTCTTCAAGTATATTAGGATTATGTAAGGAGTGTAATAAGCAATGATTGATGTTTTATTAGACGCATTAATAGATAGCCTAAAGGTATTAGGTGTAACCTTCATATTATATATAATTTTATCTTTCTTTGAGGATAAGCTTGTGGATGTTCTTAAAAAACATAAAAAAACTTCACCTATATTAGGAAGTGCTATAGGCTTGATTCCTCAATGTGGAATTAGTGTGGTAGCCTCTGACTTGTATTTGAAAGAGCACATAACTATGGGAACAATTTTTGCAGTATTTTTTGCATGTAGTGATGAGGCTTTACCTATTTTATTTGCAAGTGGAGAAAAAGCATTATATGCTATACCACTATTAATTTTAAAGTTTATATTAGGCTTTACATTTGGTTATTTGATAGATCTATTTATTAAGAAGGAACTAGTTCAAGAGGAGCTAGAGGATGTACATGTTGGCTGTTGTCATCATGAAATTGATCATGAGGAATCTAAGATTAAAGAGCATTTACTACATCCGTTAATTCATTCCTTAAAGATATTTGCATATGTATTAATAGTAAATATTATTTTTGGAACAATAGTTTTTCTAGTAGGTGAAGATAATATATTAACCTTTTTAAATCAAGCCACATATGTAACTCCAATAGTTGCATCAATGGTAGGATTAATTCCTAACTGTGCCTCATCAGTTTTATTAACTGAGTTATTTACATTAGGCGGACTTCCCTTTGGTGCATTATTTACTGGGCTATGCTGTAATGCTGGCTTAGGCTTGATATATATGCTTAAAAGAAGAAAAAACTGGAAGGATATATTATTGATAATAGGATTATTGTTGTTAACATCAATAATTTCTGGATATGCAATAATAGGAACAATGAATTTAATAGGATAACAAAAAAAGAAGATTTAACTAAATCTTCTTTTTCTTATAAAAAAACAGATACAATCATATCTGTTTAATAATCAAAATGGTGACCCGTACGGGGTTCGAACCCATAAATGCATGCGTGAAAGGCATGTGTGTTAACCGTTTCACCAACGGGCCATTTTTCTTATGCTACTTCATTATATCATATTATCTCTCATTGTCAATAAAAGATTTTGAATTGAAAAATTCATAAATAGAAACTAATATAAATTTAAGTTTGCATATATTATTTTTTTAGATAATATGATATAATATAGTTAAAGGATACGATAACAATAAAAGGAGGCTTTACTATGAAATATGTTATTACTATTGGCCGTGAGTATGGTAGTGGGGGCAGGTTTATTGGTAAGCTTTTAGCTGAAAGAATGAACATTCCTTTTTATGATGAAGCCCTATTAACTAAGGCAGCACAGGAATCTGGCTTATCAGAGGCTGTTTTTAAAAATTTTGACGAGCAAAAGGAAGGGCTTTTCTCTTCTGGTATGGGAATGTACTCATACGATATGTCTTTAGGTCAAAAGGTATTTTTAGCTCAATTTGATGCAATCAAGAAAATTGCTAATGTTGAGTCTTGTGTTATAGTTGGTAGATGTGCTGATTATGTATTAAGAGATTATGAAAATGTTATTAATGTTTTTATTTGTGCTCCTATGGAGGATAAGATTAAGAGAGCTGTTACATATTATGGATTAAAGGAAAACAAAGCTCAAAGTGAAATTACTAAAAGAAATAAAAAGAGAAGAAGCTATTATAATTTCTATACAGATAAAGAGTGGGGAAAGGCTAGCAATTATGATCTATGCATTAATTCAAGGATTGGCATTGAACATTGTGTTGATGCTATAGAAGCATATGTCAAATCAATTTTTAAAATTAAATGAAAAGAAATAGCTATATAAATTATATAATTGAGAAAGGTATTAATTTACAGCCTAATCAAACTGTAGAAATAGTATCTAGCTCATATTTGAAAGATTTTGTTTTTGATTTACGAAAGGCTTGCCTTAAAAAAGGGGCAAGCTTTGTTTATATTAAATATATAGATGGTAAGGACTTAGAAAGTAAAATCAACGATGACTATGATATATTAAAGGATATAGAACATTATAAAGGGCTTATTAAGGAAGGCTTTGCTAGAATAGTTATTCAGTCTCCTTTTATGATTCCGATGGTGATTGAAACAAATAGAAAAAAGGAGTATCAAAATAAATTAAAGCAATTGATCTTTGTAAACGATTATTTTAATAATTTAGAATCGCAAAGAACTATTTGCCTTGCTGCAAATCCATATTGGGCTAGTAAACTTAATATTACTATAGAACAATTATGGGATATTATTTTTGATTATTCTTTATTTAATGATGAAATGAGTATATACAAGGATTATTTAAACGGCTTGAACATAAATAAAATTATATTTAAAAATTCCTTAGGAACAAATTTAGAGGTTGTTTTAACAAGTAATTTTACATTTCAAGACAAACACCAAATAACACCTAGGGGTGTAAAATTTCAACCTAATATTCCCTGTCTAGAGCTATATACTGCTCCTAATAAATATAATGTTAACGGAGTGGTTGTTTCATCAAAGCCTATATATTATTATGGCGAAACAATTAATGATTATAAAATTGAGTTTAAGGATGGAAAAATTATTGACTCTATTAATCTTAATAAGGTACTAGATAAAGATGAAAGCTTATTATACGCTGGTGAAATTGCTTTAGTAAGATATTCAGAGAGTATTAATTTATATTCAACTCTTTTAAATGAAAATTTATGCTCCCATATTGGACTTGGATATGCTTATCCATATGGAATTAAGGAATTAGATAAAATAAATAAATCACAGTACCATGTTGATTTGTTTTTTGGAACGAAGGACTTAGAATGTCTTGCTGTATGTGAAGATGAGAATATATATATCATGAAAAATGGAGAATTTATTTATGAGAAATAATATAAAGAAATACATGGACAAGCATTTTAATTCGTTAGAGAATAAGGTTGTTTTTATATCTGGAGGAACTGGTGAAATAGGCTTAAGTATAATTGAAGAGCTTGTATATCTGAAGGCTAAGGTAATTTTGGGTGCAAGAGATCTTGCGAAAGGTTTGGAAGTGCAACAAAAGTATAATGTTGAGCTTATACATTTAGATTTGAATGATATGATGTCAATAATATCATGCGTAAAAGAATTGAAAAAATATAATATTGATTTTGCTATACATAATGCTGGAATATCAAATCCTATTAAGGTATATAAAGAATTCAAGATAGAATCTAATTTTATGGTTAATTGTTATGGACCATATTATATGATTAGAGAGCTTAAAAATGTTACTCACATTATTGTTGGCTCTATAAGCTACAGAAAAAATAACGATTTATATTCTAGCAGCAAAAGGAGCTTACTTCAAATTGCCTATATTTTCAATAAAGAAGGATACGACATTAGAGTTACTCATCCTGGTATAGTTAATACTAAATTATTTAAGAAAAGAAACAAGGGCCTTTTAGTTAATTTAATAAAACCATTTATGAATGATTCTTATAAATCAGGTTTATCAATAATGTCAGGTATATATATTAAACCTGAATTAGATAAATGGATTGGACCTAGAGGATTGTTTGAATCCTTTGGTTATCCTAAGGTTAAAGCTTTAAGCAAAAGATTGTTTAGTGAAATTGAACTGGGTGCTATAAAGAATTCAATAATTAATATTAATATGATAATGGAGGAAAAGTATGGAATTTAGAGCAGTTGATCACACAATAAATATTATTGGTTACGAAAAAGATAACATTAAATACGCTATGGCTTGTGCATGGAGTATGATGGTTGATTATGATAAGATTGTTTCATTATTAGGAAGTCAAAGTGTAACTGGCAAGAATGTTAAAAAAGGTGATATCGTAGGTTTTTCAGCATTATCGATAGAGCAAAAGGATATTGCATTAAAGCTTGGTGAAAATCATTCTAATGAGATTGACAAGCTAGAGGGCATAGATTATTCTATTAATAATGGTGCTATTCTTATTAATGATGCAAAAAATGAAATTGTATGTATGGTTATAGATATAATTCATTTGGAAGGGATTGAGGATGACAACCTTCTTTATTTAAAGGTTTTAAGTCATAAATCTAATAATAAGAAATATTTACATATGGAAGATTTATAATGATTACTAGGGATATTCATTCAAACAAGGAAACTGTAGAAGTAGCTTTATATGATTTAAAACAAACTATATTGCTTGCTAAAAAGCAAAGAGAAAAGGTTGTTGCTTTAATAGTTGGTTACGGTTCAACTGGTAAGACACATAAGATTCAAACTGCTGTATTAGAAGCGCTTGAGGATTATAGAAAAACTTGTTTTATTAAGGATTATATTAGAGGTAATAACCTTGATATATTTAGCTCTATATATCATAGCTTTAAATTTAAAGATTTGATCCCGGAGGGTGAAAAAAGAAGCTGTAATCCAGGTGTTATTTATATAATTGTATAGTCTAATTTTTGACAAAAAAACGACTAATTTTTCTTAAAACGTTTTCACAAAAACGAATTAAATTTCAAAAATTAGTCGTTTTGTCGTTTTTGTAAATAAAAATTTCAAATTTAGAAAAATGGTTGAAATAATATTTTGTTTTTTGAGAAAAATTAAAAATATAATTTCCTTAAAAGTATTTTTGTCGTTGACATTTTGTCATTAAATGTATATAATAGATGGTATATTAATAAAAAAGGCTAACTTATATATATTATAATATATATAGGGCCGAAAAAAGGGGTGACATAGATGGCTAGACATACATTATCTGTATTGGTAAATAATCATATGGGTGTTCTTTCTAGAGTATCTGGATTATTCAGTAGAAGAGGATTTAATATTGAAAGTCTATCAGTTGGTGTTACAGAAAATAAGGATGTCTCTAGAATGACTATTGTTGTTGAATGTGAGGATGATATATTCTCACAAATCAAGAATCAGCTTTCTAAACTTATGGATGTAAGAACTATTACTGAATTCGAAGAGGATGAAGCAGTTAAAAGAGAGCTTGCATTAATTAAGATTGACGCTAAGAGTGAAAAGAGAACTCAAATTCTTGAAATAGCAAATATCTTTAGAGCACATGTTATTGACGTCACTAATTCAACTTTAATATTAGAACTGACTGGTGATCATTCTAAGGTATCAGCAATTATTTCTATGCTAGAGGAGTTTGGAATTAAAGAAGTGATCCGAACTGGTGTTACCGCTATCGCTAGAGGAAATAGCGAATTAAAAAAGTCAAAGTAATAAAGAAGAGAGAGGAAAAGAAAAATGGCAGACGCTAAAATTTATTATCAAAAAGATTGTGATTTAAATCAATTAAATGGAAAGACAGTAGCTATTATTGGTTACGGTTCTCAAGGACATGCACACGCATTAAACTTAAAGGAATCAGGAGTTAATGTAATCATCGGTTTATATGAAGGCTCAAAGTCTTGGGCTAAGGCTGAAAAGCAAGGTATGACTGTATATACTGCTGCAGAGGCTGCAAAGAAGGCTGACATCATCATGATTTTAATTAATGATGAAAAGCAAGCAGCAATGTATAAGAAGGACATTGAACCAAACTTAGAGGCTGGTAACATGTTAATGTTCGCTCATGGTTTCGCTATCCACTTTGGTCAAATCGTTCCACCTAAGGGTGTTGACGTTGCAATGATCGCTCCTAAGGGACCTGGTCATACAGTTAGAAGTGAATACCAAGCTGGTAAGGGTGTTCCTTGTTTAGTAGCAGTTGAAAAGAACGAAACTGGTAAGGCTTTAGATTTAGCATTAGCATATGCAGCTGGTATTGGTGGTGCACGTGCTGGTGTATTAGAAACTACATTCAGAACTGAAACTGAAACTGACTTATTCGGTGAGCAAGCAGTATTATGTGGTGGTGTATGTGCATTAATGCAAGCTGGTTATGAAACATTAGTTGAAGCTGGTTATGATGAAAGAAATGCATATTTCGAATGTATCCATGAAATGAAGCTAATCGTTGATTTAATTTATCAATCAGGTTTCGCTGGTATGAGATATTCAATTTCTAATACAGCTGAATATGGTGATTATATTACAGGACCAAAGATTATTACTGAAGAAACTAAGAAGGCTATGAAGAAGGTATTAAGCGATATCCAAGATGGTACTTTCGCTAAGGACTTCTTATTAGATATGTCTGCTGCCGGTGGTCAAGCACACTTCAGAGCTATGAAGAAGTTAGCTGCTGAGCATCCAAGTGAAAAGGTTGGAGAGGAAATCCGTAAGTTATACAGCTGGAATAACGAAGAGGATAAGTTCATCAACAACTAATCATTTAAATAGTATTTACTGACAAAGTGGAAGTAAAATTGTTACTTCCCACTTTTGTCATTATTAATGGGAGGTGGATTCTCTTTGAATGTCAAAATTTTTGATTCAACATTAAGAGATGGTGCCCAAGCAGAGGGTATAAGCTTTTCTGTTAGTGATAAGCTGAAAATAGCATTAGCCCTAGATGAATTAGGTATAGATTATATTGAGGCTGGTAATCCAGGCTCTAATCAAAAGGATTTAGAATTCTTCAAGGAAGCTAAATCAATTGAATTTAAAAATTCTAAGCTTGTGGCATTTGGAAGCACAAGAAGATGTAATGGTAATGTAGAGGATGATTCTAATGTCAATGCATTATTAGAGGCAGATACTGAATATGTATGTATATTTGGTAAATCTTGGGATTTCCATGTTGAAAGTATTATTAATACAACAAAAGAAGAAAATCTAAATATGATATCAGATACTATTAAGTATTTGAAGAGTAAGAATAAGCATGTGTTTTATGATGCAGAGCATTTCTTTGATGGCTACAAGGCTAATAAGGAATATGCTTTAGAAACAATAAAGGCTGCATCTAATGCTGGTGCTGAATGTATTATTTTATGTGATACAAATGGTGGTACTTTCCCAGATGAGCTTCAAGATATCATTACTGAGGTAAAAAAGGTAACAAGCGTTGAGCTTGGTATTCATGCTCATAATGATACTGGAATGGCTATCTGTGTGAGTGTAATGTCAGTTTTTAATGGTTGTACTCAGGTTCAAGGTACATTCTTAGGTTATGGTGAGAGATGTGGTAATGCAAATCTTTCTGCGATAATCGCTAATCTTGAGCTTAAGAAAGGGTATAAGTGTTTACCAATTGGTAATATTAGTAAGCTTACTCAAATAGCTAGATTAATTGCTGAGATTTCTAATTTTAGCCTAGGAGCTAATTTACCATATGTAGGAAATAATGCGTTTGCACATAAAGCTGGAATGCATGTTGATGGTGTATATAAGAATTCGAAATCATTTGAGCATGTATCTCCAGATTTAGTAGGAAATGAAAGAAAGTTCTTAATTAGTGAGGTTGCAGGTAAATCAACGGTTTTAGCTAAGATTAGTAAGATTTATCCTGCTATTAAGAAAAATGATCCAGCATTGACTGATATCATTTCTACAATTAAGGATTTAGAATATAGTGGTTACCAATTTGAAGGAGCAGATGCTTCATTTGAGCTTATTGTTCATAAGGCATTTAATAAATTCAAGCCATATTTTGTGGTTGAAGATTTCAAGACAATTGGTGAAGGACCAACATTTAATGATAAATTCTCTGCTTCAGCAATCATCAAGGTAAGTGTTAATGGTGAAGAGGAAATCACAGCTGCAAATGGAAATGGTCCAGTAGATGCTTTAAATACAGCATTACGTAAAGCAATTGGTAGATTCTATCCGATTTTAAATAATGTATCCTTAGCTGATTATAAGGTTCGTGTTTTAGATGGTAAGGAATCAGCGACAAGTGCTAAAACAAGAGTAATTATTGAGTCTACAGATGGCAAGTATACATGGTCTACTGTAGGTGTTTCAAAAGATATTATAGAAGCCAGCTTTAAGGCTTTGATTGATTCAATAGAATATAAATTATTTAAGGAGAATAAATAATATGGGAATGACAATGACGCAAAAAATTCTTGCAGCACATGCAGGATTAGATAATGTCGTAGCTGGACAATTAATCACATGTAAATTAGATTTAGTTCATGGTAACGATATTACAACACCAGTAGCAGTTAATGTATTTAAAACTATGGGTGTTGATAAGGTATTCGATAAGGAAAAGGTATCTATTGTACCTGATCATTTCGTACCTAATAAGGATATAAAATCAGCAGAGCAATGCAAATACATTAGAGAATTTGCTAAGGATATGGGAGTTGTTAACTTCTTTGAGGTTGGACAAATGGGTATTGAGCATGCATTATTACCAGAAAAGGGATTAGTAGTTGCTGGTGATGTTGTAATTGGTGCTGACTCTCACACTTGTACATATGGTGCATTAGGTGCTTTCTCTACAGGTGTAGGTTCGACTGATATGGCTTGTGGTATGGCTACAGGTGAGGCTTGGTTTAAGGTGCCATCTGCAATTAAGTTTAATTTAGTTGGTAAATTAAATAAGAATGTAAGTGGTAAGGATGTTATCCTACATATTATTGGTATGATAGGTGTAGATGGTGCATTATATAAGTCAATGGAATTTTCAGGTGAGGGTTTAAAGAACTTATCTATGGATTCTCGTTTATGTATGGCTAATATGGCTATCGAAGCAGGTGCTAAGAATGGTATCTTCGCTGTTGATGAGGCTACATTAGAATTCTGCCGTAAGCATAGTAAGAAGACTCCAGTAGTATATGAGGCTGATGCAGATGCAGTATATGATGCAGAATATACTATTGATTTATCAACTATTAGACCAACAGTTGCATTCCCTCATTTACCAGAGAATACAAAGACTGTAGATGAGATTGGTGCTACAGAGGTTAAGATTGATCAAGTAGTTATTGGTTCTTGTACAAATGGTCGTATGGAGGATTTAAGAATTACTCATGAAATTCTTAAGGGTAAGAAGGTATCTAGCGATGTTAGATGTATTATTATCCCTGGTACTCAAAAGATTTATTTACAAGCAATTAATGAAGGAATTATTCAAGATTTAGTTGAAGCAGGATGTGCTGTATCAACTCCTACATGTGGACCATGCTTAGGTGGTTATATGGGTATCCTAGCTGCAGGTGAGCGTTGTATTTCTACAACTAACCGTAACTTCGTAGGTCGTATGGGTCACGTTGATTCAGAGGTTTATTTAGCAAGTCCTGCAACAGCAGCAGCTTCAGCATTAACAGGATATATTACAAATCCAGATAAGGTAGGTAAATAATAATGAACGCAAAGGGTAGAGCATTTTGTTATGGTGCAGATATTGATACAGATGTAATCATTCCTGCAAGATTTTTAAATACATCAGATCCAAAGGAGTTAGCAACTCACTGTATGGAGGATTCTAAGCAAGATATTAATGCTGGCTTACCAGTATTCTCTAAGAGAGTTCAACCAGGAGATTTAATCGTAGCACAAAAGAACTTTGGATGTGGCTCATCAAGAGAGCATGCACCTATCGCTATTAAGGCATGTGGTGTATCTTGTGTAATTGCAAAGTCATTTGCTAGAATTTTCTATAGAAATGCAATTAATATTGGTCTTCCAATTTTAGAATGTCCAGAGGCAGTAGACGGAATTAATGAGGGTGATACTGTTGAGGTTGATTTCAATACAGGTGTTATTACTAATGCTACAACAGGTAAAACATTCCAAGGTCAACCATTCCCTGAATTCATTCAAAAGATTATTGCAAGCAATGGTTTAGTTAATAAGATTAAGGAAGGTAAATAATAATGGCTAATTATAAAATTGTTACATTACCTGGTGACGGAATCGGACCAGATATCGTAAGAGAAGCAGTTAAGGTTTTAAATAAGGTTGGTGACTTATATGGTCACAAGTTCGAAATTATCGAAAAATTAATGGGTGGTTGTGCAATCGATCAAGCTGGTTGCTCACTTCCTCAAGATACAATTGATGCAGCTTTAGCATCTGATGCAGTATTATTAGGTGCTGTTGGTGGTCCTAAGTGGGATAATCTTCCTAATGGTGACCGTCCTGAAAAGGGATTATTAGGTATTAGAGGAGCATTAAAGCTTTTCGCTAACCTAAGACCAGCTGTATTATATCCACAATTAAAGTTTGCTTCACCTTTAAAGGAAAGTGTTATTGGTGATTCATTAGATATTTTAATTGTACGTGAATTAACTGGTGGTATGTATTTTGGTGAGAAGGCTAATTCTCCTAAGTACAATCCAGAAGATCCAATGTGCTGGGCTTCTGACCAAGAAAAGTATTATGTATACGAAATCGAAAGAATCATTCGTGTAGGTATGGATGCTGCAATGAAGCGTCAAAAGAAGGTTTGCTTAGTTGATAAGGCTAACGTATTAGAATCTTCTAGATTATGGAGAAGAGTAATGGAAAGAATCCAACCTGAATATCCAGAGGTTGAGGTTACTTACCAATATGTAGATAATGCAGCAATGCAATTAATCGGTAATCCTCGTCAATTTGATGTTATTATTACATCTAATATTTTCGGTGATATTTTATCTGATGAGGCTTCAAGAGTTACTGGTTCAATTGGTATGTTAGCTTCTGCATCTTTAGGTGCTGGTTCTTTAGGATTATATGAGCCAATTCATGGTTCAGCTCCTGATATTGCAGGTCAAAACAAGGCAAACCCAATTGCTACAATTTTATCATTATCAATGATGTTCAGATATTCTTTCAATTTAATGAAGGAAGCAGAGGCTATTGATAATGCAGTTATGGCAGTATTAGATGCTGGTTATAGAACAGGCGATATCTTTAGTGAAGGTATGAAGCTTGTTGGAACAAAGGAAATGGGCGATTTAATCGTTAATGCTTTAAAGTAATTCGGAGGTTTTTATGAAAAGTAATGTTGTTAAGGTTGGTGTAGAAAGAGTTCCTAACCGTTCATTGTTTAAGGCAATGGGCTATACTGATGAGGAAATTTCTAAGCCATTAATCGGTGTTGTTTCTGCTAAAAGTGAAATAGTACCTGGTCATATGATGCTAGATAAGATTACAGATGCTGTTAAGCGTGGTATTATTATGGCTGGTGGTACTCCTATTGAAATTCCTGCAATTGGTGTTTGTGATGGTATTGCAATGGGTCATACAGGTATGAAATATTCATTAGTAACTAGAGAATTAATAGCTGATTCAGTTGAATGTATGGCGATTGCTCATGGTTTAGATGGATTAGTATTAGTTCCTAACTGTGATAAGATTGTTCCAGGTATGCTAATGGGTGCATGTAGATTAAATTTACCAACTGTTGTATGCTCAGGTGGACCAATGCTTGCTGGTAGAGTTAATGGCCAAAAGACATCACTTTCTTCAACATTCGAGGCTGTTGGTAAATACAATAGTGGTAAAATTACTAAAGAAGAGCTTGATGAATATGAAAACCATTCATGTCCAGGATGTGGATCATGCTCAGGTATGTATACAGCTAACTCTATGAACTGTATGTGTGAGGTATTAGGTGTTGCCTTACCTGGTAATGGTACTATTCCTTGTGTATACGCAGAGCGCATTAGATTTGCAAAATACTCTGGTATGCAGATTATGGAAATGGTTAATAAGGATATTAAAATCCGTGATATTTTAAATGATAAGTCATTCAAAAATGCTTTAACAGTAGATATGGCATTAGGATGCTCAACAAATACTATGCTTCATTTACCTGCGATTGCACATGAGGCTGGTGTTAAGATTAATTTAGATATGGCTAATGATATTTCAGCTCATACTCCAAATTTATGTCATTTAGCTCCTGCTGGACATACATATATGGAGGATTTAAATGAGGCAGGTGGCGTTAAGGCTGTTATGAAGGAATTAACTAAGGTTAATTTATTAGAAACAGATCTTATTACTGTAACTGGTAAGACAATTGCTGAAAATATTAAGAATGCTGTTAACAAGAATCCTGAGGTAATTAGAACTTTAGAAAATCCATATTCTAAAACAGGTGGTATTGCAGTATTAAAGGGTAATTTAGCATTAGATGGCTGCGTTGTTAAGCGTGGTGCTGTTGCTCCTGAAATGCTTAAGCATACTGGTCCTGCAAAGGTTTATGAATCTGAAGAGGAGGCTATTGCAGCAATTGATGGTGGCAAGATTCAAAAGGGTGACATTGTAGTTATTCGCTATGAGGGTCCTAAGGGTGGTCCTGGTATGAGAGAAATGCTTGCACCTACATCTAGACTTGCAGGTATGGGTCTTGATAAGGATGTTGCCTTAATTACTGATGGTAGATTCTCAGGTGCTACACGTGGTGCTTCAATTGGTCACGTTTCACCAGAGGCTGCTGAGGGTGGTTTAATTGGTTTAGTTCAAAATGGTGATATGATTTCAATAGATATGATTGATTGTAAGATTGAATTACTTGTATCTGATGAGGAAATTGAGAGTAGACGTGCTAATTGGGTTAAGCCAGAGCCAAAAATCAAGAAAGGCTATTTATCAAGATATGCTAAGCTTGTGACTTCGGCTGCAACAGGAGCTATATTTAAAGAAGACTAATTTTTAGGAGAATTTATTATGGATTATTTTGATGAAAATAAAGAAGTAGTAGATTTAGAAAAGAAAATTTTTGAAGAGAAATACCAAAAACAAATGAAAGCGGCCAAAAAAGTGTTTTTATGGATGGGTTTAAGCTTTTTTATAGTAGGTCTTATAGGAACTATAATAGTGCTATTTATTCAACCTGATATTTTCTTTGTTGGAATTCCATTTGCTTTTGTTGGTTTATTATTTATAATTTTCGGTATAGCACTTCCAGAGAAGGCTAATTATGAAAAATATAAAAAAAGAATTGAAAATGGCGGTTATTTTAACATTTATGATATGAATGCTAGAATGGCTGTATTAGAAGAAAAAAATAATATTTTAGAATCTAAGATTAAAAAATTAGAGGATGAAATTAGAAAATTAAAATAGATTGTGGTGATTTTATGAAATTAAATGGTTCACAAATTATTGTTGAATGCTTAGTAGAGCAAGGTGTAGATACTATCTTCGGTTATCCAGGTGGAGCTGTATTAAATATTTATGATGAGCTATATAAAAATTCAGATAGAATTAGACATATCCTAACATCTCATGAGCAAGGTGCAAGCCATGCAGCTGATGGTTATGCTCGTTCAACAGGTAAGGTTGGTGTAGTAATTGCTACATCAGGTCCAGGTGCTACAAACCTTGTTACTGGTATTGCAACAGCATATATGGATTCAGTACCTATGGTTGCTATTACAGGTAATGTTACTAACCCATTATTAGGTAAGGATTCTTTCCAAGAGGTTGACATTGCTGGTATTACGATGCCTATTACAAAGCATAATTATATTGTTAAAAATGTTGAGGATTTAGCACAGACAATAAGAGAAGCATTCCAAATTGCACGTACTGGCCGACCTGGTCCTGTATTAATTGATATTCCAAAGGATGTTACTGCAGCTATTTGTGAATTTGAAAACAAAGTGATAAATTTTGAAGAAGCTGTAAGACAGCTACCTATTATCTTTGATTATCAATTAGAGGATGTTGCTAAGCTTATAATGAATTCAAAGAAGCCTTTCATATATGCTGGTGGTGGTGTAATTCGTGCTGATGCTAGTAAGGAATTAAATGAGTTTGCTAATTTATTAGACATTCCTACATGTACATCATTAATGGGTATAGGTGGTTTTGATCAAACTGATTCTTTATCAACAGGTTTAATAGGTATGCATGGTACAGTTGCGTCTAACAAGGCAATTGTAGAATGTGATTTATTAATTACATTAGGTGCTAGATTTTCAGATAGAGTATTATCTAATCCTAAGCATTTTGCTGAAAATGCCAAAATCATTCATGTTGATATTGATTTAGCAGAAATTAATAAAAATATTAAAACTGATTATGCACTTGTTATGCATTTAAAGGAATTCTTTACTAGAATCAAGAAATATTTAAGTGCTAAGAAAAATACTGAATGGGTAAAGAAGGTTCAATCTTGGAAGAAGGAGTTTAGTGATAATCAGGTATCTGATTCATTAAAGCCTAGATACTTTATGGAGGCTATTTATGAGGCAACTAAGGGTGATTGCTTTATTTGTACTGAGGTTGGTCAGCATCAATTATGGGCTGCTCAATATTTCACTTATACAAAGCCTAAGAGATTAATAACTTCAGGTGGATTAGGAACAATGGGATATGGATTAGGTGCTTCAATTGGTACACAGGTTGCTAATCCTAATTCTTATGTATTTAATATCGCTGGTGATGGTTCATTTAGAATGAATTTTAACGAGCTTTTAACTATGAGTAAGTATGATATTCCTGTATGCGTTGTAATTGCTAATAATGGAGTATTAGGTATGGTTAGACAATGGCAAACTGCCTTCTATCAAAAGAGATATAGTCAAACTATTTTAGATAATAAGCTTAATTATGAATTCTTAGCTAAGGCTGTTGGTGTTGACTATTATTATGCTGAAACTAAGGAACAATATAAAGCTGCAGTAGAGGCTGTAATCAAGAATAGAAAGCCTGCAATTATTAATGCAATTGTTGAAACAAATGAAAAGGTATTACCAATGGTTGCCCCTGGTAAGCCTATTGATGAAATAATGTTAAAATAATAAAAATTGGAAATCAGTAATGATTTCCATTTTTATTTGCTTATATTATGTAAAAGAAAAAGCCTGCTTAAAACAGGCCTATATTATTAGTTGTTAATAGCGTTATTAATGGCTGAAATTAATGCATGAATTGATGCACAAATAATATCATCATGAATACCAGTTCCCCAATATTCCTTATCCTTAACCTTGATTGATACATATGCAGCAGCTTGAGCCTTAGAAGAAGAATCTAAAGAGTGCTCATTATAGTTAGTTAATGCATAATCTAAATGCAAAATTTGTTTTAATGCATTAGATACAGCATCTAATCTACCACTACCATCTGCTAAATAATCAATTCTATTACCATTATAATTAATTGATAGCATAACCTTGAAAATGTCTTGTTCTCTAATGAAGTGATATTCATTTAATTCAACTGGAGACTTTAAGTTTACAAAGTTGTCAATAAAAATAGATTGAACATCAGAAGGAGTAAGCTCGGCATGCTCCTTATCTGATACATCCTTAACCATATAGCCAACTGTCTCACGCATCTTAGTAGGAATATCTAACCCGAAGTTAGTTTCAAGGATGTAGCAAATACCACCCTTACCAGATTGTGAATTAATTCTAATTACATCTGCAGAATATTCTCTTGATAAATCCTGTGGATCAATAGGTAAATATGGAATACTCCAAGTTTCAAGCTTGTTAGTCTTATGATACTTCATACCCTTAGATATTGCATCCTGGTGAGAACCAGAGAATGCAGCAAATACGAATTTACCTGAATATGGTTGACGGTCATAAACCTTCATTTCAGTAACACTCTCATATAATTTAATGATTTCTGGCATATTAGTAAAATCAAGTAATGGATCAACTCCATGTGTATACATGTTAAGTGCTAAAGTGATAATATCAACATTACCTGTACGTTCACCATTACCAAATAATGTACCTTCAATTCTATCAGCACCAGCAAGTAAGCCTAGTTCACTATCTGCGATGCCAGTACCACGGTCATTATGTGGATGAAGTGATACAATAAGATTTTCTCTATTATGCATATATTTACACATGTATTCAACTTGTGATGCGTATACATGTGGTAATGACATTTCAACTGTTGCAGGTAAATTAATAATTAGCTTTCTATCACTAGTAGGCTTAAATACATCTATAACAGCATTGCATACCTCAAGGGCATAATCCATTTCTGTACCAGTAAAGCTTTCTGGTGAATATTCAAAGAAGAAGTTACCATCTGTTTCTTTTGCTAAATCTACTAATAGCTGAGCACCCTCAACAGCAATTTTTAAAATTTCTTCCTTTGACTTTTTGAAAACCTGCTCGCGTTGAGCTAAAGAAGTAGAGTTGTATAAATGTACAACTGCTCTTTTACAGCCTTCTAATGCTTGGAAGGTTTTCTTTATAATATGAGGTCTTGCTTGAGTTAATACCTGAATAGTAACATCATCTGGAATTAGTTCTTGATCGATTAATGCACGTAAGAATTCATATTCAGTTTCACTAGCTGCAGGGAAACCTACCTCAATTTCTTTAAATCCGATTTTAACTAATAAATTAAAGAACTCAATCTTTTGGTCTAATGACATTGGTTTAATTAATGATTGATTACCATCACGTAAATCTACACTACACCAAATAGGCGCCTTATCTATATATTCTTTTTTTGCCCAATCATTACATTCAACTGGTGGCATAAAATAGCCTCTAAAATATTTATTGTGTCCCTTCATAAAATACCTCCCCTAAAAAGTATATAATACTTTTAACAATTATAACAAAAAAAGCTAATCTAGTCAATTTGTTTGTAGTCAAAAATATCTTTAATTTTTATAATAATTATGTTATATTATTAATGTTAAAATTGAGGTGAAATAACAATGCTAGATTTATTTAAGTTATTTGGAATATTTTTTAAATTAGGCTGTATTAATTTTGGTGGCGGCTATGCATTATTACCGCTATTACAAAAAGAGCTAGTTGAAAAAAGAGGTTGGGCAACTGAAGAGGAAATTGCGGATTACTATGCAATTGGGCAATGTACTCCTGGTGCTATTGCAGTAAATGTATCGACATTTATTGGTTATAAGCTAAAGGGAATACTTGGTGGTATATTTGCTACATTAGGATTTATAACTCCTGCATTCATTATTATTTTTATTATAGCTACAGTGTTGAATCAATTTTCTGAATATGAGGCAGTACAATCAGCATTTAAGGCAATTAGAGTTTGTGTGTTTGTATTGGTTTTATCTGCAGTTATCAAGCTTGCGAAAAAAAGTATAGTTGATTGGATAACATTAATTATAGCAGTTGTTATATTGTTCTTAGCTATTTTCACCCCATTACCATTATATTTATATGTAATAGTTGCAGGTGTTATAGGAATATTAGTTGGTTTTTATAGAGATAAAAAGAAAAATAAAGAAGAGGTAGAAATTTTAAATGAATCTACTACTGAAGCTTCTAATGAAATGGAGGATGAGTAGTATGGTTCTACTAGAATTATTTTTCAGATTTTTTGTTATAGGAATATGTGCTTTTGGTGGTGGTCTTGCGACAATTCCTTTTTTAGAGGAGTTGGCTATTGAAACAGGCTGGTTTAGTGTCGATGAGCTTGCAAATATGCTTGCAGTATCAGAATCAACTCCAGGTGCTATTGGTATTAATATGTCTACTTATGTTGGATATGTTGTAGGCTACAATCAATTTGGTCAAAATGTGTTTATGGGATTTGTGGGTGGCGTATGTGCTACATTAGGCTTAGTAACACCATCAATTATCGTAATCATTATTGTTTGTCAATTTTTAGATAGATTTAAAAAGGCTAAAGGAGTACAGTGGACATTCTATGGATTGCGTGCAGCATCAATAGGCTTAATAGGCTCAGCTGCTTATTCAATACTTACATTATCTATTTGTACTCCTAATAAGGCAAAGGAGCAACTAGTAGGTATTAATTCATCTAATTGGTATGATGCAATATTAAATGCTATAGTTAATTTCTTTGATTTCAAGTGCTTAGCATTAGGATTGTTCTTGGGTATTCTTATATTTAAGTATAAAAAGCATCCTTTGATATATATAGCACTTGCTGCATTTATTGGTATATTATTTAAGTTTTAGAGGTATTTATGAGTGTATTAAAATGTACGGATGTTTCTTTTTCATTCGGTAATAGAACAATTTTAGAGAATGCTTCATTTGTTATGCAAAAGGGTGAGCATATAGGTCTTGTAGGATTAAATGGTGAGGGTAAATCAACATTTATAAAAATGATTACTGGATCTCTTACACCTGATCAAGGAAAGATTGAATGGTGTAAAAGAATTACAACTGGATATTTAGATCAGTACTCTTCACTAACTAAGGGTAAAACAATTCGTGAGGTTTTAAGAGAAGCATTTCAGCATATGTATGATTTAGAGGCTGAGATGAATGAGCTATATGAAAAAATGTGTGACTGTACAGAAGAGGAAATGAATGAGTACTTAGAGGATACTGGAGAAATTCAATCTGAATTAGAAATTTCAGGCTTTTATCAGCTAGATGCAAAAATAGAAGAGGTAGCAAATGGTTTAGGCTTGGGTGAAATTGGCTTAGATCATGATGTATCAAATTTATCTGGAGGACAAAGATCTAAGGTTTTATTAACTAAGCTGTTACTTGCTAAGCCAACTATTTTAATTCTAGATGAGCCTACAAACTTCTTAGATGAGGAGCAGGTTTCATGGTTAAGAAATTATTTAGCTAATTATGAAAATGCATTTCTTTTAGTTTCACATGATGAAGCCTTTATAAATAGTGTTATTAATGTTGTTTATCATATGGAGGATGGAGTTTTAACTAGATATAGTGGAGACTATTATTCCTTTAGAGATATGTATGAGCTAAAAAAACGTCAACAAAATATCGCTTATGAAAAGCAACAAAAGGAAATTGCTCATTTAAAGGAATTTATTGCTAAAAACAAGGCTAGAGTAGCAACTACTGATTTGGCTAAATCACGTCAAAGAATCTTAGATAAAATGGAAATCATTGATAAGGCTAAGGAGCAAATTAAGCCTACATTTAAATTTAAGGAATGTGGTGCCTCTGGTAAGTTCGTTATGTCTGCTAATGATTTAGTTATTGGTTATAACGAGCCTTTATCTAAAAAGCTTAACTTCGTTATAGAACGTGGTCAAAAGGTTGCTATAAAGGGAGCAAATGGTATAGGTAAATCTACTCTTCTAAAAACCTTGCTTGGAATTATTCCACCTTTATCTGGAGAGTGTAAGCTTGACTATAATATCCATTATGGGTATTTTGCTCAAGAAGAGGATTATTCTAGAAATACTGCTCATGAAGAAATTTGGCAGGAATATCCAATGATGACGAATGCTGAGGTAAGGGGAGCACTTGCTGCATGTGGGTTAACTAAGGAAAAGATTGAATCCTTGATGGTAGTTTTATCTGGTGGAGAAGCTGCAAAGGTTAGACTATGTAAGATTATGCTTAAGGAATGTAATACGCTAGTTTTAGATGAGCCTACTAATCACTTGGATTATTTAGCCAAGGAGTCATTAAAGGACGCTCTAAAGGCATTTAAGGGTACTATAGTGCTTGTATGCCATGAGGCTGAATTCTATAGTGATATAGTAACTGATGTTTTAGATGCTGAAAAATGGACAACTAAAATTTTATAAAGAAAAAAACATTTGCTTGATTGCAAATGTTTTTCTTTTTTATTGAGTTATTTCTGTGTAAAGAGTAGGAACCCATGCCTCAGCATAAGTTACTAATCCATTAGTAGTTCCATAAATTAAACTAATATTGTTATAATTAGAAGCAGTAGTAGAATCAACCAAATCAACAGATGAAGTTGATGCTTCTATTGCATTTCCTGTATTGTTATATTCTGTATATCTTACAGTTTCATCTGATGGATTTGTTCCGCTCATTGAAACGTATCTTCCACTTGATTTACTAATATGTGTACCTATTTGTGAATTCATTATCATAACAGCAGAATATGGACCCCAAGGACGACCAAGAGCAAAAGTACCATTTCCAACTTTAGAATCAGAAGTAAATTGGCAATTGTCAAAGATAAAACCATATTCTACATAATCAGTTCCACCCTTGTTACATCCCTTATATGCAGTTACATAGCCTGCACCACCACTCTTATAGTTTACAAATATTTCACAATCATAGAAATAAGTTGTAGCATTTGTACCAAAGATAAAGTCTGTGTTTCCAGAAATGTATGTTTTATATACAAATTGACGTCCAGTCATAAATTCAACTGTATCTTGATAACCTAAAAGTGAACAATTATTCATAGTGAATTTATCAGCTTGAACAATTAATGCTAACGCTCTATGATCATTTACAACATTTGAAACAGCTATGCCTTGTTCAGTTAAGTATTTAATATTGTCCATGAATCTATCTTCACAGTTCCAATAATTTGATAATGTTACATTTTTAATTGTACAGTTTACTGCAGCTTCTCTTACTGCTACTGTAGCAGTAGAATCAGTAACTTGAGAGTATCCTGATTTATCAGGAATTCCATATAATGAATCCCATTCTATAATTGTAGCCGAATTGTAGCTTGTTGCAGAATATTGAGAATCCTTATTGTAAGTAGCCTTTGTACAGCCAGCACCAATTATAGTTAAATTTGGAACGTTAATTTCAATTTTTTCAGTATATAATCCAGCAGAGATATTTAAAATTTTGCTTGCTGATGTAGATATTCTAGAGCTTGAAAGATATTCAAGTGCTTGAGATATTGTAGTAAACATGTTACCATTTATACCATTTTGTTCACCGATTACCCCAGTGTATGATTTATCTACAGTAACAACATAATTATTATTAGAATCTACATATGGTGCAGTATTGACAATAAATACATTGTATGTAGTATTAAATGTCTTATTGTTAATACAATATGTTGCTGTGATTGTTTTTACACCAGCAGTAGTTGAATCAAAACCTGTATAAGTAAATCCATCATCAATAATAAATGATTTAGTTTTAGTATTGTTAAGACCATTTACAATGGCAGTTAAATATGAATCATCAAATTCTTCACCTATTGAATATATTGTTTTAACCTTACCATTCACATATATACCATTATAAGAATTTCTTGATTCATAAGTAGAATTAAATCCCAATTCAAGAGTCTCAACACTATAAACGTTTATTTTGTATGTTGCTGTGTATTGACCATATTTAGCAATAACGTTATAAGTTCCTGCTTTAGTCATATCTATTTCACTTGTGTCAAATGAAATATTTTCATTATTAATTTCTGAAAAATATGAATTATCTCCATGAATAGCAGCAAGACTGAAATTTGTAGTCATAAATTCTTGTCCTTCAATGTAATCAACATTGCCGACTGATTGTAATTGAACTCCGGAAATAGAAGTCTCTCTTACACCACATTCAAGCTTAACAGCAAATATATCGATTGTACCACTATCGCGAAGTATCTTATATGTTTTAGATGCTTCTACATCAAGTGTAATTTTTACAATAGGATTTCCAGCAGGATATGGTGCAACAGCAGTTGTGCCAGAGAATTCAAAAGTTTGAGTACTGCTTCCACATTGTACCTTTACATTTTGAGTTGTTGCAGTAGTAGAACCGTTTTGAACGTAAAATGATAATTTACCATTACCAGAAGCAGTAAACATAATGTTAGATGTGCTAGAGTCGAATTTATATGATTGTGAGAATGTGATTGAATCATTTGAATCTGCAGGATTAGTCCATGTTGCAATTCTACTTCTTACAGTAGCAGTAATTGTATATATACCACTAGGAGTATTATTTAAGACTCCAATATTAGCTTCATCAGCTTTATTTATGAAAGCCATATCTAAATCACTTGGAGTTCGATAAACTGCTTTTAAATTATAATTTGTTTTAGAACCTGAAGGTATGTGCTTGTATTGTGTACCATTTTCATCTGTCCAATAATCAAAGATATATCCATCTTTACTTGGAATAGGTAATGATACCTTTTCAAAATAATTATATTTTACATCTTCAAACTCAGTCCCACCTTCACTATCAAACTTAATAGTGTATTGTGTAAGAACATATTTTACATATAAAGTTTTATCTCCACCAATTTTTGTAGTCAATTCATGTTTTTTAGTTAAAGCTTTATTAGTATATAATCCCTCAAAATCATAACCCTCTTTTGTTGGAATGTCAGTTTCAGATATAGCGGTATCCATAGCAACTGTTAAGGTTTTAAGTGTGTTGCCGTTTGAATCCATTAATGTAACTGTACATTTGATAATATTATCTTCCTGAGTGTTATCTGTAATATCAGAGCTATTATCATCATTTGTAGTACTATCATCAGTATTAGGCACATCATTATTATTATCACAGCCTGTTATAAAAACTAATGAAAATACAGCGAATAATAATAAGATAAATTTGAATTTTTTCATTATTCCTTCCCCCTTATATTTAATTTAATAATAGAAAAAATCATAAGATTTACTTTTGTTGGCCCTCGTAAATCAAACTTCGATAAAAATTATAACACATTTGTATGTTAAATACCAACATTATAAAATCACTTTATTAGGATTTTATAAACTTTTTATGATATAATTGTTTTGTGAAATGGGTGATGTATATGCTAAAGCAATTTAAAAATGTAAGCGTCGGATATGTTCCTGATGCTGAGGTAGAAATAAATAATAAAAAATATCTTATTCATGGTGTAATTGATAAAGAGGATATAGAGGTAGATACTGATGGAAAATATCCATCATTAAAAAGAGTGATTACTCCATCACCTGAAAGAATTAAAAATGGATGTCCATTTCAAAATGAATGTGGTGGATGTCAATTCCAGCACATTAATTATGATTATGAAATTAAATTAAAGAATGAATTTTTAAATGATTTATTTAAGCCTTTTAAGCTAAAAAATAAAATAGAAATAGTTCCATCATTTGATAATTTACATTATCGTAATAAATGTCAAATGACTTATAAGCTATCTAAAACTAAAAGAGTAGTATGCGGCTTATATGAGGAATATTCACATAATTTAGTTACTGTAACTGATTGTATGCTGCAGGCTAAAAAGGCTAATGAAATTATAAAGGAATTAAATAGAGTTTTAACTAAGCATAAGATAATGCCTTATGATGAAAAAACTAGAAGAGGTACTATAAGACATGTCTATATAAGATATGGATTTAATTCTAAGGAAGCTATGCTTACTATAGTTACTAATGGAGAAATGTTCCCAGGAAGAAATAATGTTATTAAGGATTTAGATAAAGAAAAGCTAGGTATTAAAACTATAGTTCAAAACTATAATTCTCGTGATACATCTATAGTTATGGGTGATAGAGAAAAGGTATTATATGGCCCTGGATTTATATATGAGAATGTAGGAGATTATAAATTTAAAATTTCCTCTAAATCATTTTTCCAAATAAATACTATTGGAATGAAAAAACTTTATGATTTAGCCCTTAAAAAGGCTGAAATCACTAAAAATGATATAGTTATTGATGCTTATTGTGGAGTAGGCACAATATCTATTTTTGCATCTAAATATGCAAAAAAGGTTATTGGAGTAGAACTAAATAAGCAAGCAATAGTAGATGCTAAAATAAATGCTAAAATCAATAATATTAATAATATTGATTTCCTTGCAGATGATGCAACTAACTTTATGACTCATCTAGCTAAGGATAGAACACATATAGACGTTGTTTTAATGGATCCACCTAGAGATGGCTCTACTAAGCAATTTATTAACGCTATAGGACATTTAAAGCCTAGAAAGGTAGTTTATATCTCTTGTGATCCAAGAACTCTTAAAAGAGATTTATATCTATTCTTTGAGAATGATTATGTTCTTAAGAGTATAGACGCAGTTGATATGTTCCCACGTACACTTCACACAGAAGCGATTGCTGTATTGGAGTTGGATGAATAAAATTTGTAGGACTCTACATTTTGGAGATTATTACAATATTCTTATGTCATTAGTAACAGGTAATCGTTATTATACAAATGAACATTTAAGAATTCAAATAATATATTAGGTGAGACGTTATGAATTTAGACGACGAATTAGATAAATTATTAAATATAAAAACTAGCGGTAGAGATGATTCTATGTCAAATTTTGAAAACTTTCCATACGAGGCAACACCTTATTCTGTATTACAGATTTTAGCTAGCAGCGGTTATATTACTAAGCGTGATAGGATTGTTGATTTTGGTTGTGGGAAAGGTAGAGTCGATTTCTTTTTAGCGTATAGCTGTAAGGCTAATATGATTGGTGTAGAGTATGATTTAAGGTTGTATAATAGTGCTTTAAATAACTATCGAAATTGCAAATATTCTAGTAAGGTTGAATTTGTGCATGCAAATGCTAGTGATTATGTTATAGATGATAGTATAACTGGTGCGTATTTCTTTAATCCGTTTTCGTATTGTATTTTAGTTAAGGTATTAGAAAGCTTTAAAGAGTCTAAAAAAAGAAATGATAGGTGTATTTACCTTTATTTTTATTATCCTTCAAGAGAATATTTAGCAGTGCTAAATGATGATAAAAATTTTACTCATATTGAAAATTTAGATTGTACTCATTTGTTTGGCAATGATAGTAAGGAGTATATAGCTATATATAAATTGTGATTTAAATCCTTTACATTAGCATAAAGGATTTTTTTCTTATATAAGTCTATGAAAATTATTTAAAATATGTTAAAATAATAAAAAGAAGGTGTTCTATGAAACCAATAAGCTATGTAAACACATATGGTGTTATAAAAAAATTAAATAAGGATTTAGATTTGATTACAAAGGTTGTTGATTTTTTAGTACAAGTTATTTTTCTATTCTTTTATGGATATTCAATTTATGCTAATTTAGATAAACCTATATTATTAGTTGTATATATTGTGCTTTTTATTATTTCTATTCTATATTTTTTCTTTTATGTTTTAACATTAAGAATAGTTTCTAAGAATTTTAAAAAGAAGGTTAAGTGTAGAGTAAAAAAGAGTGTTAAATGTGTTAAATATCTGACTAGATTTGTAACGGTTGGAGTTGCGTTGTTCGAATTTTTTAATTATGAAATTAGTGATTTTAATAAAATATTAACTATTGTATCTTGTATATCTTTAGGTGTTCAGATTTTAATTGATATTGTAACTAAGTTTGTTATGAGTTATGTTAATTTATTTACTCAGGCGGTTCAAATGGATTATGAGGATAGCGCAGTAATTAAGGGGTTAGTTAAAACTGGTAATTTCTTTAGTAATCCAAAGGCTAGTGTTTTATCTGCATTAGACATTATTCCTGAAAAAATTAATGATAAAAAGAATGATGATAAAGGTGATGAATCCAAGGAGCTTACTCCTGAACAAATAAAAACTCGTGAAAAAATAAATAAATATAAAGAAGAAATTATAGAAGAAAAGGCTCAAAATAAAAAGAACCAAACTATAAAAGAAAAAGAAGAATTAAAAAGTCATTTAAAATCCATTTTCAAAAGAAAAACATAGAAACGGAGGAATTTATTATGAAAGAATTAAATGAATTAGCTGTCAGTAAATTAAATGAGATAGGATTTACTGAGGTTGTAAATGATTATTTGGGTGATCCTGCATTAATGACTATGGATGCTGACGATTTTAATAGTGCATTAGAATCGGGTGATATTGTTGCATATTATTATGGACAATTTGATGATGAAACTAATATTAATTATGTTAGTCCAGAGGAGCCTGCAAATTGTATTATTATTGTCGAAACAAATATGAATATTAGTTTTGATAATATAAATGCTGCAATAGGAAGAATTAAGATGCTTTTAAATGAAGAAATGAATATTGTATATGGAAATATATTCAATCATGATTTAGGTGATGATGATTTCGTTGTATTTTGCTTAGCTACTGCATAAATATCAATTATAAGAATAGAACCCTTGTTCTATTCTTTTTTTTATTTAATGGTTATTCTATTACTGATTATACTAACATATAAATAAAACAATAAACATTAAAAAAATATATCATAAAGACATAATTTTGAATTTAGGTCTTAAATTTTGCAAATATTTATATTGTATGACATATTATACATTTTAATATCAATAATGTATTTTTTGTAAAATCTTTAAAATTTATGATTTATTATCAGTTTAGATAAGTAGAAAAAAAGTAAAATATAGCAAAATTTACAATATATTTGCTTAATATTACCTGAAAAATGCAACGAATTATACAATATTGACACAAAAAGAAATATTGTATAATTTTATATTTTTTATCGTTTTGGATAGCGTTTTCACAAAGAAATAATACAATATTGTCATTATTTAATATGATATTGACAAAGAATTGACCTATTAATATAATAATAATGTATTACTAAAAACGTTTTCAAGGAGGGCCAATTATAATGAAGAAAAAGTTTTTAGCAGCAGTTCTAATAGGAGCTGCAGCATTAGGCTTAGCATCTTGTGATAAAGATAAGCCTCTAGACGATACTCCGCCAACTTCAGATGTTGAGGGAGAGTCAGGTTCTACAGATGATACAAATAATAGTGGGAACGATTCTACTAATAATGGGGAAACTGTAGTTAAACAATTTACTGTTACGTTCGATTCAAAGGGTGGTTCAGCGATTGATGCTGCAACAGTAAAGGAAAATGAAAAGGTTTCAAAACCAACTAATCCTACAAAGGAGAATTATACATTTGCAGGTTGGTATACAGATGAAGCGTGCACTAATCAATATAATTTCGATTCATTTGTTACTGCTGATATTAAGCTTTATGCTAAATGGGCAGAAAAGCTAACTGTTTCATTCGTATTAGATGGTGTTAAATATGTTGATTCTATTAAGGTTGATGCTAATGGAACAATTTCATTGCCTGCAAATCCTGCAGGAAATGAATTAAGAACTTTTGCAGGTTGGTATACAGATGAGGCTTGGACAAAGCCATTTAACGCTGAAACTCCAATCACAGAAGATTTAAAGTTATATGCAGGTTTTACATATGTGGCAGAAGATGCTGATGGATATGCTTTAATTTCTACAATCGCTCAATTAAATACTTTAAGAACAAGTAAAGATTTAACTGGTAAGTATAGATTAGTTAGAGATTTAGATTTAACTGGTGTTTCATTAGCTGCTACATCAGCTGTTTTAAAGGGTACTTTTGATGGTGCTGGATATAGAATTAAGAATGCAACATTCATCGTTGAAGGAAATAAGATGGGTATCTTATTTGGCACAATTCAAGGTGGTACTGTTAAGAATTTAAAATTCTTATCATGCTATTCTGAGGTTAAAGGTGAATCAGCTGGTTTAATTACAGGGTTATGTGAAGGAGGTACATTCCAAGATATCGAATTCTCTAACTGTAGTGTTGTAGCTTCTACTACATATTGTGGTTTATTATATGCAAGAAATACATCACAAGCTATAATTAATGTAGAAGGTATAACTACTAAATATACGTGTACTACATCTTGTTCACAATATGGTGGTTTCTTAACAGGTGATATGGTTAAAACTTCTACATTAAATGTAAGAAATTGTTATTTAGATGGTGAATTTAAGACATCTACTGGTAATGGTTCATTTATTGGTGGTAGAACTAGAGGTTCTATAGTAAATGTTGAAAATGTAATTGTTAAAGCTAAACTTCCACAAAATCAAACTGGTATTTTTACATCTGGTGGTGAAACATCAAATGGTAATGTAAGAAATAGTGTTGTTTTAAGTGCTGAAGGTACAAATTATCCATTTACTGGAAAAACTAAAGATACAATGGCTTATGATAATGTATATGCTGTAGAAGGTGTTATTAATGATGGTACTTCATTAGGTATTACAGAAGTTGATCTAGATTCAGTTACTTTTGAGTGGTATACTACTACATTAGGTTTATCAACTGAAATTTGGGAAAATGAAGAAGGAACTATTAAATTAAAATCTTCTTCAACAAATATTCCAAGCGCTGATGCCTATATTGAAAAGTTAATTTTAAGCACTAATATTGCTAAGACAGTATATTATACAGGTGAAGAATTCTCTTCAGATGGTTTAGTTGTATTAGCTTCATATTCTGATGGTGTACAAAAGGGATTAACTATAAATGATTTAGATATTGATGCTACAGCGGTATCTAAAGATACTACAGGTACTCAATTTTATGATATCGTTGTTTCTTTAAAGGATAACGCAGAAGTTTATTCTTCATATACTGTTAAGTATAGAAGTGAAATTGCTTTAAAGGTTAATACTGAATTTGCTAAAAAGGTTTACCTAGTTGGTGAAAACTTCAGTGCAACTGATGTATATGGTTATGCTGTATTATCTGATGGAGCTGAAATTCTTTCAAGTTCTGTTTCTGTTAACTCAGATAATTTTGATAGTTCAACTCCAGGTTCATATGAAATTGTTGTATCATATAAGGATTTTGAGAGTGTTAGATATAATGTATCAGTTATTGCTGGTGCTGTTGCTCCAGTTGAGGACAAGATTGCACTAATTGTTGATGCTGATGCAGAGGTAAATTACCAAGGTCAATTAGTTAATGGTCATCCAACATTTAACAATTTAACTGACGCTATGACATATGTTAATATTTGTAAGTATGATGCAGCAGTTGAAAAGGTTGTTTATATTATGGATGGTAAGTATGAAGAAAAGGTAACAGTTGCTGCTGATAATGTAACATTAATTGGTGAAAGCAAGACTGGTACTGTAATTACATATAGCGCAGTAGAGGATACTGCTCATCCAAGTGGTAAATTATATGGCTTAGATTGTGCTTCATTAACAGTTTCTGGAAAGAACTTTACAGCTACAAATTTAAGTATTAGAAATGATTTTGATTTTATTAATGAAGCAAAGAATCATGCTTCTCCTCAAGGCTTAGCATTAACTGTTAATGCTGACAAGGCTTTATTATATAATGTTGTATTATATGGTAACCAAGATACATTATTTTTAAAGAATGGTCGTACATATTTTAAGAATAGTACTATTTATGGTAATATCGACTTTATCTTTGGTGAAGCAGCAGGTATCTCTTTCTTTGATACATGTGAAATTCAATCTATCAAGCGTGGTGATAATCAAAAGAATGGTGGTTATATCACTGCTATGAGATGTGATGCATCTAACCAACCTGATTATGGTTATGTATTCTATAGATGTAATTTCACAGCTGGTGAAGGTGTATTAGATGGCTCTGTATCTTTAGGTAGACCATGGGGTGCAGAAGCTACAGTTGCTTATATTGAATGTGAATTCGGTAAACATATTGCAAAGGCAGCATATGGTAATACTGATAAGCTTCAACCTCGTTGGGGTGATATGAGTGGTAATAGTCCTGTTGATGCTAACTTTGTTGAGTATGGCTGCACAGGTGACGGTGCTATTTCAACTGCGGTTGCTGGTGGTTCAATTCTTGATGCTACAACAGCTGCTAACTATACTGTTGAAAATGTTTTAGATACAACAAATGGTAAGCAAACATTCGCAGGTAAATTTGAAACTTCATCTAGAATGGCAACAGTTGATGATTATTTAAAACTATCAGAGGATTCAACTATTAATTTAGAGGAATCTCAAGATATAACTATTGCTTTAGGTGATAGCTACTCAATTCAAGCATTTAAGGAATTTAATGCTGCTAATAAGAGTGCAACATTTGTATCAAGTGATACTGAGGTTTGTACAGTAGATATTTATGGTAATGTTACATCAGTAGCTTCTGGTGATGCTGTTATCACTGTTACTATTGATGGTGCAGATTATTTAGTTAATGTTACAGTAGAAGAGGAAGAGGAAGCAGATCCTGAGTTAATCACTAAAGATGTTGTATTAGATTTTACTACAGTAGATGGTTTATCTACTTCATTAACAACTTCTAAGATTAATTATTCAGAAGGATTCTCAAGCAGACATAATGGTGCTGAATCTCAGTTAAAAGGTACTATATCTTTCAAGGTTCCACAAGGTTCAGTTGTTTCTGTAACTGCATATGGAAATTCAGAGTATGTTTCATATACAATCGGAGCACAAGGTGCAACTGATTTAGAAACAAAGAAGGGAAATGCAATATATACAGCTACATCTGAAGGCTATGTAGAGATTGTTTGTGGAGATGGTAATTATCTATGTAGAGTTGATATTGATGTTCCTGCAATTATTAAGAAAAGTATGACATTAGACTTTACTACAGCAGATGCTTTAGCAGCTTCATTAGCAAATACTAATGTAACATATAGCGATGTATCTTCTAGATTTAATGGTGCTGAATCACAATTCTCAGGTACTATTGGATTTAATGTTACTGCAGGTACAACAGTTTCTGTTGTTCCTTACAACGATTCACGTTATGTTTCATATACATTAGGTGTTATGGGTGCAACTGATTTAGTAACTCAAACAGGTGCATATTCATTTACAGCAACAGAAAATTGTAGAGTTGAATATATTGGTGGCTCAAATAATTATGTATGCTCAATTTCAGTAAGTGTTCCAGTTGTAATTAAGAAGAGCATGACTTTAGATTTTACTACAGCTGATGCTTTAGCAGAATCTTTAGCAAATACTAATGTTACATATAGTAATGTATCTTCTAGATTTAATAATGCTGAAACACAATTCTCAGGAACTATTTCATTCAATGTTACTGCAGGTACAACAGTATCTGTTGTTCCATACAATGGTACAAGTAATGTTTCATATACATTAGGTGTAAAGGGTGCAACTGATTTAGAAACTAAGAACAGTGCTTACTCATTTACAGCGACTGAGGATTGCACAGTTGAATATATTGGTGGTTCAAATAACTATTTATGTTCAATTTCAGTAAGTGTTCCAGTTGTAATTAAGAAGAGCATGACTTTAGATTTTACTACAGCTGATGCTTTA
>SVAZ01000017.1 GCA_015059145.1 Erysipelotrichaceae bacterium
TTCATTAATAACATGAATATGTATTCCTAGCTGCCTACATTTATTTATTAGCTTATCCTTAAATCTTGATAATGGCATTTGAATAAATGATTGATTTACCTTTCTTTTATCCTTACCTATTAGATTATCATTCTTTATAGACATTATCGATGTCTGAATATGAAATAAATTTGAGTTATGGCTATATTTTGAATATTAACTTCATTAATATTTTAAATGAGATACAATTTCATAAGAAATAAAAAATAAAAATATGTCATGCGACATATTTTAATTTCTTTTTGATTTATAAATAGATTCAAGTATAACATATATAGCTGCATAGATTAAACCCGCTATTGGCCATACTAGCCAAGAAATATCCCATCTATTAGTCAAGAAGCTAATTCCTAAATATAATGCAGTAGTTAATAACCAAAATACTGATGAGAAAACTTGTAGGCCACTATCCTTTTGTTTCTTTTCAAAATGCTCTTTATTATCTCTTAATAGCTTAGTGTGTGCTTCATAATAATTACCATTTTTAACAAATAGCAATGTAGCTACACCAATTATTGCAAGCATTAAGCATACACATGAAATAATTACCATATCATGTAATTCTAGACAGCTAACCACAATTAGTGGAATTACTGAAAAAATACACATTACTACTCCTATTGTAATATATGTGATATATGATTTACTGTAGCTTTCCTTTGATTCAGCAACATACTTCTTTGCATCATTAGCAAGTAAAATAGGCTCCTTATCAATATATGCATACTTTGATAAGCTCATACCTGAAAATATAAATAAAGCGACTGCACTAATAATACATGAAAATAGTAATAATAAACCGAAGCATGCAGCTAACTCATCAGATAATCCTACATTAGGTTCTTCTGCTATACAAGCTAATAAAATAAGCCCTATTGGCGAAAATACACATAGCATTACACCAATAGCAATATTAATTGCAGACTTTTTAACAGCATTAATATAATCACTTGCCTCATTCTTACTAATTCTACGAGTATATTCAGAATTATCATTTTCTGTTACAGACTCATCCTCTTTTAATAAATAATCAGTGCTTACATTAAATAGCTCACTCATACTTATTATTTTATCTAAATCAGGAGTTGCAGTACCCATCTCCCATTTAGATACAGCCTGGCGAGAAACATTAAGCTCGTAAGCAAGCTCCTCTTGGCTTAATCCTTTTTGCTTTCTAAGCATCATAATTTTTTCTTCTAATCTCATAAACAATTCCTCCTTGAATTTACACCTATAATATATAACATACGGTATAAATTCACTACCAAGTTGACATTGAATTTTGTCAACTACTGGTTGCAATAACCATTATTGTCCAGATTTTATATAGTTCAATAGCTGATCACAATGATATTGTCTAGTAGTAAAGCTTGTAACTAGTCTAATAACAATTTCATCATCACTACGATATTCCCATACCTCAAAAAGGAATTCCTTTGATAAATATTCCATCATATTCTTATTAACAATAGGGAATATTTGATTAGTTACTGAATCGCACATAAATTTGAAACCTAATAGCCTTAGCTCAGAAGCTAAATACTGTGCACATTCATTTTCCTTTTTTCCTATTTGATAATATAAATCATCCTTCATTAAAACCTCAAAAGGAATAGCACCTACAAATCCCTTAGCAAGCATTGCGCCAAAATGCTTAACACAATAATCAAATTCGTTAGCTATTGCTTTATTATTAATTACAACTGCTTCTCCTAAATATCCACCATTTTTTGTACCGCCTATATAAAATACATCTGTATATCTGCCTAAATCCTCATAGTCAATATCACCAGCAGCTAAAGCACTAGCAAGTCTTGCTCCATCTAAAAACAAATATAGATTATTATCCTTGCAGCAATTATATAAATCAATCAATTCCTTTTTAGAATAAATAGTACCTATTTCAGTAGCATTAGATATATATACCATTTTAGGCTTAACCATATGACAATCAGAATGAATAGATAAAACAAGCTTAATATCATTTGTCGTAATCTTTCCATTATCACCCTTAACTGTTATACACTTATGGCCTTGTCCTTCAATAGCACCTGTTTCATGAACATTAATGTGTCCACTATCACAGCAAATTACTGCCTCATAAGGACGTAATATAGAGCTTATAACAACCATATTAGCCTGTGTACCGCCCACCAAAAAGTGAATATCTGAATCCTTTTTGATTTTTTCTTTTATGTATTTTTTAGCATTATCACTATGTTCATCTAAGCCATAACCAACATTTTGTTCATTTTGACAATCCATTAGCTTTTGTAATACTAATGGATGAGCTATAGATGAATAATCATTTTTAAAGCTGTATATCATAAATCCCCCTCCTAAAATTTATTAAAAGATATGAATTTTGTATTAGGAGATGCTAAGCTCTTTAATATAGGTAGAAACCTTCCATCCTTCCTATCTCTAACCGAAGCAATTATTGTTATTTTATCATTTCCCAAATACTTACCAAAAAGTTCAACCAATCTTGAATCATTAATTCCATCAAAGCTCCAAATCGCTAGCTTTTCAGATGAAAAGAAATCATACACAATTGTATATATATTTCGTTCTACAGAAATAGCATCTATTGATATTCTAATTTCTCCAAAATTTTTAATCATATCATTATAAGCATTATTGATAATAGTATCATAATCATGATGATAAATTTGTTTAAATTTTTTATAAATAATATCAATATTTCTATCAGATATTTCAATTCCCTTTTGAGCTAAAATATCACAAATAGAATCTCGTCCATAATGCATAGATTTATAATATGCTATCATACATATTATTTTTGAAGAATATGTATACCCTTTAAAGCTCAGCTTATTAGCAGTTTGTGAAAAATATGTATTTCCATCATTACAATTTACACATCCATATCCTAGGTTCTTGATTCTAAATATTTTTCCCGATGTAAATTGAACAACCTTATTAGAGATAGTGAATTTATACTTTAGTGCACCACCACACTTAGGGCATACTAGTATTTCTGGTTTATATATTTTAGATGCAATTTCTTCAACCTTTTTACCCATATCACTACCTCCTTAATAATTAGAATAAATATGCAGCACCTAGCATACCTGCAAAATTACCTAGCTTAGCAAGACTAATCCTAGTATTCTTTACCGCATAGTGTGCATACTTCATATAATACTCCTTCACTTTATTTAAAAGCAAATCTCCTGCCTCTGCTACTCCACCACCAATATAAAAGCAATCAACATCAGTAGTGATAGCAATAAGAGATAATCCATTAGCTAAATACTTTGATACTAAATCTAATACAAACAAGCCCAGCTCGTCATTTTCCTTTGCAGCAGCAAAAACATCCTCGCATGTCATACCACGCTTTAGTGATGTCTTATATTGGTCATAATATTTATTTGCAAGTCTAACAATACCTGTAGCTGATGCAACAGTCTCTAAACAGCCCTTTAGACCACATGTGCACTCATATTCATGAATAGGATCAACATACAAATGACCTATTTCACCACATGCACCATGAGCACCATTAATGACCCTACCGTTAACAACGTAGCCGCCGCCTACGCCAGTACCTAGTGTAATCATATAGCTTGATTTAAATTCTCCATCAATAAATGACTCTCCTAATGCTGCACAATTTGCATCATTGTTACTAGCTATTGTCATATTAGGGAAGTGCTTATCAATAGCTTTTTTTAAATTTATATTTTGTAATCCTACATTTGGCATATTATAAATAAAATCATCAACAACATTGCCAGGAATACCAAAACCAATTCCATCAATATCATTAACGTCATGTGAATTAATATAATCCTTTATAGATAAGCATATATCATCAAAAAGAGTATCTTTATTGGTTTTAATAGAATACTTATCTATTATTTTATAATTATCTACTATTCCTATCTTAACGGTAGTCCCACCTATATCAACTCCAAATCTCATTGAAACAACCCCGCAATCATAGAAAATATATCTTCAACCTGTTCACTATTAGATTTACCAAAAGCACATCTATTAGAGAAATGCTCACAGTTGTTTGTTACTAAATTATAATCACCCTCACCTAAATGCTCACTTGCATATTTAATAATTTCCTCTGGAGTACGCTTTTGTTTTAGCTCATCAGCTGTATATACTCTAACCTCAACATTGCCACCCTTTAAAAACTCACCTAGGGTTGTACAAACAACCTTAGCATGTAAAGCATTAGTTTCATTTCCATCTAATGAAGCAAAATGAAATACAGAATCATTAGATGCATATATACCATGGTGATAATATAATCCTCTTGAAACTCTTATTTGATCGCCATACTTTGGATTTTTTAATTCCCACATAGTAATCCCACCTTCACCTAATTATATAACGATTTACAATAAATAGGAATAAAAAAAGGGGAAATTCACTATTTAAAATAATATATACTTCATAATGATTTGTTAATTAAATCAAAATATGATAAAATATAACAAATAAGACTATGAGAGAGGGTGTTATATATGAAAAAAATACTATTTATAGTAACGGTATTACTTACCACTTTAATGCTAAGTGCTTGTAACCTAACTAACAATGTAGAATTACTTGAATACAGCAATTCAATCAGCACAGACAAATTTGCAACTAAGTTTGAGGATTTTGATGAAAATATTAAAAAGCTATATTCCGGAGATTACAGCCTTAAAGCAACACACGATGTAGAAACTGTGACTACTTCTCAATACGATAATAATGAGACTAGTCTATCTACAACAACTGAAAAGAGCCATAATTCATTGGATGTTAAAGTTGACCTATTAAATGAAATCTGTACTGAAAAAGCTAATACAACAAGTTCAAAAAAGGTTAAATCAGCATCTACTACCTTAAATGAAACTGGATATGAAAAAACAGACAAATTATATACTACTGATGGATATAAAACTGTTTTTATTTCAAAGGATGATAAATCATACTATACTACAGATGCATATGTAGATCCAGCAACAAATAAAAAGGTACGTATTTTTGATAATCTTATCAATTCCTTTGTTGCTGATGTATTAACAATTAATCCATATCTTAATAATAAGGATGCAGATTACTATTTCGACAATAATAATATATATACTATTATTTATACTGACACAATCGATGAGGAAGATAAGGATAATGATACTTCATCTACTACTGTACGTAACGAAACTATTCAATTAGTTTTAGAAAATAATAAAATCACTTACCTACACACTATAACATTAGATATAGTTGAAAAAAATGGAAAGAAGACAACTACTACTACAACTCAAGAAAAGACTATGGTTAACATTACATATGAAGATGTTGAAATCGAGGTATTCGATTATATTAGTTATGAATGCCTAGATGAGGAGGATGATTAATATGAAAGTTAAAAAAATATTAGCAAGCCTACTATTAATTACTTTATGTACATTCTCTTTAGCATCTTGTACACTATTCAATACAAAGCCAACTTATAAGCATAGAGTAACATTAGAGGAATTTGAAGAAAAGCTAGATGCTGTAACATTAGATTTCCAATCATTCTTCTCTAAGGATTTTATATTAGAGTCAACAATTGAAGAGCAAAATACTTCTAAGGTAACGTACATTCAAACAGATAGTGAAGAAAAAGAAACTCATAAAGATACTGTTAATCTAGAAATACAATATGATAAAGCTAATAAAGCACTATCGATGATTGGCACAAATAAGTACACAGAAAAAAACACATCTAATAATAGCTATAACAAATCTACTGAAACAGTAAAAACTGATATGAAAATTGAAGGCTCTTCTTCAACTACTAGAGTAATTAATAATATAGATAAATCATTCTATGAATATGAAACATTGTTTACTGACATATATGATGATTATCTAAATGATTATATGGGTATACCATTTAATCCATTACTAGATGCTCGTTATTATATTGATGGTCAAACATATACAATTGTTATTGAAAGTGGTTTAATCTCTTCAACTAGTAGCCACACACATTTAACAGTTAATCAAATTACCTTTAAAGCTGATAAGCTTATCATAAAGAATTATGAGGAAGAATTACAAAGCAAAAACGACGATGAAAAGACTTTAATAAATGAAAGCTCTATTAAATCAACTACAGTTGTTAAAACTGCAGATGTGGAACTAGAAAAGATTATAGTTACAGGCTACACTTTACTTGATTAATTAAACAATCATAAAAGGCAAGAAATCTTGCCTTTTTTTATTTTATAAATTTTTTATAGTCTTCATAATTTCTCTTTAATAAGGCAGGTGTATCTAATCCAAATGGACATTTAGATTTGCACTTACCACAATTAAGACAATCATTAATTTTATTCATCATTGCTTGTCCCTTTTCAGATAAATGTGCTTGAGCAGGAGATCTTCTTAATAATAATGACATTCGAGCACATGTATTAATTTCTATTCCAACTGGACATGGCATACAATATCCACAGCCACGACAAAATTCACCTGCAAGCTCTAAACGCTCAGCCTCAATAAATTCAAGCTTATCCTTTGTAAGCCTTGGTGGATTATCATTATAAGATAAAAACTCATCTAATTCACTTTCTCTTTGAATTCCCCATATTGGAGCCACTGGATATTGTGTTAAATATGCATATGCAATATCAGAATGAGTTATCAAACCACCTGCTAAAGCCTTCATACAAATAAAACCAATATCATACTTTTGGCATAAATAAACTAGCTCTTCCTCCTGTGGTCCTGCCAAATAAGAAAACGGAAATTGTAGGGTATCATATAAGCCTGATAATACAGCCTCCTTAGCAACTGATAACCTATGGTTAGTGATGCCTATAAATTTAATCATACCCTTTTCTTTAGCCTCAAGCATAGCTTCATATAATCCACTACCATCACCTGGCTTTGGACAAAAGTCAGGATTATGAAATTGGTAAATATCTATATAATCTGTTTTCAATAATTTTAAGCTTGTTTTCAAATCATTCCAAAAGCCTTCAACAGTTGTTGACATTGTCTTAGTAGAAATAATTATATTTTCTCTTACATTAGAAAGCGCCATACCAAGCTTCTCTTCGCTGTCAGTATACATACGTGCTGTATCGAAATAATTAATTCCTCCATCATATGCCTTTCGTAATAGCATACATGCTTCATCCATACTAACCCTTTGAACAGGCAACGCTCCAAATCCATTTTTTGTAACAATAAGTTCAGTTCTACCTAAGCGGATAGTTTCCATAAATAACTTAATCCTCCATTTCATACCATCTTTGAATATGATGTATTACAATACCATTTACTCCTAAAATATTGTCTTGATATATATCATTAACAATATCGTTCATATACCTTCTACCCTCTTCATGAAAGGATACAAAATCTCCTTCTAATGAATATGTTTCAACACTTATCAATATTTTTTTACCGATACTATCTGCATATACATATTCATCCTCAGCTACATCTAATATGGCTTCCTTAGTATCTCTATAGCTCATGATAGTTATGCTGTCAGCATAATCAATCATCCATTTATATGCCTCCTTAGATGCTTCATCTATAGTAATAATATCCTCTAACCAAAAAGGAATATCAAACTCTACATCATATTCCAATTTAGATAAATCATAAGCTATCTTAATTAATCCACTAATTAGCTCTTCTCTTCTATCCTTAAATTCAGAATGCTGATGAGGCTCTATATCTAAATGGAGCCCTTTAAATTTATTTTCATAGCTTGACTGATATATATCGAATTTTTCAATTAATCTATTTAATCCAGTCCTATCCTCTATCCAGCTATATTCACCAGATAATAAATATACATCGATATTTAAATCATTAGCCCTTCCTATAAAACTTGATGTCTCATCATTAAATTTAGATGTACAATAATAGATCGTATTAATTCCATTATCATAAGCAAATTCTAGATATTCATCAGAAAGCTCATCATTCCACCACCATACGGCCTTTACTCCTTGTTTGGACTCTTCATTTGATTTTTGATTATTATCACAGCTATAAAGCGTAAAAGAAAAAATCATTATTAATATTATAAAAATCTTTTTCATATATACGCCTCCTCATCTTATTACTATTATAACATCATATGAAAAGTATGTGAACAAAAAGACCCTTAAGCACAAACTTAAGGGTTATATCTTTTTACGCTTCGTTCTTTTCTATTTTTAATTGATTAAGCTTTTCTTCTATTCTTGATTTAACAAGCTCTGCTAAATCCTTTTTACTTAAGCCGGCATACTCTTCATAATAGATAGGCTTTAAGAAATGAACCTCAGAATTAAGCTTCCTAAATCCTTGATAATCTTTATGATATATCTTCCATGTATCATATAAGCAAAATGGAATAATAGGACATTTTGACTTTATTATAGGCATAAAGCATGGAGTATTAAAGTACTGAAGATTATTCCTATTATCATCATATCCAGCCTCAGGGAAAATAATAAACCTTTTACCATTTGAAATTTCTTCAGTCATTTCATTGTAAACCTTTATTTGTGATTTTAAATCATCGAACTTAATTCTCTTAACTCCAAGCATATCACACATATTTCCAAACAAAAATTGATGGCTTCTATGATCTGCAATAACAAAGGCTGTTGGTAATAATTTACCTATTGCATCTACAGTTGCAGCACCATCCTCTTTACCTTGATGATTACCAACTAGCATACAGCCCTTTATATTTGGATCTAAATTTTCTAATCCAAATGGTTGAATATTTAAATTCATAGATTTGTGATATTTCTTAACCATTTTCATAGCCAGCATATATCTTTCATCAAATGGCATTACATTTTTCTTTAGAATTCTTTTAAATTTAAAATGTAAATGAATTGCTTCAAAGCATCTTATTAATAGCATTCTCCTATATCGATTTCTCAAATTAATACACCACCCAATACAAAAACTATTTTAATTATATAATAAAACTTAAAAAAGTTAAAACAAAAATTGTATAAAAATGGCAAAAGGTAAGGCATAATGCCTTACCTTATGATAATTAATTATTATTCTTAGCGAAAAAGGCTACTGCAACGGCGTTAGGTCCTAAATGAGAGCCAATTGTACATCCCATTTGGAAATATTTAACATCCTTAGCATTATTAGTATTAAATAAATTCTTATACTCTTCTCTATACTTAATTACCATTTTATCAGATAGACCGCTATATCCTAAAGCAAATGGTAGATTAAAATCAATTCCACCACATTCCTCTACAATTTGGTTTAATAGCTCATATCCGCTCTTAATACCTCTGGCCTTACCCTTCATTACAACTTTACCATCTTCAATTGAAACAATTGGTCTAACACCATTTAAATTAGTTTGAGCAGCCGATGCGTTAATTCTACCACCTGAAGTTAAATAGTCTAAGCTTTCTAATAGAATAACAACTTTTAAATCATCAGCCTTAGAATTTAAGATATCACTAATTTCTTTTCCAGTCTTTCCTTCTTCAGCCAACTTTAAAGCTAACTGAACCATAATTATTTCACCAACAGAAGCTGACTTGCTATCAACAGGATAAATACTTTCGCTTTCTAAATCCTGCTTAGCTATACAAGCACTCTGATAACAACCTGATAATAGTTTAGATAAATCTATACAAATAACCTCATTACCTTTATTTAACTCTTCCTTAAAAACTAGACTAAAGTCATATGGGGAAATTTGTGATGTTCTTGGCTTTTCACCAAATATAGCAAGCTTCTCATAAAAGCCATTAGCATCTAAAGTAACACCATCTAAATATTCTTCATCTCCAAAATATGTTTTTAATGGGACAACTGTTACGCCCATTTCCTTCGCATCTGCAATATTAATATCTGATGCTGAATCAACAATAACTTTAACACTCATAAAATAAATCCTCCAAAATATTTATATCACTTAGTGACACAACAAATATATTTTATATCATATTTTGATATATTACAATAGAAAAATGTAAAATTTATTTAACATTATAAAATAATAAAAAGCAAAGGCCGAGATATCCTTTGCTTTTTCTTTTTTATAACAATTTCCTTTGTCAAATAATTAACGCTTAGAGAATTGTGGAGCTCTACGAGCTTTCTTAAGACCGTATTTCTTACGTTCCTTAGCACGTGGATCACGAGTTACTAATCCAGCTGGCTTTAAGATAGCACGGTAGTCTGGATTACATTCCATTAATGCACGAGTAATACCTAAACGGATTGCTCCTGCTTGACCTGTGATTCCTCCACCAAATACGTTAACTAATACATCAAACTTTTCAGTTGTTTCAGTTAATTCAAGTGGTTGTAATACATCTAGACGAACTGCTGCTGAAGGAATATAATCCTCAAAAGCACGACCGTTGATTGTAATATTACCCTTACCAGCACGTAAGTAAACACGTGCAACAGAGCTCTTACGACGGCCTGTTCCTAAATATTGAACTAATTTCTTTGCCACGATATTTTCCTCCTTATGCCTTTACTACGAATTCTACTGGTTTTTGAGCAGCATGTGGATGTTCAGCTGAAGCATAAACATATAATTGCTTTCTCATTTGGTCACCAAGCTTAGTATGAGGTAACATACCAAAAATAGCCTTTTCTACCATTCTTGTAGGATACTTAGCCATTACTTCTTTAGCAGTTTGAGTTCTTAAACCACCGCTATAATCAGAGTGACTACGGTATAACTTGTCATCCCACTTATTACCAGTTAATTTGATTTTGTCAGCGTTAACAACGATAACATTATCTCCGCAGTTTACATGTGGAGTATATGTTGGCTTATGCTTTCCTCTTAATAAAGAAGCAACTACAGTAGCTAAACGTCCTAATGTTAAGCCAGCTGCATCAACTACATACCAACTGTGTTGAATTGTTTGATTGTTTGCCATGAAAGTATTCATGCTCTTTCCTCCTAAAATATTTATAATTTAAATAATTAGGGCAATTGTGGATAATTGCTTTAAAATGTACCATTTGATATTATACTCTAAACTCAAACAATATGTCAACTATAATTTTCAAATTAAAATGGAGTAGATTTCTCTACTCCATTATATTAATTCTCTAATAATTCAAATAACTTTTTAGCTGCCTTAGCAGGACCTTCATGCTCCATGCCTGTAACAGCAAGCTTAGTATGTAATTGACCTACAGGGATTCCAGCCTTATAAAGCTCATCAAAGAATTTATCAATAATAACTCTAGTTTGTGCTTCTCTTTGAACTGGACCAAATGGGTTCGCAAAGAATGACTCAACTAAACCAACCTCTTGAGTTGTACCCTTTGCTTTTCTAGCACCACGAATAAATGTAGCCTTTGCATCCTCAACATTTTTAAAGAATGAAACCTCTGATTCACATTCCTCATCATAGTTATTTGCATATAACACCATATCAACCTCATATCCTAGCATAATTTGTGGATATGTAGCTACAGGAATAACTAATCTAGAATTAATCTTGTCAGGGTTCATGAATATTGCTCTATCCATTTCATTATAAGCATAACCGCTAGACATATCATCAAGTCTTACGAACGCACCAATTTCAGTACCATATGCCTTAATCTTTCCATCAACCATCTTAAATGTACCCATGTCATCAAAGATAGTTAATTGTGCAGAAATGTTATCACCTGCGACCTCAGATAATGCTTCTAGAGATTCACTCTTACCAGCACCACTATCACCAATAATAACAACATTCTTGTGAACACCATTTTTCATAGTAATATGAACACATGCACCATGAAGTGGTAAATTACCTTGCTCAATCATCTTTGTATTATATAAAGTCAATAGCATCTTCTTCATATAACCAAAGTAATCGATTGAAGAATTATGTGGTGCAACACCTACATAAATATCATTTTCCTTATCATAATAGAATGTAGACTCACCCTTAATGTCAGCACCAAATACATATAATAAATCTGGCTTAACACCCTTACAATCGCTTAGTGGTACAAATTCAAATAAATTACATAATGTAATACCATGAGCTAAATAATCTCTATGGAAATATACATAAGCAAGTGCTGAACCGACTTTAGCTGAATAGCAATAGTATTCAGAAGCCTTGAAATTATCCTTAAATTCATTAATTGGATTTTCAAATACCTCAGGATAAGTACCTGTACGCTTATTCTTATCTGAATAAGAAATAAATGGTGGACGAATTAGAATTTGCTCAATTGCCTCGCTATCCTTTAAGAATGAATAAATAGAATCATTACTCATCCACTTATGCTTTGAAATTAATAACGCAGCATTAACACCTGCAGGTAATTGACGATAAATTGGGAACTTAGAACCAAATAGCTTTTCACTAATTGTACGATAAGTACTTAAAATAATATTGTTAAATTGACTTTGAGCGGCTGTAAATGATGTAGATTCAATACCATCAATTGTAGCTCTTGTAAAGATTACAGCATAACGCTCAAGCTTTCTCCAATAATCATAGAAATTTTCAACTAGGTTATATACCAAATAATACTTTTCAAATGCCTTTGCAAAAGTATTATTCAATGCCTTAATTTCATCCATACTAAAGCTTAATAATAGCTTAAATAGGGTAATGTAATCATCAGTACTTGGAACTAAATTAAATACCTTAATCATATCTTGTCTTTCAGTTTTAATCATATGCTGAACAAACTTGTTCCATACATCCTTAAAGCAGTTAGAATTTAAAACCTCTGCTTCAGTTTTACAAAAGTTTTCTGAAAAATTCAAAACTACCTGTCTTTTTCCAATAACATATTCCATATTAAATCTCTCCTTTTCTTTTTTAGAATAAACCTACGGTTTTTCCATCTATAATATCCATCTTAATAGCTGCTGGCTCCTTAGGCAATCCTGGCATAGTCATTATATCTCCAGTTAAAGCTACAATGAATCCTGCACCAATAGATGGTTTAATTTCTCTAATTGTGATTGTAAAGCCCTCAGGTCTACCTAAAAGCTTAGGATTATCTGAAAATGAATATTGTGTCTTAGCCATACATATTGGTAGCTTATCCCAGCCATTTCTTTTGAATACTGCCATTTGATTTTTAGCAGAAGTTGAGAACTCAACATTTTCAGCCCCATATATTTCCTTACAAATTGTAGTAATTTTTTGTTTAATTGAGCATTCATCCTCGTATAAAACCTTAAATGTATTAAATCCATCCTCAGTATCAATTTTCTTTAATACCTTACGAGCTAAATCAATTCCGCCTTCACCACCCTTAGTGAATACCTCAGATAATGAAACCTCATGACCATTTTCCTTAGCCCAATTTAATAATGCTTCTACCTCAGCATCAGTATCTGAATAGAATTTATTAATTGCTACTACATACGGTAAATTAAACTTCTTAACATTTTCTATATGCTTTTCTAAATTAGAAATACCGCTTAGCATTGCTTCTACGTTTTCATTATTTAAATCAGCCTTTAAAACACCACCATGCATCTTAAGTGCACGAATAGTTGCTACAACAACAACTGCAGATGGCTTGATATCAGCTATTCTACATTTAATATTTAAAAATTTCTCAGCACCTAAATCAGCACCGAATCCAGCCTCAGTTACCACATAATCAGAAAGCTTCATTGCTGCCTTAGTTGCAATAATAGAATTACATCCATGTGCAATATTTGCAAAAGGCCCACCATGAATTAAAACTGGTGAATGCTCTAAAGTTTGAACTAGATTAGGCTTTAAGGCATCCTTCATAATTAAGGTAATTGCACCTTCACACTTTAAATCTCTAACAGTTACTGGCTTCTTGTTATATGTATATGCAACAACAACGTTACCTATTCTTCTCTTAAAATCCTCTAAAGAGCTAGATAAGCACATAACAGCCATAACCTCAGATGCAACAGTGATATCCATATGATCCTCTCTTGGAACACCATTAGCATGACCACCTAAGCCTACAACAATATTTCTTAAAGCTCTATCGTTCATATCTAAGCATCTATGCCAAATAATTCTAGTAGGATCAATACCTAATTCATTACCCTGATAAATATGATTATCTAAAATAGCAGCAATCGCATTATTAGCTGTTGTAATTGCATGTAAGTCACCAGTGAAGTGTAAATTAATATCCTCCATAGGAATTACTTGAGCATATCCACCACCAGCAGCACCACCCTTTACACCCATTACAGGTCCAAAGCTTGGTTCTCTTAACGCAACCATAGACTTAACTCCAACCTTATTTAAGGCATCGCATAATCCGATAGTTGTAGTAGATTTGCCTTCTCCTGCTGGAGTAGGGCTAATAGCTGTTACTAAAATAACCTTAGCATCCTTTTTCTTATTATTTAATTTATCAAGATTTATCTTAGCCTTATATTTTCCATATAGTTCTAAGTCATCCTCTTTTAAGCCTAGCTTTTTAGCTATTTCAGTTACAGGCTTAATTTTTGCCTGTTGAGCTATTTCTAAATCACTTAACATATCCTTAAAATTCCTTTCCACTTGTATTTTGTAGAAAATCAACTGTATTTTTACGATATACAACTATAATATCACATTTATACCATATATCAAAAATAAAAATGTTTGTAAACGTTTCCCCTATTTCTATTTTATGATAACCTCTCGCTTTAAAAAATCACATATAACTGTCTCATCCTTGCTAGTAGGAATGTTCTTTCCAATAAAATCAGCTCTAATAGGTAATTCTCTATGTCCACGATCAACAAATACTGCTAGTTCTATTTTTGCGGGTCTACCCATATCCATTATCGCATCCATAGCTGCTCTTACTGATCTTCCTGTATATAATACATCATCAACTAATATGATGATTTTATCAGTTATATCTGTTTCAAAATGAATTTTAACATTTTCAGATTTCTTATGGTCATCTCTATGACCAGAAATATCAATAACCTCTAGTGGAACATATACGTCCTCAAATTTATAGATTAGTTCCTTAATCTCCATAGCGATAGGAGTTCCCTTTCGCTCGATGCCCACTAATACTATTTTAGAAACATCCTCGTTTCTCTCAATAATTTCGTGAGTCATTCTTTTTAACGCTCGGTTAAATTGCTCTAATTCAATAATAGTTTTCATATAATTACCTCGCCGGATAGTTTTAATACTTATATACACAAAAGAAGCCTGTTACGGCTTCAATAATACTATTCTTCGTCTTCAGTTATATTAGCGTTATGATAAATTTCAGAAACATCATCTAGTTCTCTTAATAAAGATAATAGTCTCTTAAATTTAGCCTCATGATCCTCATCTAAATCTACATAAGTAGTTGGAATTAAATCAACGCTGCATTCTTCAAACTCAATTTCAGGATTTGCACCCTCTAAAGCTGCCTTAATTCCTTCAAATTGATTTGGTGCTGCATAGATTGTAACAAATCCATCCGCATCAGTAGTCATATCCTCGAAATCACATTCAGCCATCATTAATGCTTCCATAGCCTCATCCTCAGTTAAGCCTTCGAAAACAAATTGAGCCTTACGATTAAACATATAGCTTACAGATGTTCCTATAGTACCACCTGTCTTATTAAATGCTGTACGAACCTCTGTGAATGTACGATTATCATTATCAGTTAAGCACTCTACGATAATAGCTACATTACCAGAACCATATCCCTCATAAACCTTTTCCTTAGAAGCACCAGATGCTACACCTTGAGCTTTAGTGATAGCACGCTTAATAACATCTGCAGGACATTGATCCTTTTTAGCACGCTCAATAGTGCGCTTTAATCCTTGATTCATTTCTGGATCAGGAACACCAGCCTTAGCTGCTTGAAAAATTTCCTTTCCCCATTTTGCATATTTTGCTGATTTCATCGCTGCAGTCTTTGCCATAGATGCTGCACGAACCTCATGGGCTCTTCCCATATTTACACAACCTTTCAGTATCAAAATTAATTTTTACCTATATATTATACTTAAAAATGTAAATTCTTTCAATATTTATTACAATAAATATATCGAAAAATATATTGAAACAATAATAAAAAGGGGCTGTAAAAAAAACTAGGTTTTGAAAAAAAACAAATTCAGGACTTTTACAGTCCTTTTTTGTTCATAACTATGCTCAAAAGAAAAGAGTTAGATAAACTCTAACCCTTTATTCCTTAACCATATATAAAATACCTACAGTACCCTCGCCACAGTGTGTTGAGATAACACAACCAGCATCAGTACATATAATATCGATCCCAGGTAATTCCTTACTTAATACTCCATAAATATAATCACTATGCTCTCTACCATGTGAATTAGTAATGAAAATATGATCAGTATCCAGTCTATCCTTATCTTGAAGAATTTGCTTTATCATAACATCTAAAGCAACCTTCATCTTACCAATAGGCTTTTTCATGACATGCATCTTACCATCTCTTACAGCAATAATAGGCTTAATTTTTAATAGAGTTGCAGCAATTCTAGCAACACTACTACAACGACCACCCTTATGAAGATGCTCCATCTTTTCGATTGCAAATTGAGATAACACTCTCTTATTATCTACATTAAGCTTTTCAGCTATAGTTTTTGCATCATCACCCTGATCTCTATATTTACAAGCCTTTAAAAGTAATAATCCAATACCTGTAGAAAGATTCATAGAATCAACAATGAAAATCTTATCCTCATTAACCTCTCTTGCAGCTAATATAGCATTTTCGAATGATCTACTCATACTCTTAGATATTCCCATAAATACAACCTCATAGCCCATATCAACATATTTTTGGAATACATCCATATATGTCATAATAGGTACTGCAGCTGTTTTAGGAAGCATCTTCTTTTCTTTAATTTTCTCATATAATGTGTCTGTATTAATATCAATTAGATCGTAATATGATTCCTCACCAAAATTTACAGCTAATGAAATAACCTCTAGTCCAAGCTCTTCCATTCTTTTAACGCCTAAATCACATGTAGAATCAGTAATAATTTTTACCATCGAAATCACCTCTTAATACTATTATACAAGAAAAATGTCAATATTGCTAGATATCATATTTACTACATATTTCTGAAGGTGTTTTTCTCATAAGCATTATTATTGGAAGCATTCCAAAGAAAATCATTATAACATAAATAGCTACACCACCTAATAGATAATGTAGTGTACTTGCCTTAAGAAGCTCCATTTCACCAAACAAATCATTAAATAAATTTGCTATACCTGTATAAATTAAAATACAGAATACGTATCCAATTAATACTGTAAATGTAGTTAAAACAAACGAATCAAGCAAATACTTTCTATTGATTCTTATTCTTGAAGCTCCTAATGATCTATAAACACCAATTGTATAAATATCAGAAATCATCTTACTTCTCATTATAAAGTAAATGAATATTGAGCTTACTATCGCAAGAACAACAAATAGGATTTCAAAAACCATAATTATTTCTTGATTATATTGCTTTTCCGTAAGATACTGAGCACTATATGAATCATTTAGCTTAAATCCACGCTGTAAGGCTAACTCACTTGCAGCCTCTAAATCAACCACATCAAATATAAATAAATAATTACTATTGTGCATAACCGCAACAGAATATGTACTAATAAACTGTGCTGACATTACATCGTTTGTACCATTGAATTTACCAACTACAGTTTTTCCTGATACCTTTTGTCCTATTTCATAATTAGAATATACAGAAGCTAATATCTCATTATCATTAGCTATATCAACACCCTCTACTATTTCATAGTTTCCTTCCTTATCGGGATAGTATGTATAGCCATAGCCATAGCTAGAAGCTTTTTGGTTAGCTACATAAATATCATCACCATATTTATGATTTATAGCACCAACAACCTTATATTCAATTCCATATAGATTAATTGTTTTGTTTTCTACATATACATTTTCAGGAACTAAGATTTCATAATCAGTTGTGCTTTTAGTAAAGCCTTCTCCCCTAGTAATTGTATAAAGAGGATTTTTGTTTATATCCACCTCAAATGCTTCATATCTTACATCCATAGCACCAACAACAGAATCAACATAATATCCATCGCTGTACTTAGTGCCCTTACTAAACGCAATATTACAATACTTGTTAAAGCTAATATATCCCATATTTTTATCTTTTTCAGAAATACCACAAATAGTAAAGTCCATACCCATAAATTCAATAGACTCACCAATTAATAACTCATGGCTTAGCTTTTCATCAGCGGCTTTAATAATAGAATCAGCAACACTTTTACTAATAATTATTTCATCATCAGTAGAAACATAATTACCATAAGCTAAATCAACTCTACCCTCTTGATATGGTATTACTCTTGAATAATTAACTGAGCTAATCACTCTAGAAACTATAATCTGCTTATCAAAACGCAATGATGACTGAATAACTGAAATAACATTATCAATATAGCCATTTTCATAGGCCTCCTCTATAACTGTTTTTTCACTATATTCATATTCATCATTAGTAAGCTCATGATAATTTCGATTGTAGTATAGATAGCTTTCATCAACAACACTAGCATTTGTCAATGCTATTATTCCGATACCACAAACAATTCCAATACATGCCAAGCCAACATATATAAACTTTACTCTCTTCTTGACATTCTTAAAGCTTATAAAGCTATTCTTAATAGCTAGTAAAAGCTTCTTAAACCAATTCTTATTTGTCTTTAAATCCTTATACCATGATGTATCGTATGAAAAATCATCAACATCAGTTGACTCTATATGCTGATAATGATCATCTACAATCTTTAAATTACTATTTGAAACTAGCTTTATAGGTGCATCAGTTTTTAAATAAATAGTGCCGTTTTTAACAATAAAGCTTAAATCTAGATTAACCTCAGCATCATCCTCAGTATAAAGCTTTATATTACCTAGGCTAGTGTTTTCCTCACTCAGCTTCATATCCTTTAAATAAGCTACATTATTTGTATCTCTTTGTAATACCTTTTCTCCAGACATTTCAGATTGAGAAACTATTTTACCATCCTTTAGCTCAAAAATATAATCAGAATAGAAATCTGCAATATTCTTTTCGTGAGTAACTAATAATACTAAAGCATTCTTAGAAATCTTCTTAAGTATGTTCATAACCTCTATAGTGTTATTACTATCTAGATTACCAGTAGGCTCATCAGCAATAATAATTCTACAATTCTTAACTAGGGCTCTTGCAATTGAAACCCTTTGCTGCTGACCACCTGATAACGCAAAGGCCTTCTTCTTACGGAACTTATACATTCCAACCTTTTTTAAAGTATATTCAATTCTCTTATTTATTTCCTCTGGATCTGTAACCCCAATAAGCTCCAATGCAATCCTTAAGTTGTCAAAAACTGTTTCTGATAATAATAAATTATAGTTTTGGAACACATAACCAATATGCTTAGATCTATATTCATCAATCCTACGCATATTATATTTATTAAACTCTAAGCCATCATAGCTAATACTACCCTTAGCCTTATCTAATCCACCTAAAACATTTAATAAAGTTGTTTTACCACTACCAGAATGACCTAAGAATGATATTAGTCCTGTCGAAGGCAATTCAAATGAAGTATTATCAATAACATGAATTTGATTACCCTTACCCTTATTAAAATATTTATTTAATCCTCTTACCTTAATCATATTATTCCACCTCTCCCTTTATTGAAGTTGTAACAGTAAACTTAAACAGCTTCTTATTAAATCTTCTTGAAATGAAATAATTAAATAATAGCATTAATACAAAATATAAAATCATAAATCCAAATGAATTATAAGACAACATTCTTGCAAAGATTGGTGAGAATATTGAGGCTATATATGATACTACTACCGCAAGCACACTAGAAATAACACCTATAATTAATACCTCTAAATCAACAATTCTAGCCATTTGCTTTTTTACAATACCTAACGATCTTAAAATAGTATAATCCTTATTTTTAGAAGCATAAACCCTAGCCAATATTATATATGCGATAAATGTTAAGGCAAGCATCGCAAGACTCGCAAATACTACGTAGAAAATGAATAATATATAGCTAAATGTAGATTTATTATATCCAGACTTAGCTGGCTGAAAATAAGAATAGCCTAGGCTTTCAATTACATCTATTGCCTCATTAACATCATCAGCATAAATAGTATATTCATACACATCATCTAAATCATGTGTATATCCCGTAAATACCTCAATGAATGAATCGCTTGTTTTTTGATATTTAACAGTAAAATCAGTAATCTCCTTACCATAAATTCCTTTGATATATACGGTTAATGAATCAAATTCAATCTCATTTGGTCCATAATAATATATTATCGTTTCATCATTATAATAGCTTTGATTAACATAATTTGTTTTATATTCCTTACCGTTAGAATAAATCTTAGCCTCAGTATACATATTATCCCTAGATAAAAATTCTTGACTATAATCCTTAGGCAAAACACATAGCGGCATAGTTAGCTCATCTGAAACGCCATAGCCAGCAAGCTTAAAAGGATCCTTCATACAATAAACGAATATATCATCCTCTAAGCAATCCTTTAGTTGTGAATAATAAACTGAAATCATGCTCTCTGGTAAAACCATATAGCACTCATTATCATTTTGAATTTCTCTACCCTTTGCATCAGTAATATTTTTAGGCATATATGTTGAGAATGTACAATTTATGAAAAAATTATCACCTGATTCAACAGTTCCAGTATGCTCCTCATAATAGCCATTCTTAATCTTTACTCCAGGTATTTTTTCAAGCTCTGTAATATCTAGCTTTTCATGCTCATCATCATAAACTATTATTCTATTATGAATAGTATTATTAAAGCCTTCATAATTATTATACTGGCTTGTTTCACTTTGCATTAAGCCTGATAAATACAGGAATAATGCTATTAATGATAATACAAATAATACAGCTAGCATAAAGATATTCTTTTTAGGAGTGCTCTTTATATTTTGAAAAGCAACCTTAAAAAGCGATCTATTCTTGATTGTATCAGCTTCTAAATCAAGCTCCTTAGCTTCAACCTCATAATCACTTGTTTCCTTAATATTATCCTCTACAATTTCGCCATCACTAACCTTGATTGTTCTAGTAACAATATCCTGAACCTGCTCATAATTGTGTGTAACAATTAAGACAAGCTTATCAGCTGCAACCTCTTTAATGAGCTTTATTATATCCTCACCAGTCTTACTATCTAAATTACCAGTAGGCTCATCACATGCTAAAATCTCAGAATCAGAGGCTAGGGCTCTGGCGATAACGCATCTTTGCTTTTCTCCACCAGAAAGCTTAATACCACGTTGCTTAATTCTATGAGACAATCCTACCTTTTCAATTAGCTCTAAGGCTCTCGACTTAGCACTAGCATTATCCATTCCATTTATTAATAAAGGAAGCATAACATTTTCTAAAACAGTATATGAATCAATTACATTATATGATTGATAGATAAAGGAAACAAATTTCTTTCTATATATATCCATATCATTTTGATTGAAATATGATGTCTCATTACCCTTAAAAAGAATCTCTCCCTCTTCATAGGAATCTACACCACAAATCACATTTAATAATGTTGATTTGCCACTACCACTCTCACCAACTATGGCAACAATTTCTCCTTTGTTAAGCTCTAAGTTGATATTTCTTAAGCCTAGCGTTACAACACCATTGTTATTATAATACTTACTTACATTCTTAAGCTTTATCATAATAATCCCCCTTCCTTAAAACATCTATATATTATAAACGATCAAACTAGAAATTTTTACCAAATTTAACCGAATTAGTTTATAAAAAAGAAGCACTAGGCTTCTTTTAATTACATATGAGTATGAGAAACAACCCATTGCTTCATTTTGATAGTTAACCAGAATGAATAAATGCCACAAGTAATAATTGATAATAAGAACCACTTAATATAATTACCAAACAATTGAGCACCGTTACCATCAAAAGTTAATTGCTTACCTTCAATGATAGTGTGTTCAGCATACCACTTTTCCTTCATACATACAGCCCAAGGAAGACCAATACCTAAAGTAATAGTGGAAATAATTACTGATAAAATACCAATACCAATTAAACCTAATAGGCCTCCAGTAAATTTAGATTCACTCATTTATATTTTCTCCTTTCATAAGTATTTATAAAACTCCATATTCATTATATCATATTATTATATAATTTCAAATAATTTGTCGTAAATTAAAAAGCTCTGGAATATCCTTCCAGAGCCAGCATTAGCTAATTTCTATTTCTTCTTTTTTTATAATATATTTTCCCTTTTCCTTTTTATTAAGCTTGTTAAATAAATAATTGTTTACACTTCTTTTATTTTCATTGCTTATATTAAAATCAAAGGAAACCTCATAATCATATTTCATAAGTGCTTTTTCATAAATCTTATTTAATGATCCTAAATTCGTCTCATACATAATATACTCATCAAAGAAATTATCATATTCCTTTTTAGAATTAAATCCTACACCCTTCTTATTGCTTAAGCCTTCAATAATTACAATTGTATTTGAAAGTGAAATATCTCTTCCTCTTTGATCGACAAACTTACCCTTATATAGCATATTTAAAATAAACGACTTAACATTGCCACAAGCCTTATCAAATCCTTGAAATACTACAATACTCATTGGATATTGTAATATGTGCTTTGAAAGTATTCCTTCATCCTGATATCCTACATATCCAGGTGGAGCTCCAATAAGAGTTTGAAGCATAAAGCCATCCTTAAAGCCATTTAAATCAATTTCAAGTAGTGCTTCAAAGCCTATATTAAACATATTCATAAAATCATCTGACAATAGCCTTAAACCATCAGAATTGCCATTATAGTTTATTTTTACTAATGGGCTTTGATTTAATAAATCCATATCATAAAGCCATTTGTATTTATTGATTTCTTTAAATGAATAAACATTATCTATTTTTAAGTCATTTCCATTAAAGCCATCAATAGCCTTATCTATATCATATATACTAACAGTATCCTTTTTAATAATATGATTATAGCTTAAGCAATCATCTAAAATATCAATACACTTATCAGGTCTAAATTTTCTTACAATTCTTTTATCACTTTGCTCAACCAAATAGTTTAAATTTTCATCGCTTATTTTAACATTATGAAAGCTCTCATAGTCCTCTCTAATACCAAAAATAATTTTCTTAGTTTCCTCAAGGCTAGGCTCCTTAATAAATATTGGCTGAAATCTTCTTTGAAGTGCCTTATCATTTTCAATAGTCTTATGATATTCATCTAATGTAGTAGCGCCAATAACCTTAATATCATTTCTAGCTAAAAATGGTTTTAGCATGTTAGCAACATCCAAATTTCCTTCCGTGGTTGCTGCACCCATTATAGTGTGGATTTCATCTATAAATATAGCAACATTTTTTCTGCATGCAATTTCGGTAATAAACTTATTAAATCTTTCCTCAAAGTCTCCTCGATATCTAGTACCAGCAAGCATTGCAGTTAAATTAAGCGATAAGATAGTTAAATCAACCTCATCCCTTAAAAGCTTCATTGCATAACCCTCAACTAACGCAGTCTTACCTACTCCAGCATTACCAATCAATAATGGATTATTTTTATATCTTCTATTCATAATAATATCCATTTTCTTTAAATAGCCATCTCTTTCTATGAAGCTCGCAAGCTCATTATTTTTAGCTAGCTTAGTTATATTTCTAATAAAGCTTAGCTCATCTGTGCTATTAGAATCAAAATCATATATTTCCTTAACATCCTCAATTAAATCATCTATATCAAGTCCTAAAGATTGTAATATAGCTTGAGCGATAGTATTCTTATTCATTAATATAGACATGAATAAATGCTCCTCAGATACAGATTTATTTCCTGCAATCAATGAAGCTTGATTTAATATAGTCTCTAATGATTTATTATATTCTCCATCCTTTTTTCTAAGGATAAATATTTCTTCTGTTTTTTCAACTATTTCTTCTCTTTCTATTTCATACTCTCCAAAAAGAAAATGACAAAGACTATCCTCTGTGTCATACATAGCAAGTATTAAATATTCACTACCCATTGTCGACACATGGTGTTCATTAGAATATTTTCTTGCCAAATCCATAATTCCCTTGGCTCTAGTATTTAATTCCATATTAACCACACTCCAATCACAAAATATTATATGCGTGATTATGGTTATCAATACATCTAAGAGGCTACAATTATGGATTTATTTATTTAAAAATGATACAATTAAAATATAATAAAACAAAAGCTAATACATATTATATTAAATGATAATATGTGAAAGGATTTATATGAAAGCAATATTAGTAGGAGTTACAACAAAGAATGATAGATATGATATAGAATATTCTCTTAATGAGCTAAAGAGCCTTGCTGAAACATTAGATATTGAGGTCGTTTATAAAATAAGCCAAAGCCTTGAAAGACCAAATAACAAAACCTACATAGGAAGCGGTAAGGTAAATGAGGTTATTATTGCAATTCATGCTTATGATGCTGATATAGTAATATTTAACGATGAGCTTTCTCCATCTCAGTTAAGAAATAATCAGAACCTTTTAAAGGTGGAGGTTATTGATAGAAGCTATCTTATTTTAAAAATATTTGAAATGAGAGCATCTACAAAGGAGGCTAAATTAGAAACAAAGCTAGCCAAAAATTTATACCTTCTACCTAGAATTCAAACACTTAGAGAGAAAGAGTCGCGTATAGGTGGTACATCAGGTGCAATGTCTAATAGGGGTGCTGGTGAGACACAAGCCGAGCTAGATAGACGTCATCTGATGGCCGAAATAAACCACATACGTAAAGAGTTAGAAGCAATTAAAGCAATGAAACTTCAGCAAATTGAAAAACGCAAAAAAAATGATATACCTATCGTTGCATTAGTGGGCTACACTAATGCAGGTAAATCATCTACTATGAATACAATATTAGAATTTATAGATAAGGCTGATAAAAGTGTATTTGCGAAGGATCAGCTATTCGCAACCCTTGAAACATATAATAAAAGAATAATCTATGATAAAAAGGAATTTATCTTAGTTGATACTATTGGCTTTGTTTCAAAGCTTCCACATAACCTTGTTAATTCCTTCTATCAAACACTTCAGGAGATAAAAAATGCAAATCTAATAATTCATGTTATTGATTCATCAAGTCAATATGCTAATGAGCAATTAAATGTTGTACTTGATGTTTTATACTCACTGCAAATAGGAGATATTCCAACTATATACCTGCTTAACAAATGGGACAACACTATTAATCAGGACATGAATGTAGTTGGATGTAGGTCATTACCATTTTCTAATAAAACAAAGCTTAATCTCGAAAAGCTAATGAATGATATTTTAGAGGAAATAGGTCCTTCTACTATTCATGTTAAGCTTTTAATTCCATATAAGGAGGGAAGGCTAGTAAATCTATTAGAAACTAAATCTCAAATTTACAACAAGGAATATCAAGAATACGGAATATATTATGATGTAGAATTACCAATAAAGCTATATTCACAGGTCCAACAATTTGACCTAGAAAATATGGTTTCATAAGGAGGTTTAATATGGCTGAATTAAAGGATAATAAAAAAGCATTAGAAAGTCAAAAGAAAATATATAAATCTTTAAGAAGAATTTTACTAACAAAACCATTAAGTGAGATAACAGTTTCAGATATAAAGGCTGAATGTAATATATCAAGATCTACATTCTATAGAAATTTTAATAATGTAGTTGATGTATTAGATGTTATGCTAAACTACTTCTACGAAAGATATCAAAGAGAAAAAGTAAATCATAAAAACCAATTATTATTTTTCTTTGAGTACTGGTATAACCATAGAGATTTAATTCATATTATCTCTCATCAAAATGAAGCATTAATAAAAAAATGTATAAAAAAGTATGAAAAAACTGAGTTTGATAACTATTATCTTATCGACCTTAAGTATTCAATTTTAACATCTCTTCTATCTAGGTGGAGCGAAAGTAAAAAGGAATCACCGGAACAAATGGAGAATCTAACAAGAGATATTCTTAATCAAAAATGCATAGATTTATTATTAAAATAAAAAGCCTGGAAAAAGATTCTGTTTGATTAAAACGGACAGAATCAAAATCCAGGCTTTATTTTTATGCAGCAATTGCATCTCCAGTAATTTCAAAATCTACATTTGTAAATTGCGCTACTGTACCTCTAGTTGCATACATACCAATATACATATAATCATTATCAATTGCGACAAAATCGAAATCAGTATATGTCTTTGTGTAAGTAGTACCCTTATAAATAACAGTACAATTAACCACCTGACCAATTCTTTCAATCTTAAGCTGTGCTGTATCTGCAGTCTTATATCCTGTAGTTGTTTTATCACCTGCACTAAGGACAGAGCTTTCGCGTGAATAAATAATGTGAGTGGTGCTGCTAGCCATATACATACCTGCAGCTACATAATTACTTACAATACTTGAATCTGTACTTGATTGATTTAAATAAACATCATCTCTTAGCATTAAACCAAAGCCAGCTTGACTAACTCCGTCTGTAGATATTGCTACATCAGCAGTGATTGTAAAATTCTTAGCTACACTCACTTGTTTAAACGCAAATGCAATACCCTCAGGACCTGATGTAATTTTACCAGCATTAGCTGATCCACTTTGTCCAACTGAGAATACTCCTGCTGAAGTTTCCTTAGCAAAGAATCCCTTATTTGTAGGATTACCTCCTGTATCACCAAAAGCAGTACCATACCAACCAGATGTAATTGTAGCAAAATTATTTCCAGGGTTGTATGATGATAGATTTGGTGCGCTATATGTAGGCTCTACATAAGATGGATTAACAACTAAATCAGCTGCCTCAGTGGGTGCACTAATTCCTGATAATACATATTGTGCTAATGAATTATTTGTTTTAGCCAATTCACTTGCAAACATATATGATACTTGCTTAGCACCATAAATATTTAAATGAGTTTTATCAACTGATTTTGAATTCGAATTAGTCCAAGCGTGATACTTAATAGCCTTATCATATCCAAGCTCTGTATATAATTCCTTAGTCTTTAATGTTAAATCAATTACAGTTGTATTAGTTTCTTGACCTAAATCTCTAATTGCTTGAGCATAATCACCATATGATGTGATATGTGCACTAGAGCCTGAATAATTATCATTAGAATCAGCTCTACAAACTGGAGTACATAAAATTGGTGTAGCACCTGCGTTAATTGCTAGCTTAATATACTTTTCATAAAGATGATATTTAAATGATGAGCTATCCTCCTTAGATAATGTAGGATCTGTAAATCTTGTAGCATCATCACCCTTTTCATCATTATGTCCAAAGCCAATTACTAAATAATCTCCTTGGCCAATACCACTTGATAATGTAGTATAATTGCTTTCACTTAAAAAGCTCTTTGAGCTTCTTCCAGATAATGCAAGATTTACGATAGTTGCATCATCATCAAGATAATTAGACATTTGAGTACCATATCCATATCTTGGATAATAATACGAAGTATCATTAAATGAACATACTGTAGAGTCACCTACAAGAAATACATCAACAGAAGCTAAATCTTTATTTTCATTATTAGTGGCTCCTCCTGTATTTGTATTTTCTTCACTACCCGTATTTCCGCCTGTGTTAGTGTTTTCTTCGTTACCCATATTTTCCTCTTTGTTAGTGTTTTGATCACTATTAGTATTTTCGTCTGTACTTGTGCTTTCGTTTGAATTTGCATCATCATTATTTGTTTCTTCATTTGAATTAACATCAAAATCAAGTGATGGTAAATCAGATGAATCACAGCCAACTAATGCAAAAAAGGACATCATCAGCAATATGACAGCAAAAATCCTTTTCATAATATTATTCCTCCTCATATTTATGTGAGTTAATTATACTATCATATGTGATTTAATTCGAACACAAATTCAAATTTCGGTCCAAAAGTGGAACATTTGTCCCACTTTTTTATATATTAACTTGATTTATGCAATTTCTTTATAATCAGGATTAACAATTAAATCCTCTTCAGTAGGTGGATTAGTCTGAGTTTTTACATATTGTGCTAATGAGCTGTTAATCTTAGCAACCTCATTTGCAAACATATAAGCAACCTGCTTAGCTCCATATATATTTAAATGAGTATTATCAACTGATTTAGGATCTGAATTAGACCAGGCATGATACTTAATAGCATTATCATATCCAATTTCTATATAAAGCTCCTTTGTTTTTAATGTTAAATCAATTACAGCTGTATTAGTTTCTAGACCTAAATCTCTTATCGCTTGAGCGTAATCACCATTATTAGTAATATGTGCACTAGAGCCTGAATAATTATTATTACCATTAGCTCTACAAATCGGTGTACATAAAATCGGTGTGGCGCCAGCATTAGTTGCTAGCTTAATATACTTTTCATAAAGGTGATATTTAAATGATGAGCTATCCTCCTTAGATAATGTAGGATCTGTAAATCTGGCTGAATCAGTCTTTTCATCGTTATGCCCAAAGGCAATCATTAAATAATCACCAGGTCCAATTCTACCTGATAATATCGAATAGTTTTCTTCTATTAAAAAGCTTTTTGAGCTTCTTCCAGATAATGCTAGATTTACCATAGAGATATTATCAAAATAATTATCCATTTGTGTTCCATAGCCATATCTAGGGTAATATGTCATATCTTTAAAAGCGCAAACTGTAGAATCTCCTACCATAAATAGCTCTATTAAATCATCTCTTTTTTCATAAATCGATTCTTTAATATCTTCCTCTTTATTATCCGAATTACTAGAATTATCGTTATCTATAGAATCATTAATACTAGAATCATAATTATCATCCTTTTGAATTGATTGAAATCTATTACAGCCAGCCAAAGAAAAAAAAGATAATAGCAATAATAAAGATCCAAGAAGTCTTTTCATAAAAACACCTCCTAAAGGTAAACCTTAATTTTATTATATCAAAAAAAAATAAAAAACAGGATATTCATCTGAAATGATAAAATGTTAGTAGACACAAAAAGTACAATAGTGTTTACTAACATTTTTTCTTTTATAATTAAAATAT
>SVAZ01000032.1 GCA_015059145.1 Erysipelotrichaceae bacterium
TTCATCTTTTAATTTCATAAAAAATACCCCTCAAGTTTTTCTAGATTTCTCTAGTCCAACTTAAGGGGTACTCTACAAAGTGGTATGTTTTCTTTATTTCAAGTTTTCTATGAAGATATCCTGTATCTCTCGTTTTTCCTTTTTTAAAACGTAGGCTAGCTCCTCATATATTATTTTTTCTGCATCCTTACAATATTGCTCATCACATGCATGAAGCTTTCTTCCTTTGTCCTTAAGACCCTTAGAATGCTCAAAAATACTTTTGATAATTGCTATTATTTCATTACGATGTCCACAACGTAAAATAGTAGAAAAGTGTCGTTTTCTCTCGTTTTCATTTTCTATCCAATATGGTTCTATTGATGGTACATTACTGATCAGTTCTAGAGCCTCGTTTTCTGATAAAATGCTTCTAAGTTTTTCTCTGGTAATTGGGTTATCAACCTGAATTTGAAGAGAAGCCTTAGAATCATTCAGAGGCTTTAAAATGTAGTAGTCCTTTATTTCGCCATTGAATTCCTTTTTGACACAATCATCTATTCTACATATTCCATATGTAGTGTAAATAATAGTATCTCCAACCTGAAACATTTTAATAACCTCCTTTCTAAAATTTTAAATCGTTAACTCTTCCTAATTGAATTATAACACTTTCTATTAAATTTTTCAAATTTTTTTGTTTTTGCCTTATATACACCTTTTCTTAAATGTTATATAATATTAAAAGAAATTGGTGGTGAATGTATGATTGAGGACTACAAGGCTTTTAAAAAATTTATTGAATCACTTGACTATAAGCCTAGGCTATTGCTGCATAGCTGTTGTGCTCCTTGCTCAAGTCATACATTAATACTGTTAAATAAATATTTTGATGTTACAATTTATTTTAGTAATGATAATATTTATCCTGAGGATGAATATTTTATAAGATTAGAAGAGGTAAAAAGATTTATAAATGAGCTAGGAATTAATTCGATTGTTTTAGATGATGGGTATAATGCTAAGGATTTTTATTCTGCTATTAAGGGCTTAGAGAATCTAGGAGAAAAATCAGAAAGATGCTATAGCTGCTATAAGCTAAGATTAGAAAAAACAGCCAAAAGAGCTAAGCAAGATGGCTTTGATTTTTTTACAACAACCTTGTCAATTTCACCTCATAAAAATGATAAATGGATTAATGAAATAGGCTATGAGCTAGAAAATAAATATAATATTAAATATCTATATTCAAATTTTAAAAAGGAAGAAGGATATATTAATTCTATTAAGCTTTCTAATGAATATGGGCTGTATAGACAGGATTATTGCGGATGTGTATTTTCATTAGAGGAAAGGAAGAGAGTCAATGGAGTTAAACAAGAAAACAAAAATTAAATATTTAAATGTTCCTAACGATAAAAGATTGATTTTTGTTAGTGATATCCATGGTGACATCAAAGCCTTTAAGGAAGGTCTTGAACGTATTAATTTTTCTAGTGAGGATTATTTGTTTTTGATAGGCGATATTTATGAAAAGGGTAATGAGGGTGAAAACTTAGAGACTATTAAATTTGTTATGGAGCTAATGGAAAAATATCCTAATATTTATCCTATGGCTGGCAACTGTGATGAGGTCTTAAGATTTGTCCTACCTGAGGATCAGGATGATAGATTTCTTTTATATGCAAACGTTAAGAAGCACTCTGTTATTAATGATATAGCCATCAAGGAGGGGTATCCTATATCGATGGATATGGATGTTAGACAATTTGTAAATATGATGGTTGATAAATATTCTAATCTTTATGAATTTATGAATAGCTTGGATGATGTTATATTTATTAATGAAAGAATAGTATTAGTTCATGGTGGTATTGATGATATAGATAATATTCCACCGTATTCTTTGCCGCTTCTTAAGTATGATAGGTTTTATGAGTTATCAGCTCCACAAAAAAAGCTTATGATTGTTGGACATTATCCAACTAGAAATTATAGAAGTGATATTGCGTGTGTAAATCCTATTTTTGATATGAGGAAAAAGATTATTTCTATTGATGGTGGGAATCATGTTGTTAAGGGTGGCCAAATTAATTTTGTTATATTGAAGTCGCTTTCTTCAATGAGCTTCAGCTTTTCATATGCTGATCATTATCCTAAATATATAATGCATACTAATGTAGATTATGAAAAGAATCTAAATGATGTTAATATTATCTTTGGTGATAACGAGGTAGAGATTTTGGAAACTGACCTAGACTTTCTATATGTCAAGCATTTATCATCTGATACATGTATGTGGGTTCATAGCTCATATGTTTATAAGGATGAAAATAGTGAGAAATTTTATTGCTATGACGGAAGTAATCAATTTATTTCTGTTAAGGAGAATGATGAAATTTCTATTATTAAAAAGGGTATGCCTTATTCTATAATAAAGAAAAATGGCTATATCGGTTTAATTGAAACAAAGTATTTAGAAGATGAAATTTGATTATAAAATTTTAGAGGAAATTAGGCTTATAGATTATTTGAATCATTTTCATTTATCTAAATCTAAGATTTATACTTTGTTCTTAGAGAAAAATATTTTAGTTAATGATGCTCCTTGTAAAAGAGAGTCACTTTTAAAAAAAGGAGATATTGTTAGCATTATTGAAAATGAGGAAATAGATTTTTTATGTGAAAATAAAAAGCTAGATATTATTTATGAGGATGATTATTTCCTAATTGTAAATAAGCCTAAAAATATTATAGTACATCCTGATAACAAGGATAAGGGTGGAAGCTTATGTAGTGTTGTTGCTAATTATTATAAAAATAAGGGCTATGATTTGAGTGTTAAATATGCGCATAGATTAGATATAGATACTACAGGTATTATAATATTTTGTAAAGATATGCTTACTATGGCATACATGAATTATTATATTTCAATACATGAGGTAAAAAGATATTATAGAGCCTTTGTGGGTGGTATTCTTAAAAATAAGGAGGGCATTATTAATTTTCCTATTGGAGAGGATAGACACCACAAATCAAGAAGAAGAGTTTCAAAAACTGGACAGGATGCGATTACTGAATACAAGGTTATTAAGGAATTTAAAGGATATAGCCTTGTAGAGATTTTATTACAAACAGGAAGAACACATCAAATACGTGTTCATTTTTCTCATATAGGTCATCCATTACTAGGTGATGAGCTATATAGAGGAGATATATCTTGCTTTAAGCGAGTAGCACTTCACAGCTATAGATTAGAGTTTACACATCCCGTTACTAAGCAAAGTGTTTCTATTGTTAAGGAATTACCTTTTGATATGAAGGAATTGTTGGTGAAGTAAAAATGTTAGTTGGAAAGTATGTAAATAAATTTTATGGAAAATATTTTTTGTTTTTCCTTTTTGGTGTTTTAGCCTTAGTGCTAGTTGATTATTTTCAGCTTGAAATACCTGTTATATGTAGAAACATTATTAATGGTGTTCAGGATGGTACATTATTTGAGGATGGCTCTAAGATGCTTGAATATATGATGTATCTTGGGCTGATTGCAATAATTATGTTTATTGGTAGATTTTTATGGCGCTATTGTGTTTTAGGAGTTGCTGCTAGAATTGAAGGTGACCTAAGAGAGGATATGTTCATTCATGCAGAAAAGCTATCTAACCAGTATTATAAGGAACATAAGACTGGTGCGCTGATGGCACTATTCACTAATGACTTATCTGTAATAAGACAGGTTTTTGGTGGTGGAACTATTGCTTTAATTGATGCTATTTTCTTAGGCAGCTTTGCTTTATATAGAATGTTTGTGTGTAATTGGATTTTAGCAATATTTGCTTTAATACCTATGTCTTTAATTGCAGGTGTAGCTGCAATAGTAGGTAGGGTTATGCACAAGAAGTTTAAAGCAAGACAGGAGGCTTATGATAACCTCAGTGATTTTGCTCAAGAAAATTTTAGTGGTATTGCTGTAATAAAGGCCTTTGTAAAAGAGGTTCAGGAAATAAGGCATTTTGATAAGCTTAACAATAATAATTATGATAAGAATATAGACTTTGCTAAATATTCTACCTTACTTAATGTCTTATTAACACTTATTATTTCAACAATAATAGCAATATTATTTGGTGGCGGTGCTTATTTTGTTGTTAGCGATGCTACATTTGGTGGTAAGAACTTTGGCGCTGGTGAGCTATTTGAATTCATTGCATATTTTGATACATTAGTTTGGCCGTTTTTAGCTATAGCTCAATTAATTAATCAAAGAGCTCAGGGCAAGGCTGCATATGATAGAATTGCTGAGCTGTTAGACGCTAAAATAGAAATTGTTGATAATGAGACTGTTGATGTTGAAATGCTAAACGGAAAAATAGAATTCAGAAATTTAACATTTAAATATCCAGATGGCTCAAATAATGTATTAGAGGATATTTCTTTTACGATTGATGCAGGACAAATGGTTGGTATTATTGGAAAGACTGGCTGTGGTAAAACTACAATAGTTGATTTATTATTAAGAACCTATAATATTAATGAAAATCAGATTTTATTTGATGATAAGGATATGATGCATATTCCTTTTAAGAAGATTAGAGATGCAATCGGATATGTTCCTCAGGATAATTTCCTATTCTCAGATACAATTGCAAATAATATTGCGTTCGCATATGAGGAGCTTGATTATGAGCAGGTTCAAGAGGCTGCAAGGCTTGCTGATGTTCATCAAAACATTATTGAATTTAATGACAAGTATGAAACAATATTAGGGGAACGTGGTGTTACGCTTTCGGGTGGTCAAAAGCAAAGAGTTTCTATTGCAAGAGCTATTCTTAAGAATCCACCAATTCTAATATTTGATGATTCAGTTTCAGCAGTTGATACTAAAACTGAGGAAACTATATTGAAGAATTTACGAGAGCTTAGAAATGGTAAAACTACTATTATGATTGCTCATAGAATTTCTACCGTTGAAACATTAGATAAGATAGTTGTTTTAGACAATGGTAGAATTTCAGGAATAGGCACTCATGCTGAGCTATTAGCGTCAAATGAAATTTATAAAGAAATGGTTCGCCTACAATCACTAGAGGCTGAAGTGAATGGAGGTGTAGAATAATGAAAAAATTTGATGATAATAAAAATATTAAAACCTATAAGGATAGTAAAATCATTAATAGATTATTTCGTTATTTGAAGCCTGTTTTAGGTTATTTCATTTTAGCACTATTCTTAACTGCACTAGTAGTAGTTGTTGATTTAGTTCCTGCTTATTTAGAGGGACAAATTATTGGCCTATTAGGAAATGAAGAGGTTGCTAAGGATGAAAAGCTTAAAAGTGCATTGATTCTAGCTATAGCATATTTGCTAATAATAATTATAACTGCGATAATAAATTACTTTAATACAATGATGCTTCATAAATCTGGGCAAAGAATCATCTTAAATATGCGTAAGGATGTTTTTACTCATATTGAAGGTCTTGCGATTGCCCAAATAAATGAAACACCAGTTGGTAAGCTTGTTACTAGAGTTACAAGTGATATTAATACTATTAACGAGTTATTTACTAATGTAATTGTTAATTTAATTAGGTATGCCTTGACTATAATATTTGTAGTGTGTATGATGCTATATATTTCTCCAAGGCTTACATTATATGTATGTATAATTGCGCCTATATTGGTTGTAATGTATTCAGTATTTAAGTATTTATCACGTAAGCAATACCGTAAGGTTAGAGGCTGTGTTTCTAATGTGAATGCTTTTTTAAGTGAAAATATTTCGGGTATGAAGATTACTCAAATCTTTAATCAGGAGGAAAAGAAGCTTGCTGAATTTAAAGAGAAGAATAATGAGCTTAAAAAGAATTCAATTAAAGAAATTTTAATCTTTGGTGTTTTTAGACCAGCTATTTATGTTTTATATGTTATTACTCAAATAATTGTTTTATATAATGGTTATAATTTAGTTAGAAGTAAAAAGCTAGAGCTTTCATTATATGTTTCATTCTATCGATATATAGATAGCTTCTTTAATCCTATTCAGCAGCTTGCTGATCAATTTAATATGCTTCAATCGGCCTTTGCTTCGGCAGAAAGAGTATTTGAGATTTTAGATACTGAGCCTAGGATTTTAGATACTGATGATTCCATCGAATTAGAAAGCTTTGAGGGTAAAATTGAATTTGATCATGTTTGGTTTGCATATAATGATGAAAATTGGATTTTAAGAGATGTTACATTTACTGTTAATCCTAAGGAAACTGCTGCCTTTGTAGGAGCTACAGGAGCTGGTAAAACTACTATTTTAGCGTTAATTGTAAGAAACTATGAAATTCAAAAGGGTGAAATTAGAATTGATGGTATTAATGTTAATAAAATAAAGATTGAGTGCTTACGTAAGCATATCGGTCAAATGCTTCAGGATGTTTTCTTATTCTCTGGTAGTATTAAATCTAATATAACTCTTAGAGAGGAATCATTTAAGGATGAGGAGATAGTAGAGGCATGTAAATATGTTAATGCTGACAAGTTTGTTGATAGGCTTGATGGAGGATTGGATTATCAGGTTTTAGAGCGTGGTGTGAATTTTTCAAGCGGACAACGACAATTATTGTCATTTGCTAGAACTATCATTCATAAGCCAAACATTATGATATTAGATGAAGCTACTGCGAATATAGATACTGAAACAGAAGTGTTAATTCAGGATTCATTAGAAAAGATGAGAAATATTGGTACGATGCTGATAGTAGCACATAGATTATCTACAGTTCAGCATGCTGATAAAATAATAGTTTTACATAAGGGTAAAATTATGGAAATTGGTAACCATCAGGAGCTTTTAGCTCAAAAGGGTTTATATTATAATCTTTATGAGCTACAATATAAGCATCTAGAAAAATAATAAAGGGAGGGATGCATGTGACAAAAAAATATTTGAAATATATTATACCTATTGCATCTATTGTAGTTATTTTAATAATCTCAATTATTTTATTTTTCAGCATCCCTCGATTATCATATACCTATAGTGATGAGTATGAGGGCTATTTAGTTAAGCATGCATATGCCAATGCTAAGGAATATACAATTAAAGAGGAGCATAAGGGCTTACCTGTTGTTGGTATTGATGAAAGAGCGTTCTTTGGTCATTCTAGATTAAAGGAGATAAGCCTTCCTAGTACAATAAGAATTATTAATAGATTAGCTTTTAGTGAATGTGATAAGCTTGAATCTATAAATTTAGAGAATGTTGATGTGATTTATAGAAATGCTTTTGCATATTGTACAAGCCTAAATAATTTAACTATTGGTGCTAAATCTATAGGAGCTTCAGCGTTTTATAAATGTGAAGCATTAAATGACCTTGAGCTATTAGATGGTGCTTATGAGCTTGGCTCAATGGCATTTAGCCATACAGCTATAAAGGATATTTCAATTCCAAGATCTATGATGTATGTTGAAAGTGATTGCTTTTATGGATGTGAAAAGCTTACTAATATAAATGTTTATGGTAGTAGGCTAAAGTATAATGAGTATTTAAGGACATTAGATATTGTTACTTATATAGGGTAGGTGGAAAATATGGGAAAACCGGTTTTGATTTTAGTTGCTGGCGGAACTGCTAGTGGCAAAACTACTGTAGTTGATAAGCTTTTAGATATCTTTGGTAAAAAGGATATTTCGGTAATTTATATGGATAATTATTATAAGGAAAGAAATGATTTATCCTTAGAGGAAAGAAAAAAGATAAATTATGATCATCCTAATTCATTTGATATGGAGCAATTATCTAATGATTTAAGAAGGCTTATGAATGGTGAAACTATTTATACCCCATTATATGATTTTGCTAATCATAATCGTAATAGTGAAATTACAATTAAGGTAGATCCAACTAAGGTTATTATTTTAGGAACATAAAGCGGGAATCCTCGGTTATTAAATTTCCGAGATGAAAGCATATATATTTTTTTATAAAAAACAG
>SVAZ01000033.1 GCA_015059145.1 Erysipelotrichaceae bacterium
TGTTGTCTTAATTCATATAATGCTGTGTTATATATATTTTTAGATATTCTACATAATAATGTTAATAAACTCCTTTCAGATTTATTAGCCTTATAATGATATTTAATTGTTAAAAATCCCATGATATCACCTCCTCCTTGAGATAATATTACATTCTTAATAGACATTATCGATGTCTAAATATGAAATAAATTTGAGTTATGGCTATATTTTGAATATTAACTTTGTTAATATTTTAAATGAGATACAATTTCCTAAAAAATAAAAAAATAGAGCCGTGGGCTCTATCATAATAACAAAAATAATAATTCTTAGCGCCACTACAAAATGTAGGAGTGATATAAGTATTCCCTATACCCCCATAGCTTACATATGCCTATTTAAGCTATTCGGCAATGGTTACCTTTCCTATATATCATAGAACGCCTTCTCTATATAGTACTAATTTGCATTGCTACCTCTAATATAAAATTATGTAAATATAATAGCATAAACATTTGAAAATGTCTATCCTTTTTTACATTTATTTATTTTCTTATAATATTTCAATATCTAAAATGTTTTCAAAAAGTATTCTAGTTTTAACTATAGTTATATATTTCAATTCTATATTAATATTACTAATTATACCTTCCTTAGAATAATATGCATCCTTATCATAATAAACTATATGAACCACCATACCCTTTTTAAGCTCTAGAAATACCCTATTAAGCTTATATTCCTCATCAGGTGTTAATTCCCTTTTATTTATTTCTAGCTTCTCAGCCTCATTAATTAATTCAAAGTACCCTGTTAAAGCATCAAAGGGCATAAACTGCTTTGCTCTCTTATTCTGCATTATGACCACCTACCAATTTATTTCTTTTAATTTGTGTTGCATTCTTTTCTATATTCATAGCCTTTATAACCGAATTCTTTCCATGCTTGTTTTTGATTTTTATAATTGACTGCTGAAGATTATGCTCCTTTTTCTCAAGCTCCTCGTCCGTAAATAAATCAACAGTTTTATTTTTTTCATCAACAACATTTCCGAATCCTATAGATAATCTTCTAATTAAATGATTTTTATCTGTAGTTTTTTCAAAAAGCCTTTTGAAGTATTCACTAAGCTTTCTATATGAATTAGTAAATTCTCCAAGCTTCATACTTCCACCTGTCGGCCTAATACAATCCTTAGAATATCCTACAGATAAAAATATATTAGATGTGACCAAGCCCTTAGCTACTAAATTTAAAACATTCATTTCAATCATTTCTCTAAATACCAAATATGCATCCTCATATTCGTAATCCTCAAATAAAATTTGACTATTGGATAATGAATTATTTTCAGGAACATATTCCTTGATTTCCTTTAATGTACACTTTTCAACACCATTGGCATGATCGATTAAATATTCTGCGTTAACGCCAAACTCATCATATAAAATTTTCTCATCTAAATTACTTACTGCATATAGGCTATAGGCATTATATTTTTCAAGCCTACTTGCAATACCAGGCCCAATATTCCATATATCAGTAATTGGCGTATGAAACCAAATAGTTCTCTTAAACTTTTCTTCATCTAAATATCCGATAAAATCCTTAGCCTTTTTAGCCTCTATATCTAGAGCTACCTTTGCTAAAAAGAGATTAGTACCAATTCCACAGGTTGCGGTAATGCCAGTTGACTTTAAAACATCAGCGATTACCATCTTAGCAATTTCAATATGATTTTTGCTATAAAGAGTCATATAGCTTTCTATATCAATAAAGCATTCATCAATTGAATATATGTAAATGTCATCCTTAGAAAAATACCTTAAATATACCTTATATATCATTTGGGAATATTCCATATATTTTTTCATTCTCGGCATCGCAGTAATATATTCTATATTATCAGGAATAGCAAATAGTCTACATCTATTCTTAACTCCTAAAGCCTTAAGTGCTGGTGATATAGCTAGGCAAATAGCACCCTTACCTCGTGATGGATCAGCAACTGCAAGATTTGTTTTCATTGGATCAAGTCCTCTTTCTACACATTCAACGGATGCGTAAAAGCTTTTTAAGTCAACACACAAATACATTCCCATATCACCACCACCTTTACAATAATCTTATTATATACACTATCGATGTCGAATTAAAGAAAAAAATTAAAAAGGAGCAATTTTTTTGCCCCTTATCTAATGTAATTAAATAAATCGTTTGATATGCCCTTTTCCTTTAGAATATCAATTATCTTATCCTCAGTTTCAGCTGTCAGCTCTCTATTAGCTAGCTTAGCACCTTTTCTAATAAGCTCTCTTTGATTTTCCTCACTAGACAAATCCATTTGTGAAGCTTGAGAAATCAAGCTATAAACACCCTCATTATCAATGTTGGATTTAGTAAGCATATCTATAATTTTATTAAAATCCATAATAACCTCCTGCATAATAATATATGCAGCAAGCTATAAAAATTCTACCAATAATTTTCAGCCTTAAGCTTTCTAGAAACCAATAAAGATAAAGCATCCTTAGCAGACATCTCATTATTAACAACCTTATAGGCTGTGTCTATAATTGGAAGCTCAATATTATACTTAATACCAATTTCATGAGCTGCAATAATAGCTCTAACACCTTCAACAGATTGATTAATAGCACCGATTGCATCCTCTACATTCATACCACTACCAATTTTTAAACCACATTGGAAATTTCTAGAATTCATAGATGATGCAGTAACGATTAAATCTCCGATACCTGAAAGTCCATATGCAGTTTCCATACTACCACCTAACGCAGTAACAATAGAAACTATTTCCTTGATTCCACGAGTTATTAAGAACGCTCTAGTGTTTTCACCAAAGCCCATTCCAGAGGATATGCCTGAAACAATAGCGATAGCATTTTTAATAGCACCACCTGTTTCCACACCAATAACATCATCAGATGTATAAACCCTCATGTATTTGTCATTTGAAAATAAATGCTGAACCTCTACAGCATAATCCAAATTAGTACTTGCCGCAACAAGTGATGTAAGCTTTCTTAGGATAACCTCCTCAGCATGTGAAGGTCCTGATAATACAACATAGCCTAAAAGCTTTTCAGATGAAATCTCATCATTTACAATCTCACTAACACGATAAGATGTATTAGGCTCAATACCCTTACTAACATTAATAAAAAGCTTCTTACCTGTAGCTAAGCTATTAATCTCATTTAAAACAGCTCTCATTGCCTTAGTTGGCACGCATAGAACTAATCTCTCTGAATAATCTACCGCTTCCTTCAAGTTAAGTGTAGCCTTAATATTAGCTGGTATTTTAGAATCAAAAAATGGATGAGCATGCTCATTATTGATTCCATTAACAAATTCTACATTAATGTCTCTAATTAAAACATCATGTCCATTATCTGATAAAACCTGGGCAAGAGTCGTTCCCCATGACCCTCCGCCAATAACTGCTATTTTCATAATTAATCTCTCTTTCTAAACTCAAGTTTTATAGGTGTAGAGAAGAAATCAAAATTTTTTCTAATTTGATTTTCTAAATATCTATAATATGAGAAATGTAGGAATTTTGGATCATTAACGAAGAATGAAAATGTAGGTGGCTCTATACCAACCTGAGATGCATAATATATCTTAATCTTACCACCATTAAATTCACTTGGCGGAAACATTGCTGTTGCATCTGCTATTACATCATTAAATACTGATGTAGATATTCTTCTATGATATGCCTCATATGCCTGCTCGATTGCAGGGAATAAGGTATGCACTCTTTTATTTTCCTTTGCTGATAGGAAAACGATAGGTGCATAATCTAAATACTTATAATGACCTCTAACATCATCAATCCATTTTTGCATTGTCTTAGAATCCTTTTCAACAAGATCCCATTTATTAACTACAATAATGCATGGACGATTATATTCCTCTATATATTGACCAACATGCAAATCCTGCTCAATCATACCAACTGATGCATCTAATACTAAAAGCACTACATCACTTCTACCAATCGCATCAATGCTTCGAATAACTGAATACTTCTCGACATTTTCGTAAATCTTACCACGCTTACGAAGACCAGCAGTATCAATAACCACATACTCCTTACCATTTGATTTAAATCTTGTGTCAATAGTATCACGTGTTGTTCCTGCAATAGGAGAAACTATTACACGGTTATCATTAAGTAATGTATTAGTTAATGATGATTTACCAACATTTGGTCTACCAATTAAACAGAATTTAATCGCATCATCCTTCTCCTCCTCAAGCTTTTGAGGAAAGTTTTCTATAATTTGATCTAGTAAATTACCTGTACCAATACCATGAGATGATGATACAGCCACAGGATCACCAAAGCCTAATGCATAAAATTCATAAATATTTTCCTTAAACTTTTGATCGTCGACCTTATTAACAGCTAGAATAACAGGCTTGTTTGTCTTATATAAAAGCTTAGCTATATAAGTATCCTCTTCAGTTAATCCACTTCTACAATCAACAGTAAAAACAATAACATCAGCCTCTTCCATTGCAATTTCAGCCTGTGCCTTAATTTCAGTTAGGAATGGGGCATCACCTAATTCAATACCACCAGTATCAATGATAAAAAACTCCTTACCAAGCCACGAAGACTTAGCGTATATTCTATCACGAGTAACACCTGGTTGATCATCAGTAATGGATAGTCTCTCACCAATTATACGATTAAATAGTGTAGATTTACCAACATTAGGTCTACCTACAATCGCTACCTTAGGTAACATAAAATTCACCACCAATAATAATTTTTATTACTTTAATAGATCCTTAAACATATCTCCGATTGTAACATTTTCAGTTTTTTCTTCACCAAGATACTTCTCGTAAGACTTACGGTCCTCTTCAACTAAATACTTCCTAATTGTAAGCTTAAGCTTCCATTCAGCTGGCTTAATTTCAGTGATATAAGCCTTTGCCTCATCACCAATTGCATAATATGCAGATAAATTATCCTTCTTAAAATCTAACACAGCTTCATTTGCAGGAATAAATCCATCTACCCCTAAAGCTTCAACAATTAAACCATTTTCCTTAATTTGTGTAACCTTAACATCAACAAGGTCTCCTACATTAGCCTCAACCCTAGCCCATGGATTATCCATTAATGCTTTTCTTGAAAGGCTAACCTTTTCATTATTAGGTGTTATAGAAATAATTGCAGCCTCAACCTCATCACCGATAACAACATGATTGTTGAAATTATCATTAGGGTTATGAGAATATTCAGATGCATGTAATAATCCCTTAACATTAGGTGCGATTTCTAATAATAAACCAAATGCTAGCTTATTAACAACCTTACCTTTAACCTTGTCTGAAACCTTATATTGCTCTAAGAATAATTCAAATGGAGTTTTTAATAATGCCTTCTTAGAAAAATTAATCTTTCCATTTTCCTTACCAACTACCTTAACCTCAATTTGCTGACCAACCTTTAATTCCTTCTCAACATCAACAAATGTATGAGCTACCTGGTTAGCTCTTAATAAACCTTGGTTATATTCAAGCTTTACAATAGCACCATATTTTTCAACCTTAGAAATAGTACCAGTAACAACATCTCCAACATTGATAGAATCTAATTCCTTAGATTTCTTATCTTGATATATTTCTTGTTCAATTACTCTACGAGAAACAACAGCTCTCTTCTTTGCTTCATCTATTTCTAAGAAGCGAACTGTAATATTTTTTCCAACCTCAACTGATGCTGTAGAATGACTCTTAGGCATAAATAATAGGTTATCCATATAAACTACATTATAGCCGTTCTTACCTTCATTTTTAACTAATACCTCAACATCCTTACCATCGTTATAGGCATCAACAACCTTCTTAAACCATTCAACACTAATTTGATTTAATCTAGATAAATAAATATTATCCTCTGTTACCTTTGCAACCTCACAGCTAATAATATCTCCAACCTTAACAATGCCCTTGAATGTATCAATGCTATTATCCTTAGTATAGTGATCTAAATGCATAGTTCCTTCAGTATATGATTGAATGTCTAAATAAATTGTATTATCAGTAACTGAAACAACAACTCCCTCAACCTTATCTCCTGCTCTAAGCTTCTTAGGCATGCTTAAGTTATCCATTGAAAAATTTTCCATATTGTTATACCTCTCATCTATCAGTTTTATTATTGTATTTGATACCTCATCTATATTCATTTTTGTAGTATCAATTAAAATCGCATCAGCTGCTTGCTTTAATGGAGAAATCTCACGATTAGAATCCTTAAAATCACGAGCCTTTATTTCTTCTAAAATAATCTCATAATTTGATTCAATTCCCGCCTTTTCATTTTCCAAGCATCTTCTCCTTGCTCTTTCCTCTGCAGTAGCCGTTAAGAAAATTTTTAAATCAGCATTAGGGAAAACTACTGTACCAATATCTCTACCGTCTACCAATACCTTACCCTCTTTTGCAGATTCTCTTTGAAATTTAACCATAACCTCTCTAACAGCTCTATGCTTAGCAGCTGTAGATACATTATTGGTTACTATTTCAGTTCTTATTTCCTTTGAAACATCCTTACCATTTAAGTAAATTATTCCATTTTTATAAACTACACTAATTTTATCTAAAAAGCTATAGGCGTTCTCATCAGCTAAATCAATGCCTCTATTTAATGCCTCTAGGGTAACCGCCCTATACATAGCACCTGTATCTAAATGTGTAAACCCTCGACTCTTAGCAACTAGCTTTGATATTGATGATTTACCACTACCCGCAGGTCCATCAATCGCAACAACAAAATTTCTCATAAAATCACCAACCAAACCTATAAGCTATATAAGACCTTAATCTCATGAGGCTTTAGCTCTCTGTACTCACCAACGCTTAAGCCATCAAGGCTAACGCCACCAAACGAAACTCTTTTAAGCTTCTTAACCTCATGTCCTACAGCCTCACACATTTTTCTAACCTGACGATTTCTACCCTCAGTTATAGTAAGCAGCAATAAGGATGAATTGTTAGACTTATCTAAATCTAAAACCTCAACCTTAGCTCTCTTAGTCATTTTACCATCAATCATAACACCTCTTATAAGCTTATTAAGGGCATTTTGATCAATAATACCATTTACTCTAACCTGATAGACCTTCTCTATTTCCTTAGCGCTTCTAGTAAGCCTATAGGATAAATCGCCATCATTAGTTAAAAGTAATACACCAGATGTATCATAATCCAATCTACCAATTGGAAATATTCTAGTTTTTTTAGTTTCAGGATCAATTAAATCCATAACAATTCTTCTACCAAGCTTATCACTAACCGCAGTTAAATACCCAGTAGGCTTATATAAAACGTAATATACCAATTGCTGTTTCAGCAAATCCTTGCCATCAACAGTGATAACATCCTTTTTACCTACCTTAGTACCCATCTCAGTTACTGAAACACCATTAACCTTAACTCTTCCCTGAGAAATAATTTCTTCACATTTTCTACGTGAGGCAACACCACATGAAGCCATCACCTTTTGTAATCTTTCTTTATTATCATTCACGACAATCACCACATAAAAATTATACTAAAAATACTAATAAATTACAATCTAAATGTTAAAATAATTTGAGTAATAAATATAATTCTAATTTATACTTTTATAGAAGCATTTTTTAAACAAATAAAATATCCGAATATGATGTGAACCCCAAAAGTTGGACTAGAGAAATCTAGAAAGATTAATGGGGTTTTTATTATGGCTAAATTAAC
>SVAZ01000018.1 GCA_015059145.1 Erysipelotrichaceae bacterium
AACTTTTTATTATTCAGAATTGCGTTTGTTTATTCGTTACGTTTCTTCTCGTCATATATAGTTTTCAAAGACCTAAAATCTATTGTCACGCCCTCTTTTGTGGTCGTGCTTTTTTATTATATCACTAGGATTTTTCTTTGTCAAATACTATTTTAAATTTTTTTATAATTATTTTCTCAACAAAAAAAGCTCAAAATTTTCACTTTGAGCTTTTATATGTCAATCTTTTATTTTCATCATTTCGGTGTAAGCCATAATTAATGGTCCAACACCTTTTGCATCATTCTCTACAACTGGCTCAGACATATAATAATCATATGAACCATCTCTTCTTAAATTATCCTCAGGACCTAAACCTGCAACCAAGCAAATGCCACCAAGATTTAAATCTCCATCCTCTTTAATAGATAAATATTTATTGCATATACCATTAAATATATCAACACCTATTTTTCTATATCTTTCAGGTAAAGCCTCAAGTCTTACACCCTTTAATATTGCATATGCGATCATTGAAGAACCAGATGTTTCTAAGTAGTTCTTTTCTCTTCCTGGGAAGTTAGGAACTTGATAGAACATTTTAGACTCCTCATCTTGATATTGAAGTATTCCATCAATAACCTCTTTTAATAAAGCTTTAATAGTATTGTATTCATCATACATTTGTTCATCAATATAGTCTAACACATCAACCAATCCTACAGTGAACCAACCGATTGATCTTAACCAGAAATTCTGAGATAATCCAGTTTTTTTATTAGCCCAGAACATACTCTTTGTAGAATCATAGCCATGATAATAAAGCTTTGCCTTTTCATCGAACATTAGCTTTCTTACATTATTAAATTGCTTGATTATATCTGCATAATCCTTATTTCCATATCTAGTTTGATATCTTGCATAAAATGGCTGTATCATATATAATCCATCAAGCCACACCTGATTTGGATATACTTTTTTATGCCAGAAGTTTCCTTCCTTTGTTCTAGGATGTGTCTTTACCTGACTGAAGGTAAAATCAATAGCCTTCTTATACCTTTCCTCACCTGTAATATCATATAAGTCAAATAAAATTCTAGATTCACAAACATCATCAGTAGAATATTTATCAATCTCATAACCCTTAATTGTACCATCATCTTGAATAAAAAAATCTACATACTTCTTTACGAAATTAATATACTTTTTACTCTTAGTTGTTTTATACATTTCAATTAATGAACTAGTCATGCATCCATCAATATAATTCCATGATGGATTCTTGCCTTGTAATATTTGTTCAATATTCCATAATGGCTTACCAGGCTCAGATGTCATTAATTTATCAATATACTTGTTAATACTCTTATACATATTACAACCCTCCGAAATATATATTCATACAATTCTTATTATACAGAAAGCATCAAATTATTACAAGTTAAACTTCTTTATATAAAAAATTAGAACTAGAGAAGTTCGATTCTGTAATTATATCCTCATTGATATAAATTTTCTTTTCTAGTTTCAAAAAACCTAGCTCTTTAAAAAGCTCTTCTATCTGATTGTTATCAGCTACACATGCTATTTTATATAAATCTATACTTCTTGCGTTTTCTTCTAGCTGTTCCATTAAATTCTTAAGCAATGGTCTCGATAAATTCTTCTTAAAAACAAAATATCTAATTAAACCAATATGATCATATATTTCAAACGATATAGATCCTATTACTCGTTCATCATCTAATATAATTACTCCATTTTTTAAAATGGCATCATCTATAGCACTTATAGACGGAACAGTTTTTAAAAAGTTATAAGCGCTATTGTAATTATTCTCATCTATTTTAACAATTTGAAGCATTTTATTTCTCCTTTATTTTATTTATCACATTAATCAAAATACTCTCGTATTCGATTTCCTCTCCACCACTTATATATTCAGGGTAAATAGTTCCCCACCAATTATCTCCCTTTCCTTCTCCAATAACAATATACAAGGTCTTTTCTTTTTTGTTTTGAATCGCATTATCATTATATGTTTTATTATAAAGTGTATGATACCCAAAGTTTACAGTAATATCTTTAAATTTATTAGCCAAATCTAACTCTAGCTCATCTATCGTATTATTAATATTATTGCAGCACATCTCATAATTTTCATTATATACTAATTTTAAATAATCTATCACTATAGACTTTACATTTTCCTTAACATCTATATCAATAGCTTCGTTACTATTAGGGATAATCCTTACTCTTATTTCCTCTTCCTTATTATTAAGTCTAAACGTCAAGCTTAGAAAAGCTAATACCACTATAACTACAAATAATAATTTACGCATAAAAAATACCCCCTAAATATATCATATCCAGGGGGTATAAGAGTTATACATCAATTTTAATTTCACCTTCACGTAACACTTTAATTGTATCATCAATACACATTACAACTGTCGATGAAATATTTGAAGACTTATTATCACTCATATATATTTCATCTGCAAGATTACTATATTTAATAACTATTTCATCATATTCATTTATTGGATTACTTCCACTATCATTAACACTAGTTGTTAGCATTGGTCCGTTTTCTCTTAATATTTCAAGAGCAATCTTATTATCTGGAATTCTAACTCCAATAGTATCATATCCTATTTTTTCTTTAATCTCTTCCTTACTTTTAAGGATTATAGTTAAAGCTCCAGGTAAATACCTATTTATTAATTCAATAGACTTTTCATTAACATAGGCAATAGACTTTATTTGATTTAAATCACAGCATAGACATGCTAAAGGCTTAGATTTGTCTCTTTTCTTAATCGAGTAAATTCTATCAATACCTTCTAAATCAAATATTGGTGTACCTATTCCATACACTGTATCAGTAGGAAAAATTATAACCTTACTCATCAAAATCACCTACATAAATAAATGTCATTCTATCCTTACCCTCTAAATCCTTTAAAACCTCAACTCTAGAATCAGGGAAATAAGTATTGGCAAGTTTAATCATTTCTTCCTTCTTATCATAACCATGCTCAAAGGCTATTATTGCTTTTTCCTTTAATAATGGCTTTACTCCACTTAGGATAATCCTATAAAACTTCATACCGTCATTACCACCGAACAAAGCTATATTAGGCTCATTATCCTTAACTAGACTCATAACATCCTCATCATCTGGAATATATGGAGGATTAGATACAAATATATCAAATCTTCTACCTTCAAATGGCTTTAGCATATCACCCTGTAAAAATTCAACATTAGCATTGAATTTCTCATTATTTTTCTTAGCTACCTCTAAAGCTTCAAATGATATATCAGAAGCAACGACCTTCATGTTTTTTTCCTCTAAAGCGAGTGATATTGCAATACAACCACTACCAGTTGCTAAATCACAAACATCGACCTTTTGACCCTTGAAGTAATCATCATATCTATATAATATGTTTTCTACTAGCTCCTCAGTTTCATATCTAGGTATAAGGACATTTTCATTAACTATAAAATCATAACCATAAAAGCAGCTTGTTCCTATAAGATATTGAATAGGCTTATTATCATATAAATAGGCATCAAATATTTTATTAAAATCTTTTATTATCTCATCATCTATTTCATCAAACATTCTAAGATATAAATCATTAGTTTCAATCTGACAAACATGCTCAAGTAATAAAACAACAGAGCTTTCTTCCTTTTCATTTTCAATTGCTAATTTTTCTTTATCCTTAATAAATTGTTGATATGTCATAATCTTCTAACACTCCTTATAAGCTTATCATTATTATAATACAATTCAATTTCAAAGTAATCCTTAGAATTAAACAAAATATCTAAAAATATTTTATCACCCTCCCAAAGATTTAAAGCATAAATATCCTTTATAGGAAAATACTTCAAAACACCCTCATCACATTCAGAGATAGTACCAGTGTATTCTCTTGATGTATAAACATAAGCTCTTTCATAATATTTATCATCCATATAAAAATCAATTATTCCTCGTTTTACGAAGCTATTCAAGCGAAGACTAGTTTCCTCATACACCTCACGAATTAAAGCCTCATCACTACTTTCTCCATCCTCTATGTGTCCGCCAACACCAATCCATTTTCCTTTATTAATATCAGCTTCTCTTTTATTCCTAAAAAGCATTAGTACTTCTTCATCCTTAATTAAATAGCATAAAACAGTTTCCATATAATCACCTTTTTAATTATAGCACATTATGTTATTAAATCATATTCGCACACGAAAAAAAGAAAAGCATCGGGGAAATAATATCACAAAAAACAAAAGAGCTTCTTAAATCATCGACACTTATCCACAATATTTTTACTCAAAAATCCAAAACACAAAAGTAAGACAATTGTCCTTCTAACTTATACACGTCATTCTATATATATTTATATATATAAGGTACTGATTACTAAAAATACAGATGGAAAGTTATTCACATTTAGTTTTTATATTTAAAACATGTAATGTGGATAACTTTTAAATCATTTAGCTAAAAACGTATATCAGATTTATACAAAAAAGAAAAGGCCACTGTAAAAAAGTACAGTAGCCTTCGACCTCGAATCTTAATCCACCACAATTAAGCCTCTACGTCACCCTTTATCCTCACCTCGGATATAAATGAATATATCCACCTTCATTTTAACATAAATAATAAAAATTACAAGAAAAAAATGAAGATGACATTACGCATCTTCATTTTCATTATTTTTTTGTTTTTCAAGCTCTTCTTGTAGAATCTCCATTCGAAGTTCATCAAGCATCTTTTTCTTTTCTTCCTCAGCATTCTTATTTATTTCTTCAGTTTTAGATTTAATAACGATTGATGCTACCTGCATACCAATCATTACAACTAATACCATCATCAACAAAAAGAATACTACACCCTTATTTATTCCCCCTGAAAAAATACTTAATATACCTACAGTAGTAACATATTTACCATATACCATATTAGGATAAATCTTTTCATTATCCTGATATAGATTGTTATCACCTTTAGTAATCAAATACTCATCATGTACCTCAACTATTCTATGAACAATATACATATCCCTAGAGCTTTTGTAAACAATTATATCCCCATTTTCTACATCTTCAAAAGATGTCTTTGTAAACATAATATATTCACCAGCCATTATAGTTGGCTCCATAGATGCAGTTGGAACATATGAAATACTTATACCAAAAAATCTAGGAGGTCTATTTTTCGTACTGGCAGATATAGCTTCAACTGCTATAGCAATACAAAAAATAAAGCATATAAATGTAATGATATATCCTATCAATTGCTTAACAGTAATTTTCTCTTTTAAGCTCGATATAAATACTTTAATCTTATTCATTATTATCAATTCCTAATAAAGCAGCAATTTCCTCATCAGTCATTCCACTTTCACGAAGCATTCTTTCGTAATCATCAGCTGCAGCCTCAAGCACAGATGGATCGTATCCTTCAATCGGATTTCCATTCTCATCAACATATACTATCTCCTGCTCAGAAACTTCTGGTATTGCATCAAGTGCTGCTAGGAATTCATCATCCTCAGCTTGTTGATTTTCTACTTCACCAGTAGCCTCTGGTATTGCATCAAGTGCTGCCAAGAATTCATCATCCTCAGCTTGTTGATTTTCTGCTTCACCAGTAGCCTCTGGTATTGCATCAAGTGCTGCCAAGAATTCATCATCCTCAGCTTGTTGATTTTCTGCTTCACTAGTGGCCTCTGGTATTGCATCAAGTGCTGCCAGGAATTCATCATCCTCAGCTTGCTTACTTGTATCAGCCATAGCTTGTGAAGGCTCTTCAGCTTTAGTATCACTAGATTCTACTTCAGTTACATTTTCAACAGCTTCTAAAGTAGCAACCTCTACTTCATCACTTGCCTCTGGTATTGCATCAAGTGCTGCCAAGAATTCATCATCCTCAGCTTGCTTATTTGTATCAGCCATAGCTTGTGAAGACTCTTCAGCTGTAGTATCACTAGATTCTACTTCAGCTACATTTTCAACAGCTTCTAAAGTAGCAACCTCTACTTCATTACTTGCCTCTGGTATTGCATCAAGTGCTGCTAGGAATTCATCATCCTCAGCTTGCTTGCTTGCATCAGCAGCAGTGACCTCAGCTGCATTTTCAGTTGCCTCTGGTATTGCATTAATTGCAGACTCTAATTCCTTATCATCGCTAGAATCTAGAGCTTGTGTATTTTCAACAACCTCTATATTCTCATCAGTGATTCCCTTAATACTCTTAAGATGCTCACGTCTCTTAGCTGCAATTTCCATTGCACGAGTTTGCTTTTCAAGCTTTTTAATTTCATCAGCATCATGGATTTTCTTCTTAGCCATAGATTTCTTATCTGCAGCCTTTTGTCTAGCAAGTGCTTCCTCCTCAAGACGCTTTTTCTTCTCTTGTAATGCTTTTTCCTTAGCAATAGCAGCAAGTCTTGCAGCCTCTTCCTTTTGACGTTGCTTCTCAAGACGTTGACGTTCTTTTTCCTCTTGAACCTTAATCTTCGAATCTAAAGTCGTTAAAAGCTTTTCTATTCTTTTTTCTTCTTTAGCCATACGAAGAATATTCATTTGCTTTTGCTGACGAACGATCTTAATAATCATTTGTCTACGTCTAGCATATTCTAATTGCTCGTATAAATCCTTTGATTCTAATTGCTCATCAGAAACACCAAATGCCTTTGGATAAATTTGATCTACCATATCAAGCATTTGTCTATAAACAACTCTTATTGACTCATTATATGTATTACCAGTTCTTTGCATACCACTTAATGAAGCCTCAAAGAAGTTTGCAGTTTGCTCAAGCAATAATTGATTCATAGTATAATCTTCAAGCTTCTTATTATCAGCATTAAGATTTAATTCCAATTCAATTCCCTCATTAGTAATTGGCTTTGGCGCCTTTAATGTAGGTAAATTTTTAGATGCATGAACACCATCAACACTTCGATTTTTCATAAATGATGTTAGAGCTAGAGCCATACATTGGTTAATATCTCTATCAAAAATATTTGAATATTTATAAGTTTTTTCTCTAGAATCAATATTAGTAGAAATACTATCTACCCTATCTAGATAAAGCCATAATCCATAACATAACTTAAAATCTGGATTATGTAAAATGATGTTAGTCTTCATAATCGGAGGTAAAACATCTCTAGCTTTAGCTAGGGCACGCATAAAATCAGTACCCTTTAATCCTTGTATCATTTCACGAACATAAAGTAATCTATTATATTGCTCCTTAGTCGTTTCAACATTCGTAGTTAAATCGTTTTTTATTTGAATATCAAAATCAACAGTAACCTTTTGACCTGACATCAAAAACTCATTTTTAACACTTAAACGCTCAGTTTCAAAGCTTTCTAGAGAAACCTTCATAACCTCATAACGTCTTTCTAGGAACATCTCAATTCTTTTTACTAAAGACTTAATAAATCTATTTTCATAAATAGCAATTTCCTCTTCAGCATATGTTGTTAAAACCTTAGAGGGGATTACATCCCCCTCTTTAGTAATTTCTTTAATTAATTGAGTATGACTAGTTAAATGTCGAACAGTTTGTGAATTAACCTTTCTCGCCTTTTCTACAGATACAACCTCTTCATCATATCTAATAGACTTCTTAGGATCACGCATAATCTTCAAAATTGCAGGATAAACAGATTCAATAGTATCAAGGAAACTCATGTCAAAGTTTCTAATTTCAGTTTGAGTCTTATTGAAAACTGTTTTTTGACCACCCTTAACTCTATGAAGAACATACTGACCGAAATCATCAGACATTGTTTTATCTTCTATTGCACTATATACCTCTTGATAATAGGCGTTTAATTGGTCATTTCCTGTGTTTTGTTTAGCCATAATTAATCACCTACTATGCAGCTTTCTTTAGGTCAGCGATAAAATTCTTTGAAACAATAAATTGCTCTTTACCGAATAATTTATCAATTAAAGCAATTAATTCATCTAATTCCTTCTTTAAGAAAGTTAAGTTTAACATTTCAAATTTACGTAAAATCTTAAATGTTAACATATAATCTAATCCATCAAACTCACTAAATCCACATCCCATATAAACTGGAACGAATAATTTAATTTGTTTCATAATACGGTTACCGAATGCGATTTTAAATTTATCTTGAATAAATTCATCTAATTGAATAAATCCTGAGTTTGCAACCTCAGATAATTGATAACCTGATTGTGTACGTTTAAATAAATCATCTAAATACTCAAATGTCATAGAAACATTTTCAGTAAATGGTGCATCAATGAAGTCTGCCTTCTTATTGATTGCAATAGCAACAGCACGGTCATATACCTTATCTGTAATAGTGAATGTAGAGTCATCCTTATTAGCTGTACCAATAAACCATAGATTTTGAGGAATCAAAATCTTACCATTAATAAGGTTCTTAGGGTCATGAGCATCACTAACTGGAACGATATCAATTTTCCATTCATTAACATCAGGCATTTCCATTACTGATAGGAACTCGGCAAAATAATATTCGATACGAGCTAAGTTCATTTCGTCTAGTACAATCAAATTAATTGTATCTGAATATGAAGCAGCATATACACTCTTTAAGAAATCTGTTTCATTAAATCTCTTAGTAAATTCGTTTAAGTAACCTAATAATTCTGATCTATCTCTCCACGAAGGCTGTACAGAAATGATTGATGTATCATTTTGGAAGAATTTACCCATAGCATATGGAAGGGAAGTCTTACCTGTACCTGAAATACCTTCTAGAATTAAAACCTTAGATGTAGCAAGACCAGCAAACCATCTAGCAATAATTTCTCTAGTATAGAATAGCTTTAATTGAGATGCAGAATACCCAATAAATCTATCAACTAAGCCTGGTAAATCAAGCATATCTGTTTGATTCATTACTGTAATCTTAGGGTTTTCAGCAGCTTGACGGTCAACCTGCATAAGCTTAGAGAATCTTGATTCACTATCAAGCTTCTTCTTACCGCCAGCACTTTCATAATCTGCAACACCTGGAGATCCAGCACCAATTTGAGACACACGCATAGCTAAAATTTTATTCTTCTCATCAATTAATTCAACAACCTTTTGATTAAGAACAGAAACTTCCTCAACTAATGCATCCTTATCAACTTCGCGCTTAATAAATCTAATATAGCGTCTAATCCATTGAAATAATAAAACACATAATAATGTTATAAATCCAATATTAATAATCAACACTAAAATAAATGCAATATAATCTAGCGCATTCCAATCACTGATTGAATTCATAAATGTATTAAAATAACCATTATCAGCCCAGTCGCCATAAAAAATCTTAGCAATGATACTCCAAATCATTGAAAATATTTCTGAAATATTTCCCCACAATTCGCCTAGAAATTTGATATAAAATTGTGAAAATCCTCTCATAAACTATTCACTCTTTTCCTTAAAATTTCAAGATAGCTCTCCCCAAAAATGAGAATAATTAATTCTCATCAACCACTTCTTGATTAATTGTAGCAAATTATTCTTTATCTTTGTCAGCTTCAGCAGCTTTCTTTTCTTGCTCAGCCTTAAGCTCTTCTAAAATTTGCTTACGCATTTCTTCCTTTTGAGATTCTAAATCAGCCATCATAGCTTCCTTATCAGAAGCAAGCTCAGCCTTTTGCTTAGCACCTCTTAAATCCATAATATTCTTAATTACAAAATAAATTTCAACTAATAAGAATAGTAATACAGGTAATACGAAAATAGGGAACCAGTATTCCTGTAAATTAAATAATGTTTTACCAGCACCTGGCTTAACACCTGTTACAACACCTTTAATATCTGAAGCTGTAACAGCTTGAACAATCTCTTGTGACTCTAAATCATAAGCGGCTTGCTTATCATTATAATCATAAACATTACTTAAAGCCTCATAATCACCCATAGTAACAACATATGAGTTGTCAGGGCTAATATATACAATTCTATGTGTATTTAGTGCCTTTATTTGAGGGTTATCATCATAGAATGTAATAACATCTCCAACCTTTAAATTTGAACAATCGTCGTCCTTAAATACCTTTTCATAAACTAAATCTCCAGCCTTAAAACTATCGATTTCATACTCCGTAACCTCTCCATTCATAGAGTCGGTCATTACGGCCAAGAAGCCTCGACCAAATAAATTAGGGAAGCCTCCAGATCTAGAGCCCGCATTTATATTCATAATAGAGAATAATAAAAGCATAACTATTAACGCATAAAACACAACATTTCCAGCAATTTTAAGACCGAAAATAGTTTTCTCCTTTGGTGTTTTAGGAGTTTTTGGCTCATTTACATTTTCTTGTGTATTAAAATTTTCCATTGTATTTTCCACCTCTTCTGTATAGTGTATCTTTATTCCATTTTATCATAATAGGTATTAAAAATAAATATCTATTTTTCGACATAAAATTTCCATTGAATCATTATAAAACAAAAGAAAATACAAACGAGATACTACTAAAATATCTATTGATAAACGAGTAGGGCCATGTAGGTCCTACTCCATATTATTTCAATAGGCCTATTGGATAATCTTTTACGATTATACCTGAAAAAATTAATCTCTATAGCTAGTAGAGAAATTTAAATTAATTGAAACGGGCTTTTGATTTACAACTGAAAAGCAATCAGAATCCCATCCCTCAAACCAAAAATAGAATGTTAATTTCATCATATCATTAATTCCAACCTGTTCGCTTTCTAAATCAGAATCGATGATTTGACTATTACCTTCATTTATTTCTAGTTCCTTTTCGCCACGTTCTATTGCCCAGCTCGGAACAGTATAGTTTTCTTGATAAAATAAATTGTAATCATATAATGCTACATTTGTATCATTATCTAAAACACCACCAAAGCTATAAATACCTGTTGTATCATCATATGATGGATTTTGTGTTCCACCCTGATAAATAATAAGATCTGTAGCCCTAGATGATTCTGTATATGATTCTGGTTTATATTTTTCAACAACCTCATACTTTTCTATAGCTAGCCTTGTGGCAGACTCAGAATTTACCTTTGTGCTTGATATAACTTGATTTGGTCTAATAGTGTCACTTATTACATTTGATGGGTATGTAAATTCATTAAACAATGTGTAAGCACTAACAGTACCACTTAATATATCACCACGAAGGAATGTGTCCAATTTAAAATCTGTTACACTTCCAGTTTCATATACCTTGTAGGCTGAAACATAAATATCAAATTTAAAATACTTTCTTGTACTTCCTCCATCAAGTGTAGTAAAATTAGACATTTTATGATTTACAAAATCTGGATTATTAGTACATGCCTCTAAGGAAAATCTACTGAAAGCATAATCAATAGTTTCTTCACTAGATAATTGCTCTTCGCTATATCCATAATTTAAAAGAATTTGTTTTTTCAAATCAACTGAGTTAATTTCAGTACCAAAGTTAATTCCATCTAATGAAATTTCAATACCATATTCTTTTAAATTTGAAACATTTACATTTAAAGCAAATTCTTCAAATGTAGAATTAGATATGATGCCAACCCATGCATATGTGGTTGCGACACATGTTAGCAATACTAGTACAGATACTAATATACTCATATATACTTTTTTTACAGCAGCCTGCACGAGTTGACACCTCCCTAATTAATTTTTTTAATGTTTATTATTGATTATTACGTAATGTTAATGTGAAGTCTAATGAGAATGATTGACCAGCACATGCATTGAAGCAATCTGTATCAGTACCCTCTAACCATACAACAAATTGTAAGTGAGTTGGAGTATTAGCGTCTAAAGTAGTAATTGATAAAAGACCACTCTTTGATGTATTTTGAACAGTTCCTAATTCAGTCTTTTGTTCAGCTGTTAAATCAGTATCACTAATGCTATCATAGTAATCATGAGCACTACCAGTACCAACTGGAACTAATGTAACATTATCAGCAACATCTGGTGCTTCGTATGTATTATTCATACATGCATGAGCATCATACTTAACATAAGCAGCAGCATCTTGCTTAACACCAATTCTTAATGCTCCTAAGAAATCCTTAGAGAAGCTAGTACCTGAATCTGCTGCACCTACTGATGAAGTAGAGTAGTTAATTTGAATTGGTAAATCACCAGTTGTAGTATTCTTTAATTCATAAGCAATTTCGATATGCTTTCCATTAGTACCTGTAGCAAGTGCAACGTCTGACTTAACATAGAAGTCAAATGCATAATAACCACCATTAGCGGCAGTAACTGAAGTTTCACCGTCCATCTTTGTAAATGATGTACAATCTGCACTTGCCATTACAGGTGTTAATGCTGCACCAGCTGTAGTAGTTAAATCGTTAATGTTCTTTAACCAAGAAGTACCATTCTTAGATACAGAAATAGATCCATCAGCACCTACAGTAGTTGTTGAACCTTCAATTGTACCAACTGAAGAAGTTGGGTTATTAACATACCAAGCAAATGTTGTAGAAATTAATGTTAATGTACAGCATGCTAATGCTGCAATTGATAAAAATAATTTTCTGCTTAATTTTTTCATGTTTTTCTCCTTTATATATTTTTACTTCTAATTTCTATATTCCTATCATTTAATTAGCAGAGGCACTTGCAACCTTACTTGCTTTAAATGTTAGGTTTACATTAATAGATTTTGCTAGCCCATCAAAACAGTCGGCATCCCAACCTTCTAGCCAAAATCTAAATGTAACTAATTTTGCTTCAGATCCTGAGGAAACTGTTGTTATAATAGGATTTTCATCCTCAAGTGATCTGATAGTTTTAGGTAATGAATTATAGCTAGGCAATAAATCCGCCAATGTATCCATTCCTAAAAGATTATTACGATAGGTATACATAGCACTTAAATCCTTGCTATACAGCTTTTTAAGCTCTACATCTTCTCCATCATAATCTGATGCATAGCTACCATATTCATACTCACTATCATCTGATAGCTCGTATATGTTAGCTAAAGGTGATTCTAATGATGTATCCTGTGTACTAAATCTAAGCGCATTAGATGAGTAAACCTTAATCGCATCATCCTCTAATAAACTCTTAACTGAACCATCTGCATTAAATGTATTCATAGGAGCTCTAAGAATAACCTCTGTTGCATCTTCGGATTTGATTGAGGTAGGATTGACTATTTCTCCATCTGATAGCTTTGTAGTTCTATCATTTAAATAGATATTATAAGTCATATCGTCCTCTTGTTTGTTACTTGTTGCCTTAAAGTAAACACTAAACTCATAGTATCTTCCACTCTTTGTAGAGGCAACAGAATTATTCAAATCCTTTAAGGTGATTCCATCTGTTGAAGTTAGAGGTAACATTTGAATTTCATCTTCTAATATCTTTTCACGCTGCGAATTATTAAGCTCTTGTCCAGATGCAACATAACACAGCTTTCCATCATTAACTACATATTTTTCTTTATCATAGTTTTCGATGATTTTATTAAGTATATCGTTTTTCTTAAGATCATTTCTATATGTTTTACCATCTAACGAAACCAAGAATCCTTCTCCTCCAACTACTGTGAAATCAAATCCTTCAACCGAAGCCTGGCTATTTATCTTAAACCAAGCATACGTAGTAGTTGAAAATGTTGTTAAAACTAGCAACAAAGTCATTATACTTATAAATATTTTTATACGAAGCTTCATAATTACCTCCTTTACAGAATATTTATTTAAATATCTCTCAATATAAAATTCTAATTTATTGTTTTACTAATTCAAATTCTAAATTAACATTAATCTTTGAGGTTGGAATAGTTGCTAGATAGTCTGCATCCCATCCCTCTAGCCAAATATAAACTGTTAATTTTATTACATTATATCCATCATTTGAGTAAGTAAATGCATCAATGGCATTTTCAGTATAGCTATCTTCAATGTTCGAAAAGCCCTCTAGATTTTCCTCTGCAGCCGATTCAAATGGATGAAGCGGATGAATATTATTGTAATAAGTATACATAGCATTCTTTGTAGGGTCATTAACTCCTACTCCGTTTTCTATAGCCGATGAGCCTAAATCAGTAGCCCTATTGCTAGGAGCATTACATTCATAGGTAGTAAAGACTCCAGCATTTGAAATTCCTAATCTCATCGAATTTGCCGGATTAACTACTAGATTTTCACCTGATATATAATCCTTATCAATTGTAGATAAGCTATTATTTAATTTGATTGTATAATCCTCTGAATCAATAGACGTATTATCAGTCATTTTCAAAATATAGTTTGGATGTGTTTTATCAGACACCTCAGCCTTTAGCCATAAATCAAATACAATATAATCTATATTTGCAGTGGCATCTATCATGCTATGTGAGCCATTGCTTATAGTATCCTTAGAAAATTGCGCTACATTATTATCTAACACAAGCTCTTTTGAAGCGTTGTGCTTTAATGTAACACCCGTAAATTCTAGAGAGTCAAAATCATCCTCAGCACCAGCAATTAATTCCTTAAATTTCTTTGATGTGATATCCTGTTTGAAATTAATGCCATCTGTTGAAATCAATAGACCATCATAGCCTTCAATGTTGAATTCAAACTCATCAACACCTGATTCAACACTAATTACGATAAACGCAAATGTCGAAGTAATAAATGAAATAATTAATAATGAAGCAGTGATGATAGAAATAACTAATTTTCTCATAATTAGATTACCTCCTTCATCTTAAAGCTAAGATAAAAGCTTGCTATATCATTATCTACACCAACGAAGTAATCTGCATCATAGCCCTCTATCCATATGCATACAGTAAGCTTTATTGCTTCATAATCTGTATTAGTAGCATTAGGCACACATGTACCAAATACGACATCATTATCAAAGCTCTTAACAGTATTTTTATATACATCTAAATTATCAAGAGCTTGAAGCTTTGTATTATGTGAATTATTAAAATATGTGAACATAGCATTTTTGTTAGGGTCATACTCACTATCTGTATTACCATCAAGTGCATATGAACCTAAACCACTATATGGTTCATAAATTGTTTTAGTAGCATCATCATGAATAATACCTATTCTCATAGAATCCTTTGGATCTACCTTAATAATATCACCAGGATTATATGTAGCATCCTGAGTTGCAGCCTCATTGCTAAGCTTTACAGATGTTTCACCAGATTTAATATCTGAAACCCTTGATTCATCCGAATTGCCAACAAAGGAAATATTATAATTTTTATTAGCTTTCCCCTTTGATGTTTGAACCTTTAAATATAAATCAAATGATAAATAGCTGTATGCATCAGCAGTTCTTGGCTGATAATAGCCATTTGCTTTAGTACAAGCATTGTCTACTGTTGTAAAATTTACCAAATCAGAAGTTGATACTGGAGCTAATTCTAATTTAGAAAATCTATCATTAACATAGCTATTAGTTAATACTTCATTATCTTCAATAATATCTAAACCATCAAATTTAGCAACTACAGCCTTTTTTAGCTTAGCTTCATCAATTTCTGAATAATAATTAACACCATCTATTGATGCTAAAAGTCCATCTACATTTTGAATTTCTAAATCAAAATCATCAAACCATGCCTCAACATTTGATGAGAACCAAGCATACGTAGTCGATACTAGAGTAATTGCAGTAAATGCAATCATTACAATGCTTAATATTAATTTGTTTTTTAATCGTCGCACCTGCAATTCCTCCTTTTAAGAATTTTTTACATATCAACCTTTAATGTCATTGATAATTTAATAGTACCATCAAATAGTCTTTCATCCCCCTCAGGATCTTGACCCTCAATCCAAAATAAAACCGAATATTTGATTTTATCCACATCTACTGTTAAAGGAACCTTTTGTGTAAATACTGTCATATCATTTACAAAATATTCCGGAGTATATGGATAATATTGATATTCTCTAGGAGTCTCATCTACAGCTTGATAAATGTGAACATCCTCTTGTGTTTCGTTATATGTCATAATTCTAATTGCTTTATCAAATTGATTTGTTACATTCGATAAAGACATCTCTATATCTATATTCATAGCTGCATCACTTGTATTTACAATATAGAATGTGTATATAAATAATGTTTCCTTAGTAATGGTTCTACCTAAATCTGTTGTTAATTCCTTAAGTAGTGGTTCTTGTTCTTTATAATCATCACCATTTAAGAAATATCTAGGTGTCGTACATGTCATTCCTGAGAACCCTCCAGCTTCAAGTCGATTGGTATAAACCTTATCATTAGGGTCATCTGTTATTGCTATACTTTTTTCAACATCTCCTGATTCAACCTGAATAACGAAATTGCCACTTTCATTACCTAAAACCATTGCTAAAATGATTAATCCAGACGCAAGGAACGAACCAATTAAAAGCACCAATTTCAAGGCACTTTTTCGAACTATTGAAATATGCTTCATACTTGAATCCCCCTTCCGTATAAATAAAAAAGTTGCCATAGAAGTTAACACCTTCCCATGACAACTGGCTACCATTTATTAACAGGCCCTTTAGTTTTGCGTCACTAGATTTCTCTAGCTTTGCCTTTGGTAAATTAATTATATGGTATTTTTTAGATGTTGTCAACAGAATACTTCCGTTTTATAATACATTTTATTTATTTATAATAAATACATTCTTTAATTTCTTTGACCAGTAACTCTAGCTAACATCTCTTCTGCTGTTTCCTCATGTGTTTCCTCTTCAAAGCTTTCAGGATTAACAAGGATTTGAGAATCCTCTAACGTAGAAACCTCATCAAGCAATGCTTTATATTGACGCTTTTCAATATATTCCTCAAAAGCATCAAAGCTCATTGGCTTAGCGAAATAGTAACCTTGACCATAGAACACACTTTGTTCCTTTACATACTTAGTTACCGCAGCCGTTTCAATACCCTCACTAATTAATACTCTATTATTATCTTGTGCAAATCTTACAAGCATCGAAAGTAGCTTTTCCTTCATAAAGTTATTATCAATATCCTTAAGGAAAGATCTACCTAGCTTTATAACATCAATTGGAGAACGTTGAATGTTTTGAACTGATTGACCATCAACCTCAAAGCCATCCACGGCAATTTTAAATCCAAAGTCACGAAGCTTGTAAATGTTAGTCTTAATAACTGCAATCTTTTCAACCATCATAAAGTCAGAAATTTCTAGCATGTAATCCTCAGGTCTAGCATTATTCTTGTTCATGATGTCAATAAATTTATTGGCCAAATTACCATCTAATAATTGCTTAGTTGATAAGTTTAACGATAATCTTAATGGTGTAGTTGGGAATTTTTCAATCAACGCCTGACGTGTACGAATCATATTTTCAAGACCCCATTCACCAACCCATTTGATATCTCCAGTTTGTTCCAATACCTTTAAGAATGTTGATGGAGCTTGAACTCCCTTTGTAGGGTGATTCCAACGCATTAGTGCTTCTGCACCACTTAATGTCTTATCACCTAAACTAACAATTGGTTGATAATATAATACGAACTCTTTGTTTAAGATAGCATTCTTTACCTCGCGGTAGTACATCATATTATCTTGCTCTTCATCCTTAATAGATGCATAGAAATTCGTAAACTTATCTCCACCATCACGCTTCGAAACATAAGTTGTTAATTGTAAATTTGCATATAGCTCATCAAATGTAGATCCTGCAGTTGGATAAGTAACTAATCCAATAGATGCAGAAATACTAATTGATTCACCTACTAGAACCTGATAAGGATTCGAAATAATCTCATTAATTCTAGATGCAAGCTTTTCAAGCCTTGCTCTATTATCCTCATCCTTAACAAATACTAAATACTCATCATTTTCATATCTACATAATGTAGCTTGGTAAGGTAATACTCTTAATATTCTTGCAGCCATTTCCTTAAGCATTTGATTACAGGCTTCTTGACCAAACACTTCATTTAAATCTCCAAATCCGTCTAAATCGATATATATTAAGCTTAATGCACCAAAACGATCAACCTTCTTAATATAAGATTTAATTGAATCCTCCATATATCTTCTAGTAACTGCATTATCAATAATTACATCATGTTCTTCTTTATCCATTTTAATATTTCTTTTAATCAAGAAAAATAATCCAAAGGCAGCACCAATTGTGATTAAAATAACAATCCATGTCAGTAATATCGCTGCACCATCATCCATTAAAAACATAATCTCACCTATTTTCTCTTACCATTGTATTTATCAAGAAGCTCAATTGCTTCTTCATAAGGAACTGCTTTACCAATTAAATATCCTTGAATTAATCTAGCACCAAAACGCTTAGCCAAGTCAGATTGAGCTTGATTTTCTACACCCTCACAGATAATATCCATATCTAGCGAAGTACCTAACTGACAAATTGTTTTAACAATACTTGCATGAACCTTATTTGTTTCAATATATTTAGTAAATTCCTTATCTATCTTAAGCGTATCAACAGGTAAATCCTTTAAATATAGCATTGAAGAATATCCTGTACAGAAATCATCTAAGTGAATATGGAATCCCATTTCCTTTAATCTCTTAAGCTTTTCAGTCATTAATTGGAAATTACCCATTAAGAATGTCTCAGTAATTTCAATCGCGATTGAACCAGGCTTTAATCTTAAAACCTTAAATTCATCAATAAGCTGTTGAACGAAACCAACCTGTAATAATTGGATTGGCGAAACGTTCATAGAGACATGAACATTATATGGTTCTAAAAGCTTAGCAAGCTTAAATGTCTCCTTCACTACATATCTACCTATATCAAGCATATATCCTCTTTGCTCTGCAAGCTCGATATAAACCTGAGGAGATTTATCAATATACTTAGGATTAACCCAACGAATTAATGCCTCAAATCCATCAATACGATTAGAAATTACATCATATTGTGGCTGTAAATACATCGCAAATTCATCTGATGCTAAACCATTTATTAAATCCTTTTCCATTTCACCAGCAGCCTCGATAACATTATCCATCGCTGGCTCATAAACAATATAATCCTTAGTTGAGAAATCAGCGATATTCTTTAACGCTAGCTCAAGCTTATTTTGAATAGTATCTAATGATACCTCATTAGCATCTTCCTTTTTAAGATTATAAACAACTATCTTACATTTTATATAAATATGATTTTGTCTAATTTGGAATGGTCTACGTAAGATATCTAATGATTGCTTAATCTTATCTGTAACCTCTTCAATATTAAGGTTAGGAAAAACAACAATAAATTTAGCATCATTAATATGATAAATAGCTAAATCTGTAAATGTCTCATGAATAATAGTTAAGAAATCATTTAGCAAAATATTAAAGTTAGTTCTACCAAATAAACCAATAATTTCTTCATATTTTGAAATGTTATATTCTACAAATGCTATATCATAGAACGATGAATTTAAAACAATATGCTTATAGTTATTAGTTAATGAGAACTGGTTATCACAATTTGTAATTTCATTTCTACCACTCATTAAGAATAAGTGTTTTCTTCTTAAATAATCAATTGTAATATCTGTACCCATTAGGTAATAAGATTGAGATATTTGAAGTGGTGTTAAGCTAAAGTAACGAACCTCCTCATCAGAAATCTCTATAGAGCATTCAAATGCTTTATGCTCTTTAACTGTATTAAGAATTGATTCTCCAGTATCAACATCAATAATGTTATCTACATTTTCGATTTTTCTAATTCCAAATATTTGTTTAAATGTTTTATTTGTGAAAATTACTTTACCATCCAAATCAATACGGATAACTACAGCGTTAGTTTTTTGAACAGCATGTCTATCCGCTCTTAAAAGCTTAGATGCTTTCTTACATCCAAGAATTAATATCGCAAGCATACCAATCGCAACAAATATTCCACAAATATAGAAAATTAATGCTTGTTGCATTACCCACTCAATAGCTAAATATGGATTATTGATAGGGATAAATGTTGAAACATAAACATTAAAGAATTTGACAGCTGATAATACTCCATTTTGATTATCAATAGTATACACAGAATTAAAGGTATCACTCTCATTTAATAAATCAAATTTTGATGTATTTAATACATCTAGCATAAAGAAATAATTATTACCAGTATTTTCGTAATAAATAGTTCCATCCTTTGAATATATAAATGTATCAAAGATATTTTCATTTTCTTCAGGATTACTTATAAATTCAAATATAGTAGCAGCAGAAACTCTTCCACAAGTTGGAACATCTAAATTAGTATTTAAAAAATAAAAATAATAATTAGTGTCTGAAGAAAGATTATTCGTGAACTGCTTGTGCTGTGTGAAAACTATCTTTCTTTCACCATCAGGAATATCTCTAAACTTAGACTCGACTGCAGTTAACGAAACATACTCACAAACACTTGAATCAACCATATATGCATCATAAAGAGAATTAACCTTTGATTCAGCGATTTGCGCAATGTTCTCTGTTGCTTCTAAGCCTAACACCTTCATTGAGCTTTCAGCCTTTGCTCTAATTGGAACATAGTAACAAACAGCAATTGCTGCATATGAAATTATTAGAATAACGCTAGCTAATATATACCATCTTAAATCCTTTAATCTCATAGCCTATAACCTCCTTCTAATACCCTTTTGTCTATCAATGAAATAAAAAACCTCTCAAGACAACTGGCTACCATTTTAAAGGCCCTATAGCTTTGCGTCCTCATATTTCTACGAGTTTGCCTTTTAGAACTCTATCGTTTTTTAATATAAATATTATAATTAAAAAAAGTAAAACTGTCAAGAATTTGTGCCCCATTATTATCAATATAATAAAATGATTATTTTTCTAAATATAAATATAATAAAATAAATAAAAAACGACTATATTAATTAAATAGTCGTTTTTTCTAATTCTTAACACATTTTAAAATGTAATATCCCTTATCTCTATCTACAATTTCACAATTACCAAAAAGATTTTCTAAATACGACTTAGATGATGGAGCACCTTGTTTTTTTTGAATTACTACCCATAGCTCCCCACCTGATACTAATTGCTTAAATGACCCATCATAAATGGCATATACAACGGCTTTACCTGCACGAATTGGAGGATTTGTAATTATTGATGAAAACACCATATCCTCTATCTTCTCAAATAAATCACTATGATATGCTTTTGCTTTAGTGGCTTTATTTTCTTCAATGTTTTTATTAATTAAATTATAAGCTCTTTCATTAATTTCACACATCACAACATCTTTATTATATAAATTGGAAACTGTAATTCCTATTGGCCCATAACCGGCACCCATATCTAAAATAGGAAAATCAAGATTATTTGGTTTAAATGTTTTTAGCATTGCAAAAGAGCCATAATCTATATAATCCTTAGAGAACACCCCATTATCAGTATGGTAAACAAATTTATGCTCTTTAAAGTTAAAGACAAATTTACTTGGATTAGATTCTAAATCTCCTTGAGATTTAGAATAATAATGATGATTATTTTCAATAGACATAAAATTCATCTCCTTTGCTTCCATAGAAAATTTTAACATATTTTGGTTTGATTTTATATAGTGTTAATTATTTTAAATCAAATTTATAAATTCTAGATACCTCATTATAGATATCCAGTCTATCCTCAATATATTCAAAATTATATTTTTCATAAAAGTCAATATGATCGGTAGCTAAATAAATATTTGAATATCCATCATTTCTTGCTCTATCGATAATATGATTAATTACCATTTGACTATATCTATTACCTCTATGATTTTTATCAGTATAAACAAAGCCTATCCATGGATAGAGATTATCATCTAAAATACAATCTCTTTTAGCATATGTTGCAAATGAGATAACTTCATTATTATTAACTAAAACAATTATTCTAGTATTTTCGCCTAAAACCTCTTCTACCTTATTATCAATTATCAGCTTATAAAGAAATTTAGCAGCTCCCCATGAGCAATCATTAAAATAATCTAAAATAAATTGCTGATTTTCAAATTCAATGATTTCCATTGTACACACTTCCTTAAAACAATTTAAAGGGCTTAAGATATCCTTAAGCCCAAAAATTAGTTTTGTAAATTAAATTACTTAATTTCAACAGTTGCGCCAGCTTCTTCTAACTTAGCCTTTAATTCTTCAGCTTCAGCCTTAGAAACCTTTTCCTTAACTGGCTTTGGTGCACCATCTACTAATTCCTTAGATTCCTTTAAACCTAAACCTGTAACTTCCTTAACAACCTTGATTACACCTAACTTAGCAGCACCAGCGTTAGCTAAGATTACGTCGAACTCAGTTTGTTCAGCAGCACCAGCTGCAGCAGCACCAGCTGCAGGAGCAGCAGCTACAGCAGATGGATCGATACCGAATTCATCCTTCATAGCGTCTACTAATTCCTTGATTTCAAGGATAGTCATTTCTTTTAATGATTCAATAAATACTTCTTTAGTTAATTTAGCCATTTTACTTTTCCTCCGTTTTTATCTAATATAATTTAATTAGGCTTATTGTCCTTTTTCTACTAACATATTTAAACCAACAGCTAATTGTCTTACAGTACCTAACATACCTGCAGCTAATTGAGTTAATAATGTCTCGTATGATGGTAATGTTGCTAATACTTGTAATTGGTTGAAGCTATAAACATCACCATTTACTACACCCTTAACAACTTGTACCTTTGCATTTTCACCAGCAGTAGCCTTGAATAAAACCTTAGCTGGAGCAACAACGTCTGTAGCTGAGAATGCAACAGCTACTGGACCAGAAAACGCATCACATAAATCATCATAGCCACATTCCTTAGCAGCACGTGATGAAATGTTGTTCTTTAATACACTAACTTCACAACCGTTAGCACGCATTTCTCTACGTAATTCTTGGAAAGCCTCTACAGTTAAGCCTTGATACTTAAATGCAATAACTGCAGCAGAATTCTTCATTTTTTCGCTTACTTGAGAAACTTCATTTTGCTTTGCGATAATGCTTTCTTTCATTTGTACACCTCCGTATTAGTATAATGAAAAAATCTTCTTCTACCAAGGCAAAAGAAGATTTAAAAATCAATCTATTCCTCGGTAGAAATTAAGGGCACATGCCCACCTACTGTCTTCGGCAAATTATTAATTTAATATTTTATTATAATCTGCTGATTGAGTCAGAATCAACCTTAACACCAGGACCCATTGTAGATGCTACAGAAATGTTCTTAATGTATGCACCCTTAACAGTTGAAGGCTTGGCCTTCATCATAGCGTCATAAACAGCCTTAAGGTTTTCTTTAAGCTTTTCAGCTCCGAAAGATACCTTACCGATAGTCATTTGGATATTACCAACCTTATCTGGACGGTATTCAACCTTACCTGCTTTAATTTCTTTTACTGCTTTAGCAACGTCCATAGTTACTGTACCAGTCTTAGGGTTTGGCATTAAGCCCTTAGGACCTAATACACGTCCTAACTTACCTAATTGACCCATCATATCTGGTGTAGCTACGATTACGTCAAATTCGAACCAACCCTTTGCAATCTTATCGATGATTTCTGCTTCACCAACAAAATCAGCTCCAGCTTCTTGAGCCTCTTGTTGCTTTGCTCCACGGCAAATTACTAAAACCTTACGAGTCTTACCAGTACCATTAGGTAACACGATAGCACCACGAATGTTTTGCTCTGCTTTACGTGGGTCAATATTTAAGCGGAAAGCTACATCAACAGATGCATCAAACTTAGCTGTAGATGTCTTACAAGCTAAAGTTAAAGCTTCAACAACAGGATAAACCTTAGTGTTGTCTACAAGCTTAGCTGCTTCAACGTATTTTTTTCCTCTCTTCATATTTATCCTCCTAAAATGTGGTATAAGCGGGAATTCCTCCCACAAGTTTAGGCTGTTTTAAACAACCCGAAATTAGTCTTCGACAACGATACCCATGTTTCTGGCAGTACCTGCGATGATATTAGTTGCTGCCTCAATGTCATTAGCATTTAAGTCAGGCATCTTCATCTCTGCAATTTCTCTTGCTTTTTGTCTAGAAATTTTTGCAACAGTGTGCTTCTTAGAATTTTCAGAACCCTTCTCGATTCCTGCAGCCTTTAATAATAAATCAGATGCTGGTGGAGTCTTTACAATAAATGTAAATGAACGGTCTTCATATACTGAGATAACTACTGGCAATGTATATCCCATTTTATCCTTTGTTTGGTCATTGAATTGAGAACAAAAGCCTGGAATATTTACACCTGCTTGTCCTAAAGCTGGACCTACTGGTGGAGCTGGATTAGCTTTGCCGGCTGGGATTTGTAATTTAACTACCTTTACAACTTTCTTAGCCATAATCGTTTCCTCCTTCTTTCAATGATGTGGTTAAACAGATCTCTAGCGATCCTCCCACTCTAGTGTACTTGCATACACATGCTTTTATATTTTATCAAAAACAAATACTATAGTCAATAAAATTTTTTTAAAATATTTTATTTATTAATGATCACAATTTTCATCATGAACATGTGTAGTTGTATCATCATTACCTTGATTAGATGCTATAGCAGCCACAGTAATAATTGAAACAAAAACAATCACTATAGCAAGAACAATAAAAATTACCTTTTTATTACCTTTTCTACTTACACTATATTTTGCCATTTTTAACTCCTCCTAATTATAAAAATAAAAGCCGCCTAGATAGGTGGCCAAAAGCATTAAATCTTTTTTACTTGATTGAATGGGAATTCCATTGGAGTAGAACGACCACCGAACATTTCAACAAGCATTGTAATGACTTCCTTTTCCTCATTTACATTAGAAACCTCACCATAAAAGCCTGTAAAAGAACCTTCAGTAATTTGCACCTTATCTCCAACCTGGATTTCAAACTTAGGTTTAGAAATCATACCAAGTTTTCTTAAAATCTCATCCATTTCATCTCTTGGAATTGGAACTGGCTTAGTACCACCACCTGATGAACCTAAGAAGCCTGTAACCTTTGGTGTATTACGAACCATAAACCAAGCCTTCTCATCCATCTCTTTATCTACTTCCATTTCAACAAATACATAACCTGGGAACATTTTAGAAACCTTTTGCTTTTTGTTACCCTTCTTATCAGTAACCTCTTCTATTTCCTCAGGTACTAAAACTTGATATATTTTATCAGTCATATTCATAGATTCCATACGACGCTCTAAATCCTGTTTAACAGAATTTTCAAATCCTGAATATGTAGTAGCAACATACCATCTTCTCATGTTCTACTATTCCTCCTTACTTAATTATATTAGCTAATAATTGTGTTATAAAAGCATCATATAATAAGAATAATAATGCAAATATAGTTAAAAAAATGAAAACACGTAATGAATTACCTAAAAACTTTCTTCCAGGTAACCAACTGATCTTCTTAAACTCTGGGAATGCAGGCTTAAAGAATGGATAACATGCATATAAAACACCAAGTGCAGAAATAACAATTAAAACCCATGCAAATACCTTTGGATGCTCACCAATGACAGGGAATGTATCCTTAACAGCTAAAGCACCTGTTAAAATTAACGCACCTAAAACTAAAGTTACAATTGAAATAACTAAGAATAAATAGTTTTCCCATTTATGCTCTGTAGAAAGATATTCTAAAATTCTAGATCTTCCTTCGCGTTTTTCTCTAGACTTTTGAATTTGCTTTTGTAACTTCTTCTCAACCTTATCTTTAGTAGATTCTTTTTCTTCTACTACTGACTCAGTTACTTCTAATTCCTTATTTTCTTCCATTTTCATATCTCCTTATCTAGTTTCCTTATGAATTGTATATTTATTGCAGCTCTTACAATATTTTTTTAATTCAATACGTTCAGTATTTTTTTGAGGATTTTTAGTTGTTTGATAATTACGACTCAAGCATTCCTCACATACTAAAATTACTTTTGTACGCATTAAAATCACTCCAATTTAGCGAAAAATAAAAAACCTTACATTAGGCCTCAAATCAATTATAAGACCCTTTTAGCTTTTAGTCAACATTTTTTTTAAATCAGCAACTAAAGCTTTTTTCCTTTTATATGCTTTATTATATGAGATATTATTCATTTCACATAGCCTTAACAAGCTCATTCCATTTAACATATGCTCCTGATAAATCAAAACATCAAGCTCAGTATCACACATATAATTAGAATTAAGTAAGTAACTTCCTGGACAACTACCATACATATCAGCAATTTCGTAATCTAAAAAAGTAATTCTTTTATAATACTTATCTTTATTTGTTAGATAATATAGTCTTCTTTTTAAGGAAATAGAAAAATAAGCAAAGAAGGGAACAGATAAATATTTATTAAAGCTTTTTATGCAGTTAAATAAAATCATCATACCCTCTTGGATTAAATCGTATCTCTTATCTCCATATGGATAAATTTCATAGGCAAGCTTATTTACAAATAGCATATATTTTTGATATAGAAAATCGAGTGCACGCTCACAACCCTCTTCAACTAGATATAAAAGCTCATAGTCGTTGTGATTAACGTATATCATATTTTCTCCTTTTTCTTTTACTTCATCAAATCATGTAAAACTATTGCACAGCTAACTGATGCGTTTAAGCTGTTAACATGTCCAACCATAGGGATTGTAATTAAATAATCACTTTGATTCACTAAGGTTTTACTCATACCAAAGCCCTCTGATCCAATAATGATTGCTAGCTTTAAATCCTTATCAATTTCAGATGCAAGAGTGTTACCCTTCGCATCTGTTCCACAAATCCAATAGCCCATATCCTTAAGCTTAGTTACAGCCGTAAGCAAGCTATTAATATACATGATCTTTGTATGCTCTATTGCACCTGTAGAAACATGTGCTACAACCTCTGTTAAAGAGCAGCTTCGGTTTTTGGGTAGAATAACCAAATCAACTCCAAACGCATCGACACTCCTTAATATAGCTCCTAAATTATGGGGATCCATAATACCATCTAATATTAAAACCCTTTTAAAAGCTTCATCCATTTTATTTAAAAAAGCTTCGTCATAAATATGATAAGAATCTCTATATGCACCATAGCCTTGATGAGATGCACCAAAAAGCTTATCCATTTTATCTTTGGCTAATACTTCATATGCTATTTTTTTATCATGCAACATATCTAAAAAGCTTTTATCCTTTTTTGAATTTGAGTCAAGGACGAACACTTTTTCAAGTTTAGCATTAGCTCTAATGGCTTCATATATACAGTTTTTTCCATAAATTTTAATCATTCTAATCACGTATAATTAATTTAGTAATAATTAATAACCAAATTAACTATTACTCCTTTCTCACAATTTAATAGATTATA
>SVAZ01000019.1 GCA_015059145.1 Erysipelotrichaceae bacterium
AGCCCTGTCCAATATAGAACAGAGCTCTTATTTAAATAACTGGATTTTTTGTGTCTACGAACTATTGACTAGTTCAAGCGTCATAACTACCGTTTTTTTATTATAATTCTATTATGTTAAAAATTTCTTCTCTACTAGAAACATTTAATATTTTAAATAATGAGCTAGTATGCATTTTAACAGTGTTTTCGGATAAACATAAATCAGCAGCAATTTCCTTTCTGCTTTTACCATCAAGGATTCCTTCTAATATATCCATTTGTCTAGAGGAAAGTGTAACACCATCTGGTAATCGTGAAATAATCTTTTCAAGCTTTTCTGCCTTTTCCTTAGAATCCACAGATATAATCTTTGATTTCCCTTCCACTGGTTTAGGAATATCATTTAAATGCATATAATCCTGTAATAACCAATATACAAAGAAAAACATTAATTCACTAATTAAATATGAAATAGTTAAAAACTCAAAATTAAGTGGTATAAATTTTTCACCAATCCATACTACAATATTAATACCTACTGCAGCAGTCATAAATCCAGCATATTTTGAAGCTCCAGGCTTTTTATTCTTAATTGAAAACATAACAACTGATATAATCATACCTATAAAATAACCCACTACATAAATGATATATATCGGATATAAAAAGCCATACGACTTAACTAGCATTGGTCCTTGTGAATCATTTACAAATTCAATAGACTTATAATACCATGGTAGATAGCCAGTAGTACATACTATTAAAAACATAATTACAGCTGATGCAATTAAACAGTACATAATTTTTTTTGATATTTCAAAATTACATAATTTTACTATTATCATAAACATTGAAAGTGATAAAAATACTGAACCTAAATACGCTACTTTATTAGCGAATATTGCAAAATCAAGATTTGAAGATAAACTAATCATCAAATAACCAATTAAAGCAACTATAGTAGACGTCATTAAAATATACATCCAGGTTTCTTTTCTTTTTATAAGATAACTATATCCAAATAGTAATAATATCTCAATTACTAAAAATATTATATATATCGCAAACATAAATAAACTCACCCCATTTCATTTTATCATAAAAATATAAAAATATAATTATAAATTCTTATTTTTTAATCCTTTAAATAATTCATCATAAGAATGCATGTCTTTACATTAACTATTTAAGCTTATATATTAAAAGCTTGCGCCAATATTAAAATTATTTTTCAGTTTTAAAAAATTATTTAAATTAATAGAATAATCATTATTTCTATATTCATAGTGTATATTCTCTAAATCATCCAAATTAATGTTGGTTGAAACAAATGGGTCATAAGAATCAATTTCGTTTCCTTTTGAATATTTAGAATTACAAACACTTAGTGCATCAAAGACTACATATTTATTATTTTGATTAAAGAAATAAGAATTATTTGCAGTTCCACAATAGCTATCAGTAATCGCACTAGAATAAGAGATGCAGTCTACAAAAACATTATGTGACTTAGGAACATTATCCACTGGACCGAATAAAATATCACCTTCATACCAAGTAGCCGAATAAGTATTATTTTCTTCTAAAAACCTTCCCATCGCATAATTCCTCGTTCCATTCAAATAGGATGTACATTTTTTAAGTGTAATTGTGCCAGGATTTGAATTATCATCAAATCCATTAGCCTTATTATAAAAGGCTATACAATTTTCAACTAAATGACTTACCTCAATTGCACGACCACCCAGCTTAAATCCATTACCATTTTTCATAGATTCTCCAGTTAATGAAAAACCATTTGAAAATGCTATACTATTTTTTATTGTAACAGAACCAATAGGACCAGTAAGATGCTTTGTAAATAAATCCCAACCATCATCCGAATTATTATATGCAATACAACCATCAAAAACATTGTTTGGTCCTGTTGTAAGCTTACAGCCAAAACCATCAGCATCCTCACCTTGCATATCATCTAATCTATCCCAATCGTAGTTACCATATGATGTGCAATTTTTGATCAAATTATCATGTGGCCACTCATTATATGCTTTATTGCTAGCACCACCAATTCCGCAGCCTGTATTTCCATTATTAGCAAATACACAATTTTCAACAATATTATAGCTACCTGATATTTGTAATCCTTGTGCCCCACAATTTTTAATAATGATCCCTTTAATGTGATAATATGTTCCCTTTATAACAATTCCCTTTGCTTTTTCAGAATTATAATTTCCTGTTAAAGCTTGCTCCTTGGAATAATCCTTGCCAAAATCTAAAATAACCTTTTCATCCTTATAAGCGTATATTTTATAATATGAATCTAAGCTTCCATTTAAAGTTAATCTAATCACAGAGCTAACATTATAAGTACCACTTAACAAATATAATGTCTTATCATTAGTTAAATTTTGAATACCATTTTCTAAAGAATAAGGATTATCATATGTACCTGTCCCATTACCATTCGGACAAACAAATATAGAATTTTCAAAAACGATTTCCTTCTCTTTTTCTTCAATCTCAGTAGTAACATCAATTCCATCAACCTCTATATTAGTATCACCTTTTGGTTCTTCTGTCTCAATACTATCATTTTCTTCATTTATAATAGGTGGAATTATATTCTGTCGGTTATCTTCACAGCCTGATACTATCATTACAAAAAAGATTAAAAAAACAATAATCATAAATTTGGATTTCATACGCATCCTCCATCGAGTATTTATTAGCTTATTATAACATATATCCTTTAAATATAAAATATTGGATTTTAGTAATAATAATAGTAAAAATTGTATAATGAAATTTTCAATCATCATAAAAAAAACAGAATCCAAATCGATTCTGTCTTTATAGTTTAATTATCTAACCATTGTAGCTCCGCCATTTACGCAGAATATTTGACCATTGATATATCTAGAGCCCTCTGAAGCTAAAAATACCATAATAGGTGCACAGTCTCTTTCAGCATCACCCATCATACCATCAATTGGATAACGACGCTTTAAGCCTTCAAGATGCATCTTCTTAACTGCTGGATCTACAGTAGCCAACCATTGTTCATACATTTCTGTTCTAATTGTCGGATTTACACAGTTAGAACGCACATTACTTTCAATACCCCATTCCATAGCTATTGAACGAGTCCAACCAACTACTGCAGCTTTAGATGCAGCATACATAGCGCCATTAGGCATACCACTTAAAGCTACATCAGATGCATAATTAATAATTGACCCTTCAACACCATTTGCCTTAAACACCTTATAGGCTGCTTGATTAGTGTAGATAGTACCATATAAATTAACATCCATTAAAAACTCAGTATTTTCTTTAGTATAATTTTCAGCAGCATTATTAGCCTCAACTCCTGCAATATTCGCTAAAACATCTAAGCCACCTAGAATTTGTAATGCTTTTTCAAAAAAAGCATCAACTGCTTCTTTGGAAGCAATGTTGCAGTTAATGAATGTCGCATGCCCTGGGAATCCAAGAGAGTTCACTCTTTCCTCTGTTTCTTTTCCACGAACATCATTTGTTCCGCAAAATACTACTTGTGCTCCTTCTTTAACATATAGCTTTACTGTTGCAGCACCTATTCCTCTAGTACCACCAGTAACAATAATTTTTTTGTTTTCTAATTGCATATTTTATTCCTCCTATTTATTTTTTAGCAAAAAGTAACGATTAATTCTCTTGTTAGTATAATTATAACATTAAATATAAAAATAAACAAATATAAAACTAATTCTTTAATAGAATAAATAATCCTTCTATGTATTAATATAATATATCTATTTATCGAAATATTAATTGGTATGTTTTACCATATAAATTACCTTAGCATATAAAATTTTGAGGATAAATATTATGACTAAAACAAAAGAACATACAATTTTTGAGAAAACTATGAATTAATTAAATTTGAGGATGGAGATTTTAGCTTAGATGTTAATGTATCAAATAGTGAGGATACTGTATGGCTAAACTTAGAACAATTATCATTACTATTCGAAAGAGATAAATCAGTAATTTCAAGACATATATCAAATATAATAAAGGAGTTAGAATTAAGTAACGATTCAACTATTGCATTTTTTGCAATGGTTCAATTAGAAGGTGATAGACGCGTTGAGAGATCTATCCCACATTATAACTTATTTAATCCATTAAATAAATCATCATATGATGGCATCCCCTCACATCTACCAAATGATAACTCTTTATTTTCCCCATATAACTTTAAAAAGCATTTGGTTAATTCTTCTACAGTCACCTCTAAATTGGTCATAAATTGGTTATATATAGTATTAAAAGAACCTGTTCCTTCCTCATAGTGACCGTAAATTAAGCTTTCAGTTAATTGGTCTAATGGATAAAGCTTTAAATGAAGTAATTCATGCGCGATTACCTCTTCAAAATTTTCTTGTTTTGGCTCTAATACATTTAATTTTAAAATAGCTTTTCTATCATCAGGATCAACCTTAAAATCTCCAGTTTTAGTAAAGCTAGCATCATTAATTAATTCTAATTTCACATCCCAATTGTTTTCTAATCTCAATATCTTAAGCCATTTATTAAATATTTCATTTGTTGTCATTGTTAACACCTCTTCTATAAATCATATTTACCTCATGAATTCCATCTTCATCTACAATATCAGTTTCTACAAAACCAATCTTTTCATATATATGCTTGGCAATTTCATTACCGTATGTGTATGTAGTTGTTATTTCTAAGGCATTATATTTTGTTTCAAAATAATCTATTAAAAATAATAAAGCTTTTGTCCCATATCCTTTATTTTGATATCTAATATCAATAGCATAATTCCACAAAAAATAACCCATATCGGAATACTTTCTTAGCATTGCAAACCCAATCAAATTATCTTGTTCATAAATTTCAAATGAAAAAATTTTTTTATCATTAAGAGCTACTTCTATTTTTTCTTTACTAGATAATTGTTTCCTTTGCTCATCACTTAATTCAATTTGAAATTTTGTTGTTTTTATTAGTTTCATAAATTAGACCTCAATATTTAACTTCATTATTGGAACTGCAATTACTATTAATATTATAGCATTTTATGACTAAATGTGCTATAATATTAACATCTAAGGAGTTGATGAATATGAAGATAAAAATATTCCAACTTAATATGAACATTAAGCCTTATCGCTAAAATGCGATAAGGCTTTTATTTTTGAGAAAAGGAAGGAAAAAATTAATGACTAAAATAAAAGAAATTACAATAATTGAGAAAGAATATTTTGATGATTTACAAAGGATTAAAGATACTATTAGAGACAACCAAAATAAAGCTATGGTTGTTGTAAATAGAGCTATGATTATGACATATTATGAAATAGGTACTATTATTAATCAAAGAAAACAATGGGGAAATAAATATATAGAAAGATTATCTAATGATTTGAAGAATTATGGTAAGGGATATTCAACTCAAAATCTTTATAGAATGTCATCAATTGCAAACGAATTTACTTATTCCGAATTATTCTCCCAATCTGGGAGAGAAATTCCATGGCGAACATTAACTGAAATAATGCATAAATCAAATTCTCATGATGAAATGATATGGTATATAGAACAAACTCATAAAAATGGATGGAGTAGATCTATGTTAATTAATCAAATCGCTATGAAAGCATATGAGCGCAGCTTGATTAATCCTATTACTACAGAAATAATTACTACTTCTAATAACTTAACTAATGAATTATTTAAAGATACCTACGTTTTTGATTTCATCGATAAAGAAAAAATTAAAAATGAAAAAGATTTAAAACATCAAATGGTTGATAACATCATTAGATGCTTACAAGAATTAGGTCCTGGATTTTCTTTAGTAGGTAAAGAATATAAATTATCAACTCCTACAAACGAGGAGTTTTATATAGATTTATTAATGTATCACACTAAAATACATGCATATGTAGTTATTGAGATTAAAATAGGGAAATTTCATCCTGCTGATTTAGGACAGTTAATTTTTTATGTAAACGCAATGGATGAATTAGAAAAAACAGATGTAGATAATGATACAATTGGTCTCCTATTATGTAAAGATGCTGATAGTTTTGTTGCTAAAACATCATTAAAGAAAAATAAACTACCACTTGGTATATCTAAATATAAATTCATTGAAGAATTACCTGAATATTTAGAAAGAAAACTAAAAGAAATAAAGGGATGACTAAATCACCCCATATATAACATGATAGTATCTCCTTCTTTTATCTTTTCACATTGATCAGGTGATTGATATATTACTTTATCTCCATCACCATAATATACATAATTATAAAAAGATGTATTCTTTATTTCTTTTTTAGTTTTACCTATGTAATTATCTACTTTGTATGTTGGTGTGTCTAAGAACCATCTTAGATTCTTTTCTATTTGATTTTCGTAATCTCTTTCTATACCTAAATAGGTAAGAGATTGCTCCATTATTTCACCAACTAAAGGTGCAGCCACTGTACCGCCATATTGAACACAGTTTTGTGGTTTATCTATCGCAAGATAACAAAGTATCTCTGGATCATTCATTCATTTATATTATTTAAAGCATTAACTAGGAGTTAATCTCTTGGTTTTTTTACTTCTAATATTAATTTATAATAGTAGTGATGGAAGCCTCAATGAAGAGGCAAAATCAAAACATAAGTATAAATGAAAGGCTGTGAAAGCCAACCTTTTAAAAGTTTGGTTTTTTCACAACCCCTAAATTTTGTACAAAATTTTTTCATCATTTATCATAAATATTTTTTCATTTTTCGAATTATTTCTAGATACTAGCAGCTCATATTTTAAAAGTTTATTTAAAATTTTTAAAGCACCTTGCTTCGTAATATCAATTTTACAAAAATCAATAAAACCTCTATAGTTAAACCAGCCTTTCTTACTGTTAATCATAATTCTTTTTAAATAATATGATTCAGTAGGAGATAAAGATTCACCTGTAAATGCTAGTTCTTCTTTTATTGCATTCAAATTCTTATATACTAAATAATACTTATTTGATAAATTCAATAGATATAAAATGAAATAAGTCAAATCGTTATGTGAAAATCTAGTATTATCTATAGCTTTATAATAGTTATTTTTATCATCATTAATTGCTTCGCTTATAAACGTTGGCAATAATTCCTTCATATCAGATAATAAACTAACCCATAATGACACCATACGAGCTGTTCTACCATTATAATCATAATATGGGTGAATATATAGCATGTAATAATGAGTAATAAATGGTAAATAAAAGTTACGATTATTTATTTCAACATTAACATATTCAAATAACGAATCCATACATCTATCTATTTCATTTGCAGGACATCCTTGATGTTCTCCAACATACACTTTGTCTAAACGATAATATTCACCATCTAGTGTTGTTTCTTTTGTCAATGAATCTTTTGATAAGATGTTGTATAAGGTGATTAGATTCTCTTTGTTAAAGTCTGGTTTTTTTGATATAAATTCAAAACCTTTGATCATATTTCGAATTATGATATCGTTAGAATCAAGCTTTTCTTTAACATTGTTATAAATATCCAACATTTGTCTTCTAGTAGTATTAACACCTTCTATTCTTAAGGTGCCATCCAACTCAGAAGCCATTCTTGAAACAATAATATCTTCATAATTATCCGAAATTATTGTTGATTCTTTTTCAATTAAATCATTATTAATAAACTCTAAATATTCTTGTAAAGATGTATTTAGTTCATTACTTTTAAAATAATACATCTTTGTTGAATTAAAGGAGATGAGAGGTAATTCCACCTTGGTTTCATGATAAAAATCATCTTTAAAACATAAATACTCTTTTAGTTCGTGGCTTTCAAAGAGAATATTATTTCTTTTATTCATACGTAGATCTTCATTAGTAAAATAATGCTTTTCTTCTAATGCTTTAAGTAAAATATTTTCATAGTTCTTCATTTTAAATCACTCCTTATCACTTATATTGTAAACCACTTTGTAAACCAAGTCAAGAAAAACTGTAAACCATTTTGTAAACTTGGACTTTACCCCATATACAGCATTATAGTATCTCCTTCTTTTATCTTCTCACCTTGATCAGGTGATTGATATATTACAGTATCTCCATCACCGTAATATACATAATTATAGAATTGAGTATTCTTTATTTCCTTTTTAGTTTTACCTATATAATTATCAACCTTGTATGTTGGCGTGTCTAAGAACCATCTTAGATTCTTTTCTATTTGATTTTCGTAATCTCTTTCTATACCTAAATAGGTAAGAGATTGTTCCATTATTTCACCAACTAAAGGTGCAGCCACTGTACCCCCATATTGAACGCAGTTTTGTGGTTTATCTATCGCAAGATAACAAAGTATCTCTGGATCATTCATAGGTGCCATACCTAAAAATGATAAAATGTAATGACCAGACTCATATCCACCAGTAGATGATATTACCTGCGCTGTACCAGTTTTACCTCCCATTCTATATCCTTCCAAAAATGCATTTCTACCAGTTCCTAATGCACATACACACTCAAGTGCATATTTCATTAAATCTGAGGTTTTATCACTAACAACCTCTTTTTTTATAATTTTTTCTTTTTCATATACTATTTCACCTGCGTAAGTTTCTAGCTGCTTTAAAATATATGGTTGCAACAAATCTCCTCCATTAACAGCTGATATTGCTGCCATAGATAATTGAATAGGTGTAAATGCATTTGCTTGACCAAAGGCTTGAGTTGCAAGCTCTACTGGCCCACAAATACTTTTGTTTACTATAATAGATAATCCTTCGCCTTGTAAATCTATCCCAGTCTTTTCAGTCATTCCAAATTTTTCTAAATACTTATAAAATCTTTCTACGCCTAATCTTTGACCTAAATTCATAAAACATACGTTACACGAATTTTGGATTCCTTCTAGCATTGTTTGACTACCATGTCCACCAGCCTTCCAACATCTTATTTTTCTATCACCAACCAAAGATGAACCACCACAATAAATATAATCATTTAAATCAAATAAACCTTCCTCTAATGCAGCAGCATAGGTGACTATTTTAAATGTAGAGCCTAATTCAAACTGATTAAAAATGGGTAAATTTCTATTATAAATAGTTGAATCATAGGCCTGATAATTTGATGGCTCGTAATATGGGTATGATGTCATCGCAAGGATTTCTCCTGTCTTGACCGATATCATTAATCCCATAACCTGCTTAGGATTGTATAGTGTTATAGCCTTATTTATTACACCATCCATTATCTTTTGAAGCTCAATGTCTATTGTTAAATGTACATCCATCCCTGGAGTAGCTTCCTCAAATTCAGATATAGTATCGTGCATCAAATTACCTTTGGCATCTGTATATATTTTCAATGAGCCATTTTGACTTTTTAAATAATCGTTATACATATATTCTATACCTGACAAGCCATCATTATCGATTCCACAAAATCCAACAACCTGTCCTAGCATTGTACCATATGGATAATATCTTTTACTGTCACTAGTTACATATATTCCATCAATATTACTTTTAACTATTTTTTCTGCAGTACTTTTGTCTATTCGTCTTCCTTCGGGCTTTATTATTTCAATAGAATTATTTTTACTTAAATGAGTTATAATTTTATCCTTACTACAATTCAAAATATTAGCTAAGCTTTGGGCAGCATCATCCTTATTTTTAATTTGTCTATTTATTGAACAAACAGTATAGCATAATTCATTACCTACAATCACCTTACCATTTCTATCTAATATAATACCTCTAGATGTCGAAATTGGTATTTCTCTACTCCACAAGTCATAAGCTTTATTATTTATATCATTAGCCGAATAAAATGTAATAAATCCTAACTTTATAATCATTGCTAAAAATAGGAATATAAATAGGAAAATTATTATAACAATTCTTTTTTTAAAAATATGATTATTCATTTAATTCACCTTTAAATTATATGTTTAAAAAACTCCTTTATTGATAAAATTAAATAAATACGAAAATTAAAAAATTAAGATTTGTATATTATATTTTTGGTGTTATAATAATAATGTATTTTTAATTACGATTTAAAATAATTTTATGTTGAAAAATTATTTTTTAAAATATATAATTGTTATTGTGATTTTTTTTAAAGGCTGGTGAGTTATATGAAGATTGCTTTTGATAATGATAAATATTTGAAGTTACAATCTGAAAATATCGAGAATAGAGTTTCTCAATTTGGTAGCAAGCTTTATCTTGAATTTGGAGGCAAATTGTTCGATGACTTCCATGCTTCTAGAGTATTACCAGGATTCCTTCCTGATACTAAGCTTAAAATGCTTTTAACCATTAAAGAAAAGGTTGAAGTGGTTATAGTTATAAATGCCCATGACATTCAAAAAAATAAAATTAGAAGTGATTTAGGAATTTCCTATGAATCCGAGGTTTTAAGATTAATCGATGCATTTAGAGCTTCAGATTTGTTTGTAGGATCAGTATGTATAGCTCAATACGAACCATCTCCTCAGGTTGATGCGTTTATTTTAAAACTAAATAACCAAGGAATTAAAACTTATCTACATTATCTAATAAAAGGCTATCCACATGATATAGATAATATCATTAGTGAGGAAGGCTTCGGTAAAAACGAATATATAAAAACTGAAAGACCTATAGTAGTTGTTACTGCACCTGGTCCTGGTTCTGGTAAAATGGCTACTTGTCTATCACAGTTATATCATGATAACAAGTGTGGAATTAAGGCTGGATATGCTAAATATGAAACATTTCCAATTTGGAACCTTCCACTTAAGCACCCAGTTAATCTAGCGTATGAAGCTGCAACAGCTGATTTAAATGATGTTAATATGATTGACCCATATCATCTAGAGTCTTATGGACAATTAACGGTGAATTACAATAGAGATGTCGAAATCTTCCCTGTTGTTAAATCTATGTTTGAGGCCATTTATGGAAAATGTCCTTATAAATCACCTACAGACATGGGTGTTAATATGGCTGGGTTTGCGATATCTGATGAAGATGTTGCACAAAAGGCTTCTAAGGATGAAATAATTAGAAGATATCTTAATGCATTAGTTGATTTAAGAAATGGGAAATTTTCCCAAGAATCCGTTGATAAGATTGCATTAATAATGCGACAGCTTAATGTTTCTGTTGAGGATAGAAAATGCGTAAAGAAGTCATTAGAAAAAAGAGATTTAACTAATACTGTCTCTATGGCTATGGAATTAGAGGATGGACATATTGTCACTGCTAAAACATCACCTCTTCTATCAGCTCCTGCGGCACTTATTCTAAATGCACTTAAGTATTTAGCAGGTATAAATGATGATCTATTATTGATTTCTCCAACAATCATTGAACCTATATGTAAAATGAAAATATCTAATTTGGGAAATCATAATCCAAGATTACATGCAGATGAAATCTTGATTGCTTTAGCAATTTCTGCTACTAACAATCCATTAGCTTATATGGCAATGAAGCAGCTTCCTAATCTAGCTCATTGTCAGGCTCATGCAACTGTTATTTTATCTCAAGTTGATGCTGGAGTCTTTAAAAAGCTTAAGGTTGAGCTAACTACAGAGGCTGAATTTTTCGCTCATAGGTTATATGTTAAATAATCCTTCAAATTGAAGGATTATTTTTTTTATTTTAATATATTTTTTTCTTGCAATAGAACCCTCTTAAATGTATAATTATTTGTGTATTTATTTTTATAAATACATAAATTTATAAGAAAATTTGAAGGTACATATATGGAAAGAAAAGTCGGAACTTGTTCAAGAGGTATTAGAGGCCCTATTATTAGAGAAGGAGACAACCTAGTTGATATTACTGTTAATAGCGTATTAGAAGCTTGTGAGGCTCATAACTTCTCTTTAAACGATAGAGATGTAATTGGTATTACTGAATCTATCGTTGCTAGAAGTCAAGGAAACTATGCTACTGTTGAGGCAATTGCAGCTGACGTTAAAGCTAAGCTTGGTGGAGAGACAATTGGTGTTATTTTCCCAATTCTATCTCGTAATCGTTTTGCAATTAACCTTAAGGGTATTGCTATGGGGGCTAAAAAAATTGTTTTAATGCTTAGCTATCCAAGTGATGAGGTTGGTAATGCATTATTAACTTATGATCAATTAGATCAAGCAGGTGTCAATCCATATTCGGATGTATTAACATTAGATAAATATCGTGAATTATTCGGTGATAATAAGCATGAATTTACAGGTATAGATTACGTGCAATACTACTCAGATATTATCACTGAAGCTGGTGCTGAGGTTGAGGTTATTTTTGCTAATCAGGCTAAGACAATATTAAACTACACTAAAAAGGTTATTACTTGTGATATTCACACAAGAGTACGTACTAAGCGTTTATTAAAGGAAGCTGGTGCTGAGGTTGTATTAGGCTTAGATGATATTTTAACTACTTCTATTAATGGAAGTGGATATAATACAAAATATGGTCTATTAGGATCAAACAAGGCTACTGAGGATAAAATAAAATTATTCCCTAGAGAATGCTTTGATTTAGTAACTGCTATCCAAGCACAAATACTAGCTAAAACAGGTAAGCATGTTGAGGTTATGGTATATGGTGATGGTGCATTTAAGGATCCTCAAGGTAAGATTTGGGAGTTGGCTGACCCAGTTGTATCTCCAGCATACACTGATGGTTTAATTGGTACTCCAAATGAATTAAAGCTAAAGTATTTAGCTGATAATGATTTTAAGAATCTTTCTGGTGAAGCTTTAAAGAATGCTATTTCCGAAAGCATCAAGGCAAAGTCATCTAACCTAGTTGGTAATATGGCTTCTCAAGGTACAACACCAAGACAATTAACTGATTTAATAGGCTCTTTATGTGACCTTACTTCTGGTTCAGGTGATAAGGGTACTCCTATCATTCTAATTCAAGGTTACTTCGACAACTTTACAGATTAATATAAAAAGTCAAATTCAAATAATGAATTTGACTTTTTATTTTATTCTAGCTCTTGAATTTTAATTTTGTTAGTTAAAATGTCAATATAGGAAATTGTAAACTCCTCTCTATATGAATTAACCAATGAAGAAACGCACATGAATCTATCATATATACCCTCAATTTTTGAAGCTACATTTAATAAATTTTTTCTTTTTATAGAAATATTTACATGTATTGTACTGTTATTCTCTTTAATTAATTCAAGTTTTTCCTTGAGGATAAGAAACGAATTCTTATCAATTGTATTGTTTTGCATAAATCCTCTCTTTCTAGAGTTCTAATGCACTAAATAATATGAAAACATATAATTATAGATGATTAATCTCCACCATAATTATACCATTTTCAAAATGTTGAAGTAAGTAAAAAAATGGAGATATTCTCCATTTTTTAATCCTTTAGCATTTCCCAATCAATTTCAACCGATGATCCTAAATCTAAGAAGCATTCCTTAATAGGATCATTTGTCTTAGAAATGGCTGAAACGAATAATTCACAAATAGTCTTTGCTCCATCAAAAACTAAATGAGAATGATCGTCCTTTCCATCAGGATAAGTCTTATAAGTATTAGAGGGAAAAATCATATGAAATTTTTTTGTTTCTTCTTCACCCATACGTGAATATAATTCAATAGTTAATTTATTTAAATCAATACAAGTATAATTATTTTCCTTACAAAAATCTAACATAGCTTGAGGGTAATCTAAATGTGAGTTTACGCATTTACCATTTTCAAACTTATGTCTAGTAATGCTAGTTGCATATACAATATGACCACCCTTTTCGTTAACCTTGTCAGCAAAGAATTTTAAATTTTGCTGATAAGTGCCGTAAGGTTCAGTATAACGATTAGGATCTTGAATTTTTTCATCATTATGCCCAAATTGACAAATAACAAAATCACCCTTTTCCATTTTATTTAAAATGGCATCGAATCTACCCTCTTCAATAAAGCTTTTAGTACTTCTACCATTTTCCGCATGATCCTCAATCAAATATTCATTTTTAGTAAACAAATGTAAAACCTGACCCCATCCTGTTTGTGGATAAGAATAAATATTATTATACTTCATTGTAGAGTCGCCCGTCATAAAAATTTTCATAAACATTCCTCCTAAAAAATAATAAGGGAAGTTAACCTTCCCTTTATCTTCTTACTTAAATTTTTTTCTAGCCTCTTGACGCTTTTGCTTACGCACATCACTTGGCTTTAAATAGTATTGACGTTTTTTCGCCTCTTGAAGGTTACCAGATCTAGAAACATCGCGCTTAAATCTGCGTAGTGCATCCTCGATGCTTTCCTTATCACGTACTACAATTTTTGGCATAACTAACCCTCCTTCCAAGGACGAAATCCTATATAATTATACATAAATAGAATTTACTTGTAAAGAGTTTTTTTTAAAAATTACATATTTTTTTCAATTTTTCCATATACCTTCAAATCTTTAATTTCAGTGATAGTTACTAAGGCATTTTTTCCAATTAGATTAGAATCTAAATCCATAACTACTTGAAGGAAATTAGAGGTATGACCAACCATATACTGATCATCTAATGCTTGTTCGATAATAATCTCAAGTTTTGAACCAATAAACCTATTTGAGTATTCTCTCTCTAAATATTTTGAATACTCTATTAATTCTAATGCTCTTTCCTTTTTAGTAGCATCGTGAACCTGAGGCATATCTACTGCCTTTGTTCCCTTACGCATTGAATATGGGAAAACATGAAGCTTAGAAAAACCAACCTTTTTAATAAAACTCTTAGTTTCTTGATATTCTTTATTTGTCTCATATGGAAAACCCACAATAACATCAGTTGTAATCGATATGTCTGGTCTAGCAGCTCTTATTTTATTTATTCTATCTAGAAAATACTTAGTATCGTATTTTCTTTCCATTTTAGATAAAATCAAATCACTACCAGCTTGAAGTGGTAAATGTAAATGATTAGCTAGTATATCATTATTTCTCATTAATTCAATAAACTCATTGTCAACCTCATTTATTTCGATTGAGGAAAGCCTTAATCTTTTCAATTTTGGAACTTCGTTTAAAATCCTCTTTATTAGTCCTGAAAGATTAGTGCCTTTATCCATGTATCTTCCAGTATGAATGCCAGCTAAGACAACCTCTAAATAGCCCATATCAGTAATTCTTTTAAGCTCATTAATTACATCATCCTGAGCCTTACATCTAACTGGTCCTCTAGCATATGGAATTATACAATAGGTACAAAAATTTTCACAACCATCCTCTATTTTAACAAAAGCCCTAGTATGGTCATATGTTGTAACATCTAACGGCTCATAATCATGAGTGTTTAATATATCTAATATGTTAACATATTTAGGCTCCTTAGGGGCATTTAGCCTCTTAATAATTTCCTCAACTACTACCTTCTTATTGCCGTTTCCAACTAAGATATCAACACCATCAATGTTCTTTGCTTCCTCATTAGTTTGAACGTAGCATCCCATAGCACAAATGATAGCATTCGGATTCATCTTAATTACCTTACGAATCATCTTTCTGCTTTTAGCATCTGCCATGTTTGTAACTGAGCAAGTATTAATAATGTATACATCACATATTTCATCAGCATCAGAAATAATAAAGCCATTATCTATTAACTCATTTTTTAAAGCATTAGACTCATATATATTAACTTTGCAACCTAATGTTATAAATCCAACCTTTTTCATTTCTCTAATTCTATTTCATATCCTATTGCACTTAAGCAATAGAAAACTACTGTTTCCGTTCTTAAAATTCTTTTTCCTAATGATGCAGGAGTAAAACCTTGCTTCTTTAAATATTCAATTTCAGAATCATCTATGCCACCCTCAGGCCCTACTATTATAGCTACCTTGTCATCCTTTTTTAGCGACGTTATTGCTCTTTTAAATTCAACAAGCTCACCATTTTTAGCTGATTCCTCATAGCATATTATTTTAACATCAAATTTAGAAAAATCTATTTCCTTTAATTGACAAATATCAATCACTTTAGGAACTCTATCTCTATGAGCCTGTTCAGCTGCCTCTTTAGCAATTTTATTAAATCTTAAAAGCTTAGAATCCTTTTTCTTTGGGTCAAGCTTAAATACACTTCTTTTCATAATTGTAGGATAAAATTCATAAGCTCCTAATTCAGTCCCATGCTTAATAACATCCTCCAGCTTATCTCCTTTTGGATATCCCTGAATTATAGATACAAAAACCGGCAATTCATGATTGCCGATTATTTCCTCTACTATCTCAAAGGATACCTCTTTATCAAGAATGCTTACAATTTTAGCCTTATATGTTTTAGACTCGTCACAAACTAAAATAACATCGCCAATTCTATTACGCATTACACTTTTAATATGAAATGCATCGTCCCCAGTTATTTTATTTTCTAATAAATTGTCACTTGATATGAAGTACTTTTGCATAATTATTCTGCCTTATATTTTTTATATTTAATCATCATAGGTACTAATAAAATAGTAGCAATTAAAATACCCACAAGATATGTAGCATTATTAAATATGATTGATGCTAAAGCAGCAAGTATACCAGATTCTAATGTGTTTATAAAAATGTAAACCATATTAGCTAATGTAATAGCAATAACAGCAAAGTATAAAATAAATGCAAATTTATAAGCTCTAGCAACACCATTTTTGATATTGTTCTTTGCAGCCTTAACTACCATTTGATAAGTTTCAGCATCCATAGATTCAATATATAAAACCTTGTATCCATAAGGCTTAACATTCTTTTTACCATCCTCACTAATATCTTCTACAAGTGGTGAAACATATAATAAATCATGTGTTTCCTTATTGCGATATAAATCATATAATCCCTTAAGCTTTCTCTTCATAGGAACAAGCTCAAGATTATTAAAATCTAAAGCTGGTTCATTTTCAACCTCATAAAAACAGCCAGCCTTAATTAAAGTTAAAGCCTTATCTAAATCTCTACGATCTCTTTCTTCTAATAAAAGCTTTTCAAACTCCTTTAATTCAGGCTCTTTCTCTGAAGGTGTAACAATTAAATCTTGTTCAATTTCTTCAAGCATATCTACCTTATTTTTCTCCATAATTAAATCCTCCTAAAACTAATAATAATTATAACAATTATTAATAAAACTTTCAATAAAAACATAAAAATGGAATAACTTCCATTTTTATCATAATTATTTAAAATTAATTTTACTTAAATAAGTTTTTAAATTTGTCCCATGGAGATTTCTTTTCAATCTTTTGAACGTTAGCTAGCTTTTCTAAAAGCTGCTTTTCTTCATTTGTAAGATTAGTAGGTGTTTCAATGTTTGTAATAACAATTTGGTCACCTCTTGAAATGCCACCCTTAGGATTTTTTGTTCCTTTACCACGAAGACGGAATTTAGTTCCAGTTTGAGTTCCAGCTGGAATTTTAAGTGACACATTACCATCAATAGTTGGAACCTCAATAGTATCACCTAAAGCAGCCTGAGTAAAGCTAATAGGAATTTGTAATATAATGTTTTGTCCATCACGAACGAAGTTCTTATGCTCACCACATACAAAAGAAATATATAAATCTCCACTTGGTCCACCATTATAGCCAGACTCACCATAGCCTTCCATACGTAATGTCATACCAGTTTGAATACCTGCAGGAATTGTAACCTCTACATCCTTAGTTCTTCTAATTCTACCCTTACCATTACATTCAGTACACTTCTTAGTAACAATCTTACCCTTACCATTACAATCCGGACATGTAGTTTGAACGTTTGATACTCCAAATATAGTTTGCTGACGGATAAACACTTTACCCTGACCCTTACACTTTTGACATGTAGAGATATCTGATTTAGATTGAGCTCCTGTTCCACCACAATGAATACATTCATCATCTACAGATAGCCTAACTCTCTTCTTACAGCCATAAACAGCCTCTTCAAATGTTATGGACATTTGTTTTTCTACATCTGCACCCTGTCTAGGACCATTTGAATTTCTAGAGCGTTGACCACCACCAAAGAATGAACTAAAGATATCCTCAAAGCCGCCAAAGCCACCAGCTCCTCCGAAGCCGCCAAAGCCGCCACCGCCAAAGCCTTGAGTTGGATCTTCATGACCAAACTGATCATATCTTGCCTTCTTTTGTTCATCGGATAATGTATCATAGGCTTCATTAATTTCTTTAAATTTAGCCTCAGCACCTTCCTCCTTATTAACATCAGGATGGTACTTCTTTGCTAAATTTCTATATGCTCTTTTAATTTCATCCTGGCTAGCACCCTTTTGAAGTCCTAACACCTCATAATAATCTCTTTTTGCCATAATAGCACCTCACACAATGAAGGGCCTTTTGGGCCCTTCTACTTTATAATATTAATTATTGAACGTCAGAGAAATCTGCGTCTACTGCATCATCCTTGCTAGAAGATGAGTCGTTAGCTTGTTGAGCCTCTTGAGTTTGTTGGTATGCTTTAACAGCAATATCCTGAGCAACCTTTTCTAAAGCTTCCTTCTTTTGACGAATATCTGCAATATTCTTAGATTCTAATGCCTTTTCTAAATCAGCACATAATTCTTCACAATTTGCCTTTTCAGCAGGATCTACATTTTGTAAATCATTTAATGCCTTCTTAGTTTGGAAAATTAATTGATTTGATTCATTAATTAAATCAGCCTCTTCCTTACGAGCCTTATCAGCTTCAGCATTTTCCTCTGCTTCCTTAACCATTCTTTCGATTTCAGCATCACTTAATCCTGAACCACCTTGAATAGTAATCTTTTGTTCCTTACCAGTACCTAGGTTCTTTGCAGATACATTAACGATACCATTAGCATCGATATCAAACTTAACCTCGATTTGAGGAACTCCACGTGGAGCAGCAGGAATATCACCCAATTGGAATCTACCTAAAGTCTTATTATCTATAGCCATTGGTCTTTCACCTTGTAATACATGAATATCAACAGCTGGCTGATTATCAGCTGCAGTTGAGAACACTTGGCTCTTTGAACAAGGAATTGTAGTATTTCTTTCAATAAGCTTAGTAAATACACCACCTAAAGTTTCAATACCTAGTGATAATGGAGTAACGTCTAATAATAATACATCCTTAACATCACCAGTTAATACACCACCTTGAATTGCAGCACCCATAGCAACAACCTCATCTGGGTTAACACTCTTATTAGGCTCTTTTCCTAATTCCTTTTTAACTAATTCTTGAACAGCAGGGATACGAGTTGAACCACCAACTAATAATACTTGGTCTAAATCCTTTGGAGTTAAACCAGCATCCTTTAATGCACGTCTAACAGGTCCTAAGCAACGATCAACTAAATGTGCAGTTAATTGTTCAAACTTAGCACGAGATAATGTTCTATTTAAATGTAATGGACCAGCCGCGCTCATCGAAATGAAAGGTAAGCTGATTTCTACAGATGTAACACCAGATAAATCCTTCTTAGCTTTTTCAGCAGCATCCTTTAATCTTTGCATAGCCATCTTGTCATTAGATAAATCAACGCCAGACTCAGTCTTAAATTCAGCAACTAACCAATCCATAACTGCCTTATCGAAATCATCTCCACCTAGCATGTTATCACCAGCTGTAGATAATACCTCGAATGTACCATCAGCTAAATCTAGGATAGATACGTCAAATGTACCACCACCTAAGTCAAATACTAATACCTTTTGCTCCTTATCAGTCTTATCAATACCATAAGCTAATGCTGCAGCAGTTGGCTCATTAATAATACGCATAACCTCTAAACCAGCAATTTTACCAGCATCCTTAGTTGCTTGACGTTGAGCATCATTAAAATATGCAGGAACTGTAATAACAGCCTTATCAACCTTTTCACCTAAATAAGCTTCAGCAGTAGCCTTTAAATTTTGTAAAACCATTGCTGAAATTTCTTGTGGAGTATACTTTTTACCATTAATATCTACACGATAGCTAGCATCTCCCATATGACGCTTAATTGAAGCTACAGTATTAGGGTTAGTAATAGCTTGACGCTTTGCAACATCACCAACTTGAATTTCATCACCCTTGAATGCTACTACAGATGGTGTAGTTCTTACACCCTCAGCGTTTGGAATAACCTTTGATTCACCAGCCTCCATAACGCACACACATGAATTTGTTGTACCTAAATCGATACCAATAACCTTATTTGACATATTATTCTTCCTCTTTCTTTTCTTCTGATTTTTTCTTACTTACAGTAACCATTGCTGGTCTTAAAACTCTATCCTTATACATATATCCAGGCTGCATAACCTTTAATACAATATTCTCGCTATCTTCCGTTTCCTCAGTCTGAACAGCTTGCATTAATGAAGGATCAAAATCTTTACCTAATGCTTCAATAGGGGCAAGACCCTCGTTCTTTAAAATATCTAACAATTGATTAGCAATCATTTGAAAACCTATTTGATAATTTTGAATCTCAGGTGTTGGAGCTGGCATGTTAACAATTTGCAGCAGCATATCAACTGGCCCAATCAATTCTCCCACAACCTTTTGTGAAGCATATTTTCTATCTTTAATAGCTTCATCTTTAATTCTACGCTTTGTATTTTCCATTTCAGCGTAAACCTTTAAATAATCATTCTTTAAGGTAGCATATTCAGCCTCTAGCTTATCTAGCTGCTCCTTATATTTGTTTTTCTTTTCCTTTTTAGATTCTTCCTTTGCTTCCGACTCTAAATCTTCAGCAACCTTTTCCTCTTCCTTAATATTCTCCGCCAAAATAAACACCTACCTATTATATAATTTAGTCATGCTTTTCGCTATATATTCTAATAGTGGAATAACACCACGATAATTCATTCTTGTAGGACCAACTAAAACAATAGTCCCATATTCATTATCACCCATATAATATGGAAGTGAGATAATAGAGCATTCCTCTAAACCCTCACACATATTTTCAGAGCCAATGTGAATCTTTAAGCCATCACCTGAAGTAAAGCTCTTAATAGTTTCATTATCTAAAGCCTTTAAAATCCTTTGCATCTTTTGATGATCTTGAAATTCTGGTTGATTAAATAATTTAGGTAATCCTGAATCAAATGTTTCAGCATTTAAAAATCTTGAGAAGCCCTTAATCATGAAGTTAAGAATATCATCTCTAAAATCAACCATTTGTCTAATTCTAGGCTTTGCAGCCTCCTTAGATAAAATATCACGTATTTCATAAATCGAATGATCATACATGGCATTATCAAACATTTGTATTATACGCAATAAATCATCCATATTATACCCTTGAGGGATAGAAATCTTTTGTGATTGTACAGCACCATTATTAGTAACTATTAATAATACTGCTTCATTATCACTAAGAGGTACGATTTCCATTTTCATAACCTTTGCATAATCATTAGATGAGCCAACAATTGAAGTATAATATCCTGTTAACTCACTTAAGAAATTAGCAACCTTCTGAAGTGCATCCTCTTTAGTAATATTTTTATTATCCAATATCTCATCAACATATTTAAAATATTCCTGCACCTCTTCATCTCTTATGATAAGATGGTCTACATAATATCTATAACCAATTTGAGATGGAATTCTTCCTGAAGATGTATGTGTTTTTTCTAAATAACCATCTTCTTCAAGATGCTGCATATCATATCTAATTGTTGCTGAAGAGAAATCTAAATACGGCTTATTAGTAAGCATCTTAGAGCCAACAGGTTCATTAGATGAAACATACTCTTCAATAATTGCCTTTAATATTAACTTCTGACGATCTGATAACATTAGCTTCACCTCGTTTTAGCACTCTTTTTGCCTAAGTGCAATTATATTATAAAACAATTGTTTGGCACTGTCAACTAAAAAGTGCTAAAAAGAAAAAGAATGTGAAAATTCACATTCCTTTTAAAGTAAGTGTATATTGCATTCCTCTAGCTTTTTAATATCCTCTTCGCTCCATACTGAAGCCTGAACCTCACCAATATGAGCCTTCTTTAGCATATACATGCATAATCTAGATTGTCCGATTCCGCCACCAATAGTTAGTGGTAATGTGTTATTTATAATACCTTGAACATATTGGTTTTCAATTTTATACTCTTCCTTTTTAGCCTTTAACTGCTTTAAAATAGATTTTTCGTCAACGCGAATACCCATCGAAGAAATCTCAAACGCTATATCTAATTCCTTATAATATAGCATAATATCACCATTTAGCTTCCAGTCATCATAATCTGCAGCTCTACCATCATGAGCCTCCCCATTCTTAAGCTTACCACCAATTTGCATAATAAATACAGCACCACATTCCTTAGTGATTGCATTTTCTCTTTCCTTAGAATCTAAATTAGGATACTTATCTAAAAGCTCTTGAGAGGTAATAAATGTAATTTCCTCAGGTAAAGTCGGAGAGATTACCGGAAACTTCTCATGAACCTTCTTTTCTACTCTCTTAATTACCTTATATATTTTCTTAACCACCTTTTTTAAATAGCTAAGCTTTCTATCCTCTTTTGAAATAATCTTCTCCCAATCCCATTGATCTACATATGCAGAGTGAATTGTGTCTAAATCCTCATCTCTTCTAATAGCATTCATATCAGTATACAATCCTGTGCCTGGTTCAAATTTATATTTGGCTAATGCATTTCTTTTCCATTTAGCTAAGCTTTGAACAATTTCAACCTCTTCAGGAATTTCATTAATATCAAAATTAACTCTTCTTTCATAACCATTTAAGTTATCATTTAAGCCTGTTGAAGGAAATACAAATAATGGAGCTGAAACTCTAGTTAAATTTAACTCCTTTGCAAGTTCTCTTTCAAAAGTATCCTTAACAAATTTGATAGCTATTTCTGTTTCTAATAGATTTAGCTTTGAATTGTAGCCTTCTACTAAGATTAATCTTTTCACGAATATCCCTCCCTTGGATAATAAATTTATTATACAACAACATTATTAAAAATAAAAGATAAGATAAAAAATTATCTTATCTTATATACGGATTACTTCTTTCCTTTTTTATTGTAGTCTTTTCATCATGACCTGGATACACATCATAATTATCAGGATATGCTTCAATAATTCGTTTTAGACTTTTAACAAGCTTCATGCTATCACCTGTAGGCAAATCTGTTCTACCGCAGCTTCCAGAAAACAAAGCATCTCCTGATAAAACCTTTGTACCATAGCTATAACAAACACATCCTCTAGTATGACCTGGAGTGTGTAAAACCTTAAATTCATATCCAATAAGTGAAATAGTATCTAAATCATTAACTACTCTAACCTCTAATTCACCCTTTTTAAAAGGAATTCTCATGCCCATCATATCATACAATGATAAGGAAGGATTATATAAAAACTCTTCAGCATCCTTATGAATATAAATAGGAACATTTGGAAAATATTTTATACCATCTATATGATCCATATGCCCATGAGTTATAAAAATAGCTTCAACATCATACTTCTCTTTAATCATGCTTGCCGCATTAGCATAACTAAGACCAGGGTCAACTACAATGCATTTCCCATTATTACTTATGACATAGCTATTTGTAAAAAAGCTTCCAGTTACTACCTTTTCTATCATATTCTATATAAAATAAAAAAAGCTTATCAAAAGCTTTTATTATTTCTTTTCCTTATGAACTGTATGCTTGCGGCAATGAGGACAATATTTCTTAATCTCCATTCTTTCAGGAGTTGTCTTCTTGTTCTTGTCTGTGTAATAATTTTCATTCTTGCAATCAGAACAAATTAATTTTACTAAATCACGCATGTCTTTTTCCCTCCAGACCTAAAGATTACTTCCTAATGTATTATATCAAACATATAACTTTATTGCAACAAATTTTTTTATTTTTTACTTTAATTTAATACAATTGAAAAAAGCAAATATTTTAGTATAATTAAAATGGTGATTCATTATGACAAAAAGAAACGAAACTAAAATCGTAAGGGTAGGAAATCTATTATTAGGTGGAAATAATCCCATTTTAATTCAAAGCATGACAAACACTAAAACTAAAGATGTTTTTGCAACAATCAATCAAATAAATGAGCTTGCCAAATACGGCTGTGATATTATTAGAGTTGCAGTATTAGATAAAGAGGATGCACTATCAATCAGCAAAATCAAAGAAGGCATCAACATCCCTCTAGTTGCTGATATACACTTCGATCCCGAGCTTGCTATTATTGCTATTAAAGAGGGAGTAGACAAAATAAGATTAAATCCAGGCAATATTACTAACAAGGATAAAATAAAAGAAATCGTTTCATTATGTAAGGAACGTAAAATTCCAATTAGAATTGGTGTAAACGCTGGTTCTCTACCAAAGGACTTAGAGGTTAATGCAGAAAATATGATAATAGCTGCTAAAAGACATATAGAAATATTAGAGGAATTAGATTTTACAGATATTGTATTATCTCTTAAAGCATCTAACATTGATTTGACTGTCGAAGCATATAAGCTTGCAAGTAAGACATTCCCATACCCACTTCATGTTGGTATAACAGAGGCAGGAACTTCATTTAAGGGTTTAATAACTTCTTCTATTGGACTTTCTAAGATTTTAGAAGAAAATATAGGAAATACAATTAGAGTATCTTTGACAGATAATCCTCGTTATGAGGTTATGGCTGCTAAAGAAATATTAAAGGAGTTACATTTAAAAAACAATGTACCTACTATTACCTCATGCCCTACATGCGGTAGAACTCAGATTGATTTAATCCCAATAGCAAAGGAAATTGAAAGCTATTTACAAACAATAAATAAAGATATTCATGTTGCAGTTATGGGTTGTGCAGTAAATGGACCTGGTGAGGCTAAGGAGGCTGATCTAGGAATTGCCGGAGGCATTGGAGAAGCTCTTATATTTAAAAAAGGACAAATCGTAAGAAAAATTAAAGAGGAAAATATTATTGAGGAATTAAAAAAAGAAATCGACTTATTTTAGTCGATTTTTTTCTTTATCTATACAAACTCTTTTTAACATTGCCATAATAACCTTACAAAGCGTAAGCATTTGAGTATTATTATAAATCATATCCTTTTTTAACTCTTTATTACCAACCTCTATATTCATAGAGATTTCACCATTTTTTTCACTAAAGGCACTTCCTAAAGCCTGTTTAGAAAAATGAACACCTTCACACGCAAAGTTATAAAGCTTATCAAAGCCAGGATAGCTTTTAGATACTAATCTCTTCAAATAACCATCACTCATGTTTTGCTCCTCATCGACCATTACATTTGAAACCTTTTGATTAGTAGTAATTAAATCTATAACCTCTTTTAGACCAAGCTCAATAGCTGACTGAATAGCTAAGCAATTATCACATAATAATCTTAACAAAGAGATTTGAACACTTATAATATTATTTTTCAGCGTATAGCTAGCGGTAGATAATATATCCATGGTCTTTTTAATAATCATCCCAGCAAAGACAACCTCTCTCGATAAAGATTTATGTCTTAAATAAACACTATCCATAAACCTTTGCAGCTCTTTATGCATCTCATCTAGCTTTTGAATTTCCATCCTCATAAATATCACCAATGATTATTATAATTAAATTTATCAATTATTTCTAGATGGTATTATTTTTTCTTTGACTTAATTTATACTTAGTAGTATAATGATTAAGAATTATTTAAATTAAGAGGTAGCTATGAAAAAATATCTAGATATATTCCTGAGTGCTATTTTATCAGGCGTGTGCATCTCATTAGGTGTATGTGTTTATTTATCATTAATCGCAACAGCAAAAATAATAGGTTCACTATTTTTCGGATTAGGATTATTCATAATAATACATTTTAAATTACATTTATATACAGGCAAGGTTGGAGATGTATTAAACCATAGCCCAAAATATTTATTTGATTTATTAATCTGCATTATCGGTAATTTTGTTGGAGTTTTAGCAACAACTTCAATTATGAAGCTAACTCGATTAAATCCTACATTAGTTCAAGAGGCTTTTAAAATCGTAGAAACAAAACAAGCTGATAGCTGGTATTCAATATTAATTTTATCTACGTTATGTGGAGTTATGATTTATATAGCATGTAAGGGTCATGAAAAATGCGAATACCCTTTAGGTAAGGTTATATTTTGTTTCCTAGCAATTTCAATCTTTATCCTATGTGGATTCGAGCACTGTATAGCAAATGCTGCCTACTATACTCTTGCAGGAATATTTAATCTAAAAGCATTTGGATATTTCCTATTAATGATTTTAGGAAATGCAATAGGCGCTATATTTGTAGATGGTGCATTTAAAATAATTGAACATTTAAGAACACCTAAGGAAGCTGAGTAATCAGCTTTTTTATTTTTATAAAATTAAAACGGCGATTATCAAATGTACTGAACCCCAAAAGTTGGACTAATTAATTTAATATTGTAATTGATTTAAGGACTGTTGTCTATACATTAA
>SVAZ01000020.1 GCA_015059145.1 Erysipelotrichaceae bacterium
TGATAGCCTCATGCTTTTATTTTTCATTATATTTATTTTTAATATATTCATCAATTTCTTCAGCAACATGTTTTGTTGCAGCTACCGCTTCAACTACAGTTTTAGCTCCGGATACTACATCACCAGCAGCATATACACCTTCTCTAGTAGTAGCACCTCTAGATGTAGTTTGAATTAGTCCTTTTTGAGTTGTATCTATTTGCTTAGTACTCTTAACAATATTATTCATTGCACCTTGTCCTATAGCTATAATTACGCTAGTAGAAGAGAATTTAAATGGATTATCTGAATCGTTTTTATATTCTATAGTTCCATCCTCATTTTCTGACTTTAATACTGGTTCAACAATAATACCATCTGATTCAATTTTAATGGTATTTAGATAATAGTTCATCTTAACTCCATCGATAATTGCTAAATCCAATTCCTCCTTTAAGGCTGTAACTTCCTCACGACCTCTAAAGAAAATAATATCAACCTTTGCGTGTGATTTACGAAGAATAGTTCTTGCAGCATCCATTGCCACATTACCAGCACCAATGATTACTACATGATCACCTAAATTAGTATAAGAGTCTGGGTTTTTTAAATAGTCGATAGCGAAGTGAACATTTCCTAATGTTTCACCAGGTATTCTAAGCTTATTAGGATTCCAAACACCTGTACCTATAAATATAGCATCATATCCATCGTTAAACATATCATCAATAGTAATAGTAGGACCTATTAAAGTGTTGGGTCTAAACTTGATGCCTAATTCAGTCATTCTTTTTAATAACAAATCTAATAAGGATTTTGGAAGTCTAAATTCAGGTATACCATATCTCAATACTCCACCAATTTTATCCTTGCTATCAATTATAGTAACCTCATATCCCTTTTTAGCAAGTAGTATTGCTAAAGTTAATCCTGCAGGGCCAGCACCAATAATGCCAACCAAGTGTCCATTAGATTCAGGCTTAGATAATGTAGCCTTTTCTAAAAAAAATGAGGATATATAATTTTCAACCTCAAAAAATTTAATAGGAGTACCTTTTCTATTTAATATACAATTTCCCATACAATTTTTTTCATGTGGACAAATTAAAGAACATAATGCTGATAGTGGATTATTATTGAAAAGCTTTTGTCCAGCCTCGTCCATATTTCCATCTAAAAATAATTGCATTATTTGTGGGATTTCAGTTCCTACAGGGCATCCCTCTTTACATAAAGGCCTTTTGCATTTTAAACAGCGTTGCGCCTCATTTATAATATCTGCCATAGTTAACACCTCATAATTATTATAACAAAAAAAATAATAATTTAAAAACAATTTAATTTTAATAAAAACATTTTAATTTAAACGCTTTTTATGATAAAATAAAATTGTTATGAGTAAGACTTTTTTAGAATTTATTTGTGATAATGATGATATCGAATTAAGGAATGAAATTCGTAATCATGTATCAAAAAGATTTTATAAAAATATAAAATCGCATAAGTCAATAATACTGGTTAATGATCAACCTTTAGAAGGATATAAAACTATCAAAAAAGGAGACATAATTAAGATTGAATATGATTCATTAAATACGATTGATTGGGATATTTATGAGTCAAATATAGATATCTGTTATGAGGATGATAATTATCTTGTTTTAAATAAGAGACCTGGTCTTTTATCTATTCCTACAAAGGCAGAGCCTTTTAGCCTTTATCAAGAAGTATTATATTATTTAAAAACAAGTAATCAAGAGTTAAATGTTTCCATATTAAATAGATTAGATAAGGAAACAAAAGGATTATGTGTAATAGCTAAAAATAGATTGGCAGCTCACTATTTACAGCCTACTCATGAAAAGATGATTAGAAAATATAAGTGCTTATGTCATGGAGTCGCATTAAAAGATAGTGGAATAATAGAAACCTTAATTGAGAAGGAATCTGATTCACATAAAAGATTTGTTTCTTTTACGTCAGGTAAAAAAGCAATTAGTATATATAACGTTATAAAAAGAAATAATGATTCCACTTTATTTGAATTTGTTCTTAAGACTGGAAGAACTCATCAAATAAGATTACATACTAGGCATATTGGACATCCGATAATTGGTGATTCCTTATATGGCGAAGATTTAAATAATGAGCTACATCTATGTAGCTACTATGTTGAATTTGTAAATCCATTTACTAATAAGATTATAAAGTGTGAAATAAAATCAGGATGGGAATAATCTCATTTTATTTAGAAAGGGTGATATTGTGAGAAAACAATTATGGCATAAGATAAAGGAAGCATTGGTATCTGTTTTACCAGTTACCTTAATTGTTATTATTTTAAATTTTACTCCATTAATTGATTTAAGTGCCTATGAGATAATTGTATTTTCTATATCTGCTGTAGCTTTAATTGTTGGTATTGGATTATTTAATTTAGGTGCAGACATGGCTATGCAGCCTATGGGCGAACAAATTGGTTCGTCATTAATGAAATCCAATAAGGTTAAAATAATTGTATTTGTTTGCTTTATAATGGGTGTATTAATAACAATAGCTGAACCAGATTTAACAGTATTAGCTAATCAGGTTAGTGCAGTAGTAGAACCAATGGTATTAATAATTTCTATTGGTCTTGGAGTTGGTATATTTCTTGTTTTAGCAGTAATTAAAATCATTTTAAAAAAGGATTTATCGATGATGCTAATGTTTTTCTATGCATTATTATTTGCCATCGCATCACTTGTTATTTTAAATGGTAATGGTGATTTGTTAGCTTTATCTTTTGACTCTGGTGGTGTTACAACTGGACCTATTACAGTTCCATTTATTATGTCATTAGGTGTAGGAGTTGCAGCTACTATTGGTGGTAGAAATAAAAATGAAAATAGCTTCGGTTTGATTGCGTTATGCTCAGTTGGTCCTATAATTGCAATATTGATTTTAAGTGTCTCAATTAGCGGTACTCTTAATTTTACGGTTCCAAATTATGAGATTTCACAAAACTTATTTAGTGACTTAATTCATGAAATAGGAAATGTAAGCTTGGATTTATTGCTAGCATTAAGTTTAATTGTTGGATTCTTTTTAATTATTAATTTTATTTATATTAAGCTACCTAGAAAAAAACTTATTCAATTATCTATTGGTATTCTATATACTTTTATTGGATTATTAATATTCCTAACATCAGTTACAATTGGATTTATGCCTATTGGATATAAGTTAGGTACTAGCCTAGCGGAGATTGGACCAATTGCATTAATTATTATGGGATTTATTTTAGGTTTAGTAGTTGTACTTGCCGAGCCTGCAGTTCATGTTTTAACAAAGCAGGTTGAAGAGATTACCTTAGGTGGTGTTTCAAAAAATCAAATGCTTATTGCATTATCAGTTGGTGTAGGTGTATCAATTGGATTATCAATGATTAGAATTGTATTTGATTTCTCAATTTTCTATTATTTAATTCCAGGTTATTTTATTTCTCTAGGATTATCTTTCTTTGTTCCAAAAATATATACATCTATTGCGTTTGACTCAGGTGGTGTTGCCTCTGGTCCTTTAACATCAAGCTTTATATTGCCTCTTGCGGTAGGTGCTTGTATGGTTATGCAGGGAGAATCAAAGGTTTTATCTGATGCATATGGTATTGTAGCTATGGTTGCGATGACTCCACTTATTACAATTCAGGCTTTAGGCTTTAAGGATATATTATCTAAGAAGGTTAAAGAGAAGAGTAGAATGAGAAAAATTATTGATTCAGATGATGAACAAATTATTAATTTTATGTAGGAGGATCATTTATGGCTGTTAAAAAAACAAATAAAGCAGTAAAGCCTTCTGGGCTTACAGCTCCAAATAAATTAAAAATTTTAGTAACTATATGTGATCGCTCAAAGGCTATTTTTTATCGAGATATATTAGAAGGCTATGATGTAAATCTTCAAATAATTTTATATGGTAGAGGAACTGCACCATCAGATATAGTTTCATATCTAGGTCTTGCTGATGATGGTAAGGCAATTATATTAAGTGTGGTTTCAGAAAAACGAATTAAGGAAATATTATCTCAATATGAGGATAAATATTTTAAAACAAAAAATGGTAAAGGACTTGCCTTTACAGTGCCAATATCTTCAGTTATTGGTGTAACACTTTATCAATTCTTAACTAATAAAGGAGCTGAAGCATAATGAGTGATAAATTTGAAGCAGTTTTATGCATAGTAAATTCTGGATTCTCTGAGACTGTAATGGATGCTGCAAGAGAATGTGGTGCTAGAGGTGGTACAGTTATAAATGCCAGGGGTACTGCAAAGGAAGAAACAGAAAAATTATTTAATATAAGCATTCATCCTGAAAAAGAAATAGTATTAATATTAGTTCCAGCTGATATTAAGGATGCCATACTACATGCTATATATCAAAAGGTTGGCTTGAATTCAGAAGGACAAGGTATTGCATTTTCTTTACCAGTAGATGATGTTGTTGGTTTAACTAAGATTGTAAAAACTAGTGAATAAAAAAAACAATTGCTGCCATAATATTATTGAAAGGGATGATAATATGGCAACAAGAGTAGATTGTAATGCAAGAACATGTGGTTACAATGAAAATAGTAAATGTAATAAAAAGAATATTGATGTAGAAGGCTTATTTGCAAAAAGTAAAATCGGAACCTTCTGTCAATCATTTAAGAATCCACATGATTCTCAAAATCTAATGAAGGAAATAGCTAGTGAGATGACTGGCGGAGATAATGTTATTCATGTAAGCTGTAGTGCTAATTATTGTGTTTACAATAAGGATAATTATTGCTCTGCAAGAGAAATCACAGTAGGAAATGAAGAAGCTAAGTATCGTAGTGAAACTCAATGTGATAGCTTTAAGCTTCGTTAATAAAATCTAAGATAAATTTATCAATAATTGGAGTCTTCATCAATTCGGGATGAAATTGGACTCCAATTATTTTTTTATATTTTATAATTTCAATTTCTCCATCAATGCTTTTAGAAATATTTTCTAAGTAAATAGATAATGCTTTTATACTTTGATGATGAAATGAATTTACTAGGATAAGCTTATCATTGAATTCAATAAAATGATTATTATTCATGTGATTTAACATATCTTGTTTTAAAGAACCATTAAAATATACATTAATGCTTTGCATTCCTCTACATATTCCTAAAAGCTTTTTATTATTGATATAAGCATACTCAATTATTTTAAAATCTAAAATATCATTATATCTGTCAATATTATTACAATGAACATTTTGTTCCTTGTAATAGCATGGATTTATATCATATCCTCCAGGTAAAATAAATATATCATAATCATTTAAATTAGTATTAATATCTATATATTCAAGAGAGTAGCCTAATGAATAGAAATAATCTATATAGCTTTTATTTATATATAGCTTTCCTTGATTTAATCTTAATGCTATACCAATTTTCATAGAATCACCATTTAAATATATGATTATGTTTTAATTTTAAAACTTAGTCTAATACATAATCTAACGACATTTTGTCGCATATAGTGACCATTATTTTCATCTCCATTTTCATTTATCGATACAATCTTATCATATCCAAAGCTGATGGGTACAAATAATGTTACAATATCAATGTATGGATTTGCGCAATATGCACAAATATTTGCAATAATAATTATTACAGTATTAATCTTTACAATTTTACTAACTCTTATTTCTTGTTTTGCTAAGACAATTAAAGAGGCAACTGGTTTGGCAATGCCAGTAATGATGCTTGTAATGGTTATAGGTATTACTTCAATGATAGGTGGAAGTGGTAGCAATTTAACCTTATATTTCATACCTATTTATAATTCTGTATTATCATTAAGAGATATTTTTGGATTATCGTTTAATTTAGTGGGATTTATTATAACTGTGCTGTCTAATTTAGTTTATTTTACTTTACTTTAGCGACATTCCTATTAATTAAATGTTTAATTCTGAAAAGGTTATGTTTAATTCATAAAAAAAGGTGAAGGAATTTTCCTTCACCATTTATATTATATAAATTACTTAACAATAGTACCAGTAACATTACCAGCTAATGCACCAGCGTTTGCTTCATCAGTATCAACATGCATTGCTAAAGCATAGCTATCAGATACACGAACAACAGTATCACCAAAAATTAAAGATCTACCTGTTGCATTAGTAACCTTAACGTTTACGATTTCACCGTTTTCAACACCTAATTCCTTAGCATCTGCAGGAGTCATATGAACATGACGCTTAGCAACAATAACACCCTCAGCAATTTCAACCTCACCACATGGACCAACTAGCTTACATGGAGCAGAACCAGCAACATCACCAGATTCTCTAACTGGAGCAACAACACCTAATGTTCTAGCATCTGAGAAAGATACCTCAACTTGGTCAGCCTTACGACAAGGACCTAAAATAGAGCAAGCTAGAGAACCCTTTGGCCCAACAACAGTTACCTTTTGGTTAGAAGCAAATTGACCAGGTTGGCTTAACATCTTCTTAACCTCTAACTGAGCACCTGCACCAAATAAAGTTTCTAGAGTTTCTTGTGTTACATGTACGTGTCTAGCACTTGTTTCAATAATAAATTCCTTCATAAATTAATTACCCCTTTTATTTTATAAAATTATTACCTAAATAATTATATCACATAATCTTTAAAATGGATAAACAATTTACATTTTTTTAATAAAAAAAACCACAAATGTGGTTTCTATTTATTCTGTAAACTTTTTTATTATTCTATTTACAATAGGCTTTGGTACGTATTTGTGAATATCGCAGCCAAATGTAACAAGCTCCTTAATAGCAGAAGATGATACTACCTGATTTTTTGTTGTAGGCATTAACAATATAGTTTCAACCTCAGGATAAATATCTCTATTATATTGGAATAATGAGAATTCACTTTCATAGTCGCTATAGTTTCTCATTCCTCTTATAATTACATTAATGTTTTGCTCCTTACAATATTTAACTACAAGCTCATTAGTAGAAGCAACAACAACATTGTTCATATCCTTTGTACAATCCTTAATCATTTCAATTCTTTCATTTACAGTAAATGAATATTTTTTTGCAATATTATTGGAAACTAATATATGAAGCTCATCAAACATTTTAGAAGCTCTTTTAATTAAATCTAAATGTCCATTAGATAATAGGTCAAATGAACCTGGATATACAGCTTTTCTCATAATAACACCTCAAAATTATTATATAACATTATTACTTTAAAGTCATCATATATTTTCATGGTGAGTCTTATGAAAAGAATTATAATAATATTATTTTTTGTTATATTATTATGTGGTTGTAAAGCTAAGAGATTAGAGTGTAGCTATGAGGAAGGAAATTTATATAAGGCTTTTGCCTATTCGACAATAAGTATGGAAATAGAAGAGGTTTATGTAGAATATGAATTAAATGATTATGATGATGTTTTCAATTTATATACTATTCATCAAAATCATTTGCCACTTAATTTTGTATCAATGGGTAATGCGAATATTGGGCTAATAGCCTCTTCAGTGGAAAATGATATAGTTTATTATGAGGTAGATATTTATATAAATTTGGTAGATAATCTAGAAATATTTACAAATCTATTGAGAAAGAGTAATGAGGAATTGGGGTATATTGATACGATAATAATGTATGATAATGAGGTATTATACTAAAATTGACAAAAAATGATTTATTTTTTTGATAATATTAGTATGATTTTGTGGTAAAATTAGTTTGAGGTATGAACTATGAAAACAATTGTAATTGCGACAAATAATTTAAATAAGGTAAGAGAATTTAAAAGCTTATTTAATAATCCTAATATAGAATTTAAAAGTTTAAGGGAAATTGGGTATACTAAGGATATTATTGAGGATGGTTTGACATTTGAGGAAAATGCAATCATTAAGGCTAAAACTATTTCTAAGGAGCTTGGTGTTATTGCCATTAGTGATGACTCTGGCTTAGAGGTAGAGGCTTTAAATAATGAGCCTGGTATATATTCTGCTAGATATGCAGGAGGACATGATGACGATGCTAATAACAGATTACTTTTAAAAAATCTAAAAGGCATAGAAAATCGAAATGCTAGATATGTTTGTGCTGTTTGTGTTTATCATCCTAATGATGAATATAGAACAGTAGTAGAAAGCTGCAAAGGTGTTATCATAGATGATGCAAAGGGGCAAAATGGTTTTGGTTATGATCCATATTTTTACATACCAGAATTCGGTCAAACCTTCGCTGAGGTTTCATTAGAAAAGAAAAATACAATTTCTCATAGAGCCAAGGCTCTAAGAGGCATAATGGAGATTTGTGATGAGAATTTTAATTTTAAGTGATACACATAGTTCTAATGTGGAAATGGATTTGTCAAGCTTTGATTATGTATTCCACTGTGGTGATAGAGGGGTATTTAAGAAACTAGATAATATTTATTATGTTAGAGGAAATTGTGATTTTAGAGGACCTAAAGAAATAGAAATGGAAATTAATAATAAAAAATTTTATATTACTCATGGTGATATGTATGGAGTTAAGCAGGATTATAATAGGTTGTTCTATCGTGCTAAGGAATTAAATGCTGATGTAGTGTTGTTTGGACATACTCATAGATGTGCTCATTTTGAAATAGAGGATATTTTATTTATTAATCCGGGTGCTTATGAGGATACCTTTTATGTCATTATTGATAATGATAGTCTAGAATATTATATGGGTGAAAGATGCTATAAAAAATTTGAATTTAAGTGGTGAAATGTATGGCTTTACAAGAGATTCTAAAATTAGATAAGAACCAAAGCTCAATTAGAAAGATTGACTTTTTTTTAGGTACTCAGGTAAAGCTAAGTAATGAATATATAATGGCTTTAGCCTACAAGGCTGAAATCTTACATTTTTTAGGTAAAACAAATGATGCATTAAAGATTTTATTTAACTCGGTTTTAGAGTTTAAAGAAATGGATGTTAATTGTATAATAATTATTTGTGATTCAATTATTGACATATGTCTTGATGTAAAAAGATATGATCAGGTTTTAAAATACATTCAGGTTAAAAAGAATTATTTGCCTATTTCTTTATCTCAACTTCATATAAAGGATAATATTAAATATTTTTTATCTGCGAAAAAATATAGTGATGCAAAGAATGAGCTTTTAAAGTATCTTGGTGATGATTTAACAAGAGAGGAAGCAATTTTTGCTAAAGAGGAGCTATGTAAGATTTATTATCTTGAGCATCAGTATGAACGTTATTTAGAATTGGCTCCCGATTTAGAAGTATACTATCAAGCCAATTTATCAATTGATAAAATTACAGATTTACATTTGAACCAAATTAAAATTTATTTTGAAATGGGTAATTACCTTAAGGCTATAACTGAAGGTAATGCTTATATAAAGGATGATACACTTACAAATCATCAAAAAATAGTTTGTGCTACTATCTTAATAAAATCTTATTTATTAGGAAATGATTATAAAAGAGCTAGTATTATTGAAAGTAATTATTGTGACTTAATAGAGGATGCTTCAAAAGAAGATTCACTTAACTTTTGTATAGCAGCGCTTGAGCTTTATACAAAAACAAATACGTTGGTTTCAATAACTGAATATCAAAATAAAATTAGAGAGTATGAGGCAGAGCGTAAAGCTGAAAAGAATTTACGCAAGAAAGCACCTAAAAAAGAAGAGATAACTATACCAGTTTTACCTGAAGAAACAGAGTATGATATAATTGAAGAAAGACTAGAAACGCCTTTATTTACTTTAGCTAAGGAACCTGAAGAGGTTCATATCCAAAATGTCAAACCTAAATATGAAGCAATTAAGGATGTTGTAGTTTCATTAAATTATAAGAGATTAGAAGAGGTTTTTGATTCAATTAGCGAATTAGATTTAAAGGTTAAATTTAGAGAAATATTTAGAACCTGCTGTATTAAGCTATGTGATCTTTTTGGAATTGATGAGGTTTATCTTTTGTATCATAAAAGAAGATATTTGGGCCTTCATTATAAAAAAGAAAGGGCTTATGATAAAAGATTAGAGTTTGAGGATATTAATAATACACTTAATTTTGCGGCAATGAATCTTGATAGTGAGGCTTTTTTAAGCCCTGATGATTACACATATGTTAAAAATATAGTTACCGGAAAGCCATATGATGGTTATCCTTATGGCTTTGCATTACCATTTGTAGATAGCTTAAGAACAATTGGGTCAATTGCATTCGTAGCTACTGAATCATTTTTAGATAAGGAAATGGTATATGAATCGTTAAAGCTTATTTCATCTATGCTTAACACAAGGCTATTAATGTCTTTATGGCAGGATGATATGGAATTTAATAATAAGAAGCTTTTCTTTATAAATGAAAATATGTCGTCTGGTGTTAAAGAGGAAATTGATGGTTATCTTCATTTTTCACTTGAAGCAAGTAGAATTCTAGGTGTTTTAGAAAATATGACTGAGGATGATTATTTTTCAAAAATGAAAACTGAGGATATTATTATATATCGTAGAATTCATGAGGAGCTTTATACGCTTTTATCAGAAAATGTTATATTAGAGTATGATTTTAAAAAGGGTGATTCATGGATAAGAATTAAGGAAAGATTCTACCCAATGGTTTATGATGGAGTAATTTGTATTATATCCTTGATTGATGATATTACTGATATCGAAAATAGTAAGAAATCATTAATTGATCTTGCATATAAAAATCCAATTTCGAAGCTTAACACTGAGGTGAAGCTTATGGTGGATTTGACCAAGATATATGAAAAAAAGAAGCTAGCACTTGCTGTGGTTGACATTATTGATTTTAATCTATATAGAGAACTATATGGTTATAATTTTACAAATCAGCTGATATATACAGTTGGTGGTGAAATTGTAAAGGCATTTGAAAATGACTTTTATGTTAATATATATCACCTTGAGGTTGATAGATATGTTGTACTATTTCAAAGTATAAATGATAAGAGATTAGTCGATTCAAAGCTTCATGCTTGCTTTAAGATAGTTTCTGCTAATTTGATGAAGCTAAATACACGTGTAAAGCTATCATTTAATGCAGGCGTTTATCGTCTACAAAGACATGTTAATTTGGACGATCCATCTAAAATTTTATATTTCGCACTTGATGCACTTCAGGATGCAAAAAATATAAATGAAATAGGAAATCATATAGCACATTTTGATAGTGATTTACATAAACAAAAATTTAATGAGAATCATTTAATAACTCACATTTCTGAAAGCATTGATCATGCTAAGCTAGGATTAACATACAAGCAAATTGTTAATATTTCAAAGAATGAGGTTTACGGCTATAATATAGTTTTAAATCTTGATAATTACGAAATAGATTATGCATATATGGATTATGTTGTTAAAAGAAGAGGCTTAACTAATCAGCTTGAAAAATATGCAGTAAGTAATATTTTTAAGGAGCTTAAAATGATTAAAGACTCTATTAGAGGTTATGTTTTATGCTTTGTTAAAATTAGTGAGTCTACTTTAGAGGAAAACTTTCTAGGTTTTATTAAAACCCAACAGGCTTATTTTAAGGTGCCAAAAGAAAATTTAGTGTTATGGGTTGAAAATGCTAACCATCCAATTGTTGAGTCTTTAAGGGCTGAGGCCTATAAGATTGCATCTAATAATGTGCTAGATGTTTATAGTAATTCATGTGACTATTATATGTTTGATTATCATCTTACTAAATCTAATTCTATTGATGAAATTAATGATTTATGTATTAAGCATAATGTTGTTTGTATCTTTAATAATGTAGATACTAAGGAGGATTTAGATTTAATAAAGGATGCTGGCTACGAGCTTATCTATGGACAATTTTATAAGAAGTCTATTAGGGCTAAGAGTTTAATTGAAAGATTAAAAAAATAGTTCTATAAAATTATATATCCTCATATACTTTTAATAGAAATTGGAGAGGATATATAATGAAAAAGAAATTAAGATTACCAATATTATTATTAGCAGTAGTAATAATGCTATCAATCTTTTATATTAAGGAGGCTAGTAACAATAATTCAGATCCTGTTTCTGGAGATGATTTGAATGCTTCTAGCTTGAACCCTGAATTTACTGAGGCAAGGCTATTAAGTCTAGAAGAGGCTAATAATGAAATAGATGAGTTAGAGGCTAGCATTGCGGCTGGTAATCTTACTGCTGTAGAGGTATCAAACACAACAGCTAAAATTCAAGAGCTTAAGAATATAAAGCATCAGGAGGCATCTTTAGAGGCTACATTAATTGAAATGAACAGCTATGATGATGTTCTTGTTCTTTTAGGTGAAGAGGCTTTAGTTATTGATATTTACACTGAAGATGAAATTACAGTATCAAAGTTTGTTGAGCTTGCAAGATTAGCTAAAGGAAGCTTTGGTAGTGATACAGTGGTAAAGGTGATAACTACATCAATGAATGAATAGGGCAAATTGCCCTTTTTTCTTTTATTAGTACTAGATTTTTGTATTAATGTCGATTATAATTATTTATATATATTTCTGAGGGAGAGTGAAGTATATGCGTGATTTTTCAAATGTTAAAAGAGTGATAATTAAAATAGGATCATCATCTCTAGTTCATGATGATTTGAGCATAAATTCGGATATGATTGATCGTTTAATGCAATCATTTTTTAATTTGCATCAAAAGGGTATTGATGTTTGCCTAGTTTCAAGTGGTGCCATTGCCTTAGGTATGCATGAGCTTAAGCTAAATAAGCGTCCCTCAGATATGGCGCTTAAGCAAGCATGTGCTGCAGTAGGTCAAGCTAAGCTTATGGAAGCATATAACATTTTTGCTTCTAAATATGATTTAAGCTGTGGACAAATTCTTTTAAATCATGATGACTTTCAAAAAAGAACTAGAATGCATCATTTATCAAATACATTAGAGGCTATGTTTTCAAATAAAATAATTCCTATTATAAATGAAAATGATGCTTTAGCTGTTGATGAAATTAAGGTTGGAGATAATGATACCTTAGCAGCATTAATAGTTCCTATGATTAATGCTAATTTATTGGTATTATTTTCAGACATAGATGGATTGTTTAACAAAAATCCAAAGCTATATAAAGATGCTATAAAGGTTGATACTGTAGATAAAATTACTAAGGATATCTATGATATGGTTGGAGTAAACCCATCGAGTGTTGGTACTGGTGGTATGGAAACTAAGCTGAATGCGGCAAAGATTTCTACTAACTCATGCTGCAATATGATTATTTGTAATTCTAATATGATTAATAAATTAGATGATATAATTAATGGTGACAATATAGGTACTCTATTTTCTGCAAAGGCAAAAAAATTATCTTCAAAAAAGGATTGGTTGATTTTTAAAGCTTATCCTGAGGGTAAAATTTATATTGATGATGGTTGTAAGGCTAGACTTTCAAATAAAAGAGTTTCTATTTTGCCAGTTGGTATTATTGCCGTTATGGGTGAATTTAAAAAGGGGTCACTTATTGATGTTTTAGATAAAGATAATAAGCTAGTAGCAAGAGGTGTTACTAATTATTCATCAGAGGTTATTAGCGCTATATTAGGCTTATCATCAGATGAAATTAAAAATAAACTTGGCAATAAAGTAAAAAAGGAAGTAATTCATGCAAATAATCTTGTAGTATTTAGGGAGGGTGAATTATGCTAGACAAGTTATTAAAGAAAACTAAGGATGCACAAAAGTCTTTGCAAAGATTAAGTGCTGATGATAGAAATAAATGTTTAGCTAATATTGCTGATGCGTTATTAGTTAATGAAAAGATAATTTTAAAAAATAATAAGCTAGATATTGATAATGCTAAGGCAAATGGATTAAGTGATGCGATGATCGAAAGATTAACGCTAAATTCTAATAGAATTGCTGGTCTTGCCCTTTCTATTAGAGAACTTATAAACCTTGATAATGTCATTGGTGATGTTATTGAGGAGTATCAAAGACCTAATGGTATTATTATAAAAAAGGAAAGAGTTCCTTTTGGTGTTATTGCTGTAATATTTGAATCAAGACCTAATGTATCTGTTGATATTGCTGCATTATGTATTAAAACTGCAAATGCATGTGTACTAAAGGGTGGTAAGGAAGCCATCAATACTAATAAAGCATTAGCCAAGGTTATGAAATCAGCAATAAAAGAATTAGTTGATCCAAATATTATTTGTTTAATTGAGGATACCTCTAGAGAAACTACAAATGCTTTAATTACTAAAAAGGAATATATTGATTTGTTGATACCGCGTGGTGGTAAAGGATTAATTCAATTTGTTGTAAGTAATGCTAAGATTCCATATATTGAAACTGGTGCTGGTAATTGTCACCTTTATATTCATGAAAAGGCAGATTTAAATATAGCCTTAAAGGTTGCAATAAATGCCAAGCATCAAAGACCTTCTGTATGTAATGCAATTGAAAATATTCTTGTAGATGAAAAGATAGCATCCGATTTTTTACCTAGCTTATATGAAAGCTTTACAAATTTAAATATTGAAATGCGTGGATGCAAAAAGACTGTAAAGCTTATAAAATGTAATAAGGCAACTGAAGAGGATTTCTATACTGAGTATAATGATTATATTGTTGCTATAAAGGTTGTTAATGGGTTGGGGGATGCAATTAAGCATATTAATGAGCATTCGTCAAAGCATAGTGAGTGTATTATTACTGAGGATGAATTAGCACAAGTAACCTTCTTAAATGAAATTGATAGTGCATGTGTATATCATAATGCATCAACTAGATTTACTGATGGTGGTGAATTTGGATTTGGTGCTGAAATTGGTATCTCAACTCAAAAGATGCATGCTAGAGGGCCAATGGGTTTAAAGGAAATATGCAGCTACAAGTATAAAATTTATGGAAATGGTCAGGTAAGATAAATGTATAGCTTAGGTATTTTAGGTTTGGGTAAAATGGGAGGCAGTATTCTTGAAGGTGTAACAAATGCTAAGCTTTATGAGAATAGTGATATAATGTTTTATACTCTAGGGGATGAGGAACAAAAAAAATATAAGAGTATGGGATATGCTCTTGCAAAAAATGAAAAGGATTTGTTTTCAAACTGTAAAACTATTTTACTTGCAATAAAGCCCCAAATGTTTCAAGACGCTTTAGAATATGCAAAAGGAATAGATTTTTCGAATTGCTGTGTTATTACTATTGCTGCTGGTATAGCTATAAATTACGTAGAGAAATATTTTTCTAATGCTACAGTAGTTAGAGTGATGCCAAATACTCCGGCATTAATTAAAATGGCTGCAGCTACTATTTGTACTAATCGAAAAAATGATTTATATCAAAATGCGAAAAGAATTTTTGAATCAATTGGTAGTGTAACAGAAATAGAAGAATCTCAAATGAATGACACTTTACCATTAAATGGAAGTATGCCAGCTTACTTATATTTATTTGCTAAGGCTTTTATAGATTCTGCTAAAAAATATAATATAAGCGAAGAATCTGCTAAAGAGCTATGCTGTAATGCAATTATTGGTTCAGCTAATATGATTTTAGAAAGTAAAGATTCAATTGATGTTTTAATTGATAACGTATGCTCTAAGGGTGGAACTACTATTGAAGGCTTAAATGAGCTTTATGATAATGAGTTTGAAAAGGCAATTGCTAAGTGCTATGATGCATGTGTAAGAAGAGCATATGAATTAAATAAATAAAAAAAGGCTATGGAATAAAATTTCCATAGCCTTTTAATTAATCCTCTTGTTCCTCTTTGTTAGCATTAGTTAATTCGAATACTCTAATTAAAAATAAGATTCTCTTTGCTACATTGATATATGCATTAGCGCTTAATGCATAATCTAAAGCTAATTTGATTAATGAGTGTGTGTCATTATCGTCAATATCATTTAAATTTTTAAATGCATCCTCAACTACAGTTGATATCTTATCATTGTTAGATTTATTAAAAGTATTAAAAGAATCAAGCTTAGAATCACTGAAATTATAGCTTCCGTCCAATATTTGTTTTACTTCAGCAATGGTTAATACCTGCTTTAAAGTAATAACCTCCTCGATTGCAGCTAAATGCTCCTTGTTATATTTTTTAGAAATAGGAGCTTGTATTACCTCGCCTTTAACATAATTATTTATCATTGATGAGGTAATTTGCTTATCTAAAGAAGAAGTTTGAAATATGCTTAGTTGTTTTTCTAAAAAAGTAACAACTTGATCCATATAAAGATCTAAATCGGGTAGCTTTTCATAGTCTGCAAAACTAAAATTATTTAATTCGTTTAACCATTTTTCTAATGTTGCTTTTATACTGTCCATAATATAACCTCGCTTTAAAAATATTTTAACATATTATCTTATAAAACACAATAAAATTTACTAGACTATTGACATTAGTTGATTGATGTTATAAACTAGTCATAAATACTAGGTTTCACTATATTATATAGAAATGGGGACTTTTTATGAAGAATAATATTATCATATTTGGTAATTCACTTTTTATTAGTACTAAATGCGAGGATAGTAATTTTTATGTAGTTCCAAATAAAATTACTTCTAGGCTAAATGATAAGTTTATGGTAGATAACTTTTCTAATATGAATTTGTGTGTAGAAGAGACAATTAATTATATTAATGAATTTGCTAGAATAAAAAAATATTATTATTGTGTTTTAAATTTAGGGGAAGCAGATTACAACAAAACTGATTTAACTGAATTTAAAAATGGTTTATTAAAGATTATTAAATTATTGAAGAGTTATGATGTTTTACCTGTAATGGTAAGTCTTCCAAATAAATTTTTAAAAAAAGATGGTGCAATGAATTACCAAGAAGCAATTGATGAAATAGCTATAAATGAAAAGCTATTGTATGTTTATAGTGGTGATTTAGATATAGATAATACTATAAAGGTAAAAAATGCTAGTCAAATTAAACGAGCACTTACAGATTTATGTATATAAAAAATGGATTCCTGCGAATCCATTTTTTAATGCTTCATTTGGCTCCAAAGTATAATGGCAATTTGAGGTGGTATACCTAAAAGGAATACAGGCCAAACATTTTGACCAATGTATAAAATTTGGAGAAAAAAGGCTGTAATTAAAGTCCATATGAAACATGGTATAATACCAAATTTCCATTTGCGCTTTCCCCATAATGAATTAAATATTAATAATATTAAGAATGATAGTGGTACTCCCCAAACTAAAATAGGCCAAATACCTTTTTGTAAATATACTAAGGAATATGCGAATACTAAAATACATAAAAACCATATTAAGGAAACTATCAATCCTACAATAATTAGCTTATTTCTACCATATGATTCATGAACTACAAATTCCTTTTTTTCTTCGTATGATCCCTCATGAGTAAGATAATCTAATGTAACTCCATATAAATTACAGATTTGATATAGCACCTCTATATCGGGTAGTGAATCCCCCTTTTCCCATTTTGATATAGATTTATCTGAATATTGGAGTATATTAGCAAGATCCAATTGAGTATACTTTTTCCTTTTTCTTAACTCTACTAAATTTTGAGCTATAATTTGCTTTAAATCTTCCATACATTAATTATACCACAAAAAACGTGATAATCAAGCCGTTTTTTTGTTCTCTCATGAGAGTAGAATTGAGAAAAACAACTCTATTTTGTTTAGAAACAAGTGTATAGTTATAATGGGTTGACTTTTATCGCTAAATAAATAAAATTATAGTGGTTGGTGATAAAATGCATCAGAAAGTAATCTATTATCAAGATGAGCTTAATGATGAATTTGCTGGTGATGCAATTCAAGCTAGGCTAATCGACGATAAATATAAGTATTACCATAAGTCGATTTTTAAGAGCTTTACTCATTTCTTTTGGTATAGAGTAATTGCTACACCAATCGCTTATGCATATATGAAATTTAAATTCAAACATAAAATTGTAAATAGAAAAGTAGTTAAACCGTTTAAGAAAAAAGCTTATTTTATATATGGTAATCATACTCATAATTTGGCAGATGCAGTTATTCCTACTATGGTTGCATCTCCTACTGATACACATGTAATTGTTCATGCAAATAATGTTTCTATGCCTTATTTAGGAAGAATTACACCGAGCCTTGGAGCAGTACCTCTTCCTGATACAAAGGAAGCTATGAGAAATTTTACAGATTGCTTAGAATATAGAATTAAGCAAAAAAGAGTAATTGCGATTTATCCTGAAGCACATATTTGGCCTTTTTATACTAAGATAAGACCATTTAAGTCAATGAGCTTTAGTTATCCGATTCGCTATGGAACTCCAGTATTTTGCTTCACAAACACTTATCAAAAAAGAAAGAGAAGTAAAAATCCTAGGATTGTTACATATGTTGATGGACCGTTCTTTCCTAATTTAGAGCTAACAGGTAAGGAACAAAGAGAGGATTTAAGAAATAGAGTTTATAACACTATGGTAAAGCGTAGTGAGAATAGTAATATTGAAATCATAAAATATGTAAAAAGAGAGACTGAAGTATGAAAAACATTTTATTTTGTGGTAATGAATATGTTTTTGATGGAATCCTAACATGTGCACTTTCGATTTTTAAAAGAAGTGAAAGTAAGGAGCCTATCACATTCTATGTATATACAATGGATGTATCATATTTAAAACCTAATTACACACCTATATCTGATAGGTTAATAAAATTTCTTGATACAGTAGTTAAGGAATATAATCCAGAAAACAAGGTTATTAAAATTGATGTTACTGAGCATTATAAAAAGGAATTTGGTAATAGTCCAAATGAGAACTGTTATTGCTCACCATATACCTTATTAAGATTATTTGCAGATCAAATTGAAGGTATGCCTGATAAGCTATTATATCTTGATGTTGATATAATGTTTAATAGAGATATTGATTTAATTTATAATATCGACATTGAGCGTTATGAGTATGCTGCAGCAAGAGATCATTATGGTAAATATTTAATTCAACCTAATTACATTAATGCAGGTGTTCTATTATTTAATTTAAAAAGAATGAAGGAAACTGGCATTTTGGCTAAAGCTCGAAATCTAATTAGAACAAAGAAGCTTGTTTTTGCAGATCAAAGTGCTTTAATTAGATCAACTACTAAAAAGAAAATGCTACGTCAAAAATTTAATGATCAAAAGTTTTTACATAAGAATACAATTATTCGCCATTTTTCTAAGAGACTGTTTTGGTTACCTTACCCACATACAGACAATATTAAGCAATGGCATATAAGCAAGGTACATAAGATTTTTAAATATTATCAATTTGATGATATTTTATACGAATATGTTTACTTAAAAACAAAATTTGATAGAGAAATTAAGGAGAAATAATTATGAATAATAAGTATATCCCAATATTTTTTGCATGTGATGATAACTTTGTAAAATATACAATTGTAACTATGAAGTCTATTATGATGAATGCTGACAAAAATGAAAATTATAAAATGTATGTTTTAAATACAAATATTAGTGAAAAGTATAAAAAGATTGCATTTGATGTAGTTAAGGATTATTCAAATTTTGAATTAATTTTTGAGGATGTTAAGGATTACATTGATTCAATTAGTAATAAATTACCTTTAAGAGACTATTATTCAGCTACAACATATTTTAGATTATTTATATCTGAAATGCATCCAGAGCTAGATAAGGCTGTATATATTGACAGTGATACTATTGTTAAAGGTGATTTTGCAAAATTATACAACCATGATTTAGGAAATAACCTTGTTGGAGCATGTCATGAGCAGGCTATGGTTCAAACTGATGTTTATGGTGAATATGTTCAAGTTAATTTAGGTTTAGATAGATATAATTATTTTAATGCTGGTATGCTAGTTATTAATTGTAAGCTTTTTAGAGAAGAATGTGTATTAGATCAATTTATTGATTTAATTGGTATTTATAATTGTAGAGTAACTCAAGATGAGGATTACCTAAATATTATTTGTGATAAGCGAGTATGCTGGATTGATGATTCATGGAATGTAGAGGTTTATGAGGAAATCAAGTATGCTGATGAAGATATTAATATGATTCATTATATTATGTGGGCTAAGCCTTGGCATTTTGAAGGTGCAAGACTAGAGCAATATTTTTGGCAATATGCTAAAATGACTCCGGTTTATGAAGAGATTATTGCAGTTTTACAAGCTTACACTGATGAGCAAAGAGCTCGAGATTTAAAGCAAGCAGACGCTTTATATCAGCTAGCTATTGATGAAACAAATAGATCTGACACGTTTGTTATGGCCAAAAAAAAAAGAAATCAGTTAATAGACTGCAAGTTTTAAAAAAAATTAGAGAGCTTGAAAAAGCTGGTAAATTTGATCAGGATGTAGAACAGGACCCGCCTACAAGACAGTTAGAGGTTGGAGAGGTTGACTTCCTTAGAAAAAAACTATCTAGTAAGTTAAAAGCAAAATTTTCATTTAAAATGGCCTATAAATTTATAGGTAAAATGATTAAACAAAAAAAGTTTATTCTTAAGGATATTAAAGGTATTGAGCATTTTAGAAATTTAAAAAGTGGTGCAATAATTACATGTAATCATTTTAATGCTTTAGATAGCTTTGCGATACATTTAACATATGATGCTGCAAAGCAAAAGAAAAGAAAATTCTTTAGAGTTATAAGAGAAGGTAATTATACAAGCTTTCCAGGCTTCTTCGGTAGCTTAATGAGAAATTGCTACACATTACCTTTAAGCTCTAATCCAAAGGTTATGAATGAGTTTATGAAATCTACTGAGCAAATTCTAAAAGATGGACACTTTGTTTTAGTATATCCAGAACAAAGTATGTGGTGGAATTATAGAAAGCCTAAGCCTTTAAAAAAGGGTGCCTTCCTATTTGCAGCAAAGAGCAATGTTCCAGTTTTACCATGCTTTATTACTATGTGTGATTCTGAATATATTGATGATGATGGTTTTCCTGTTCAAGAGTATACAGTTCATATTTCTGAACCTATTTATCCAAGTAAAGAAAACAAGCTTAATGCAAACATAGATTTATTAATGGAAACTAATTATAAAAATTGGAAAGATATCTATGAAAAGGTATATAATAAAAAGCTTGAATATGAAAAATAATAAAAAAAATATTAAGCATTTTGCTTGATATTTTTTTTATTATATGTAACAAGTGAGATAATAAGAAATTCTTTAATGTTTATAAAAAATAAATTTTTTTTATTTTTTAATAGGTGCTCCAGATTTCGACAATAACACAAAATACCATATTTGCTTGATAATTATTCCATTTTTTGTTATAATTAGTTAAAAACAAGAAGTGTTTATGTAATAAATTTTTTTTGGTTATAATTAAAAGATTAATTCTTTTAATTTATAATATATATTTTGATATGTAAGAGGAATTATAAATTTGGCTACCGAGTATTCTAAATTAGAGATAACTCAGGCATACAAACGCATACCTACTTAATAATAAGCGGATAATCATAAATTGGTGCTTGTAAATGATTATTGAACGCGATAGTGCCCATTTTGTATGTTTAGCATCAATATAATAATGATAATTAATTCCCACGTAAAAATAAACATGATCTCTTACATACCATAAACTTAATGAGCCGTGGGATTAAAATATAGACAAGTGAAAAGGAGAAACGCAATGAAGAAGATAGTTTGTGAATTGTGTGGAGAATCAGACTTCGTCAAACTAAATGGCGTATTTGAATGTCAAGTTTGTGGTGCGAAGTACTCTGTTGCAGACGCGAGAAAACTTTTCGTTGAAGTCGATGATGATGGAAACGTAATCGCCGGTGCTCAATCAGCTCCATCTACAAAAACTAATGTAACGACACAAAGAACTAATCAAGCACCATCTGCTTCGTATGACGATGACCAGTCAGCTGAAAATCCAGTTCTGGCGCCAAAGCCTGCACCTACAACTATTAGAAGAGTTGTTGTGCAGCCAAGAACTCCAGGAAATGATTCAAGCGTAGTTAGAAGAATAGTGTCATCTGTCCAAAGAACAACGCAAGCACGAGAAGAGGTTACAGCTCCAGCTAGACCTCAAGCAACCATTAAAAAGGTAGTTGTAAAGCCTGTTGTGGTTGACAAAGCAAAACAAATGGCAGTAAAGAAAAATCCTCCTGCAGCGCCTAATAAGCCTGCAGCACCTAAGAATGGTTTAGGTGTAGAAACTAATCAAATGATTCAGAATTTCTTTATCCTAGCTCAAACAGCTTATGATTCGGAAAATTTTATGGATGCAGAACAATATGCAAACCGTATTATCGAAGTGGATCCAACTAACTGTGATGCTTGGTTAATGAAAGGAAATTGTGCAGGATGGCAAACATTTACACCTGGTTTCCGTTTAGTAGAAAGTATAAACTGTTGGAATACATGTTTAGTTAATTCTACTGAAGCTGAACGTGAAGATTATCTATTTACTGTTCGTACTAACTGTATTGAAATCGCTGTTGCTTATATATTAAGAAACATTCAAGATTTCAAGAAGGATCCTTGCGAAAACACAATAAATAAAATTAAAGAAACAATTGACTTTGTTGAGCCAATGATGAAAAAAGCAAATCAAACATTTGGCGTTGAACTAGTCGTTTATGAGGATAAATTAGCATCTAACATTAGCGCCTTAGCTAATGAGGTTAGCAAGCAAGCTACTCAAACATTTGGTAAGAGAAAGGAAACTCAAACAGATGAAGCTTTTGCTAAGTTTATTCAAATTCAAGATCACTGTATTAATTTATGGGATTTCTTAATGGATTTAGCTAAGAAGCATGGTACTGTTACTGCAATCTTACATACAATTGTTAAGATGCATGAAACTATTATCCGCTCTTGTGGATATAAGCAATCAGGTAACAAGTTTAAGGAAAGCATGAAGATTTCAATGAGTGAAAAGAATTTTCGTTTAGAAAGAATCCAAAAAGCTAAGAAGAAGCTAGAGGAGAAATTCGTTGATATCCGTAAGCGTGACCGTGTTGATCAAAAGATTAGAAATGCTAAGTATTGGGAGGAACATCCAGAGGAGAAACAACAACTTCTTGATGAACGTACTCAATTAGATCATGAAATCTTTGAACTAGAAAATAGTAAGCTAAAGATGCCAAAGTTAGCAGAATTAAAGAAGCTAGAGGAAGAGGCAATCAGATTCCAAGTTCTAAAAGACAATCCTACATATTCTGGAAAAGAACGTGCAGCATTTATGGAAGAACTTCAAAAGACAAGAAAGCTTATTGTTACTAAGAAGCGTGAAATCGCAAGCATTATTAATCCTATCGATGATAAGATTGAGAAGCTAAAGAAGAGAATGGTAACTATAGATTCAGAATTAAATATGAATCGTTAATGGATTTAGGACTACAATTTGTAGTCCTTTTCCTTTTTTATTTCTTAAGAAATTGTATCTCATTTAAAATATTAACAAGTTAATATTCAAAATATAGCCATAACTTAAATTTATTTCATATTTAGACATCAATAATGTCTATTTAGAATGTAATATTACCTCAAGGAGGAGGTGATATCATGGGATTCTTAACA
>SVAZ01000003.1:0-12891 GCA_015059145.1 Erysipelotrichaceae bacterium
TACCACTTTACAACTTCTTTGTCAACATATTTTTTGCCTTTTTTTAAAAATTTCCATTTTCTTTCATAAATAAAAAATAGGTGCTCATACACCTATTTATATTATATATAATTTTTTCTAATTTATACCAATTAATTCCTCTAATTCCTCTTTTGTTAAAGGACGATAATCGCCTTCATTTAGGCTTTCATCTATATTTAAAGTACCAAAGCTAATTCTTCTTAAATATGTAACCCTACAGCCTATAGCCTCCATCATTCTTTTCACCTGATGATACTTACCCTCTTTAATAATTATCTTACCCTCATTATTACCTAAATCAATAAACTCTGCAGGCATACATTTATATCCATCATCCAATACTACACCATCCTTAAATAGCTGATGATGAACCTCCATAAATTTACCCTCATATTTTAGATAATATGTTTTATCTACATGGCTTTTTGGTGATAATAGCTTATGTGCAAGCTTACCATCATTAGTAATTAATAATAATCCAACCGTATCCTTATCTAATCTACCAACAGGAAATAGATTTCTATTTTCATATCCAGCTATTAAATCTATAACAGTAGGATCATAATTATCAAAGGTAGCTGAGACATAGCCATCAGGTTTATTAAGCATTAAATAAATCATCCTTTCATAAGCTACATCCTCATCAGCAATAATAATTTCATCATTGATTTCATCAACCTTAAAATCATCATTTCTAATTACCTCACCATTTACTAATACATAGCCCTTACGTATAAATTCCTTTACTTCCTTTCTAGTGCCATAGCCACAATGTGCTAATAGCTTATCTAGGCGCATCATAAGCAATCACCTTCTTTTCTTTAATCTTAAAATAATCTTATCCTCTTCATTAATTCTATATGACTCAATCATTTTTTGAATAGCTTTATTATATGTCCAATCATCTATATTTAGCTTATCCATAATAGCCATTATCTTTTCCTTATTCTTAATCATCATATCACATAATAGCCATGCTAGAGCCATCTTAATATAATAGGCATCCTTATAGCAAGAATTTATGATATCCACAATATAATCAAAATGCTCATCATCACAATAATGAGATAATAGCATTATCAATACAAACCTTACCTCGTATTCCTTTTTAGAGCCTTTGTATTTTTCTAAAAGAGAAATAAAGATATCCTTATTTCTTTTTACTATTTTCAAATTACAAACAAGCTGATCACACATTGCCCAGTTAGATATTTTAGGAACAACCTCATCAACAAGCTTATATGCTAAATCAGCATCCTTAATATATGTAATCATAAATATATGAATCATATCCTCCTCATGATATTCATGATTACAATCAAGAAAGTCTAATCTATTATTACTAATAAGCTCTTTTGCAATTCTCTTTAAATCCTTTGTATATGCACCCATACATGGTTTACAGCCAGGTATTAGCTTATTAGAAAATACACTATTCTTTTCATTAATAAATGGCTTTAGCTCCTCTAGCATATTATTTTCCCATTAAGCAATAAATGCTTCCCTTTTGTTCATATTCACAGGCTATGGTAATTTCCTTACCATCACTCCTATATAATCTAAGGCTATTTAAATCAATTGAATCAACTGCCCTTTGATTTAATATATTTTGATATTTATTAGCAAAATCCCAATCCTCATATTTTATAGCATTATAAAATTTTTCATTAGCCTTTAAAATTCTAAAATCAGCATTTTCCTTATTAAGAATAATTACAATCCTATCATTAGAAAGCTTATCTAAAAAAGAGCTAGGTATTTCAATTATTTTCTGTGAGAAAAACACTCGATTAATAAAATCAATATCCTTAATCGTATAAACAAGCACATCATATATTTGACCATCAGCTATAATAAGCCTTAAAAAATAATCTTTATTATCTAGCTTTATTATAAATAAGCCTTGTGAATAGCCTTCATGTAAAGCTCTAATATTTTCCTTTGTTATTTCATAATTGCTATATTTCTTTAATAACGCTAATACCTTTTTATAATCTCCTCTTAGGGCACTAGACTTATCAAATGAAATAAATAGGCTGTTAGATAAAAGCTCTTCATTCACATCAATATGACTTATAAATAATAAATCCAAATACTTTCTCATAGACACCTCTATAAATTTAGGGTGCCGAAGCACCCTTTTTATTTAACTAAAATCTTATTCTTTGTTTTATATCCGTTAGGATTATTTTTTTGCCAATTCCAAGAATCTCTGCACATATCCTCTAAGCTATATTGTGCCTTAAAGCCTAATTCCTTATAAGCCTTATCACAAGATGCATAGCATTGAGCAATATCTCCAGGACGTCTTTCTAAAATCTTATATTTTATTTCAAAGCCACAAGCCTTTTCCATTCCCTTTAATACATCTAGCACACTGCTGCCCTTACCAGTTCCAAGATTATAAGTAACTAAACCACTGTTAGTAAACAGCTTCTTTAAAGCAAGCACATGACCACGTGCTAAATCACAAACATGTACATAATCTCTTACACCTGTTCCATCCGGGGTATTATAGTCATTTCCAAAAATACCTAGGAATTCTCTTTTACCGATTGCAACCTGAGTTATGTATGGCATTAGGTTGTTAGGAATTCCATTAGGATCCTCACCAATTAAGCCACTTGGATGTGCACCAATTGGATTAAAATATCTTAATAATGCAATATTAAAATCCTTATTAACATTTGCAAAATCTCTCAATACATCCTCTAGCATCAGCTTAGTTCTTCCATATGGATTAGTAACCTTTAAATCAAAATCCTCATAAATAGGTACTGATTTTGGATCACCATAAACAGTAGCTGATGATGAGAATACTAAGCTCTTAACATCATGCTTACGCATAAGGTCAATAATATTTAATGTTGAAATTAAATTATTTTGATAATACTCTAAAGGCATTTTTACAGATTCACCTACAGCCTTTAAGCCAGCAAAGTGAATAATCGCATCAATCTTATTTTCTACAAACACCTTTTCTAGTAATCTTTTTTTACAGCAATCAATTTTATAAAACTTAATATTCTTTCCTGTGATTCTTTCAACTCTCTTCAATGATTCCTCACAAGAATTACATAAATTATCTACAACGATAACATTATAATTTTCATTTAATAATTCTACACAAGTATGTGAGCCTATATAACCAGCTCCACCTGTAACTAAAATAGTTTTCATAAATACCACCCTTTTTCCTATTAAATTTTATCACAACAGCTTATTAATTTCAACAAAATCAAAAAGACCCCTAAGGGTCTTTATATAATTATTCAGTTCTTAAAGCAACAACAGGATCCTTCTTAGCTGCAGAGCGTGCAGGAATTAATCCTGAAATACATGTTAATAGAATACTAACACAAATCATTATAATCGCTGTTAAAGGAGTTAATCTAGCAATTGTCTTAACCATTCCATCAGATAATCCATTTACCAATAAATTAAGGAATAGTGATAATAAATATGTAACTACTATACCAACTACACCAGATGCACCACCAATAATAAATGTTTCAGCATTAAATAAATGAGATACATCCTTCTTACGTCCACCAAGTGATCTGATAACACCAATTTCTTTAATTCTTTCCATTACTGATACATAAGTAATAATTGCAATCATTACACATGATACCACTAACGATAATGCAGTAAATGAAACTAAAGCATATGTAATAATATCAATTAATGTATTTACCATACCAATAATTAAGCCTACAGTATCTGTATAAACTACCTCAGTTCTATTTTCAATTACATTACCATTTGAATCATTAATAGTAGCATCAGTATCATTCCATAAATCTAAATAATCTGTTACCATATACTTTTGATCAAAGTCTAATGGATAGATCTTAATACTATTTGGAGTATCGTTACCAGCAACATTTCTTAATGTAATGTTTTTAGCTATAGATGTTGATTCACTATTTTCACTCTGAAGAAAGCTCATTATTAGAGTTGTTTGATCTAATGTACCTACTAATGACATAGATCCACCTCTACCAGATGACATAGCTACTGGATCAGTATTACTATAAATTTCATAAGCACCCTCATCATTCTTATACCAGTAATCAACGTAATAAATTAAGCCATCTATATCCAAGCTTGTAATATCCGTATTACCTTCTTCAGTCATCTTATATTCAATTTCACTCTTGATAACCTCACCAGGCTGACTCTCAACATATTTATTGAATTCAGAATCCTTATTAGCCTCTAGCATATAATCTGTTAAATCACTTGTATAATAGGCACCAGTTGCTAGGCAGCCATAGGATCTATTTTCCTTTAGCTTTAGAATACCTACAACCTTAAGCTCCTCTCCACCTTCAAAATTATCTGAATATGGATTGTATTTATATTCACAATCATAATATTCAGATGATGCTACTTGCTTAGGTGGCCATGATGAGAAATCCATAGTCATATCACTATCAGAATATTTAGTATATACAGTATCATTATTATAATAAGTAAATGTCTTATCTAATAATTCCTCATAAGTAAATCTATCCTTAATTTTAATACTATCATCCTCAGTGCTTAATGCAATATCAAGGAATTCCTCTTGAGTATAATAACCAAATTGAGCTAATAATAAATCAGTTAATGCTTGATTTTGATCTACTACTAAAATTATTTCATTTTTATTCTTTGGATAAGAGCCTGCTAAAACATCATATTGCTCAAGCACATAGCCTTCATCACCAGGTATTTGTGAGAAGCCTGATGTTAATTGCGAAACATATGTTACAAATTGCTTATATTCTGTCTTTTGTAAGACAGCTGAATATGTAGAAATTAATGCACCTATAGATAAATTCTTATGATATTTATATTCATTACCTTCCATTTCCTTATTAACATAGAAATCAGTATAAACATTATTTGAAACATCAATACCATAGCCAAAGCTCATTGAGGAATAATATTCCTTTGGCATATTCTTAACGAAATTAATGTAATTATCATTTAAATCATTTGTCTTTAATATTGATTGAACCGCATCCTGAGTTTTTGCTAAATACTTAATCATTGAGTTAACATTAACTGCACCCTCAATAATTCCAAGTGGGTCCTTTTCAGCAGCTGTATTAGCAGCATCCATCATGCTTGATAAATCATAACCATTCTCAGTAATTGTAATAGGGTTACCTGATAGCATATCATCCTGCATATCCGCGATATATCCCTTTACACCTGTAGATACAGCTAATACTGCAGATACACCAATAATACCAATAGATCCAGCAAAGCATGTCATTATAGTTCTACCAGCTTTACTCCAAAGATTTCTAGCCGAAAGCTTAAATGCTGTCCAGAAAGACATTTTTGCCTTTTCCTTTTTCTTTACCTTTTTAGCACCATCACTTGAAGCTAATAAAGCCTTTTGTTCCTCTTCTAAGGCTCTGTGAATGCTTTGAACCTCTAAAGCCTCATCCTCATCACTAAACGGATTAGAATCCTCTATTACCTCTCCATCTAACAATCTAACAATACGAGTTGAGTATTCCACAGCCAGCTCAGGATTATGAGTAACCATAATAACTAATCTTTCTTGAGCAATCTCCTTTATTAAATCCATAATCTGTACACTTGTTACAGTATCAAGTGCACCAGTTGGCTCATCGGCAAGTAAAATTTCTGGCTCGTTAACTAATGCACGTGCAATCGCAACTCTTTGACATTGACCACCTGATAATTGATTAGGCTTTTTATAATATTGATTTTCAAGACCAACTCTATCTAAAGCTTTCTTAGCTTTTTCAATTCTTTCCGCTTTTGAAATGCCTGAAATAGTTAATGCTAGTTCAACATTTCCTAACACAGTTTGATGTGGAATTAAATTATAGCTTTGGAATATAAAGCCAATACGATGATTTCTATAAACATCCCAATCTCTATCCTTATATTCTTTTGTACTACGTCCATTAATATACAAGTCTCCACTAGTATATTTATCAAGACCACCAATGATATTTAATAGTGTTGTTTTACCACAACCAGAAGGTCCTAAAATAGAAACAAATTCATTTTTTCTAAAATTAAGCTTTATTCCCTTTAAAGCCTCTACAGTGGTGTCAGCAACATAATAATTCTTTTTGATTTCGTTTAACTTTAACACACCATCACCATCCTATATATCTAATAGATATATTATACAAAGTTTAATAATAAAAATAAATAATTTAATTATAAATTACATAAATTCCCAAAATTATATGCTATAATACTACTAGTGAGGTGATAAGATGCAGAAATATCATGAGCATTCAACTAATCTTGAGGCTTTAGCTAAAAAGCTTCCAAATTATCAACAGGCTGAGCAAATTACTGATATATTATCTACATTATCAGATCCAACTAGATTAAGAATTTTATGGCTATTATGTCATACTACTGAATGCGTTAGCGATATTGCTATTGCGATAGGAATGTCCTCTCCTGCTGTATCACATCATCTAAAGCTTTTAAAACAGCAAAAAATTATCGAATCTAAAAAAATCGGTAAGGAAATGCATTATACCTTAGCTAGCAATCGCTATGCTGAGCTAATTCATCAAATGATTGATGATATGTTTGATGTTAGTTGTCCAAATAATGATTAAGGTCTTCGGACCTTTTTTTTACGCAAAAAAGAGGAACCTAAGTTCCTCTAATTTTATTACTTAATAGCTAATTCAGTATCAATATCGAATAAATGACAATGATTCATATCGAATGCTAGCTTTAATGGTTGACCAGGAGCTAAATCATCTCTAGCTGTAACTGAAGCAATAATAGCATCACCATCAACTGAAGTATAGATATTTGTTTCAGCACCTAATAACTCTGAAATTTCAACAGTAATATCTACTACTGCTTCAGGATGTGCCTTAAACATAATTTCTTGGTCAGAAATATCCTCAGGACGAATACCTAAGATAATTTCTCTATTTTCATATCCTTGCTCTCTAGCAGCAGTTAGCTTGCCTTCAGGAATACGGATAGTGTAGTTACCCTTAGAAGATACGAATTGACCATTATCCTTTAATGTACCATGAATAAAGTTCATTGGAGGTGTACCAATGAATCCACCTACGAATACGTTAGCTGGTGCATCGTAAATTTCCTTTGGAGTACCACATTGTTGGATACGACCATCTCTCATAACTACGATTCTATCAGCCATTGTCATAGCCTCAATTTGGTCATGTGTTACGTAAATAGTTGTACAACCTAAATTCTTATGTAGCTTAGTTAACTCACCACGCATTGTTACACGTAGCTTAGCATCTAGGTTAGATAGTGGTTCGTCTAGTAAGAATACCTTAGCATTTTGAACGATAGCACGTCCTAATGCAACACGTTGACATTGACCACCTGATAATTGACGAGGGAAACGATTTAAGAAAGCCTCAAGACCTAAAATCTTTGCAGCCTCTGCAACACGTCTTGCAATTTCCTCTCTAGGAACACGACGTAATTGTAAACCGAATGCCATGTTATTGAAAACAGTCATATGTGGATATAATGCGTAAGATTGGAATACCATCGCAATACCACGGTCCTTAGGGTTAACGTTGTTCATTCTTTCATCATCAATAAAGAAATCACCTGAAGAAATATCCTCAAGACCTGCAATCATACGTAATGTAGTAGACTTACCACATCCAGAAGGTCCTACGAAAATAATAAACTCCTTGTGATCTACATGTAAATTAAAATCGAATACAGCTTGTACACCGTTAGGATAGATTTTATTTACATTTACTAAATCTAATGTTGCCATATTATAAATTCCTCCATAAATAAATCTACTATTATTATATCCCTCTAAGCATTATTATTCTATGTGCAAAATGCACAAAAAAAGGCTCAATAAGAGCCATTATTTTGCCAAGGTATAAAGTATATAAGCATCTATAAAGCTTTTTAAGTCAAAGCCTGAAAGCTCATAAAGCTTTTCAATTTTATAATTCATAGTATTTCTATGAATAAACATATTTTTACTTGCCTGTGATACATTCAAATTATTTTCTGAAAAGCTTCTAATAAACTCTGCATCAATTCCAGATGATTCTAAAATAAGCTCTAAAATTCTACTCTTATTTTTAATTTCATCTAATGAAAGTAATGCACTCTTTATATCATACATTCCAGATGTTAAAGACTCTATAAGCTCAAGTGCCACTTCCTTTTCCTCTTTTAATCTATCTTCATATGATGAGGTATAGCCAATAATATTAACCATCAATTCAGCGCCTAAGGAAAGAAATAAATTATTTATGTCATCGATATTATCAAATTCATAATCAAATATTAAATACTTTTCATCCTCTTTTACTTCTAATCTATTTCCAACTAATGATTTAAAGACATCTATAACCATTTTAGAATCATCAAAGTAATTCATTAAAATTGTAAATCTTTTCATAATTCACCTAGATTACCTTATAATCATCATCGTCTATATCAAATTTATCATTATCCCTAGTTTTTTTTACTTCCTTGAATTTAGCATCAATATATTCATCCTCATCATCCTGCATAAATACTTCAGCCTTCTCATCCTCTGAGGATAATTCTCTTTCAACCACTAAATCACTTTCCTTAATTGACTTTAGATCTGTACCACTTAATTGATCTACTAATGATTTACCCTTAGCCGAAAGCACAAATGCTGCAGATATAATAGCAACTATTCCACCAAATAATACATATATTAAATAAGTACCAACAAGCTCTCTTAATAAGATTTGCTTTTTAGTCATTTCACTTCCACTCTTATCAACAGCCTTAGTTTTCATTAGACATCTACCAATTGTTTGACACTTCCAAAACATCGGTATTACTACGAATATAATAACTACAAAGAATAAGTATAAGCCTCCATCTATTAGCGAATCCAACAATGAATACCTAAAATATTGCATGAATATGCTTTGTAATGTTTCATAATTTTCCGCACCTGATAGATAATTATAAAGCTCATTAGTTAATCTAGTAGATAATTCCTCTAATATACTACTATCATATCCTGTAATTGCATATATAGCACTAGAGCATAGACTAACTAAAATTGATATGCTAATAAAATCAATAAAAAATGTTAAAAATCTTTGAAGCTTGCTTGCCTGAACATATTTCATGATAAATCACTCCTTAGAAATTATTTTATCATAAAATCATATTTCTATCAATTATTAATCATTTATTAATTCTACATTTAGATAGGAAATTCCCTTTAGTATATACTGGTCTTCTTTTCCTTATTGCCTCGATAATGCATTCATGAATAACACTTTTAAAATCATCAAATAAATACATTGCCAAGCCGCCAGGAAGTATATTTACCTCATTGACATAAATCTTGTTATCAATCAAAAAGAAATCGATTCTAATAATTCCGCTGCAGCCTAGTAAATCATATACCCTTCTAGCAATAGTCTTAAACTCGTCAATCAGATAATCATCATCTATTGATTGATGCATAAGCTTAAACGATTCATTGTATTTATTATCGAAAGAAAAAATTTCATCCTTCTTATCTATTCTTTCAAGCTTTGAATATCCATTCTCATATAATGCTAAATTATACTCTAATATATTATCAAGGTAAGGCTGAATAATAACCTCCTTACTAATTTGAAATACGTCTCTTATTTTACTATCAAATTCCTCTTTATTTTTACAAACTGCTATACCAATGGATGACCCACCATTTAAAGGCTTTATAATAATTGGGAATTTTGTAATTTCTACCTTATCCACATAATCATCACATTTATATAGCCTTGTATTAATCATAGGCACCTTATATCTAGATAAATATCTATACGATTTATACTTATCTATTGCGATGCTTGATGCAAAGCAATCACTTCCAACAAACGCAATATTATAAAATCTACATAAGGACGCTCCAACACCATCCTCACCATTTTCTCCGTGAAGAGCTAGCAGCATACAATCTAATTTAGTCTTATTAAATCCACCCTGACTAAATCTAACCCTTTTAAGCTTTTTTAAATTATTATCTTTAAAATTCTTAAGGCTTACCCTATTAGCATTAAAAAGATTATTATTTAAATCTATATATAGCATTTCAATTTCATAAGCATCTGACAGCTTCTTTTGTAAGCTATAAGCAGAGACTATTGATATTTCATGCTCCAAGGAATTACCACCAAACAAAATACCTATTTTCAAAATTTCAATCCCCTTTTATAAATATCAGGTAAGTCATTTTCTATTAAAAGGGCACTACTATCTAGCCCTTTAATAATCGATAAATATAATGAATACCCCTCTATAAAGCTTTGAGCAACATAAAGCTCCATATTATATTTTTTCAGCTTCTCATATAAGCTTTTACATTCTTTGTATCCGACTAATATAGCGACATCTACATTTTTGGCTATATGTAAAGCTAGCTCATTATAAATTTCATTTTGATATTTTCCAAGCTCTACTATACCTGGTGTAATCAATATTCTTTTACATTTATATTCCCCTAAAACCCTTAAGGCTTCAACGAAGCCCTTTAAATTTGAATTAAAGGAATCATCTAATACATGCCTATTTCCATATTTCTTTAGCTCTAATCTATTAGCCTCAACCTTAAAAAGCTTAACAGCATTTTTAAGCCTTTCTAAATTAAATCCTTTATAATGTGCATAGCTTAATCCTGCAAGTAAATTAAGAATTTGATGCTTACCTACTAGATTACTCTCAAGCCTAATTACAAATTCATTTTTATAATATAAATCAAATGCTCCTCCATTAATATTTCTAGCATTATAATCACCATGGAAAAATCCATAGGATAAAATACAGCTATGCTTTAAAGGATAATTTCTTATATAATCATTATCATAATTTAAAATAACAACACTTGCATTCTTAGTAATAAGCATCTTTTCTTCTATAACATTTTCGATAGTTTTAAAGCTATTCATATGCATAAACCCAATTTCAGTAACTATAGCTACATCAGGCTTTGAAATATCTAAAAGCCTTTTAATATCATTTTTTTGTGAAGCACCATACTCTAATACTAAATATCTATACATATCTATATATTCATTATTAATAAATTTAGATATACCTAAAGGCGTATTATAGCTTTTAGGTGTTTGAATACTGCTATGATATACATTTAATAGCTGATTAAATAATAGCTTTGTAGAGGTCTTTCCATAAGATCCTGTAATAACAACCTTAATACCCTTATACTTATCAAGTTTATCCTTAGCCGATATTATATATTTTCTATTTATTAAATTTGAGACTAATCCTTCTAAATATAAGATTGGAACAATACTAAATTCAATAAGCAATAATAAATAAGGATTAGCATATGGAATAAAGCTAACAGCAATTATATATAAAATGCTTAAAGAAATTAATTTAATTATTCTCTTACTAAATACTAGTTTAACCTTAAGCTGAAAATAAAATAAGCAATATAAAATCAAATAAGAGCCACTAAAAATTATTAACCATATATTATCTGAATACGCACCCAAAATACCTGCAATTAATACACAAGCATCATTAAATACAAAATTATTTATAAAGAATTTGAAATAATCTCTTATATGATAATGTGACTGCTGATAAATATCTAAAATCAAATAAAGCTTAATAATACTATAAGCAATTAAAAAATAAACCAATCTATGCACCCACCAAAAAGCTATCTAATATAAGCTTAAATATTGTCGGCTGATCTAAATAAGGAAAATGCTCTGCATCATCAATAGTAACTAAAGCACTATTTTTAATATTAGCCTCAATCTTTTTACCTAAATCAATAGGAGTTGTTTTATCATTCTTACCATAAATCAATAATGTATCTGCTTCTATTTTATTCATTTCAATTGTCAAATCAGAATTAACCGCATCCACTAGCATTTTTCTTTTTACATTATCCGCATCAACATAATCCTTAGATCCCATTTTAAAATTAATATGATGCTTCTTTAATAGTTTATAAAGCTTAATTCTAATTTGCTTATTAAGATTTAAAGGCTCTCTAATTCCAGCAGCCGAAACTAATACAAGCCTATTAACCTTATATTTAGATGCGTAAATAATAGCTATTCTTCCGCCATACGAATGACCTAGCAATATTGGATTATCTATATTTAAAGAATCACAAAAATGCTTAACAATATCACTAACCTCATAAACATTAAAGGGAAGACCAATTTCAGTTTCACCAAACCCTGGTAAATCAATACTGTAAACCTTAAACCTATCACTTAAGTAATTAGATAATGCATTAAATGTATTTTTATTAGCACCCCATCCATGCAATAAAACAATAGGCAGTCCCTCGCCTACACAATTATACGAAATATTAATTCCATCTATATATGCTTTGATAATATCACCTAAATAAGCATATGCGAATATTCTCATTTTTTGAACAAAAAAAAGGCTCTAGAAACTAGAGACCTTAATTCTTTATTAGAAAAACTTTGCAATAATTCCAATAGCTTGCTTATGCATTTCAGTAGCAAGATCCTTTAAATCATCAGCATGCTTGTTAAGCTCTTCATGAATATGCTTACAAACTTCCTTACGGATGTGATGCATATGAGCATGATGCTTATGATGCTTATGATGAGGTTTGTGATGACGATGCTTATGATGAGGTTTTTTAGGACACTCATTTTCATCAACAGCTGGTTCGTCAACAGCTGGTTCATCAACTACTGGTTCATCAACTACTGGTTCGTCAACTACTGGTTTGTCAACTACTGGTTCATCAACTACTGGTTCGTCAACTACTGGTTCATCAACTACTGGTTCGTCAACTACTGGTTCGTCAACTACTGGTTCGTCAACTACTGGTTCATCGACTACTGGTTCATC
>SVAZ01000003.1:12991-85767 GCA_015059145.1 Erysipelotrichaceae bacterium
TCAACTACTGGTTCGTCAACTACTGGTTCGTCAACTACTGGTTCGTCAACTACTGGTTCATCGACTACTGGTTCATCGACTACTGGTTCATCGACTACTGGTTCGTCAACTACTGGTTCATCAACAGCTGGCTCATCAGTTGATGGAACATTAGAGTTTTCCTTTTTTGCAATTGCTTCTGTAATTTCATCTCCACATGAAACACAAGACTTCTTTTGTAAGCCATCTTGAGTATCAGTAGATTCTAAAACCACTTCCCACTCGCCATATGTATGACCTAAAGCGTCAACATAATCTTGCTTGTAAGAATCACCACATGAACAAACAAATTCAGTATATCCCTTTGACTCACAAGTAGGTGCAATTACATTTGCAACATACATGTGCTCGTGATTAGAGACAACCTGTTGATCCTGTGGATTCAAAGAAGCTTGCTGCTTTTGATTACTGGCAACACTGCAAGTAACTGCAACCGTAATTGCAGCTATACTAACGGCACTGACAATACCACCGATAATAACTCCCTTTTTCATGAAATTCTCCCCCAAAAAAATTCTAAAAAAAATAAAACCAATTTATTTTAACTTTTTTGTCGAATTTTGTCAACAAATATTTTAAAAAAATATATTTTTTTCGAAATTTATGTCAAAAAAATCAATTTTTTTCGATTTTTGTTTTTAAAAATGTTAAAAATCTAATGAAAAATACCCCTCGATTTTAAATCAAGGGGATTTCTTTTAATCTTCGCTTGCCAAAGTTACCTTTTTTCCATAAAAATTAATAGTAAATGAATCAGGTCCAATAGCCGAACCAATGATAGGTCCTAGGTAGCTAATATGGATATCCTTTGATATATCCTTTAAAGCTTCCTTCATATATTCAGCATCATTTGGACAATCTGCATGCTCAATAAAGATTGGTGAATTTGGATGGATATTTTCCTTAACACAGTTAATAACCTCATCTAAGGATGACTTGCGTCCCTTCACCTTTTTAAATGCATAATTATTACCCTTAGCATCCTCAACAATTACTGGCTTAACTCCAAGTAGATTTCCAAAGAACGCCGCAGATGCTTTAATTCTACCAGCTCTCTTTAGCCAGTGTAATGAGCCTACTGAGCCGTATGCTTGATATTTAAGCTTTTCTTCCTCTAGGAATGCAAATGTCTCTTCAATGCTTTTACCTTCGTTTGCCATCTTACATGCAGTTAAGGCAATCATACCCTCAGCATAGTTACTTCTTAATGAGTCTAAGCATAGAATCTTATTTTTAGGATATTTCTCCTTTAATTCATCAGCGACAATCATTGCATTATTAATTGAGCCTGATAGCTTTGTTGAACATGCAATGTATAATACATCTAAGCCTTGGCTTAGGTATTTTTCAAACACCTCATGGAATGTTCCGTTTTGAACTAGTACTGTTCTTGTTGAAGCACCAGCTCTCATAGCGTCATAAAATTCCTTAGCGCTAATGCCACTCCAATCTAGACAAGCCTTATATTCCTTTTCATTTAAAGCAACCGTCATATGAGCATAATCTAGACCTAGCTCATCTCTTAGTGGCTTTTCTACATCTGATGTAGAATCTGTGATAACCTGAAATTTTTTCATTATATCATTTCTCCTTTATTTGATTTATAAGCAATTATTAAAAATCCCATTCATTTAATATCATATCTATTCTATTTAGACATAGTATATTTTTTCCATTTATGTAGCGAATCGAATTTCTTATAAAAAATTATATCATTTTTGACCTAAATTGTAAACATTAAGGGAATGATTATTTTTAATTTACAATTGCGAAATAAAAATAGAAAAAGCGTATTTCTACGCTTTTAATTCCTTAAGCTTATTTACAAATTCTAAGGCATCCTTAGAATAATAATCAGCTCCTATTTCATTTGCAATATCAGCTGTTAAAACTGCTCCACCAACAAATATTGGGCATTTACAATCTACAGCTCTTAAGGCCTTGATAGTTTCCTCCATACTTAATACTGTTGTAGTCATTAGGGCTGATAAGCCAATTGCATCAGGCTTATATTTATTATAAGCATCTACTATCACATCAATAGGTGTATCCTTTCCTAAATCAATGCAATTATAGCCATAGGATTCTAATACTACCTTAACTATGTTTTTACCAATATCATGAACATCGCCCTTTACAGTAGCCATGATAATAGTTCCATTATCTACATTGTTCTTAGGGAATTTATCACTAATAACCTTAAATGCCTCCTTGGCTGCCTCAGCAGATGTAATTAATTGAGGTAGGAATAGCTTACCCTTGTCATATAATGAGCCAACCTCGTTTAATGCTTTAATTAATATTTCATTTATTACAAGCATTGGATCATTTGTTTCTAATTCCTTAATTACTAGGCTATTAACCTCATTCTTTAATCCCTTTCTTACAGCATCGTATAAGGTCATTTCTGAAGTACTTGCTACTACCTTATTTTCAACATTTTGGAATTCCTCTATATAGCATTCAGAATTCTTATCAATGTTTAATAATACATTATATGCCTTAATGGCATTAACCATCTCGTTATCCATTGGATTCATAATAGGCATATTTAAGCCATTAGCCATCGCAAGAGTTAGGAATGTTTTATTTAATAGTCCTCTATTAGGTAATCCAAATGAAACATTTGAAACACCTAATGCTGTTTTAACACCTAATGATTTAACCATTCTTAAAGCATCTAGTGTTTCCTTAACTAATGCCTGCTCTGCTGATGCAGTAAGGGTTAATGTATCAATAATAATTCTTTCTTTTCTAATGCCATACTCTTGAGCCTTAGAAATTATTTTTTTAGCAATTTCATATCTTTCATTAGCTGTTTTAGGAACCCCGTTTTCATCTAATGTTAATCCTAATACAACAGCTCCATACTTTTTAGCAATAGGGAAAATCCTATCCATAACAGCATCCTCACCATTAACACTATTAATTAGTGGAACACCATTATAATATCTAGCACCAATTTCTAATGCTTCCTTTTTAGATGAATCTAGCTGTAATGGTAAATCTACATATTCTTGGATTCTCTTAATAGCATTAAGCATTACCCTTGCCTCATCTATTTTAGGGACACCAACATTTAAATCTAATAAATCTGCCCCATTTTCCATTTGCTTAATTGCTTCATTTACTAGGTAATCATAATTCTCATTTAATAATGCTTCCTTAAGCTTCTTCTTACCAGTTGGGTTTAATCTTTCACCACAGATTTTAACATTTTCCAAATTGACAAGCGTGCTAGCTGAATTTATTAATGTTTGATAATCATTATTTAATTCCTTAACAGCTAAGCCCTTGTACTTAGAAATACCTTCAATAAATGAAGGATTAGTGCCACAGCATCCACCGATGATGCTTACACCCATATCAATATATTTTTTAATATATTCATCAAATTCATCAAATTCTAAATCATATGCAGTCTTACCATTTTTAATTTTAGGTAATCCTCTATTAGGCTGAATAATTACTGGTGTATGAGTACACTTTAATATTCTATCTATAACCTCATAAAGCTCCTTAGGTCCAAGTGAGCAATTTACACCTAATGCATCTACACCTAAGCCCTCAAGCGTATTAACCATGATCTCAGGTGTTGAGCCTGTTAATGTACGACAGCTTGAATCAAATGTCATAGAGGCGAAAACCTTCTTATCACAGTTTTCCTTAACGGCAAGCACTGCAGCCTTAAGCTCATATAAATCAGAGAATGTCTCTAATATATATCCGTCTACTAAATCCTTAGTAATATCAACTAATTCCTTAAATGCCTCATACGCCTCATCAAATGTTAATCTTCCAAGTGGCTCCAGCATCATACCAGTAGGACCCATATCAAAGAATACTAATTTGTTTGATATCCTAGCATTATTAATTGCAGCATATGCTAGCTCCTTAATTGAATAATTACCATGATATTTAATTCTATTTAATCCAAATGTATTTGTGCTAGCAAAATCAGAAGCATTATAGCTTAAATGAATTTCCTTAATTGCATCACTATGAGTAATATTTAATTCCTCTGGTACAAATCCGCCTAAGCCCTTAGCCTCAATTTCACTACCAAAGCCACCATCAAATAGCATTATATTTTTACCTAATCGTAGCATCTTTTCTTCTCCCTTATAAATCCACATTTATCTAATAATACACATTTACCACATGATAATTTTTTATTACCATTATTAGCTATTATTCCAATCATAGATTTTTGTGGAATCATTAAATTAGAATCTAGCAATTCTATTCCAATCTTATCAAGCCTTAAAAGCTTTTTAGCTTGAGCTAAATCAGAAAGGCTAGTCCCCTGATAGCCTATTGCAAAGCGATAGCTTAAATCATCACCTAGGCTCTTATCAAACTCATTTGCCTCATTTTCTAAATAAGCACTAGCACATGAATCCATTACTAGCATTCTAACTGTATCAGTAACACCAAGCATTTTAATTTTCTTATCTACATCAATACCTAATGTATAGGCTACAATATAGTATTTTGTAGCACCCTTTAAAAATTCTAAATACGGTTCCTTATTTAAAAAATCTAAAACATAATCATATTCAACAAATAATGCTTTAAATCTAGCTATATCCTCTAATTCCTCTAAGGATTCATCTATAAGCTTATCAATATTATCATCTCTATTAATATTCTTATAGCCTAAATAATAATAAACAATATCCTTAAGCCTTGAATAATTCCTTAATGACATTTTCTATCCTCTTACAAACTTCCTTAGCTACTCTTGCATTATTCATTGTATATAAATGCACACCAGGTGCACCCTTCGCGATTAAATCAATAATTTGGTATGCTGCGTAATTAAATCCAATCTCCTCTAATAAAACTGGATTATCCTTATATCTTTCTACCATATTTCTAAAATCTAGTGGTATTGTACTACCACACATCTTTTGAACCTTCTTTAAATTACTATTTCTAGCATACGGCATAATACCAGGAATAATTGGTGATTTAATACCAATTCTTCTTGCCTCATTTACTAAACGATAATAATAAGAATTATCATAAAATACCTGAGTGATAAAGAATGTAGCACCTAAATCCTCCTTCATCTTCATATACTTTAAATCCTCATAAAGGCTATCACATTCCTGATGGCCCTCAGGATAACAGGCAGCAGCTATATTAAAGCCCTTACCCTTCATATATTCCTGTAAGTCAGTCGCATGCTTAAAATACTTGCAATATTCAATATCAGCATCAACCGGCTTATCGCCTCTTAAGGCTAATACATTTTCAATATTTAATGATTTATATTCCTCTAATAATCTATCAATATCCTCATATGATGATGGACCAGCTGTAATATGTGCAAGAGGCTCAATACCAGCCTCATTTTTAATATATCCTGCAATTCTTGATGTGTTTTTACTATTAGATCCTAACGCACCATATGTAACACTTATAAAATCAGGATTTAATTCCTTAAGCTCATCAATAGTTCTTAAAAGCTTATCACAATTCTCATCATTCTTCTTAGGTGGAAACACCTCAAATGATAATGTTCTTTTCTTAGCTAAAATGTCATTTATCTTCATAATTAATCTCCCAAAATCTCTAAATATTTTCTTGCATAATATTTAGCCATATCTAAATTTAAATCTAAATAATTCCCACATTCTATCGCAGATTGTCCGGGAATCTTACCCTCAAACACTACAATAAATCTCATGCAATTTCTTACATAATCCTTAATATCATCACTAGATAAATTACCCTTTAATATTAAATAAAAGCCTGTCCTACATCCCATCGGACCAAAATACATAGTGATGTCCTTATGATTGCTTCTAAAATAAGTAGCGCCTAAATGCTCTATCGTATGGCATACACTAGTATCCATTACAGGCTCAAAATTAGGTCTAGTAAATCTTAAATCAAAGGTTGTAAAATAAAACCCATCCATTTCATCTATTCTAGAAACATATAAGCCCGGCATAAGCGTTAAATGATTAACCTCAAAGCTAGCTATTCTATCCATCGATATCACTCCCTTATAAATTATTATAATTTATTTTATTCTTTTTTTACTAACTAATCAATACCTAATCAAAGCTCCAGCATTTAAGATTATCACTTAAATAATTAGTCATATCCTCAACACTTTCCTTCATGCCAGTTGTTAACCAATATGTAATGGCATTAATTATACCACCACTCCATACTATTCTTTTATATTTTGATTCACTTGGTAAATCACTATCTCTTAAAACTATCTTATTCATCATATCTAAATATTCATAAAAAAAGCCAGCATCAAACAGCAATAAAAGCTCTGGTGATTTTTCCTTAACGAACTCTATAACCTTATAATACCAATTACTATCAGTTGAATTTCTAAATGGACTACCAAGCTTATCTACTAGCTCCATGTTAATATCCAAAACAATTTTCTTAATAATATCATGTTTAGTCTTAAAATTACCATAAAAGCCCATTCTAGAAACACCAGCCTTTTGACAAAGCTCCATAATAGTTATCTTATCATAAGGCTTTTCAGCTATAAGCTTTAATAATGATTCCTTTAAGCTTTCAATAACAATTAAATTTGTTTCCATTCTATATTTAATTAATCCTCTAGTCTTATCCATTACAAAACCTCCTGTTTTGTCATTTGAGTATTAATTAACATTGTATAAAAAACAAATATTGATATAATACATAAATGACAAATGTCATATTTGTATAATAGCATTTATATAAATAAATGTCAAAAAGCAAGGAGATCTATATATATGAAAGATTTTTTAATATTTGCAGATGGCTCTGCAGACCTAGATTTAGAATTTATAAAAAAATATAATATTAATTTTATACCAATGCAGTACACATTAGGAGAGGAAAATGGATTTGTATCAGGAACAAATACTGACGAGGAAATGGTAAGCTTCTATGACGCACTTGCTCAAGGTAAATTCTCTAAAACATCTCAAATTACACCTTTTCAATATGAGGAGTTTTTTAGTCCTTATCTAGAAGGTGGCAACTCTATTTTACTTATCTCATTATCTAGTGGGTTATCTGGAACATATGAGTCAGCTTGTGTTGCAGCTAAATCATTAAAAGAAAAATATCCTACTGTAGATTTAATACCAGTAGATAGCTTAAACGCAACTGGTGCTGAGGGAATTTTATTACACAAGGCTTGCCAATATAAAAGCGAAGGACTAGATATTCTTCAAGTCCAAGAAAAGCTAAATGAATTAGTTAAAAAGCTACATACAATCGCATATGTAGAAAGCTTAACTCATCTTAAGCGTGGTGGTAGAATTTCTTCTACCTCTGCAATCATTGGTTCAATGCTAAATATTAAGCCAATGATAAAGGTATTACCAAACGGTAAGCTAGAAAACTATGATAAGAAAATGGGTAGCAAAAGAGCCATGATTCACATGGCTGATGTATATAAGGAATTAGCTGACATGAATGAGCCAATCGTTTATATTACAGAATGTAACAACAAGGAATTTGCAGAATCCTTAGCAGCTAAATTCAAATCAATAAATCCAAACGTAGATGTTAAGATTAAGAAAATGTCTATAATCATTGGTACACATACTGGTCCAGGTTCTATCGGATTATCATTTATAAAGAAATAAAACAAAAGCAAACCATCAAAGGTTTGCTTTTTTATTATTATAATTATTCTAATCTAATTTAGAAAATTCATCTTTTCCAACATGACATAATGGACATTCATAATCATCAGGTAAATTCTCAAATTTTGTGCCTGGGGCAATTCCATTATCAGGATCTCCTAATTCCTCATCATAAACCCAATTACATACATCACATATATATTTCATATTTCCTCCTATAATTTGATTAGCTCATCTACTAATCCTATAATGTCTATTATATTTTTTTCCTTAATAGATGATTTTATACTAACGTTTTTATCTAGAAAAATAATTTTATTTTTTGCAAATAAGTCCATAATTATTTTATTTGACATTGGAGCCCAGCTCCCATTTTCAATTAAACCAATAATTTTATCTTTAAAATTTCTATGTATCAAGTGATGAATAAAATTATACATATGTGGAAACAAATGTGCATTATATGTTGTTGTGGCTATTATTAGTTTTTTATATTTGAATGCCTTTGCGATAGCGTAGCTAACATCAGTCTTTTGTAAATTTATTATTTCATAATTAACATTGTATTTATTAATTTCCTTATCTAATATCTCTACTGCTTTTCTAGTGTTTCCGTATACTGATGTATATGCAACTAATATCCCATCATCCTCAGATATATAATTAGCCCATTTATTATATGTATCTATGTAATATTGAATATTATTTTTTAAAACAGGCCCATGTAAAGAGCATATAATTTTAACATCAAGGTCTGATAGCTTTTTTAATAAATTAGCAACCTGTAATCCATATTTACCTACGATTCCAAAATAATATCTTCTAGCCTCATCAATCCAATTGCTTTCATCACTAGCTGTTCCAAATTTACCAAAGGCATCTGCTGAAAATAAAACATTGTCTATAATATCATGGCTAATAAAAACCTCAGGCCAATGCACCATTGGTGCAGAGAAAAACCTTAGCTTATGCTTACCTAAAGAAATAATATCATCATCTTCAATCACTATTCTATTTTCTATATAATCATGATCAAAATAATTTTTCATCATATCAAATGATTTTGAAGATGATATGATAATTATATTAGGAAATTCCTTAATAAGCTCTACTATACTTCCAGAATGATCTGGTTCCATATGCTGAACCACTAAATAATATGGAGTTTTATCCTTCAAAGCGCTTTTTATTTTATTTATCCATTCCTGAGCAAATTCAAAATCTACAGAATCCATAATAGTTATTTTCTCATCCATTATTAAATATGAATTATATTTCATTCCATCACTAACTGGAAACTGTCCTTCAAAAAATCTAATTTTTTTATCATCTATTCCTACATATTTTATATCATTAGTAATATCCACAATTATTCCTCCAAAGCTAATTATCGTTTAATACTCTTATTTGTTAAATCTCCATATATAGGTGTTGCAAGACCAAAGCCTCCACCTATAATAACAACATCATAGATTTTATCCATTATAATTGTCCTACTAAATCTAAGCTAGGCTTAAGTGTTTCTGCACCTGGCTTCCAATTTGCAGGACAAACCTGATCACCATGTTGATGTACACCTGTACCTTACGTAATAATTCCTCAGCATTACGTCCTACATTTCCAGCTGCGACCTCATAGCCTACAATTTTTCCCTTAGGATTAATAATAAATGTCCCTCTTTCAGCAATCCCATCCTCTTCAATTAAAACCTCAAAATCCTTTGAAATTGAATGAGTAGGATCTGCAAGCATTGGATAATTAATCTTTTTAATTCTATCAGATGCATCATGCCATGCCTTATGAACAAAATGAGTATCAGTTGACACAGAATAAATCTAACATCCAATTTCCTTAAACTTCTCATACTTCTCTGCTAAATCCTCTAATTCTATTGGACAAACAAAAGTAAAATCAGCAGGATAAAAAAAGAATACACTCCATTTACCTAAAATGTCATCCTTAGATACCATTTTAAATTCATTAGCATGGAATGCATATGCTTTAAATTATTGATTTCTTTATTAATCATTGACATAGCTCCATTAAATAATTTGAGTTTTACTCAATATTAATATGAACTATTTTTTATAAATATATACCCAATCTTAAATTTATACATAACAAAAAAACAAGCTCTTACTTTAGCTTGTTTTATTACATATTAGAATATGGATTCATAAAATTAGGTGCTGTAAAGCCTTGATAAGGCATTTGTTGTTGTAAGCCTTCATTTGCTACATTACCTTGATATTGATTAGGACTATATATCATTTGTTGGTTAATCATATTTTGATTAAACATTACAGGTTGTTGATATATAGGCTGACCTTGAACATATTCATCTATTAATACATTCTAATCTACCATTTTGATATTAATTCATATAAAAAGGCATTCTTATATATTTTTTCTTTTCCTACTTTTTCTTCAATTAAGAAACCAGCTTCTACTAGTTCATTCAAATATTTAGATGCTGTATTTCTTGATATATTTAAATTGGCTCTTAAATATTCATTCTTAGTATAGAAATCATAGAATAGATAGTTTATTAATTCCATAGAATGAATTTTAGGACATTTTTCTTTAATTAAAATGCTAGCTTTTTCCATTGAATTTTTAAAACTTTCAATAAAGTCAATTGTAAATTGGCTCATTTCTTCTACACCCTTAATCATATATAATAAATAGTCTTTGATATATTTATCGTCAAGTCTCATATTATATAAACATTCATAATATGTAGATTTTGTTTGATTTATATATTTACTTAAATATAAAATAGGTAAGCTTATTTTATTCTCTAATACTAAATATAGTACATTTAATATTCTTCCTGTTCTACCATTTCCATCATGGAATGGATGGATAGATTCAAATTGATAATGAATCATAGCCATTTTAATTATAGGATCAATATTTTCTAATTCCGGATAATTAATATATCTTTCTAGATTACTTAAATAATCTCTAATTTCAGATTCACTTTGTGGTGGAGTATGTAATACTTCTTTTTTCTTAGTATTTAATATAACTGTTCCAGGTATTTTTCTTATACCACCAACATTAGGTTCAATTATAGAATGTATATCAACAATCATATTTGTAGAAATATATCCATTATTAATAAGATTGGAATAGCCAGATAAAATTGCCTGTCTATAGCCTACTACCTCTTTTGAATTTACATTGTTTGTTTTTAATGTAATTTCTTTAAAAATCTCATCAAATGTAGTAACAATATTTTCAATTTCACTTGACTCTTTTGCTTCACCTAAAGTTACTGCGTTTAAAATAATATGCGGATTCGGTAATAGTCTAATTAATCCGTTTAATTCACCTAATTTATTATTTGCTTTAGATAATGCTTTTAGAATATCAACATCATCATAATTATAGTTAATTGGTAACTTGTGCATATTATCACCTCGTGCCCAAATTTTATCATTTTTTGTGCATATCGTCAATATGTGCACAAAATAAAGTTATTCTATTAATATACAATTTACTACAAAAAGGGAATGAAACTCCCTTTTTGTAGTAAATCATTTTCAAATTTTCGGGGCATTTCTCATTTAGGCTCCGTTTATTTGATTTTTGAAATTATAGTAATACCTCTTATATTCTATCTTGAAATTCAGATAAAATGTTTTTCATACGTTGATCCAAATAATAAGTCATTGCTATTTCTTTAATTTCATCAGGAATTCCATAATATGCTTCAGCAATCCCACCTGTAATAGCAGCTATAGTATCACTATCTCCACCTATTGATACAGCATTTCTAATGGCATCTTCAAAGCTTTCTGATTCTAAAAATGCTTCTATTGCTTGAGGTACACTTTCTTGACAGGTTTCATTAAATTTATATGTATCTCTTATTTCATCCAAGGTGAAATTTAATGGGTAATAATTTGCTTGAATATATTCTCTTATTTTATTTATGCTATAGCCTGTCCTAGCAAGATATATAGCAACCGCAGTAGCTTCTGCACCTTTAATTCCCTCAGGATGATTATGGGTTACTTCGGTTACTTTTCTTGATAAAAGTTTTGCTTCTTCTAATGATTTAGCTAGAAAACCACAGGCACTTACTCTCATAGCTGCGCCATTACCATAACTGTTGTAAGGTTGAGGATTATCAGAACTTAACCAAGCATTAAACATTCCACCATAATCATGATTCCAATATTTTTTACCATAATATCTCATATAATAAATTGCTTTTTCGCTTAAATCACTTTTATCAGCTTTGCAAGTTAATAAGGCCTTAGCAATTGCAATAGTCATAATAGTGTCATCTGTTATATGACTATTTTCTGTAAAAAATATAAAATTTTTAGATTTAAAATTATTCCATTCAAATCTAGATCCTACAATATCTCCTATAATTGCTCCTAACATTTTCCAATCCCTTGTTTTAATTTTAACAAAAAATTCTCAATTTTCTCTAAATATTGTGCTGTCGTCATAAAATATTCATTATATCTTTTTAATGCATTAATAATTGTTCTATCACTTTTACTACCAAACTCTTGTTCTTCTCCTCCAACATCATAGCGAACACAAAGCAAATCAATTTTATCACCCAATTGTTCCCAAGACCATATTTTTTCCCTTTTCATTACTCTTTTTATAGAATAAATATAACTTTCTCTTGTACTTTCACTATAGTTATATTTCTTTAAATAATCATAGTAATCACTTTCAAAATCAATCATACCTTCCACCTCATTTACAATGATTTTTAATAATCAATAGTATTCTTTAAATATTTTGAGAATTTCATTCCACTTCTATTATCTTCAAAAGAAGGATCATTATATCTAATTTGTAAATCAATTAATTCAGGCTGATCACTTCTTGTAATAAGTTGTGATTTAGAAAACGAACAGGCAGGAATGAAAAATAGATATAACTTTTTATTTATAGTATCATTTAATATTAAACTAGTATCTACATCTAATACATAAAGAGGTGGATTAGCCCAATAATTAGCCACAGTACGGTTTTTTGAAGAAAATATAACCTTACCCTTAACCTCAATACCTTCATTAATAAACAATCTAACAGCTCTAGATTTTGTCATTTTATCATATTCAATGTTGTTAGCATTTAAGATACCATGATAATCATTTGATACTTGAATATTAGATTCTGTAGTTTTTGGAAAAAGAAATGAAATATTTCTATCTCTAATTATACGTTTTAAAAGGACCTTATAAACCATTTCACAATCCATTCCAAAATCATTTAATATAGAACTTGCTTCCTCTAAAACTTCATCTTCAACGTTTATATTTATTTGTTTCATATTTTAAACCTCCTCTTATAATTTAACTATACAATATAATTACAACATTATCAATGTTTTTATGTATGTTTTTATGTTTTTGCAAAAACTTTAAAGATTTTGACATGTTTTCCCATTTAAACAAAAAACAAGCTATCAATTTAGCTTGTTTTATTACATATTAGAATATGGATTCATAAAATTAGGTGCGGTAAAGCCTTGATAAGGCATTTGTTGTTGTAAGCCTTCATTTGCTACATTACCTTGATATTGATTAGGACTATATACCATTTGTTGGTTAATCATATTTTGATTAAACATTACAGGTTGTTGGTATATAGGCTGACCTTGAACATATTCATCTATTAATACATTCTCACTAGATTGAGAATATACTGGTATATTAATATGCTTTTTAATACAATTATTAACTATATGAGTATGATAATTAGTATAATGAGGCACCTCTTGAACATTACATGTTTGAACTACTTGATTACATTGTGTAGATGTGGGTATAGCTGTAGGACAGCTATCCTTACATCCACATGACGATCCAGATGGATTCATCATTTGACCTTGATAATACATTATTTAACCTCCTCACAATTAATATATGAAGGAGGTTAAATATGATTTAGGCATAATAGTAAAATAAAGCACATAATATAATTAATATCTTATATACCATATAGTATAGAATTGATAATACATTACCTTACATTTTTTAGACATAATAAAAGCCTATATATGCACTAATCTCAGTGCTATTATATAGGCTCCAATGTTTTATATAATATATTTATGAAGTGGCAAATTAACAGAAATTGCGTTTATCAATCGGTGCTAAATTAACAATGCATAACTAAGCTATAGATAAAGCCTTTGCCTTGCTAATATATATTAGAACACACTTTGTTCGCATTTTTCAATTTTTTTGATTTTTTGTAAAACTTTTTTTCTTTATTACTTCAGTAATAAAAAAATTTTAGTGTTCCTTGAAAATATAATTAAAAAACTATTTTCTAACAGACAGTGGAATTCACATTATATGGTGCTAAATAGGCATCAAATTTATCAAAAACATCGAAAAATTTAAGCCTTATATTTTTTATATCTTTCTCAAAAATTTGTGTGCCATCTTTTAATTCAATATAATTCTCCATATTATCATTTATTTTTTATTGCATATGAGCAAAGCCATTTCTTAATCTTCTAATATCTTTATACAAGTGAACTAATACAGTAGTACATTTACACTAAATATTACACAATCAAATATCATTTAGTTATATTAAATAATTTTTCAAATTTCTCTAATGCTTCTTTTTCCTCATCATTTAATAAATAATTATAAATTACTTTTTTCAAAAACTCTCTATCATCAACTAAATCTAAGCTATGCATTTTTCTATGACAATTAGGACAAAGTGCAACCGTATTAAAAATGGCATCAGGTCCATTCGAAGCTAAAGTTACTAAATGATGGGTTTCTAAATATGGTACACCATATTTATCATCAAATGGAGCTTTATTTCCACATAAATCACAAATCCCATTTGCTCTAATTCTAGTATGAGAAGTAACATCAGAAGATCTCTTTCTTCTTTTTACATACACATATGTTGAATTTTCAACTGTATCATTTAATAGATTATTTTTATTAATATTTTTATTTTTAATCTTATCGGCAACATCTGAATTAAATTCATCGTCCACCTCATTAATATCCACTATTTTTTCCTGATCAAGGGGAAAATTGTCACAAATTATTGAATCATCATCGCATATGTCAATCTCACCAATAATGGCTTCAATTTCAGAACTATTTTTAAACATAACCTTAAAATTGAGATTAATCGTATCTAATAATGAAAAAGCATCAGTTGTCAACTTATAACAACGCATATTATCAAATGTTCCATTATCTTCAATCAAATTTAAGGTTTTAAGTACTGTCAAAATACGATAATTAGCATTAGGTGTATATGAATCACTATCTATAGTTCTATTTCTTCCATGAAAACCATATATATCATTAACCATTTTGCAATACTTGTTTCTATCATCTATATTTGGAACTGCTCTTCTAAAATCATCAATACTTTCAGGAAAGGAAATTATATTACCAGTCAAATAACCTTCTCTCAAAGTACAAATTAATGTATTAAATAACATACAATAATTGGAAATGTTGTCACATTTTCTTATAAAATCTAAAAAATAGTTTTTACTCAACATATTACTATTAGCTAGATTAACAAATTCTTCCGTCAGAACATAAGAGTTTTTACAAATTATTATTAGTAATCCTAATTCTCTCATGACTCGAATATTTGTATTTGTAGTATCATTTAATTCCCTAGCATTCAAACAATTTAAAATATCATTAGCAGTTAAATTAACATTATTATTTAAAAGATAATAATTTCTAAATTTATCAATAGTAGAAAATATATCTCTAGTTATACTTTTACAAGGTCTATATTTATCATTTTCTAAAAGGACACTTCTATACTTAATATAAGCATTTTCTATATAAGAATATCTATTTTTATATGGTTGCATTTTTATATATCTCCTTTAAAATATTCTAAAATTTTATTTGAAATTTTATATGCTAATAATGGTGGCACAGCATTCCCTACTTGTTTATATTGCTCAACTTTAGACCCGATGAAAATAAAGTCATCTGGGAAACTTTGTAATCTAGCTGATTCTCTAATAGATGGAATTCTTGGTTCAGAAAAATGAAAATATGTTCTATGTCCGGTATCAATAGTTAATGCTGGTTTATTTCTATTCATTTTTCTCAGTAAAGCATTATAATTTCTATTTCCTTTTTGTTCTAATGTTAAATCTTTTATGCTTCCACCTTCAGGTACCAATTTAATTGTTTCAATAGTTTCCTTTGAATGATTAGTAGAATTGTGATTATAAATCATCTTAGAATTTATTCGCATTATTCTTTGATATTCATTTTGAGGTTCACAAATATAATTAAATTTTTTATTAGGATCAGCAGATGTTTCATATGGTAAATCTGATAATGCATCATATACAGATAAGTGATTATTGTTATTACTTGGGATAGGAAATATAAAGGCTCCTTTTTCTTTGATAAATATCTCTTTTATTCCAACAAAAATTACTCTTTTTCTTAATTGTGGAACCCCATAATCTGCTGCATTTAATGTATCATAGAAAATCTTATAGCCTAAATCATTTGATCGTTTAAAAATGTCATCTTTAACAGCTCCTTTTTTATAATTCAAAATTCCAGTTACATTTTCAATCACAAAAAACATAGGATTTATCTTTTCTAAGATTTCAAAATAAACTTTATATAGTTTATTTCTAATATCATCTTCTCCTCTTTTACCAGCTGTACTAAAACCCTGGCATGGTGGTCCTCCAATGATCCCAACAATATCATTTAACCCCTCATAGAATGATGAGTCAATTTTTGTCAAATCAAAAACTTCACCTTTTTTATTTTCTCTATTATAATTATAAGTATCAATAGCCGCTTTATTAAAATCAATGGCTTTTACTATTTCAAAGCCTGCTTTTTCAAAGCCTAAACTTAAACCACCACATCCACAAAACAAATCTAACAATTTATTATTTTGCATTTTTCAACACCTCCAAAAGACTACAAGCTATAGCATAAGCCATTAATGGGGGAACAGCATTTCCAACTTGCTTAAATTGCTCACCTTTATTTCCAACAAAAATAAAATCATCTGGGAAACTTTGTAACCTTGCTGATTCTCTAATAGTAGGAACTCTATTAAAAACAGGATGAAAATACATATTATGGCCTGTATCTATAGTGATAGATTGAGTTTTGTAATCTAATCTTCTTAAATAGTTAGATTGTCTATTATCTCTATCAGACTTAAATAATTCTTTAGGAACTTCTCTCCAGTTAAATCCAGGTCTCACATAACTAATCATTTTTTGAACATTTGGAGTAGGATAATACATTAAATGATTATAAAGTTTGTTATCCGAATTCTTCCTCATTAATAGTTGATAAACAGATTTTGGTTCTTTTAAGACATAATAATCTTTTTTATTTAAATCAGCAAGAACTTCGCTTTCAATCTCTGCAATATCAGAAATGGCATCACCTACTGTAACCATTGGTTTTTCATATTTCTTTAACAAATTAAAATCATATTTTCCATATGAATCTTTAACTCCTATAAAAATTGCTCTATATCTATCTTGAGGTACTCCATACAATGATGCTTTTACAATTGAATAAGCTACATTGTATCCTAATTTTTTTAATACTTTACATATTTCATCTTTCACATATCCATTTTTTGAAGTCAAAATTTGTTTTACATTTTCGATTAATACAATTTTGGGTTTTAATAAACCTACAAATCTCAAATATTGTTGAAAAAGCATATTTCTTGGGTCATTGCCATCTTTGTTTCTCCTATTTAAACCTGAAAAACCCTGACATGGCGGGCCTCCAATAATAACTTCAACATTACTATAAGTTTTTAAAATAAATTCATCACTAATTTCAGTGATATCGCCACAATAATCATATTTAGACTTTATATTCAATTTATGTGCTTGAAGTGCAGCTTCATCCCATTCAACTCCGCCAACAATTTCAAAGCCAGCATTTTTGAAGCCTAAACTAAGTCCTCCAGCGCCACAAAACAAATCTAACACTTTATACTTCTTCATTATATACTACCCTCTTAAAATCTATATGTTTTATTTTACAAAAATTTTCAAATTGAATTTCTGCTTTTCTGGTTGGATAAACTTTTCCTCGTTCCCATCTGTTTATTGTTTGAAAAGAAACATTTAGTTCTCTAGCTAAATCACATTGAGTAATATTCAATATTGCTCTAACTTGTATCAATTTATCTTTAAATTCCATCATTCTCACCTTAAAAATGTTATAACAAACTATCACATATTATAACATTTTATAATCGTTTAGTAAACCAAATAAATGCAATTATTATTTAATAAATATGTCTTTCTAATTTATTATTTAAAATTTTATGATTATTATCCATTAACACTTAATCCTAATTCATTTAATTATATTTATTATAATTTTTAATATAAATTATAAAATTCTTACATTATTTAATTATTTCTAATTTTAACAAATTTAAATATAGTTTACATATACATTTTCTAGATAATAAGACCTATATTCTTTTTTATCTAATTACCCACCTGAAAAATATATTTCCTTAATAAACATACAAACAACTTCTACTTTCTATATAATCCTTATAAAGACATTATTTATGTCTAAAAAAGATTTTTATAAATAAATTCTCTTATTTATTTCAAGCATAATAGAAATAACCTTGTTCTTATATTTAGGATTATTAAATATAGCATTAGGTATAATGCTTCCATTATATGGGTGATCTATTTTATATGTACAGCCCTTATCCTTAATTATATTTATAATTTAATTTAATATTTCCTCATCATAATAGTCCTTTTCTACTCCTATACATATATCAGGAAAAGGAGCATTATGATGCTTAATAGCTAATTCATCTGAATAGCTATGAATGTCTAATATTAATAATTTATCCTTTTTAATTATTCTTTTAGTAATTCTATCTAATCTATTATGATATTTATCATAATATTTATAAACCTTATTTTTATATTTATCATCATGCTGATGAAATAAAATCCCATCATATGTATGAGTATATATAACACCCTGTCCATATTTAAACATAAATTCCTTAGAATTATCCTTAAACTTTTCTATATCACAATATAGCCTAGAATATTTAGGCTTAATTTTTATAGCCTTAATATCACTAAATAAATAATCTACATATATATCTGACATTTTTAAATTATATTTTCTAAATTCCTCCTTAGTAATTCTTAACCCCTTATAAAAGGCTTTAGGCACCCTTAAGCTTGTATGTGGTATATGTAATAATATCTTCATTTTTATTTCCTCCTTATATTCCATAAAGGCAAAATAAAAACTCCCATCGTTAGATGAGAGTATATAACAAATAATATAATCCCATCATTCAAGCATTAGCACCTTGCCTAATGGTAGGTTGCTGACGGCTTACGACCTTGTCTCTAACCGTTCTCTTTATGGTAATCTCATTATATATATATTAATATTTTTTTTGTCAAATGATTTATAAAAATAAAAGACCATCGTCGATGGTCTTAAATCCTACATTTAAGTGATCTATATTGGTATATACACATAGGTGTCATAGATATGAATACTACTGCTTGAATTCCAAAATAGCCTTGCCATGTAAGGAAGTTAACAGTTCCTAATACTTTATATAATAATAAAGCTAATCCTAATAATGTAATAAAGAATAAAATAGTAGATATTGTTTTATAGGTTTTACCAGCCTTTGGATCCTGTCTACCATTCTTCTTTCTATTAATTATATAAAGTATTAGGAATAAAGAGGCTCCAAGGGCTACAAACAAGCCTATAGCTATAATAGGTAATAAGACAATACCTATTAATATATATCCTAATATTCTTACAGGTTTACTTGTTTCCATAATACCTCCCATAAAAATAATAGCCTACTTTTTGTAGGCTATTTTTTATTAATCACGATTTAATGCTAGCATTATTACTAATCTAATAACCTCAACATAAATATAAATTAAGCTTACCATTAATCCTAACGCAACTGACCATTCAGCTCCCTTAGAAGCTCTTGATTCAACTACATATTGTGCTTCAGCAAAATTTAATGACAATGTAATTACTCCATAAATCAATAAGAATAATTCAACTAAAATTAAAACCCATATATAAGCTTGAAGAGGAATGAATAAACCTATTAATGAAGTAAATAGAATTAATGCGATTGCACCTAGTGAAAAACCAAACGCAAACTTTCTAAATCCATTACCTACTCTTAGAATTCCTGTTGCAAATAAAGTAAGCATAACTACAAAAATAATTAATGTAGAAAATATAGCTACTGTTGATGCACCTGGAAAGAATGATTCTGCAATAACTGTAAGACAGCCAAGAAACAATCCCTCACATACAGAATATATAACTGAAGCATATTTTGCTGCTCTATCATTAAATCTACCGATTATAACACTAACAAATCCTACAATTGATGAAATAGCTAATGCTATATAAAATGCTCCGAAATTACCAGCCTCTATAATTGTTGGTATATAAAATGCTGTAACTGCAGCTACAATAGCTGCTATAGCTAATAAGAAAAATGTCTTTGCACATATTCCCTTATAGTTAGCACAATCTATATCATCGTAATAAGCCTCTCCTGTTTTAATATTAGAAAATAAAGGACTTTGTCTCATATTTTCTACCTCCTTTTTAGATGCTTATAAACATTATAGCACAGAGGCTTATAATTCAAACCTTAAATTAAATTTTTACACAATTTAACAAAATCAAGTTAAATTACATAAAAGCGAATATACCATCAGTTGCTTCCTTATCATCCTCAGGAAGATCACTAAAGAAATGCATATCATTAAATTCTTCAAATAAAGTAGAATTTAATCTAGTACGTCTAGCAACATCCTTTTTAGATGTAAATGCTCTTTCATTTCTTCTTTCTACAATATCAACAGCTACAGCGTCACCAAGCTTATCAACAGCTACAAATGGAATTCTTAAATTGCCATTCTCGATTTCAAACGTTAAGGCTGCTGATTTATGAATATCAACAGGTAGGAATTTTATTCCTCTTAATGTCATTTCTAAGGCAACCTGTAGAGCAGTGATTAAATCATCGTCCTTGACAGTTGAATTATCCTTATTTCTAAGCTCCTCTATCTTTGCATTAATTGCTAATGGTCCGCCTAAAAAGGCTTGAACATTCCATGCCTTTGCACGCTTAGAAAACCATGCGCTATAGAACAATGCAGGAGAATTAACCTTAAACCAAGCAATTCTTAATGCCATTAAAACATACGCAGTTGCATGCGCCTTAGGAAACATATATTTAATACGCTCACAAGACCAAATATACCAGGCAGGTACATTCTTAGCCTCCATTTCAGCTCTATACTTTGTCCAAGTATCAGGATCCTTAAGAACCCTACCCTTACGAACAAACTCCATAATCTTAAACGCCATTAATGGCTCAAGACCTTGGTAAATTAAATAAACCATAATATCGTCACGACATCCAATAACATCCTTAAATTCAATATTACCATATTCAGTCTTACCACCTACTAGATCCTGAGCGTTTGTATTCCAAACGTCTGTTCCATGTGAAAGACCTGAAATCTTTACTAATTGAGCAAATGTTGAAGGTAATGTTTCAACAAGCATTTGTCGAACAAAGTTAGTACCAAATTCAGGTACCGCATACGAAGCTACCTTGCTTCCAAGCTGTGCCTCAGTTAAGCCTAAAACATCAGTTGAATTAAATAGCTTGTAAATCTTAGGGTCATCAATAGGAATATCCTGTGGATTATCAAATGGGAACTCATCCTTATGCTCATGAACATAATCCATAAAATACTTAATAATAGTAGGATCATCGTGACCTAGTATATCAAGCTTAAGAAGATTGTTTTCAAATGAGTGATAATCAAAGTGAGTAGTTCTCCATGAATTTTCAACATTGTCAGCAGGATATTGAACTGGTGTAACATCATAAATATCCACATAATGAGGTACTACAATAATACCACCTGGATGCTGACCTGTAGAGCGTCTAACGCCTACAAGATTAGTTGCGATTCTTTCCATTTCGCAACTTCTTAAGGTGATACCAGTTCTTTCACAATATCCCTTAACATAGCCATAGGCATTCTTATCAGCTATTGTACCAACTGTACCACCACGGAACGCATTCTCAGTACCAAATACCTCCCTAATAAACTCATGAGCCTTAGCCTGGTATTCACCAGAGAAGTTAAGATCAATATCAGGAACCTTATCACCATCAAAGCCTAGGAATGTCTCAAATGGTATATCATGTCCATCCTTTGTAAGCTTTTCACCACATACAGGACAAACCTGATCAGGAAGGTCATATCCTGAATCTACCGCATTAAGAAAAGACTGTAGAGGTGCCTCAGTTTCAGACACACCATATTTATTTTTTTCATCCTCATTCATCTTAAATGAGTGGAACTTACATTTCTTACATCTATAATGTGGAGCTAATGGATTAATTTCAGTAATATCCATTAGGGTTGCAACAAGTGATGAACCAACTGAACCACGAGATCCAACTAGGTATCCATCATTTAATGATTTAACAACCAATAGATGAGACATATAATAAACTGATGCATAGCCATTAGAAATAATAGAGTTAAGCTCTCTATCAATTCTAGCTCTTACAATTGGATGAGGATTTTGTCCATATAGCTTATCTTCATTTTCAGCTACAATTCTTCTAACCTCATCTACAATTGAAGGAACACCAATTATAGTATCCTTAAATTCATCATCCTTAGGTGCAAACATATCCTTCTTAAATGCAGGGAATGATTCCACCATATCAGCAATAATATTTGTATTAGTAACAACTATCTCATTAGCAAGCTTGCTATCTAGGAAGCTAAATTCCTCTAGCATTTCATTAGTAGTTCTTAAATGCATAGCTGGAGATGTCTTATATCTAGCAAGACGATGCTGCCCACCACCAATTTGTGGAGATTGAATTAATATATCACGATACTTCTTTAATCTAGGTCTAGCATAGTGACAATCTGATGTAGCTACAACAAGCTTATTCATGCTCTTGGCTACTCTAATAATCTTTTTAATAACCTCTTTGATTGCCTCCTCACCATCAAGGAAGGAATCAAAGAAATGAGCATATGCTAGTGGAGGCTGAACCTCTATGAAATCATAGTACTCCATAGCACGTCTTAAATGAGCCTCAGTCTTATTTAAGGCTGCCTCAAATACCTCACCATTAGCACATCCACTACCTAAATATAAGCCATCCTTAAACTCCTCAATTTTAGATTTTAACGCTCTTGCATCAATACTAAAATGATTTGTTAAGGCATCAGATACAAGCTTATACATATTCTTATAGCCCTTTTCATTTAGAGCTAAGATATTAATATGTGGAGGAATAACTAGGCTCCAATGAACCTCTGGATCAATTAACGAATTAATATCCTTATAATTAGTGATACCTCTTTGATACAAATCTGAAAGCATTGAAATAAAGCATAAAGCTGTTACTCTAGTATCATCCTCTGCTCTATGATGCTTCTCCTGCTTAATCTTAAAATACTTAGATAAAGACTTTAAATTAAATGTCTTTGTTTCCTTATGATATCCCGCCCTAAATAAATTTAAGGTATCTATCGCAGGCAATCTAGGATAATCAATACCTAATCTTTCAATATTACCATAAATAAAATCAACGTCAAAGCGTGCATTATGCGCAACTAATATCGAGTCTTTGGCAAATTCTAAAAACTGTGGTAGTGCCTCCTCTACAGTTGGAGCATTAGCTACCATATCCTCAGTAATAGATGTAAGCTCTGTAATAGTTTGAGAGATTTCTCTTTTTGGATTAATAAATGTTTGATATGTATCAACAATAGCTCCACCACGTACCTTGCATGCAGCTATTTCAATAATCCTATCATACTCAATAGAAAAGCCTGTTGTTTCAATATCATATACAACATAGGTAGCATCCCTTAAATCTATATCTCTTTTATCAAACGTAATAAAATAATCATCATCATTTACATATGCAAGCTCCACACCATATATAGGCTTAAAATCAGGCATACGCTCTACCTTATGCCATACATCAGGAATAGCATAAACACCATTATGGTCAGTAAAGGCCATAGATTTCCAGCCCCACTTTAAAGCTAAATCAATATATTCAGATGCGTCTGTTAAGCCATCTAGGGTAGACATCTTAGTATGAGCATGAAGCTCTACTCTCTTAATAGGAGCATCATCTAATGTCTCCTCCTCCTTATGCTTACCTAGTGCCTCAATAGTTGAAGCCTTAATAACAACATCCTTTGCAAAAGAATCATACTCAGCCACACCAGTAATTCTTAGCTGAGAATTTACCTTAATATCGCTATCATATAGTTCCTTTTCCTTATCACTTCTTAACCATTTCTTAACAACTATAGAATCAGTTTCATCTGTAACCTTAATAGTCGCAAGAGCTGATTTTGTAGTTGTAAATGTTTTAATCTCTACGCCAAACACATAAGCATTAATAATAAATGACGGGTACCCCTTTTCATTTTGATAAATTGTCAGCTCGTTTTGAGTTGAAGGGATATCCTTAATCGCAATCTTAACTGCTTGATTGCTTCTATTACCATAATTCTTTTGATTCTTAATTTCATTATTAAATCTAGACGCAGCCATAGCCTCCTGGCGCTGCTTATCAAGCGTTTCAACTATTTCCTTATCCAAAGCGTCTATTTGTGCCTGTAGGCTCTTATTAAAATCCTGCTTAACAAAAGCCTTAACAGCTAAGCCATAGATACTAAAGGCATCTACAAGCGGCTTACATAAATCCTCCATACCTAAGGCATCATAGGCCACCATAAAGGTAATTTCATTTCCATCAATACTTGAATCATCAATATTTAAGGAATTGAATCTTGCTGAGCCTAAAGCTAATTCATGAAGAATAAGCTTTAAATATTCCTTGTATTCCTCGGCAGTAAGAGAATCATCCTCATAGCCTATAGAAATCTCTGGAGTAATCCCTGATGGTGTAATAAGCTCCACCACCATTTTCTTAAGGGCGTTATAGTCATTTAGGGATAAAGCCTTATTTAACACAAGAGATATATCCAGCCTTTTACTAGCCTTTTTTAAAACAGCCGAATCTATTCTAATATCATTATCGTTAGAAATTATTCCACTATTTTTTATTGACTCTAAAATAGTCATTCTATCCCCTCCTATTCTACTGGCTTTTTAACTCTAATAATCCTCGAAAAAGTAATATTTGTATAAATAAATGGTAAGCATAATGCTACATATTGTAGCCACTGTGCACTATAAATAATCGCAATTATCATTACTAAGAAATAAATTAATGTGCTATATATACAAAGCTTAGCTCTAACCTTACCTTGTATATCACCATTAATAAAAAATGAAACAACTAAGGAAATAACAAACACAATCAAATAATAACCTAGGCATACCACTGCATCATTAGCTATTACTACTGCCGAATAGCTTGGATTAATATCTGAAAATATTTCAAACAGCAATGCTTGAAATTGCATAGTGCTTGTAATATCACCTGATTGAACCCTGCTAATAGAAAAATCATCAATGCTATAATCGCTATATGTATATGTTCCAACCACATATCCACTATAAATAAAATCCATATTTTTTGCATTAAATCTAAACACCATCTTATTAGATGCTGAATAGTTTTCAGTAGATAAGAAATCTACAATATATGATTCACCCTCAAACTTAGCTGATGTACCAGATAAGCTACAAGTTCTGCCATCATATTTAACATCACATTCATCACTATATAAAATTAAATTAGTAACAACCTTTGTATCATCAAAGGTTAAATGATTAGTATTTAAAGCTATAATAACAGAAAATAACATAAAAAATGCAAATAACCCGACAAGGGCAGCTATAGCCTTTAAAATACTATCTTTATAATACAATCCAAGTAGCCTTGGATGACAAATACAATTTTTAATTCGTTCAAACATGGTTAACACCTCACAGTAAATTTATTATACCAAATACTCGACATTTTTAATAGACCCATCTTTAATTTTTCGACTAACTATTTTATAATAAAATAGAAGGTGATCACATGAGCTTAATGACTAAAGAAAAGCCATATAATACACTTACAGCCTATTACAAGAATAAATATAATGCTAAGGTTGCAAAGATTGCACTTAATGCTGGCTTTACCTGTCCTAACAAGGATGGTAAAAAGGGATATGGTGGCTGTACCTATTGTTCAAAGCTTGGTAGCGGCGACTTTGCAGGAAATAAGGAAAAAAGCCTTAAGGAGCAATTTAATGACATACGTGCTGTAATGGAGAAAAAATGGCCTAACATTTTATACATACCATATCTACAGGCTAACTCTAATACCTACGCGCCACTAAATAAGCTTAAGGAAATCTACGAAGAGGTAATCTCGATAATACCAGAGAAAACAGTTGCCATCTCAATTGCAACAAGACCAGACTGCCTAGAGGATGATGTAGTCGAATATCTAGGAAAGCTAAATAATAAAATACCAGTCCAAATAGAGCTAGGGCTTCAAACCTCAAACGAGAAAACAGCTAATAAAATCAACAGGTGCTCAACCAACGAGGAATTCATTTCAGCTGTAAAGAGGCTTAGAAGGCATAATATTGAAATAGTTGCCCACATCATCAATGGTTTACCATATGAAACTAAGGAGGATATGCTAAATACTATTTCCTTCATTAATAACCTAGATATTCAAGGTATAAAAATCCATTCACTATTAGTACTGAAGGACACTAAGCTTCATGAGGAATATAAAAATGAAGGCTTTAAAATCCTAACGCTTGAGGAATATGTAGATATTACAGCTGAGCAAATTAGAATGCTTAAGCCATCTATAATAATCCATAGGCTTCAAGCTGATGGGGTTTATAATGATTTAGTGGAGCCTAAATGGAGCTTAAAAAAGCTTGTAGTAATGAATGAGATTGATAAGACACTAAGAAAAAACAAATACTTTCAAGGACAAAAATATAAGGATTAGCCAGATTGCTAATCCTTTTAATTTGGCCAATCCTCATTCATTAATGAGTATTTACCATTAAATATTTCCTTATACACCTCTTCTGCTAAAAATGGCATAATAGGTGATATTAATCTTATAAAAATAAATGTTTGTTTTTTAGATAAGCCGTGCTCTAATGCATAATTTACAATAAAATCCTCTATTGCCTTAGCATATCCTAAGACATCATATTTTTCTAAGCTACTATTGCATTCCTTAATTAAATTAAACAATGCATAATCACAGCTACCTCCATCATCCACTGGCTCTAAGAGCTTACTATAAAGCTTGCTTATATTATTATCTATATCCTCAAGCTGATATTTATTAAACATAAAAACCTCATTTGAAGGCTGAGATACCATAAACATTCTTATCGCATCAGACGAATAAGCTGCTAATAGCTTATCAAAATCAATAAGATTATTATTTGCTCTTTTAATATCCTTATGCTGAATATCAATTATATTATCAAATAGCTCAATTTTATTAAATAGCCTTGGAAGCCTTTTACCAGATTCTATCTCAATAATTCTATAAAAAATCATCGGCATCAAAACAGATGAAATAAGCTCACTATCTTTAATAGCTAAATAGCTAATACCATTCATTCTATTAAGCTCAGAAAATGCTTCATTTGAAAACATGGGAATAATAGATCCAATTGAATCATATAAAACTGAAATAATAGGACACATACCCTCAGTAAACAAATTATTAATTGTACCATTCATTGTGTTACCAGCAATATCTACATTATCAATTAGCACTGGTCGCATTTTAGATGAGAAGGCATAAGGTAAATGCCCCTCAAGTGAGAAGATTTCCTTTGAATCTTTATCCTCCAAAAACGGAAATAATGGACCAAAATTGTCAAGTGATGACAATAATATTTCCTGATGCTCATACACTATGCGAAGCTTAGCAATATCAGCATCTATAAATGCATTGATGATTGTTTCATTTGCATCAACAGGGCTCATGCCATCTAAGAAATCAGAATTAACCATCCTACCTTCCTTAACAAGCTCAATAACCTCAAGCTCCTCTTCAATAGCTAGGACTTTATCATCCTCATCAAAGCCTGGAATTCCTAAATAAACATCACACTGAAACATTGTTGAAATGAAAATAGGTATTTCCATGCCAGTTAGAGGATTTCTAGCAAATAAGCCTGTAAAGGCAAATAGCTTTTTAGTACTTCTACCCTCTAAATAGGACATTAGGCTTTCATATTCACTTGTATCAACATAATTAATTATATCTATATAGTCGGGGTTTAAGAATATAAAGCTTATACCACCCATATATTCAGGATCATTCATAGAGACATTAAGCTTAGCTCCATTAGATACAAAAAGCTCAAAATCTAAAACCCTTTTAGGCTTAAAGCAATTAAGAAGCTTTTTCTTAATATCATCACTACAATCAATTTGATTTATATCGTCAACAATATCATCAATTAAATTATTAACCTTTAAAACAAATGATTTATAAAAAATTGTAGGTAGCTCTTTAGAATGGACTATTGCATCATAAATCTTATTAGCCTTCTTATCATAATATACCTTAGTATCCTTATACTCAATATAGCCTCTAGAATACAAATCGAGAAATGCTTGCTGAAGATTTTGAAGGTATTCGTTATGCCTCATATCAATATGCTTTGCATCATTAATACCAATACCAAGGCTATACATCTGCCTTGTAAATACCTCTGATATATCATCATTCAAAACATTACTAAGCTTTTTATTTTCAACAAACGAGGTATTACATAATGAATGACATCCAGTAGGAAATAAAACGTTAAAGGATTGTAAGCGCTGATATCTAGCTAAGGTATCAGCATAAATAAGTCCTCTAGCATCACCATTCTGAAAGCCATAAAGATTCCCCTTTGGAAATGGAGTGTATATATAAGATTTCTTCTTCAATCTATCATTTTCTAAAGCGAATTGCTTATCAGCCTGCCACTTCTTTATCCAATAGTCTCTATCCATAATAAATACCTCCTTTCCTCTAAAGAAAAATAAATGACTGCGAATTTACGCAGTCATCCATTTATTACTTAACTAATGATTCAATATAGTCAACGATGTTCTTAACAGTTGAAATTGCTTCAGCGTTATCTGTATCAATCTCAATATTGAAAGCATCTTCTAAATCCATAATGATTTGAACTGCGTCGATACTATCAGCACCTAAATCATCCTTTAGGCTAGCATCTAAAGTAACCTTATCAGCATCAACATTAAGCTCATCAATAATGATTTCTTTTACCTTATCAAAAACTGACATATTTCTTTCCTCCTAATTATTTGATTTAATTATATCAAAAATTGACTTATTTGTAAACTAATTAATCAATTATTCTAGCGTAAAAAGAAATTGTACTAGAAATTTCATTAAGCTTATCACCTGTTATTTCCTTTGAAATAACCATTTTACCTAATGATTTTTCTACAATTGACATATCAAAATCATCATTAATTTTCATAATATATCTAGCTTTAACATTTACATTACCGTTAGATTCTAATGATAGTGCTGGCATAAACTTTTGTCTATAATCAGATAATACTAGTCCTAAGTCGAAAACAATTGAATTAGCTGTAGTTGGACCTGCACCCTTACCATACATCATTTGTGTAGCACAGCCCTCACCATGATAACGAATTAAGTTATATTCGTAATCAACATTAGCTAGTAAATCACTTTTTCTTAATGCTACTGGCTCAACTGTTATATCAATTCCACTTTCACCTAAGCTAGATGATGCAATAAACTTCAGCTTATAGTCTAGTAAGTCTATAACCTCTACTATTTCCTTATCAACATTACTAATACCATAATGATAAATATTATTTAAATCAATTTGGCTGTTATAGGCAATCATAGATAGGATAGCAATCTTTCTAACCATATCTAGACCCTCTAAATCAGCAGTTGGGTCTGCCTCGGCAAAACCCTTAATTTGAGCAAGCTTTAATGCCTCCTCAAATGAAATCTTTTCCTTGTGCATAGAAGTCAAAATGAAATTTGTTGTACCATTTAATATACCCTCAATTTTAGTGATATGGTTAAATGGTGCACTATTTAGCATTGTATGCACAATAGGAATACCGCCTCCAACTGATGCCTCAAATAATAGCTTAACCTTATTTTTCATAGCTATTTCCTGAAGCTCAACATAATGGTTAGCGATAACCTCTTTATTTGCAGTAATTACATGCTTAGATGCAAGTAATGCTCTTTTCATATAATCATAAGAAACTAATGCACCCATCATTTCAATAACTACATCTATAGATTCATCTAATAAAATATCCTCAAAATTTGTAGTTAATAGGCTCTTATCTATTCCCTTATTCTCTACATTTCTAACTAATACGTATTTAACATTAACCTCATAATTTTTAAATATATCTGCTTCTTTTTTAGATAAAATGTCGAAGACAGCTCTTCCGACATTACCTAAGCCTAATAAAGCTACATTCATATTATTCCACCGCAATAAGCATTACATCGATTACATTCTTTCCACGACGTAATTCATTAATAAAGCTTTGAATTGAAATGTCCATATCCATTACAGCAATTGTCAATGTAACAAATGCGATATTATGAATAGGAACCTCCTGGTTAATTGCTAATACGTTTGCGTTTCTTGAGGCGACCTCATTTAAAATATTAGATAAAGCACCTGGCTCATCTACTAGCTTAAGAGATAAAATAATATGCTTACCAACCTTCATTGAAGGACGATTAACATAATCCTTGTATTTATAGAAGGTAGATCTTGATAATCCTACCTCCTTACAAGCATCTGAGATGTTTGTTCCTTTATTAATTATTTCCTTAATTTGAATAACCTTTTCAAAATAATCAGGTAGTACCTTTTTATGAATTACATAATAATCATCATTCATATTTAAACCTCCCTAATTTGTACACCCATGCCAAGTGATAATGGCATAACCTCTACATCAAAGCCCTTAAGCTTTGAAGCTATATCATAGTCATATCCTATAACAAGCATAGTAGATCCACTTCCACTTATCGCAAAGGCACAGCCCTCAGCTGTACAAATATTTTTAATTCTATCATAATTAGGAATAAGCTTACCACGATATGGCTCATGTAATCTATCATTAAACAAATCACATAATAGCTCTAAATTACCATCACTAAATGCCTTTGGTAAATTAACTATCCTAGATAGATTATTGACGATATCCTTATATTCTAGGCTCTTAGGTAAGACACCTCTAGCCTCATGTGTAGATACCATTACAGATGGAATAACCGCCATAAATTTAAGCTTATCGCTTACAGGATAAGAAATAGAAATATACTTATCATCCTTTTTAAAGCTTGCTACTAGACCGCCATATATAGCAGGTGCTACATTATCCGGATGACCCTCAATAGCTGAGCAAATATTAAATAGCTCATCTGTAGATAGCTTATTATTCATTATAGCATTTGCGGCAAAGACTCCAGCAACAATTAATGAGGAGCTACTCCCAAGCCCTCTAGAAACTGGGATATTGCCACTAAAGCCTATTTCCACCTTAATAGGCTCCATATTAATATATTCAAAATATTTAATATATGCTTGATATACTAAATTAGTTTCCTTCCTACAATACCTTTCCTCAAAGCCCTTAAATGAAAATTTTTCACTAGGCTCAAATGTAAATTCATTGGCCAAATCTAGTGCTAGACCTAAAACATCAAAGCCTACACATACATTAGCACTTGTTGCATTAACTCTTACTTGAAGCATTTGATTACATTTACAACATAGCTCTCAGCATCGCTAAGGTCTACATTCTCCCTTACAACTAGAGGATAATTCAATACAGCTGGAATAGCTATATTAAAGCGTTCTGAAATAACATTAATTGCCTTTAAAGGATCATTACATTCAATATTAAAGGCCTCAAGTATTGCTTGTGGGAATTTATATGGTGAAGCAGTTGAAACTACTACAGTCTTTAAATTATTTTTTGTTTCATTGGCATACTTTAAATAAGCATTATAAGCAACTGCAGTATGAGGATCAATTAAATAATTATATTTATTATAAACGTCCTTTATTACCTCTAATGTCTTAGCCTCATCAGTGCTATAAGCATTAAAGAAATCAAATGGATTATTAAAATCATATTGTCCATTATTCTTTAATGAATTCATTAAAGCACTAGTTTCATCCTCGTTAGAGCTTGTACCATAATATACTAATCTTTCTAAATTAGATGATATTAAAATATCCATTGAAGGTGAATTAGTCTTAAAGAATGGTCTTCTCTTATCATATTTACCATTGTTAAAGAAATCTGTTAATACTGCGTTTTTGTTAGATGCACAAATCAAATTATTAATTGGTAAGCCCATCATCTTAGCATAGAAGCCTGCAAATATATTACCAAAGTTACCTGTTGGTACATCAAAGTTAATCTTTTCACCATCAGCTATTTCATTTCTTCTTAAAAGCTCAACATAGCTATAAAAATAATAAACAACCTGTGGAACTAATCTTGCAATATTAATAGAGTTAGCGCTTGAAATGCTAAGCTCCTTATGATTATTAAAGAAATCCTTAACAAGATTTTGACAATCATCAAAGTTTCCTTTAATTGCTAAAACCTTAGCATTATCTCCTCTAAAGCTACACATTTGAGCTTCCTGAATTGGAGATACACCACCATCTGGATATAATACTACAATAGACACTCCATCAATACCCTTAAAGCCATTTAATGCTGCTCCACCAGTATCACCTGATGTTGCAGTTAAAATAGTTATGTTCTTCTCATATCCTAGCTTTCTTTTTGAAAGCTTCATTAATCTTGGTAAAACAACTAAAGCTAAATCCTTAAATGCCAATGTAGGACCATGGAATAATTCTAAAAAGTATGCATTATCGCATCTCTTTAAGTCAACTACTGAATCTATATCAAATGCTGAATAAGCCTCATCAATTTCCTTCTTAATCTCTTCAAATGTAAACTCAGGAAAAAATGCATTAATAATCTTACTAGCCATTAGCTTATAATCATCATTTAATAAATCATGATAATCAAGCTCTGGTAGCTTATCAATAACAAATAATCCTCCATCATCTGCAAGGCCCTTTAAAATAGCCTCTGGTGATGTTAATAATTCCTTACCTCTTGTACTATGGAACATAATTAATCCCTCCCTAAAACATTTATGTTTTATATTATAGTATGATTTACAAATCAATACAAGTGTTTTTCTACAAAAAACAAAAAAAGGTAGAATACTATCTTTCTACCTCTATTTCCTTAACATAATCTAAAAATTCTCCATCCCTTTGCATAATACTACACCCTTCAGCTACAGCCTTAACATGCTTGCATCTAATAATCTCAACATGCTTTTTAATAAGTGAATGTAAGCCAAAATAAATCAAAGGGAATAAAAGTAATATTTTTCTATAGGTTAATGAATGCACTATAACAAACTCAAGCGAATCATCATCTAATGACGCTTTAGGTGCAACCTTCATTCCACCACCCATATATTTACCATTATTACAAACAAAGAACCAAACATCATTATAATGCTTCTCTTCTCCATCAATTTCAACATCTAAATCATAGGGTCTAAATGATCTTAAGCATGACAATGCTAAGGAGAAATAATTCTTTTTAATTCCAGAGAATTTATACTGAGCCTTACTACGACACACCTCAGCATCTACACCCATACCAACACCATTTGCAAACACATAATTCTCAGTTTTATTAACGACAACCCTAGGTGCTGTCTTTACAAGCTCAGTAACATCTACTACCTTTTCCTTAAAGTTTCTAATATAGTCATTACCTGAGCCCATCGCATGAAATATGATTTTACAGTTAGGCTCAACACCATGAATACGATTAATAAACTGGTCTAGGGTACCATCTCCACCACATAGCCAAATCGCATCATTACTTGTGCATTGACCTAAAAATGTCTTTTCCTTATTATTAATTTCTAATAGATTAATCTTGTAGCATTCATAATGTCTTGACGTCTTTTTATATAGCTTTTCTATTCTCTTATCAACTGCAGATTTACTCTTAGGATTATACATAATATAAATCAACGTCATCACCACCTTTTAAATGATTATAACATTAATTTTTATTTTAGCCACAGGAAACTTTCATATTTCGTCATATTATTGTTATCTAAAAGCTCCTTTTCCTCTATATTTTCACCTAAAAACTCAACCACATCTGATAGAGATACATCTTCATCAACCTCTATAAAGGAATGATTCATACAAATTCTTCCTACAATATTGTAATATTTATTTTTAATAAATACTCTTCCCTTATAATGTGTCCTTAGCCCATTATAATAGCCTATATCAGTAACAGCAATTAATAGATCCTTAGGAGCCTTAAACTCTCCCTCATATCCAACCGTTTCACCCTTTAAAACCCTTTTAATTTCTAAAACCCTTCCATATAAGGAAATACTATTTTCATAAATAAGCCTTCCTATTCTTAAAGGGTAATTATGATATCCATAGGCAAGGCTACCACCAAAGGTAAATCTCTTATTGTATTTATTACATAAATAAGCTATTTCCTTCATAGCTACAAGATTATCATCCTTAGCAGTATAAAAGTGCATATATACCTCTTCTAAATATTCATTATCAAAGAGCCTCTCATTATATTTTTTTATACCAAATCTATTCATGCCAGAGTCAAGCTCTAAAGCAAATCTTAATGAATTGTATGTATAATATTGATAGTCCTCAATATTAATAGCTGTAGGTATAATTTTATATTTAATAAGGCTTACTATATAATCTCTAGATGGGCCTAATAATATAAGCCTTTTATCACAAATAACTCTAGCCTTGATAGCCTCATCTAAAGTATTTAAATAAAATGTATCCACATTATTCTTAATAGCTAAAGGTATAATTTTATCCATTTTAAAGCCATATGCATCGTTCTTTAAAACTAAGCTTACCCTATTAGTTTTTAATACCCTCTTAAGATTTTCTTCTATCCTTTGATAATCTATCTTTTTCAATATATATCACCAATAAAGTATATGTTTGGAAATTTTATTTATACTTTCTATAATTTCTGCATATATTAATAATGGTGATGGCTTTGGATGATTTATTAATTATTATTTTAGTACTTTTTATTATACTTTATTTAGTTAATAGGCTTCCAAGCAAAAAATAAAGGACCTCTCGGTCCTTTTTTTTCTTATTCAAAATTGAATTCAGTATAAATATAAGTAGCTAAAGCTGAATAATTAACTGATGAGCCATCAACAAAATGCTTAAGCTTATCATCAGTAGCTGCATCAGTAGTATCTAATAATAAATTACCCTTATCATAAATTAATACTACTAGGTCAGATGAAATCTTACTTGGATCATTAACACCAAAAGCTTCCTTTAGCATTTTTCTATCAGCAGGCTTATTAACAAATTCAGCACAATCAATAAATTGTAGCTTACCTTCAAAGCCTAAATAATCAGCATCATCCTGTAATGTAGTCATTGTTGATGGAGCTAAAGTAGCATTTGATGAGCCTAAAACTAAAACAAATGTCTTATCCTCTTCAATCATTGCCTTTGCAGAATCTACTGTAACAACCTCAAAAATGTTTTCCTTTTCGATTTCAGCACCAGCCTTTGACCAATCACCATAAAAATTATATTCACAGCTTGCAAGCATTACAGCTGCAACTAAAATAACCGCTAAAGCGGAAATACCCTTAATAAACTTAGACACGATAATTCCTCCATTAATATAAATGCCTTTTTATTATATACGAATTTTAACCATTTTTCAAGCATTATCACTCTAAAGGCAATAAATATTCTCCTCTATAATTAGAAAAGCCTTCATCCGGATATTTTTCATACTCTACTGAGCTTGTAAAGCTTGAAGCCTTATAAATCCACATTGATTTTTGATCCCAGCAAAGTATCTCATCTATACCGTCATCATCAACATCATACACCTCACTACATAATGTAGGGTGACCATCATTTGGAAAAAGGACAACCTTATCTAAATCATAATCTGCGAGTCCTCCATCCTCACCACTATGAAGTAAGATAAGTATGTGCTTACCATCATAATTAACTGGTGTAATAACATTACCATTTGAGCTTTGCTCAAACTCTGTAATTAAATTACCATTACAATCGTACATTGCAATAATTCCATCACTACCCCAAAAGGCTGTAGCACAAATTTGAAGCCCTTCAATATTATCACTATATTTAGCAACACTTATTCTTTGAGCATGACCAATATTATTATGCTTAAATATAGTGCCATCTATATTAACAATATTCATACCCTCATTACCACTTGCTAAAACCAATCTCTTAGGATGGTCCTTATGTAGCCTTGCATAGATGATCTCATCTGTATGATCTGAATTCATAGGAAGAGAGAAAATCATTTTCCCATCATGATCAATCATATCATAGCCTACAAACATTTCATCCTTGCCATCATTATCAAAATCATAGATATATGGGAAATGACCTGTATTCTTATTATGATATCTCCACATAAGCTCCATATTAGTATTATAGGCCCAAACATTTTGATATCTATCCTTAAGGATAAAATCTCCCTTATAGCCTAAGCCCTCAAAGTCTGCGACCCTAATTGCATCAACATTCAATCTATAAAAGGGCTCATTCTTAACTAGCTCATCACCCTTAATGATAGGTGTAGGCATTTTCTTAATAACCTCACCAGTTAATAAATCAGCTATAATAACCTCAAAATCCATAGAATAGATTACCTCTAATCTACCATCATTATTCATATCAGCAACCTGAAATGGTAAATCACATGAAATCAAGGTATTATCCCTTGAGCTATTCTCCTCGCCTCTTTGCCATAAAACATTACCATCATAATCAAATACAGTTAAGCATGATAATCTAGCGAATGAATCTCTAATCATTCTTTTTTGATGCTGTGCCATAAGAAATAATGGTTTACCTTGAGCATTTGCAATTCTTAATTGTCTACCTGTACCAAAGCCCTTTAGATCAATCTTATGAATTAGCTTAAGCTTTGGATATTCCTTCCTCTTATCCTCTAGCCTCTTATCATCTAAAGCCTTTAGCTTTAAATGCTTTTCGTATTCAGCATCCTCTACTCTTACATAAATATCAGAATATCTGCATGCTGATTTTGCCACACATGCAAATCTAGCACCAGCTATTAGCTTTATATCACCAGATAAAATAAGCTCATTATCTAGATATACCTCTACATACTTTGAGACCTTAATTTTAACATTATAGGTTTTCAAATCATCAAATTCTAATTTCTTACTATCGATAATAGTAAAATCATCCTGATATCTTTTATATAAGGAAATAACATTTCCATCCATACCAACTGCATAATAATTTCTAGATGTTATATATGAAAATGCCATTCCACATAAATGCTCAAGCTCAAATAATCTAATATTATATTCTAGTTCATAATCACAAAATAGTTTTTCATTATGAACTAATACACAATAAACATTCTCAAATGCTCCTTTTGTGTTATCTCCTCTATTTTGCTCAAGATATCTCTTATCATTATCAGATGTTATAAGCCAGCTTCCATCAAGGCTTCTCCACTGATGAAGCGGAATTGGATCATACCAATTTCCGTAATTACCAGGCTCCTTAAAATGATGATACTCACCTAAGGCTGTATGAAATTTATCATAAGGAAATTCATTAAGCTCTAAATCCTTAAAATCCTCTTTAACTAAAACCTTCATCATTTCACCTCCGATAGAATATCCTTAACACTATTTAAAACCGGAACCTCAGCAGTTTCTAAAACATCTACTGATTGATGCCCACAGCTTACTAAGATACAGCTAACACCCATAGCCTTAGCGACCTCAAAGTCATGTAATGTGTCACCAATTAAAATTGCTTCATTAGGATTAATATTACTTTCATCCATAAAGCGAGTCGCAATACAAACCTTACTACTAGCATGAATATTATCTATACCTAAAATCTCATCAAAGCATTCAACTATACCATAATGCCTACATTGCTCAAGTAAATTATTTCTTTCACTTGCAGATAATATATACGTCTTAATTCCTCTAGCTCTCAATTCCTTCACAGTCTCAACTACACCATCATAAAGCCCACATAATAGGCTTTTAGGCTGATAGCTATTAACAAACTTAATAGAAAGAGATTCAAAGGATTCAATACTAAAATCAACTCCAGCATCCCTATAATAATCTTTAATTGGAAATTTAAAAACATGCTTATACGTATCTAAATCTAAAACAGGCTTACCCTGGTTTCTTAAAATCTCATTTAGTAAATTTAAGCATAAATCAACATCATCTATAATAGTTCCATTAAAATCAAAAAACACATGCTTAATCATAATACACCACCTAAATAAATAATGTGCCAAAAGCACATTATTTTAATACATATGAGAAATATTATTTATTTCCTTTATTACATCCTCTTTCAACCATTCTGGAGATATAACCTTACAGTTTGCACCAAACGATAAAACAAAGGTTAAAATCATTGCTTTATTTTGCATATCACACGAGAATCTAATTGTATTATCACCAATATCCTCGATACACTGATTCTTACCATATATTCTTTCCTGCATTGCAATTTTTAAATTCTTAAGCTCTAATTCAATATGATAGTAATCACCATTTTGCTTCATACCGAATTGATCTAGATATTTAGACTCATCATAGGTTCTCATTCTAGTAAAATGCATTCTAGTCTTTTCAATTTTGTCCATTCTATTTAGCTTAAAATATCCAAAATCATTAATATTTTCATTCCAAGCCAAAACAAACCAAGATCCATTATATACAAAAAGCTTATATGGATGAATAGTATGCTTCTTCATCGTATTTTGAGCTGATAAATAATCAATGACACATGAATATTGTGAATTGATACAATCATCTAATACATTATATCTTTCTTGAAGTAAATTCTTATCCATCGCTAAAGGAAATCTATCATAAATAGCAATAGGCGTGATAATTTGCTCTGATTGAAATTGAGCAGCGATCTTACCCATAGCAATCTGATAATCATCAAACTTCATGTATTCACTCTTGCTTAAAAATTCTGTTGCTTCAAATAAAGCATTCTTCTCATCCTTATTAAGCTTAGCTGATGGTAGTAAATCACTTTTACTTAATCTATATCCACCATAAACACCCTTAATAGATTCAACAAAATAACCACAAAGCTCTAATTCCTTAATATATTCCCTAATATTTCTTGGATTAGTCTCTAATATTTCAGCTAGCTCATTAGTAGATACCAAATCTCTACAGCTTAATATTTGAACAATCTTAATACATGCAGCGGTTTTACCCATTTGAAATCACCTCAATCTTATAAATATTTTACCATTTAATATAAAATCATTCAACATTTGAAACAATTACTTTTTTATAATATAATAAATTATCTGGTTCTATAAAAATTCACGAATTATTAGATTGGAGTGGTACCATGGAAATCATACTAAACAACAAAAGACCCAAATATATTCAGGTATTTGAGCAAATCTCAAAAATGATAAATTCAGGAATACTAAAAAGCGACACTAGGCTACCATCAAAAAGAACATTAGCACTAAGCCTTAATGTTAGCCTTAACACAATCGTTAATGCCTATGACCTTCTTTTAGATGAGGGCTACATATACACTATAGAGAAAAAAGGGTATTTCGTTTCTAATCAGCCAATTGTATCTATACCATCCGCTATAGATATAGCTATAGACTCTAAGGAAAATAAAATAGCCTATGACTTTACAACCCAAGCTGTAGAGGGCTTTCTTAATCCAAATTGGAAAAAATTAGCTAAGGAAATAATAGATTCATCAGACTATACTAATAACGAACCCTTTAATGGTAGCCCTAAGCTTCGTGCTATAATAGCCAAGCATCTCTATGAAAATAGAGGAATTAGCGTTAGCTATAATCAAATAATAATCGGCTCAGGAATTGAAATGTTTGAACACATTTTAAAGGTTATTGACTGTAATTCTATCACAATGGAAAACCCAGGATATCATAAGCTTAAAATTATAGCCCAAAACATCGGTATTAAGGAGGAATATATAGGCTTAGATAACGAAGGAGCTCTAGTGCCAAATAAAAAAACAATTCTATATACAACTCCATTTAACCAATTTCCTACTGGTGTAAAAATGAGTATCAGTAGAAAAAAGGAATTAATAAAATGGGCAACAGAAACAAAGAGCTACATAATTGAGGATGACTTTGATGCAGAATTTAGAATAAACTCTGCACCTACAACCTCTCTATTTACATTATCTAATGATAGAGTCATCTTCTTCTCTACGTTTTCAACAACCTTATTCCCGGGCTTAAGGCTATCATATGCAATTCTGCCGATTAATGTATTAAATAAATATGAGGAAAAATATAATAAATATTCAAATACGGTATCATCATTAAGTCAAAAAATATTAGCTGAGTTTATAAATAGAGGCTACTATGCTTCTCACATAAATAAGCTAAAAAGATTATATCTACGTAAGCGTGAAAAATGTATTGAGGTATTGTCAAAATATAATATAGAATATGATGGCAAAAAAAATTATTTATCTCTACTAATAAAGCTTCCTGATTTTAAAATGAAGGAGGATATTAAAATACAGTCACTGGCTAGCTATGATATAAATAATAAAAAAACAGATGTATACATATTAGGTTATACCTCCATCCCAATTGACGAAATTGATGAAGCAATAAAGGTATTAATAAAATGAAAAAATCCGCTTGTGCTATGAGCCCCATTAGTCTTTCTAGATTTCTCTAGTCCAACTTTTGGGGTTAAGTACATTGTGCGGATTTTTTTACTTTCTATTATTAATAATCTCCTTCATTGCATCAGCTAAATCAGCTCTAGCTAAAGAGAAATCTACTGTTGCCTCTAAGAAGCCTTTCTTAGATCCAATATCATATCTTCTACCATCAATAGCTAATGAATAAACATCCTCCTTAGCCATTAAGCGTAAAATAGAATCTGTTAATTGAATTTCATTACCTGCACCTCTAGTTTGGTTTTCTAAATAATCAAAAATAGCAGGAGTTAAAATATATCTACCACCAATAGCTAAATTAGATGGTGCATCCTCTAGCTTTGGCTTTTCTACAACACTTCTTAGCTTTATTAAATCACCAGTAGTCTTCTCAAAAGGCTCACAAATACCATACTTAGAAACATCGCTATCAGGAACCTCAAGTGTACCTAAAATAGAACAGCCAGTTTTTTCATATGCTTCTAGCAATTGCTTAGTCGCAGGCTTTTCTCTACCTACATAAACATCATCACCAAGTAACAAAACAAATGGCTCACCATTAGCAAATTCCTTAGCACATAAAACTGCATGTCCTAAGCCTAATTGCTCATATTGATATGTAAAGCTTACATTAATCTTAGAAGGTAATTCATTAATTTGTTCAATTTCAGCTGTTTTATTCTTCTCAGTTAAGAATCTTTCTAAAACCTCATTCTTACCGAAATGAGTTTTAATGCATTCCTTACCCTCATTAATAATTATTAAGAATTCAGTAATTCCACTATCCATTGCCTCTCTAACAATATACTCAATTGTTGGAATATCAACGATAGGAAGCATCTCCTTAGGCATAGCCTTTGTAAATGGTAGGAATCTAGTTCCAAAACCAGCTGCAGGTATAACTGCCTTAGTAATCTTTTTCATAATGAACCTCCAAACAAAACGAATTATTCCTTATCAGTAGTATCCGTAGCTACTACATCAATCTCTTCTTTAGCCTCTATCTTACTCTCATCTACAGGTGAGGCTTTCTCCTCAGGCTTTGAAGCCGTTTCGCTTATTTGCTTAGATGCTTGTGGCTTTGCCTCTTTTACAGGTTGAACCTTTGCATCAATTGTGTTTGACTTGTTATAAGCTCCATATCCTTTTCTATAAGTGCCGCTTCTATCCTTAAATACGATAGCCTTAATTTGGTTAAAGTGGAATAATAATAAATATAATAGCGCTGCACAAACTAAATATAATAGAAGCATACCAATAGTAGACCAAACTAGCTTACCAGGTCTTAAATAATCATCATCATGTCTAAATGCATTCTTTGAATCAATTTCAAAGAATGTTTTCTTAAATCCTACGGTATCATCATCACCATCATAGAATTCATTGAATTTAGCCTCTGCTTGATCTGCTGCATCATCATCCTTTGCAACTGTTGCAGAATTATAGTCATTAATGAATGTGTTATATTCTACACTTAATGGCTCAACGTCACTAAAGAACTTTTGAGAAAAATCTAAATTGATAACAACTGTATCTACTACCTCACCATATGAATCTAAAATATCAATGCTTGAAACAGTACCATTTAATGCCATCGCATCAATCATTGTCTTAGTTAATGTTACATTATAGAAGCCCCAATTTGAATAATTAGAAGCGATAGCTCTTTCAACATTTAAAGCAGACTCATTAATATTAGTTGGCATTTCCTTATATTGATCAGTATTTAAGGTTGCTGAAACTGTAAAATAATAATCATAGTTTGCGCTATCAGAATTAAATCTAATACCAGTTTTATTAAATACCTTATCAGCCACTAAATTTTCATTTTCGTACTCTGGATAGAAAATATAAAGATAATATGAGTTTTCGTAAATATAATCAGTAGCTATTTCAGCATCTGCACTATCAGATGTATAATACTTATATGTAGATAAAGTAGCTGATGGGAAAATAGCTATATCATATTTATCACTTTCATCAGAGGCAATGCTTTCAGCATAGAAGCAACCACCATGAATCTTAGCAACCTCAACATAATCCTTACTTGTAATAGCGCTTGTAGTTAAATTTTGAATATATGTATATGAATTAGAATTATATCCAATCATATACACAAATATTGCAATTATAAACGCAAATCCTATATATAAAATTCTTAATAAATTTTTCATCCTCTTTTAATTCCTTTCAAGTAATAATTTTTACCCTACAGGTGTTATTGTATCATTTTTTCAAAAAAATTCAACTCTTATACTTTACAAACATAAATAATTGTGTATAATATTAAATGCACGATTAAGGGCATATATGGCGCATATGGTGAAGTGGTTAACACAGCGGATTGTGGCTCCGTCATTCGCGCGTTCGAATCGCGTTATGCGCCCCATTATTTACAAACAAAAGGATTAAGTCTAGCTTAATCCTTTTTTAATTTTATACAATTGGAAATAGCTGCTTATATAAAGCAAAATATACCTGAAGCGTATAAGGCTTAGAAAGCACCTGTCCATCTGTTACATCACAATAGCATGAGGTCTCTATATCTAATCCAGTATCAATATTGATTAATGTATATGTTCCAACCTGGGCATATACACTCTTAATATGATAAATACTACCATTAGATTCAAACATATCAGCTGATACCTCTTCATCTATTGTACCATTAAACACCTGTAATGCTGGTAGGGCTGTAGAGCCAATATCAGTATATCCAATGCTAGGAGTTCTTCTAATCAAATCATTAACTATAATTCTAATAATATTAGATTGTGCAATCTTATAGATGCTTTCAGTATTCATTTGTGCTATAGCCTGAATGCTAATTGTAAGCTCGAAGCCATCCCCATTAGTTATTGCCTTAATTGCCTTAAGTGATCTTAACAGCTCAAAAGCACTAATAATTATAACATCTGTACTGTTATCATCTAAATCAGACTCATCAATTAAAACAGGTGTAACAGTACCATCTGCTGTTATTTCAATCTTTGATGTGATAGTTGCACGTATAATAGTACTATCCAATAACACCTCAAACCTTGATTCGTCCGGAAGAGAAATATTAATATTACCTATATCAATGCTTCCATCGACACCATAGCCTGCATATACAGCATTAAGGAAATCCAAGAATTCAGACTCACAGATATATTCCTTATCAGCCAAATCATTTTCCATAAAGCCATTATAATTTGGAAGAACTAAAATATCCTCTGAAGCCTTATCCTTTAATATATTAGTAACCTTATAGCGAACAATTACTGAATCAGCCATTGCGCTAAATTTACTTTGATTTAATGTATCAAATGTGAAATCTGTTTGTGCATCTCCACCAATATTAATAACACCTGTATCATCTGATGCTGCAGTAACTAGGCTATGCATCTCATCTACATCAATATATTTACATAGTGTATCCTCATATGCTGTTTTAGGAATATCTGATTCTAATGCCTCATCAACCTTATCAGTTAACAGCCTATGAGCTATTTTAGATTCTAGCAATTCATCGACCTTAGTCGTTGTAATACTAAATTCAGTTATATTCATATCAGTAATACTAATGCCTGTTGCCTCTGCATCATTTAGCTTAATTACACCATCAATTAAATTAGTAATCTCAAGCTTTGTAATAACAGTCTCTTCATCTATAGTTTCGCAGGCCTCAGCAGGTATCTCAATAGTTTCAGATAGCTCATTAATAATGTTTTTAGACATAGTGTAATGTAGAATTTCTGATTTAAGCATTTCTTCTATCATTGCATTAGTAATAGCTAAGCTGCTAGGGTCAAAGTTATCAATACTGATATCTGTTGCATCTAACGCATTAATTAGGTTAAGAACCTCACCATCATCCTCATGCTCTAGCCAGTTATCAACAGTTTTTAATCTATTAGGAATAGCAACGCTATCATTTGATCCTAATGTTTTAACTATAATATCCGCCATAGTAGCCTCTATTACTACACTATTTCTAATGGCATTCTTAATTTCCTCATTAGAAACAATAGAGTCAATATCTAAATCACCTTCAGCAACCGTATCCAAAATCACAGGCACACCAGCTAATATATTAGATACCTCTTCTCTTTGAACTAAGCTTATCTCATCTCTTCCCTCTACTATATAATCATCTGGAATATATAGCTTATATTCACCAAATGTAATATTGAATAATATACCAGAAATAAGATATTCAAATATTTCAGAATCTAACGCTGCATCAAGCAGAGTTTTATCATCATCTGTTTTAACATTAAATACATCAATATATTTTTTAATACCAGCTGTACTATCATCCTCAGGTGCCTCAGCAGTAAATATAGCTCTTGCTTCATCGTTTTTAGCTATAGTCTTTAAAAGCTTTAGCATGTTATGAAGCTCACCATATTTACTAATAGTGCCATCAGAATAATATTCATTTGAATATGAATAGGTTTGTGGCATTTTAATATTACTTGATATTGAGCTAGCCATTGATACAATCATGTCATTTAAATAAGATGCCATAATTACGCCTAAAAGCCTTGAATCACTTATTACCTTAGTAACATTATCAAATGCTTCTTCATTTGCTTCTGCATCAGGATTATCAGGATCTAATAAATCAAATAGACCAGTTAGCATATCTCCCTCTGACTTAGCTAATGCACCATATATAGTAATAATATCTACACCAGATTCTAAAATCATTCTAATTTCTTTAATCCAGTCAACATCATCAATACTTGCCTGTGTTGATAACAAGGCTTTAGAGCTTAGCTCACTAGCCTCCTCCTTACTCATTTCCTCTTTACCTATTTCAAGTTTAGAATAAAAATGATCATAAAGCTCCTTTAGTGTTGAATTAAGCCTTGTAGTTTTTTCTGGATCATTCAAAATTGAAAGCTTAGAAATTTCAGGTAAAATAATCTTTCCATAATTAAGTATAGTACCTAAGCTATCACTCTCATCAACAGGGTTTTGCTGATTATAAGCCATTGCCTTTAATACCAATCCTGTAAGAAGCTTAATATCATCCTTTGATATTAAATCACTTACCTTAATCTTATTTTCTCCAACGAATAATATTTTCAATAAATCCTTAGTTGTAGGATCCATACTGCTAAATAAGCTGATATCCTCATCTATGTTTGCTGCAATAGAATTAATTAATGATAATCCAAAATTTAAGAAATATGAATTCTCGTTAAACTCATCTATCAGCTTATCGAAATCACTTTGGAATTCCTCCTTAGCCATTACCTTAACAACACAATCTAGTAACTGCTTATTTTCAGTATCCTTACCATTTATAAATGCTGATATCTCAGCACCACCATGCTTTAAAATTAAATCAAAAGCGCCTGTGGCAAAATTACTATATTGACCAATTTCTCTTCTAAAATAAATATTCTCATCAATACCTAAATTATCATCCTTTAAGCCACCCTGGAAAACTATATCCACTGCGAAAAGGTAAAAAGGAACATCATCCTTAGTTTTAACAACATTTAAAATCTTATAAATACCCTCATTGCCGTAGCTTCTAAAATTCTTATATATTTCAAGATAAGTATCTACATCAGGTATACCATATAAATTCTCATCCTCAATTTTAACATCAGAATAAATTTCATAATCAGTACTTCCGATTCCGCCACCTAAAATAAACATTAGGCTTGCAGCAAATGCTAGTCCCACAACCGCAACAACTGCACTTCTAAGTCCGCCGACTAATCCTCCTAGTAAAGCTCGCTTTCTATAGCCGTGCTCAGACTCGGCATTTTTAAATGCTCTATTCTTCTTTTTCTTATATTTTCTTTCTGAATAGGCAAATAAATAAATAATATATAAAATGAAAACTATAAATACATAAACAATCAACAATATTAAAGCTAAAATAATATGATATACTAAATCAACTATAGTCTTTAAGTATGCTCCATTCTCATACATTATTAATTGAAAGCCATCACCAAATCCCATTTGTTTTGGTATGAATTCTATAAGTATTTCAGTAATACTACTGCATTCCTCATTTACGTTTAATACGCTTTGAAGTGAGCCTTGTCCAGCCTTAGATAAAATAAAATTAACAAGCTTAAGCATATTATGATCTAGCTTATCACTATTGACTAGACATAGATAAATTATCAAGCAAACTAAAAATGCTCCAGCAGCATGTATTAACAAAATTGTACTTTTTCTAAATCCTCTTATAAAGCCCATCATAAAGCCGCCTAAGATAGCAAAAGCGAAAGTAATAGTAGGTACCCACGAAAACATGAACCTAATCATTTCATTACTCACAAAGGCTCACCCCCCTTAACTTATATATTGTCATTTAATCGAATATCTATATATATATTTTACAATTATTATTGATATTTTACAATAATTTAAATTAACATTTGCAATTACATTTTTAGTGTGATATACTAATTTATGCGTAGATAGGGGCATGGTGTCAATGGTAGCACACGGGTCTCCAAAACCTTTGGTACGGGTTCGAATCCTGTTGCCCCTGCCATCTAGTATTTTAAGTCTCAAATTTTTGAGGCTTTTTTATTTTGTTCTTTAGCTTAATTTCTATAGTATAGCTTTTATTTATAGAATCATTATATTTTAAATTTAGAAAATCAATTTCATCATTTTTAATAATTAATTTATCTATACTACTATTAATTATATTTTTTAAATATTCCTCTTCATTATCTATATTAGAATATAAAATCTCATATTTAGAGGAAACCTTAATAACAGAATCATTATATTTAATATTAATCTTATAATCATTAAGCCTTACTCCAATATTAGCATCACTATAATCAAAGTTCTTATGCTTCTTTAGAAAGCTAAATTCGTTATCTGTATACTTCTTATATAAATTTAATTCTCTATTATAGAAGCCAACTCCATGACAATATATAGAGTCATCCTTCTCATTCCAAATTGCCTCAGATGAAATCAAAGGAATTCCTACAGTTTGGTTATTATAATAATCTCTACAAAAATTTAAAAAATGAGGAGGCTCAATTGTTGCGTAAATATTAGTATTAGCAATTGGATCACACAAAGCACTTAAAATAACACTTTCATCATTAGGATTTTTCAAGCTATAAATATCATCAATTTTACTATCAGTGACAAAAAGATAAAAATTATAATCAAAGCTATTAGAATTTTTTACAAAATCAATTAATTTATCAAGCTCACCTTTTTCTACCATACTATCATCTAAAACAATAGATGATATATGATTTAAATTCATTTTTAAGGTTGTAGTTAAATCTAAATTACTAAACACCCCTTGAAGTGTTTCTCCTTCAACCATAGCTACCTCAGCCGCTTCACCCTCACTTGACTTTTCTGTATTACCAACATCAATACTACTAGGCAAATAAAAATACCCATTATATCCTTCATTAGTTTTTTGAAGTCCTATCGATGCAATATACATATCGTAATATATTCTATTAGCAGCCTTACAGCCTGTACACGATAAGACTAATAAAATTAAAATTATTATTTTTTTCATTTCACCCTTCTCCTATAAATATTAGAAACCCTTAGCGATTCATCCCTTTTATTATTTTGTAATGATGAGGTCGATAAAAAGAATTTTTTTATCCCTCCAGCATCAAAAGGAACAAATGGATAGAAATAATGAACCCCAAAGGTCTTTTGCTTATATAGAAAAAACACAAGAACTATCGAGGTTAAAAGGACTCCTAATAATCCAAAATAAAACGAGGATAATAGCGCTAAAAATCTAATTACACTTAAGGACATTAGAACAGTAACATTACTACTAACAATAAATGACATTAAAAAGGAAACTGCAGTTAAGGTAATAATCAACACACCAGCAATACCACTCTTTACTAGATTATCTCCGATGATAATACCACCAATTAAAACAACTGTAGATGAGATTGTAAGCTTCGACTGCCTAAATCCAATTAAATAAAAAAGCTCAAACAATGCAAGCACTATACAGATTTCATAAAAAATAGGAAGTATCACTCCATTTTGAGTTATCTTAAATATCGATAAAACTCTAAGCGAAAGGGAATCACTTTGATAGGTAGAAAAACTACTTACCAGGCTTAAGAAAATAGTAGACATAAATAAGGCTACAACAATAAATAGTTTTTCAAAAAAAGAGAATATAGGAATATTCAAATTATCTATAGACATTCTACTTGTTATAGATATTGTCACAGGTATAACTAATACACATGACACTCTATCAATTATAATTACAAATTCGCCATTATATAGTCTTCTACATGCCATATCAGGACTACCAATGTATTGATAGGTAGGAAATAAATTTGAGCCTTGAAAATAAGACGATAAATCATCCATAGAAATAATCGCATCAATATCTATCTTTTCTAATTCCTTTAATATTTCCTTACGTATATTTTGATTATGGATATCATCAATTGATAATAATGATACATTTGTTTTACTTCTTCTACCAATCATTAAATTATCAATTCTTAAATTAGAATCTCTTACTCTTGTTCGAATAAGTGCAATATTTTCCTTAAAGTTTTCAACAAATCCATCTCTAGATGCAAATGCACTTTCAGCCTCAGCTATTGAATCTCCTACAGCTCTTGAAGGTGCCTTTGATAAATCAAAAGCATAATACTTAAAATTTCTATAGGCTACTAATAAGCCAGAAAAAACAATTTGCTCGACAAGCTTAAAATCCTTTTCTATCCTTTTACATATACCAGGAAAGAGCTCATCTAAATTATCCTCATACTTTTCTTCCATTCTAGGATAAAAATCCTTCATAAATTCTAATATATTACACAAATGCTCCTGATATACTATTATACAATTTGCATTTGTCTCTTTATAGATAACATCCTTATTATCCTTAAACCTTTTTAGCATTAATAATCACCTTTATCATCCATAATAGCAAAATAAAACCAAACGAGAATAAAATTAAAACACTATATATTGTTGCCAATTCATGAAGTCTTAAAAGCTGATGAGCAATTAACGTAAAAACAAATAGGCATACATATAATATAAAATAATATATCCTCTTAGGCTCTTTTTTAAATGAGCCCTTTATAATACTCATAAAGTATGCAAACTTAAAAACTACTGCAACCACAATCATAAGAATATATATAAAATCAAAATTTCCATTATGCCTAGAAACTGGCTCTATACCTAATGCCTCGAAGCCAACTAGCTGATTGGCCTTAAACATTTCAGCTCCAGATGATAATGTAAGTATTCCATATTCAAAGGAAAATAAAACAAATGAGCACAATAGCCCAACCAATAATAATTTCTTAGATAAATTAATACCCTCCTTATTAGAAATAAATAAATATAAGTTATCTAACACTGAGGTAATTATTAAAGCTATTAATATGGTATCAAGCCTAAAGCTAAAGCCTTTTGTTATAAGACTGAAGTCAAGATCTATATAATTAAATAAAAATAGAAAATAGCCTAGCATTACCGCTATACCAAAAAGTGTAGATACCTGAATGATTTCATTTGATTTTAAGGTTGAGATTAAAATCGTTACTAACAAAATCCCACTAAGTATAACTGCATATTTATAATCAAAAAAGAAAAGCTCATTTAAAACCATAGTGGCAGTTCCAATTCCCAAAATTACTCTTAGCATTAAAATTGGATTTATAAGCCATCTTATTTTACTAGTATTATATTTACTATTAAAATCCATTTGGTAAAAGCTTTTAGGTAATAATAGAAATAATAGAATCATTACTCCTATTATTAATAAAATATATATATTACCATTAGTACCATAATTATCATAAATTAAAGGAAATAAAACAGCTCTAAGAAAAATATAATTAAAGCTTACTATAAAGAAAAAAAGACTAACCCTTGATATCTTCACAATATCACCCCATATCTAGTATGGGTATAGTTAGTCTTTTTAATTCTTAATTAGTCTAAAAAGTGTTTCTTTCTAACCTTTTTAGCAACTACTACCTCAAGGCCACTATGGATAGTCTCCACCTTTATTTCATTAGTTGCGGTATACTTTTCTCCATCAGTATTATAAGCAATCGGCATATCTGATGTTATAGTAAATGCTGAAGAATCAAAGTGAATAATATTATGCTTATATCTTTCACCAAATAGCATAAACATACCTAAATCAAATATATTAACAAGCTTCTTAGTTTTTCTAATAAGGCTTATTCTAAGGCTTCCATCATTGAGGCATACCTTTTTGCTTCTATGAAGCTTAAAGCCTGCAAGATATCTAGTGTTCAAGGCTAGAAAAACTGAAAACTTTCCAGATATACTTTTTTTGTCAGATTCAAATTTAATATCTATAGTATTAGTTTTATTTAACAATCTTAAGGAATGCATATAATATGCAAGCTTGCCAAAGTTCTTCTTTTCCTTTTGATCGGCCTTATAGCTAACCTCAGTTAAGCAGCCTGCAGCTAAGCCATAAATAAAATACTTTTCATTTATCTTAAATACATCAATCATAGATGGCTCATTTTCAAGAATAATCTTTACTGTTTTCTTAAGATTTTTCTTTATACCTAGAGTTGCTGCTGTATCGTTACAGGTTCCAGCCGGAATGCACGCAAGCCTTGGCTTTCTAGTAAAGGGCATAATACCATTAATAACCTCATGTACAGTACCATCCCCACCAACAATGATGATCAAATCATAAATACCATCCTTGCTAGAGATATGCTCAGTAATGCTTTTAGGATGAGTAGACTTAAAGCATTCTACTATTTCGTACTTGCTTTTAAGAGCCGTGCATATATATTCAATTTTTTTAGCCATTTTATTTCTAGCACTGAATCGATTATAAACTAATAGAGCTCTCAAAAAACCTCACATCCTTAAAACATAATACCAAGAAAACTGTCATTTTTTATATTATACACTAAATAATATATTCTAACAAGATAACAAAAAATTCTTTAAAAAAACCAATCCCAAATAGGACTGGCTAATCATTCTTTATATTTTTTTAGTAACCGCCATAGCAATTGCACCATCACCAATGTGACAAGCAACTGATAATGAAAGTGGTGAGCAGTCAACATTTTCAATTCCGAACTCATCCTTAATCATTTGAACAAGCCCCTCAATTTCTTGAGTGTCAACTCCTGTATAGGCAACCTGATAATACACATTATCTGTTCTACCATCTATATCCTTAAGGAAGCCATTAATACTTGCCTTACACGCATCAATAAGAATTCTCTTAGCATTAGCAACTGTTCTATTCATCATTCTAAACTTATCAAGCTTAAAACCCTTAATAGTTAAGATTGGCTTAATTTTTAAAAGCTGACCAACTGCGGCAGCTGCTGGTGTAATACGTCCACCCTTTTTTAAATACTTAAGAGTGTCAACCATAATATAAATATCTGATTGCATCTTTACTTCCATTAGCTTGTCGTGAATTTGCTTACCATCTAAGCCCTTCTTTGCAAGCTCAATAGCATCATATACTGAACGCATTTGAGTAACTGATATTCTTTGGTTATCAACTACAAAAACCTTACCCTCATAATTTGCCTTAGCTGCAGTCATTGCAGATTGACATGAATTAGATAAACCACTAGACATTGGAATATAAACAATTTGATCATAAGACTCTAGTAATTCATCCCAAACAGATGTAACAAATCCTATTGCAGGCTGAGATGTAGAAACATCAGAGCCACTTAAAAGCTTTTCATAAAATTGCTCTTGAGTTAATGTAATATCCTCTAGGTATTCCTCACCATCAATAGTAAAAGGCATAGGGACAACCTTAATGTTTAATCTCTTTCCTTCGTCCTGAGTAATACCACTATTACTATCAGTCATAATTGCAACTTTAGCCATAAAAATCACCTCAAAAAAAATAGTTACTCTTTAGAAAAATTATAACAAATATGACGATATATGTCAAATATAGACATCAGTTGAATTTTCTAAATAAATATCATTACCTTTAACATCATCAAGTGAGTCATCTATGTTATATTTAAACGATTTGAAATTAATAGCCTTAGCATTCTTAACATACAAAGCATTTAACGGATTACTAATAATACCATACTTCCAAGCAGGTCTTAAATCATGTGTATCCTTTTCCCAATCAGTTTTAGCTCTTATGTATAAATCAATAGAGCTAAATTCTATATTATAAATATTTATATTTTTATCACCATGAATAAATATACCATTTTCAGAATCAATTTTTATATTACTAAAGCTAACATTTGAAATACTACCTATCCTAGAATCCTCTTTTCTTTTAACCGCTGTAATGGCAATTGGCTCAGCCTTGCCCCACCAATGAAGTGGAGAGAATCTTCTAGTTTCAATTTCGACATTATCAAATGAGACATCAGTGATATTTCCTTCATCCCTTGGCTGAAGAGAAATACCTCTATTGCTTGCAATAATTTTACAATCATGAACCTTAATGTTTTTAAAGTCACAAACAGATTCTGTACCAATCTTAATAGCGGCACTTGTTGATATTAAGGTACAATTACAAACCTCAATATTCTCACATGCTCCATATTTTCTTGAGCTTTCTGTCGTTTTAAAAACAATACAATCATCTGCAGCCTCAATATGACAATTCCTTATAAGCATATTCTTACAATGATCAGGATCAATTCCATCACAATTTGCTAGCCTTAAATTATTCAATATTTTAACGTTCTCAATTAAAACGCCATCACAGCCAACTAAATGAGTTGTCCAAAAGCCACTTCTTTGTAGCGTTATATCAGTAATACTAACATCATTACAATTCTCAAAAAATATTAAAGGAACCCTAGGATAAAAATATCCCTCTATATGCCACTTAGTAACCTTACCATAATAATTGACTTCATTACCATCAATAATGCCTCCACCTGTTATTGAAATATCCTTACATCCATAAGCATATAAAAAATACTTTGTAGGCTGACCTGAATAATCACAATTTTCATAGGTAGGTCTAGTTACTAGCTTATCATCCTGAATTAAATCATTTTTATTAAATTCATTTAAATCATCTATGGCCATTAGCTTACTATCCTTATCTATATATAGCTCTACATTATCAAGGATAGTAATCATTCCACTTCTATAGGTGCGATTCCCATCAAAAACAACTCTTCCTCCACCATTTTTATTACAAGCTATTATAGCGCTTTGAATAGCAATGGTATCACTGGAGCTTCCGTCACCTATAGCACCATAATCTCTAACATTAAAATCCATAGCTAATTAATCTCCTCGTATTTAGCATCTATTACATCATCTCTTTTGTTTGAGCTATTATTATCACTATCATCATTGGATTTACGATTATACATAATAGCCTGAACTATTCTAACAATACCAAGTGCTAAAATAATACCTCCAAAAACCTTTACAACTATACTAAAAATCGCCTCAGCTGGAGTAAAGAATAATAACGCAGCAATAACAAAATAAATAACTTCCTTTTTAAACCTCTCCATTTTGTCATTGGCTTGGGCTATTCTAATAATAGGTAGGGCAATTAGCCATATGGCCAAAATTACACATATAACCCAATTATGCCAAAAAATAAATACAAAACCCACCACCACTGATATAGTGGCTAATATTGCGGGTGAAAGCATCCTTTTATCATTTGTATATGACATCCAATATAAAATACATGGGAATATATTTAAAACTATTATAATTAATCCAATTACAGCAAATAGCATATCAACTAATGCATCATATGGAACTACTAATAATATTAACCCTGCAATAGCTAAAATAACACCAGGGAAAATACTACGACGAAAATCTATTTTTTCAGTAAACATAAAAACCTCACTACTTCTATTAAAAATTATTTGTAAAAATAAAGCTTATTATCCTTAAAGCATTTATTAATTTTCTTCTTATTAGCTAAATATGAAACATAGCTTCTAATGGTAGATGCAATTAATAAATATTTATTAAAGGTTATTTTTAATTTGTAATGCTTAAAGACATATGCAACAATATCCTCTAATGTCTTATGAGAATCTAAGGAGTTTAATACAACATCACATATTTCAAAAATCTTTTTTCTATTAAGCTCTACTAAATCCTTTATATCATCTGTAACACAGCTATGTGATGGAACCAAAATGGTATCCTCTAATGATTCAATATAATCTAAGGAATTCAAATATCCCTCAACATCATATATTAATAAAATGTGCTGCTTATCAACAAGCTCCTTACTACCTAATGTATCAGCAATAAAGCAAACACCATCAGATGTTTTAATACCTATCATACCATAGTGATGACCTGGAAGCTTAACACTTCTTAATCCTCTAGGCAAATCCTTAAGGCTATATATTTCTCTTTGCTCATCAATATGCATAAGCTTATTATCATATTCATCAAGAGGGTACCCTCCATGCAAAAAGCCAATGTCTAGCTTTGAATCTCTAAGAAACGCTCTTTCAATTTTACTTGCTAAAACCTTACATCCTGTCATTTTCATTAAATATGAATTAGCACCACTATGATCAGCATGTGAATGTGTATTCACAATGTACTTAAGATTTAATTTATTTCTTCTAAGGACAGTCTCAATTATTGGACCCTCCATAGATGTTCCACAATCTATTAAAACAACATCCGTATTATTTAGCTTGTATACTCCAATATTTGTAGGACCATCTATATAATACGTATTACCTTTTAAATGATGAAGATCATACATTTTTTAATCAACTCCCATAAACATTATCATTATACCACTAGAATTGTTATAAAACAAATGTCGAAAAATGTAACGATTCGACAAACACTTGTTTTTAATTGTAAATAAATATCTAACGTGATAAAATTAACGTGTTTGGGAGGAGTTAAATTATGCTTTTTTTATCGAATTTTATTCTATTTACATTTAGAGAATTCATAAATGAACGTCCATTTTTAATATATATATTAGTATTTGGCATAACTTGCTTATTACTAGCTTCAATGCTAATATTTTCATTAGCAAAGTATAGAGAAATATCATTGAATGCAAGGCTAGAGCATTCTAAATTCGAAAATCAAAGAAGACAGGATTTCTTATCTAACATGAGTCACGAAATCAGAACTCCAATGAATGCGATTATTGGATTAACAGATGTAATCAATATGTCTAGCGCAAGCCTACCACCTAGCATAAAGGAAAAGCTGGATAAGCTATATTCATCTGCTCACTATCTATTAGCACTTATAAATAATATTCTAGATATGAGTAAAATAGAAAATCAAAAAATGCTATTAGCTATAGATCCATTTTCTATATCCTCAATGATAGAATCATTAAAGCACATGCTTGAACCAGAAGCCAAAAGATATAACGTAAACCTTGTTATAAATAGTCTAATCATTCATGATGTGGTAATAGGTGATGAGCTAAGGCTTAAGCAGGTATTAATAAACCTAATATCTAATGCCTTTAAGTTTACTCCGTCGAATCAAAATGTTTACCTTACTATAAAGGAACGAAATTCTGATAATAATAAAATCATCTACTATTTTGAGGTCAAGGATACTGGAATAGGTATACCACCACAAGATCAAGAGAGGGTCTTTGCTCCATTTGAGCAAATATATACCTCTACCTCAAAGAGTGCTGGTACAGGCTTAGGTCTACCAATTAGTCAAAGCATAATTAAGCTAATGGGCGGAGATATAAAGCTTATAAGTGATATTGGTGAGGGTAGTGAATTCTCATTTGAGCTAACATTTAATGCTGGACAAATTCCAGAAATTAACCGTGTTATTAAAAATAATTTTATTGATAAAAAGAAAATATTGGTTGTTGAGGATAATGATATAAATGCCGAAATAATGGTTTCATTCCTAGAGATAAAGGATGCTATAGTAGACCGAGTTGAAAATGGTAGACTAGCCTTTGAAATATTTGAGGATAAAGGTGATAACTACTATGACTTAATATTAATGGATATTCAAATGCCAATTATGAATGGTCTTACAGCAACAAGACAAATTAGAATGATTGATACTGATTACGCAAGAACCATACCTATAATCGCAATGACAGCTAATAGCTTTATTGAGGATATTGAAAAGGCCTATGAGGCAGGAATGAATAGATTTATATCTAAGCCAATAGATGTTAATATTTTATATGAAACCTTAAATGAAATATTTAAAAGCAAAGGGGCTAGCTCATAACGAGCTAGCCCTAATTTTTATTCTATACCAATTATATAGCTATAAATATCTTGGTCACCCTGAATAGGGTAAACCTCAATATATGAATTCAAGGTTTCAGCATATTGATGAAGCTCATTGAATTCCTCAATAGCAACATCCTGACCACATAATACAGTCAACACCTGCTTATCCTTAAAATCTGAAATCGCATTAAAAGCCTTCTTTACAGCCTCTAATCTATTCTTATCACATGAAATTAATTCATTATTATATAGACAAATGAAGTCGCCCTTCTTAATATCTATATCATTAATAACAGTATCTCTAATTGAATAAGTAACCTCTAATGTAGATACGTTGCTGATAGCCTCTGCCTCTTCAGCTAAAATAGTATTTATATCATCGCTATCAAAGTTAAGCATTGAAATAGCACTATAGCCCTCTGAAATAGTCTTAGTAGGAACTACATAAATATTAGCCTTATCATATGTATCAGCCGCCACATTTGCAGCCATTAAAATATTACTATTATTAGGGAATACTAAAATATTATCTGCATCAATCTTCTCAAACGCAGAAATGAAATCCTGTGTTGAAGTGTTCATAGTTTGTCCACCAGTAACAACCTCATCTACACCCATTTCCTTAAAGGTCTTTACTAGACCACTACCATTAGCTACTGCAACTAATGCATACTTCTTATGCTCCTTAGCCGTAGCCTCTGTAGCCTCTTGATAATCAGAAGACTCAGAATGTTGAACATTCATATTTTCTATTTTTAAAGTTACAAATTCACCATATTTTCTACATTCTGTTAAAACAATACCTGGATCAAATGTATGAACGTGAACCTTAATTAAATCCTCATCCTTAAATGAAACAATTGAATTACCAATTGACTTTAAGAAATCAGTAATAATATTTAAATCAAAGCTTTCAACATTAACCTTAGAATTTTGTAGCTGTAAAATAAATTCAGTACAATATCCATAGGTTAATTCTGAATCGGCATTGAAGCCTGATGTATTAACAGCCTTAGGAGCATTATCATAAGCTGTTGGACCTTCAATAACATCTCCTGTGATAGCTCTAAGCATACCCTCAATAATTAAAATGAAGCCAGCACCACCAGAATCAATTACACCTGCCTTCTTTAATACAGGTAATAGCTCAGGTGTTCTTTCTAGAGACGAATTTGCTGATTTTAAATAGTGAACAAGATATTCCTCCATTGTAGTTGAAGAATCCAATTTAGAATATGCTTCCTCACCAGCCTCACGCATAATAGTAAGAATTGTACCCTCAGTCGGATTAGAAACTACACTATATGCTCTTTTTGTACCTTGAATCATAGCCTCCGCAAATTGCTTAACACTTACGCTTTCATAGCCATCTAGACCAATAGATAGACCTTTAAAAAATTGTGATAAAATTACGCCTGAGTTTCCTCTAGCACTTAAAACCATAGCTCTTGAAACAGCTTTAGAGATTTTACCGATATTAATCTCATTCAAGTTTTTACCTTCCTTTACACCACCTGAAATAGTTAAGGACATGTTTGTACCAGTATCTCCATCAGGAACTGGGAAAACATTTAAGGCATTTATTCTTTCAAAATCTGACGCTAAATTCTTAGCACCATTATCTAGCATGGTAATGAAGTCTAGACCATTAACTAAATAATCATCCATTATCATACTATTCTCCTGTTATAGTTACTGTCTTTCCATAGAAATTAACAATGATAGTATCAGGTCCTGTACATGAACCAATAATTGGACCAACATTAGTAATAACAATTTCCTTTGGATTAACTGCTTCCTTGATTGCGTTTGCAACGTATTGAGCATCATTTAAGCAATCAGCATGTTGAACAAATACTGTTTGCTCTGCTGCATTAACAATATTTTCTTTTGTCTCCATAATGATTTCATCTAAAGAAGTCTTACGTCCCTTTACCTTTTTATAGGCATAGTTAGTACCTCTAGTATCCTGAATGATAATAGGCTTAACACCTAATAAATTACCAAAGAATGCTGCAGATGCTTTAACTCTACCAGCCTTCTTTAACCAGTTTAATGAACCAACTGTTGCATATGTACGATAGTTAGACTTTTCTACCTCTAAAATTTCAAAAGCCTCATCAATATCCTTACCCTCTTCTGCAAGCTCGCATGCCTTCTTAGCAATTAAGCCTTGGCTACAGCAGCTTCTTAATGGGTCTAGCATTCTAATCTTACGACCAGGATAGCTTGGTAATAATTCCTCAGCAACTAATTTACCATTACCAATTGAACCAGATAAGCCAGATGAACAGGCTACATATAAAATATCTAAGCCTGCCTCTAAGCCCTTCTTAAACTTTTCTTCTAGCTCCTTAGTTTGTACTAATCCTGTAGTATAAGTGCTTCCCTTTCTCATTGAATCATAGAAATCCTTAGCTGACATTTCTTCCCAATCTATATCAGCATCATATTCCTTTGTTCCCTCTCTAAAAATCATCTTTGCATAATCGAAGCCATATTGGTCACGATACACCTTTTCGATATCACATGTTGAATCTGCTAAAACTATAAATTTTTTCATACTCTAATCCTCCTTATTATTTATTTCGTCAAGCTTAGCTTGTATTGTTTCTTTTACTAAATTACATAAACCCTTTTTATCTAAATGCTTATAATCCTCATATTGTATTGGCTTTAGAATATGACAATAAACATCTAGTACCTTTCTATTTTGAAAATCCTCATGATAAACCTTCCATGTATCATATAAACAAATTGGGATTATAGGACACTTAGCCTTAATAGCTGTTTGAAAGCATGGGGTATGAAATTCCTGTAGCTCATTTCTATTGTCGCCATATCCAGCCTCTGGAAATATAATAAATCTCTTACCCTCATTTAGCTCATTGACAATCTCGTTATAAACAAGCACCTGAGATCTTAAATCATCAAACTTAATTCTTTTAGCTCCCATAGCATCACATACAGTTCCAAAAAAGAAGCCATGACTTGCTTTATCAGCTATAACAAATGATGTGGCAAAATCATTAAGGGCGTGCATTATTGAAATCGCATCTGACTTTCCTTGATGGTTACCAACAAGCAAGCATCCCTTTGTGTTTTCCTTATCAATATTCTCAACTCCAGTTGTAATAACATTGACCTTCATATCTCTATGATACATATCAACAAATCTCATCGCAAAACGATAGCGTTCAGTATGTGACATCTCATTTTTCTTTATTATCTTTTTCATTTTTCTATCAAGGTTTAAAATTGTAAATATATTTTTCCTGATAGTTCTACCTAACCTTGTTCCCATAATTTTCTCTCCGAAAAAACAAATACGGTCTAATTATAGCATTATATGCTAAATTGTAAATTATTATGCCGAAAAAAATTTGTAGCGAGAAAGTAGAATGCCAAATATAGGCAAATATAAAATTAATAAAACCGACTAAAAAAGTCGGTCATTTAATTAATTTTTATTTGAATACTTTTCACTTGATAATTTTAATAAATCAACTAGCTTATGGACACAAGAATATCTAAATGTATAGCCGTCAAATCTCTTTAATAATGACTGGCTTAAAAGCCCCTGGCTATATCTTTTACCATTCATTATAACCTCTCCTGTATAAGATCCCTTAGAATCAGTAGTAATAGCAACGATAACCTTTCCATCCTTATAAGCTATATTAATTTTACCATCATAATTTTTAGCAAGCTCCACCAAATTCTCAATAATTATAGGAGTTAAAAAATAGAAGGCTTGATGTGGGTCATCTGCATATATTTCAAACATTGCATTAAATGCACCACTTTCAGTTTGAACCTTTTTATAATCATTTAATGAAACAAAATATGGCTTTTGACCATAAAGAAGCATATCTCCCTTTTTATCCTTTTCATAATCTAAGATATATACAAGCCCACTAAAAACTGTTCTTGTATGTGTCCTACCATTCTCGTTATACCTCTCTACTAAATCTAAATCTGCAAATTGATACTTAACTCCATTATATTCACCAATAAAATTATTAGTTTGCTTACAAACATTAAATTTATTAAATAGCTTTGTATCATTTAATTCCTCTTCATTTAAATCCTCATCTACTCTTTTAGCCTCTGGCAATTCATTTTTAAGAGTCTTTTTTATTGCCTTTTTAATTACACCCGTCTTATCTAGCTTTTTAGAAAAACGGCTAATTACATTTCCACCAACCACTAAAAATAAACCACATAACACAAGTGGTATTCCTGCTAGAATTCTTGTATCTCCCTCTAATTTAAAAAATAGAACAAAGATACTAATAAAACATATTAATCCAATAATAATACATAAATTAAATATTACCTTACATACCTTTCTTTCCTTTTCTAGCTGTTCTAATTGTTCCCTAAGCTTTTCCATACTCTTCTCCCTATATCATTTATAATAAATTTCCAAATATATTTATTTTATTATAACATATAGAGAAATTTAAAAAAACTAAAAATAAAAAGGCTCGATACAATATATCGAACCTATAATATCAAATGGTGACCTGTACGGGATTCGAACCCGTGAATGTCGCCTTGAGAGGGCGATGTGTTAACCGTTTCACCAACAGGCCATATTATTATATGAGCTTACGCACATATAATAATATCATATTTAAAATTTTTTTCAAGTTAAATATTTGCTAAAGTTTCATTTATTCTTGAAACTACCTTTTCTTTTCCAAGAATTTGAATTACACAATAAAGGTTAGGAGAATTCTTTTTGCCGCTTAAAGCAATTCTTAAGAACTCAGAAACATCACCAACGTGACCCTTATAAGCCTCCTTGTCCTTCTTCCATTCCTTAATGTTATCCGCAAATCCATGACGAGCTGCTAATGCCTTAATAGAATTAAACCAATCCTCTTCAGATAATGATAAATCCATTGTATTAATATAATCTGTTAATACAGCCTTAATATCAGCCTTATCCATTTGAGGATTCCATTCTAAATTAGCCTTATCGATTTGGTTATAAACATCATCATAGAAGAAAGAAATAATTGGATAAATATCAGAATACTTAGCATAATCCTTTCTAGGCTTTTCCTTCTCACGCTCAATATTTAAAATTGATGTGAAGAATGCTTCATCAGCAATAATCTTATTATAAAATGCCTCATCATAGCTCTTAGCCCAAGCCTTAACCTCTTCACATAATACAGAAGCCTTCTTATAAGCCATTCTTTCCTTAGAAATATTTGCTACCTTTGCAATATCAAACAAAGCCCCATCTAAGCTCATCTTATCAAACGAAAGCTTAAAGTCATAGAAATCCTTATCTAGATTTTGATCTCTCCAAGCCTCATAGTTTGAATTTGCAATAGTTAATAAATACTCAATAAATCCATATTTAGGATAACCTTGCTCAAGGAAATAGCTTACTGCTGCTTCCTCATCCTTACGTTTAGAAAGCTTTCTTCTATTTCCATTTTCAACCTTCATAATAACAGGTAAATGTGCATACTTAGGTCTTTCATATCCCATAGCATCAAAAAGCTCTAAATGGATAGGAAGGCTTGATAACCATTCCTCACCACGAGTAATATGTGTAGTTCTCATAAAATGATCATCAACTAAATGAGCGAAATGGTATGTTGGAAGACCATCACCCTTTAGAATTACTATATCCTGATCGTTTTCTGTTAGCTCTAAATCACCCTTGATCTCATCATGGAATGATACCTTATTATTATGATCACCCATAGACTTAAATCTAATAATATATGAATCACCATTATTAATTCTAGCTATTGCCTCATCAACAGGTAAATCTCTATACTTTGCATACTTTCCATAATATCCTGGAATTTCCTTATTAGCCTCTTGCTCAGCACGTAATTGAGCTAATTCCTCTGCACTACAAAAGCATGGATATGCTCTACCTATAGATATTAAATGCTTGATAACAGTATTATAAATTTCTGATCTTTGTGATTGCTTATAAGGACCATAGTTTCCAACCTCCTTAGAATCAGAAATATAGCCCTCATCTGGAATTACATCAAATACTGCTAATTGCTCAATTAGTGATTCACCTGAGCCTGCAATTTCTCTTTTAGTATCTGTATCCTCAAGTCTAATATAGAATACACCACCGCTTTGCTTAGCATATCTAGCTGATACTAATGATGTAAATAAGCTTCCTGTATGTAAAAAACCTGTAGGAGATGGTGCAAACCTAGTAACCATTGCTCCCTCTGGTAAATTTCTCTTTGGATAAATATTTTCTAAATCATCAATCGTCTTTATAATATTAGGAAATATTAAATTTGCTAAATCAGTATAATTTGCCATAATTTTCTACCTCAATTCCTTTTCTAATTATATACAAATTACAATTCAAAATCAAGAAAAAAAGGGCTTATAAAGCCCTAATTATATTGAATAGATAAATTGTTCAACCTCACATTCAATATTAATAGATGAACCATCTCTATAAATATTAAATATTATTTTATCATTAAGCTTAATATCACTAGAATAAATAGCTGATAATAATGTAGATGAGCTTATACCAAAGGAAATAGTTATATCCTCCATAGTCTCATCAGCATAATCAATCATTGCAGCTTGAATGATATCTTCAGCTCTAAGCTGTAACGCTCCTACACTCGTAATATTTGATGAAACTGAATAAATATAAACTACAGGCTGACCAAAATAATAACCACTAGATATTGTAACACCTAGCTCCCAATCACCCTCATAGTAGCCTTCCTTCCATTCCTTATTAGCTATGTCGTATTGAGCAGTTTCAAAAATATTTTCAATAACATCACTAACAGTATTAATCGGAATCGCAAAGCCTAAGCCCTCAATTGCCTCATCAGCATATTTAGCATTTACTATACCAATTAACGCTCCACTAGTATTAAATAATCCACCACCTGAGTTACCAGAGTTAATGGCTACATCTGTTTGAAGAAGCTCCATAGTTGTATAGGTATCAATTTGTATCTCTCGATTGATATATGAAAGATAACCACTTGAAATACTACCAGGAAGTGTGCCTAATGGATTACCAATACATACTACCTGACTTCCAAGCTTAAGCGAATCAGAATCAGTAAAAAGCTTAGCATATGTCAATTCAGTTGCCTCAATAGACAAAATTGCAAGGTCCTGATCTCTATAGCCTCCAACAACTAATGCTGGATATGTAGTTCCATCAGTTAATGTAATTGTAATTCTTGTTCCATTTTCAATAACATGGAAGCAAGTAACGATATAGCTAAGCCCTAAATCAGTATCCTCAGAAAATAATACACCTGAGCCACTTGATGAAAACGTTGGGGCTGTTACATTTATAGATACTACGCTATCATAGACAAGCTCTACAGTTTCCTCTACTGGTGTTGATGGGCTTGGTATTGCTGATGTTTCATACGAACCATCCGGATCCCTATATTCTGCAGGAAGCTTAGCTGATTCATCATCCTCTTCCTCACCTGTCCCCTCACTACTTGCTCCACCAGTCTGGCTTGGTCTATTAGGAATGCTTGATTCCTTATCATTAGACTCATCAGAGTCAGTTATACCATTTGTTTCATTTGAGCCTTCCTTATCATCACCACATGATGCTAATGAAAGCAAGGCTATTAATAAAAATAATGGAAATAAAAGTCTTTTCATATGATCACCTTCTATTACTATTATACAACTAAAATATGTAAATTTAATGTTTTCTTTTATTTAATTATATAAAATATAAACCTAAATTTATCTTAAAAAATTTTAAATGTAGATTATTTTGTACATAAATGTAAAGCACTCTACTCTACAAAACAACAATTATAGCATAAAAATAAAGGAGGCTAAATATCAAATTTAGACTCCTTTATATAATTATAATTTATAATCTATACAAGCTCTAGCTTCTCTAACAGCCTTTATAAAATTACCAAACTCAAGATGCTTTGGATCCTTTTGATATGAATTCAAATCATCCATGGATTCAAAATCAAAAATTAAGGTAAATTCATAATTGCTTTCTGGTGCTTCCTTTAAATTAACTGCAACCTCAAATCGTTTTATTTGAGGTAAATCTCTTAAGGCTTGAACCTTTTCTAAAGCTATCCTTGTATTTTCCTTTTTATTTTCCTCTTTAAATTTAAACATACAAATATGACGAATCATACTATCCCTCCTAACCTCCTATATTATAGCAATTTTATATAAACAATAAAAGAGGCATAAAGCCTCTTATTATTTTCCAAAATATCTTTTTAATAAACCTTCAAAGGCTCTACCATGTCTAGCCTCATCACGGCCCATTTCATGAACTGTATCATGAATAGCGTCTAAATTAAGCTTCTTAGCCTTGATAGCTAAATCAAGCTTACCAGCAGTAGCTCCATTTTCAGCAGCAACTCTTAACTCTAAATTCTTCTTAGTAGAATCAGTAACAACCTCTCCTAATAGCTCAGCGAACTTAGCAGCGTGCTCTGCCTCCTCCCATGCAGCCTTTTCATAATATAATCCAATCTCAGGATATCCTTCTCTATGAGCCACTCTAGCCATTGCTAAATACATTCCGACCTCACAGCATTCGCCTTCGAAATTAGCTCTTAAATCAGCCTTAATATCCTCAGGTGCATCCTTTGCTACACCTAATACATGCTCACATGCCCAAACAAGCTCTTGCCCCATTTCCTCGAACTTATCTGCTCCAACCTTACAAACAGGACATTGCTCAGGAGCATGATCACCCTCGTGGATATAACCACAAACCTTACATACATATTTTTTCATATTCTTCTACCTTCCTTATTTTATTTTAGTTTTAATACTATTTAATTTTTATGCTGACATTTATGACATACACCATAGAACACTACCTCACATTCATCAACTCTATCCATATTGATGGTGTGAATATCTCCAAAATTAATATTGACCTCTACAGGAGTGATATCGGTTATCTCCTGACAATCTCTACAAACATAATGGAAATGCTTTGACTTTATGGTTTCATAAACATCTACTCCATCTAGCTTAACCTTCTTCACCATATGATCATCGATCAATATACCCAAATTGCGATAGATGGTCGCTAATGAAATATTGGAATAATTCTTTTGAATATAATTAATTAAATATTCAGAGGAAGCATGCCCTAATTCCTTTAAAGAATCATATACAATTTGCCTTTGATTTGTATTTCTTCTTATCATAATACCCTCCTTATTAAGAATTATTCTTAATTAGATTATAGCATAAAACAATTACTTGTCAACACATTTAATTAAAAAAAACAAAAAAATGACATTCTTAAATTGAATGTCATTTAATCTAATAATTCTAATATATCCTGCTTAGAAAGCTTAATGCTCTTTTGCTCATCTGAATGAACAATGCTTTCAGCAAGCTCTCTTTTAATATCCTGAAGCATTACAACCTTTTCCTCAATAGTATCCTTACAAATAAGCTTAATTACATAAACATTCTTTGTTTGACCAATTCTATAGGCTCTATCAGTTGCCTGTGCCTCAGCACTACTATTCCACCAAGGATCCATATGAATTACCATATCAGCACCAACTAGATTTAAGCCTGTGCCTCCTGCCTTTAGTGAAATAATAAATACCTTATATTCATCATTATTATTAAATTCATCTACCATTTCAATTCTAGTTTTAGCCTTTGTTTGACCATCTAAAATGAAATGCTTAATACCCATCTTTTCTAATTCCTTAGATAATATAGGGAAGCTTTGAGCAAATTGAGAGAAAACTAATATTCTATGTCCTGATTCAATTGATGACCTAATTAAATCAACTGCCATGTTAATTTTAGTATTTGCGAATGGCTCCTGATAGATAAGCTCTGGTGTAATACAAATTTGTCTTAATCTAGTAAGATAAGCTAATATATTATCTCCACCATTTTTAAGGTCCTCCTTAAGCTTACCAACGTAAGCATCGTATACCTCCTTTTGCTTTGTATCCATTTTACAATAATAGTAATCCTCAATCTTATCAGGTAAATCCTTTAATACATCCTTCTTTGTTCTTCTAAGTATAAACGGACTTACTCTCTTTTGAAGCTTTTCTAAAGCCTCTGTATCATCATGTAAAATAAGAGACTCATATCTAGATTTAAAATGATGATAATTAGATAGATAGCCTGGCATTAGGAAATCAAAAATACTCCATAAATCAGCTAACCCATTTTCAATTGGTGTACCAGTTAAAGCAAAATTAATTTCTGATGATAATGATTTTATAGCCTCACTCTTTTGAGCAAATTGATTCTTAATGAATTGAGCCTCATCAGCAATTACAAATCTAAATCTGTTTTTATATAAGGAAATATCTCTTCTTAAGGAATCATATGAGGTAATATAAATTTTCTTTTCATTAATCTTAATATTATTAATTATATCTTGTCTTTCCTCAGCATTACCTAATACTAGCTCAACAGGACAAGTAACACCCCACTTGTCACATTCATTTTCCCAGTTATAAACTAAAGACATAGGACAAACAATTAATATAGGCATTTCCTTTTCATCTGATTCAATAAAGCTAATAATCTCTAATGTCTTACCAAGACCCATATCATCAGCTAGAATACCACCAAAGCTATATGACGCAAGTGATTTAAGCCATCTAAATCCCTCTAGCTGATATTCTCTTAAATCAGCCTTAAGGGTTTTAACTGGCTCATAGCTGCTTGACTTAAAGCCTTGAATGTCCTTTATAATTTCAATTATTTTTTGATCTAAGGATAAATTCTTATCAGCGCCCTCTACAATCTTTAATATATAATTTAAAGGCTTGCTGATGCTCTTTGATAAATCTTTAACTGAAATATTAAAATCCTCAAGGAAACCACTTATTTCCTTAGCATCATTTTCATTTATTTCTAAAATGGTATTATCCTTAAGCTTAACAAATTTTTTCTTTTGATGATAAGCCATAAGCATTGCTTGAATTTCTTCAATAGTTAAATCTGAATTAGTAAAGTTAAAATCAAGTAATCCAACATTATAAGAAATATTAACGCTAGTTCTACTGCTTTTCTTAGCCTTAATATTTTTCATTGATTCATCAAAGTAAACCTCTCCAAATGACTTTAAGGCTTGAAGGTCGCTTGTTAAAAATTTAAACTGATTTTCAATATTACAAATATTATAAATACCATCTCTATTCTTAGCAAAGAACAAGCCCTCTAAAACATTATAGTATCCCTCTAATAGCTGCATCATATAAGGGCTATCCTTATGCTCAGGAGCACAATTAATTTTATTATTTAGAAGAATATTATTATTCACATATGACAAATAGCTATCAACCTTAATCTCAGGAATAGGATACTTTAAAAAGAAATCCTCTTTAATGGTTACACTCTTTTGAAGCATTGGAAGTAAATTAGCAATGAAGTCACTACTATTTACATCAATAATTAATCCACCATCTACCTTATATAGGCAATCAAAGATTTTTCCTTCCATTCTTGATTTATAGTTATATGAATAAATTAAATTATAATCTATGAAGTAGGCATGATTTACACCACTAATAAATACATTAGCATCTGATGGTGTAGAAATATATAATCTCTCTGCATCTAAAACTAAATCAACATCATTAGTTTGAATTATCCTTCTTGGCGTAGGCTTAGATTCATCTATAGCCTTATAAAAAATAACATCATCCTTAAAAATTTCTAAAAGCTTTAATAAATGTGATTTTCTCATTTCTACATTCTTATTAGATGACTCAGTAGTTATATTTCTAACAAAGCTATAAAGCTCCTTACTAACCTCATCAAAGCATTCATATGAATGTACAAACGATAGCTTTTGACCATATTCAAATTCAATATTATCCTCAACAAGATGAATGAACTCTGGAATACTTTTAATTACATAATCCTTATCATATCCAATTTTTAAAGATAAAAGATAATTCTTACCATAAGCCTCAACAACTGGAATTAAATGGATTAACCCAAAATATGCATTAGATGTTTTAAGTTCGTCTGACAATCTTTTTAATATATTAGAATGCTGATGAGCAACCACCTTATTTTGGTAATCCTTAAATTCACAATTAAATTTATCATTATCTAATATCATAAGCGCAATTGCATAAAGCGCGATCTCATGAATACAGGTTTGCTTCCTATAAAATTCTAAGCAGCCACAATCTCTACTAGCTACATTTAAATCCTTATCTAAAATCATAGATGTTTTAGAAGCACCTATGCTTCGATAAAATTCAAAGGAAGGCTCTACTCTATAGCCATTATCCATTTCAATAATTGAAGCATATAGTTTAGGCTTTTCACTAGCTTGACTGATAGTTGAATGTAAAGCATTATTATTAGCATATTTAAATAATAACTCACTTAACCCCATAGATAAACCACTCCTTTTTTTAGACTGCTTTATATATTATAGCATAAAAATAAAAAAATAGTATATAGTTAAATGGTGATATTTATTAACGAAATTGCTCGAAACGATCCTAGAAATAAGCTTTCTAGTCGCAGCCTTAACAATCAAGAGGGATCTCACATGTCAAATAAGAATGTCCCTAAAAGCAAAAAAAAGAAAAGAAAATAAGGTCGAATTAAATTTCGACCTTTTTTCTCATAGCACAAGCCTTAGTACAGCCTGCACAATTACATTTACTTTTACCTTTTTTCTTATTTCTAATTGCTAGTATCATTGGAAGGAAAACTAGAAATAAAGCTATTAGAATTGTTACTATCTCAATTAACTCCATACATCATCCTATCCCTTCTAATCGATAAAACAGCACAAACTACAACAGCCGCAATTAAACCAAGAACAAGAATAATAGATACCCACCAAGCGACTGAGATTAAAGAAGCAATAAGGTATACTAGCATAGCTGAAATATAAGCTGTTGCTACCCAGAATAAAATAGTTAACCAGAAATGCTTTTTATTATTTAATTCACCTCTAGCTGTAGCAACTGCTGCCATACATGGAACAACTAATAAATTAAATGCCATATAAGAGAATATTGCTGCTGGAGCTACTGAAGCTACGGCTGCCTCTAATAATCCTAATGATTCAAAGATTGCAGGAACCTCTTCCTTAGCGATTAAGCCTGCGAATGCACCTATAACAAATACACCCTTGAATTCACCGCCACCCCAGCCTAAAGGCCAGAATATTGGGGCAATAAAATTAGAAATAGAACCAATAATAGAATCATTAACATCCTCTACCATAGAGAAATTCCATGCAAAGCTTGTTAGGAACCACAATACAACTGTTGAGGCTGCAATTAATGTACCAGCCTTAACAACATAATGCTTACACTTATCCCAAATTAGGATACCGATATTTTTACCTTGTGGCATATGGTAATCAGGCATTTCCATAATGAATGGCTCTTGCTTACCCTTAATAATCTTATTTAAAATAGCTGCAGTAATAATAGCTACAATAATACCAAAGATATAAACACCGAAAACAATTAATTCTGCGAATGCACCATCAAATAATAATAATGCGAATGCTGTCCAAATTGGAAGCTTAGCTCCACATGAGAAGAATGGAGTAAGCATAATTGTCATTCTTCTCTCCTTATCAGACTTTAAAGTCTTAGTAGCCATAATACCAGGAACCGCACAACCAAAGCATGATAATAATGGAATAAACGCTTTACCAGATAAACCAATACCCTTAAAAATCTTATCCATTAAATAAGCGATACGAGACATATAACCGCAGTCCTCTAAAATTGCAATAAAGAAGAATAATACTAAAATGTTAGGAACGAATGATAATATAGCACCAACACCGCCCCATACACCATCAACGATTAATGAGCTACACCACTCAGGTGCATTAGCAAATAGATTAGCTAATCCATCACCAATTAAACCAACAATCCAATCCATAATATTAAATAGAATTATACCAGGTGAGGCGATTGCTGAATCTCCTATAATAGGAATATCAAAGGCACCCTCAGGAATTATTCCTAATGCACTAAGGAATAGGAAATCCTCGCTAAATGTTAAATGGAATACAGAGAACATGATCAATAGGAAAATAGGTAATCCCCATATTCTATGAGTTAAAACCTTATCAACCTTCTCTGTTCTATTAGATACATCCTTAGCTTTAACTACTACATTCTTGATGATTTCATTTGAAATATATGAATATCTTTCATTAGCGAAATCCTCAGCATAGCTTGTAGCATCCTTTGCTCTAATACTATTAACTGATTCCTTTAAGCTTTCATATTCACTACAAATCAATTCATCATTTTCAATAAGCTTAGCCGCATTAAAGTACTTATGCTTATCTAGCATTGCTGCCACATCAGCAAGCTCCTTAGACCTTAACACTGTCTTACCCGCTCTACCATCATTAGCCGCTTTAGTAGCTAATGCAATTAAATCATCTAAGCCATTCTTCTTTAAAGCAGAAATAGCCATCACTGGCACACCAAGCTTCATAGATAGCTTATCTACATCGATTTCAACACCTTTTTTATTTAAAATATCAGCCATATTTAACGCAACAACAACTGGAACATCTGTTTCTAATAATTGTAGTGTTAAATATAAATTTCTTTCTAAATTTGTACCATCAACAATATTGATAACACAATCAACATTTTCCTTCAAAACAAAATTTCTTGAAACAATTTCTTCAGGTGAATAAGGTGATAATGAATAAATACCAGGTAGGTCTACAATTGTATCCTCCCTATATTTACCAGTTTTCTTTTCAACTGTTACACCTGGCCAGTTACCTGTTTTAGCTGTAGCACCTGTTAAAGAATTAAATAAAGTTGTCTTTCCTGAATTCGGATTACCCGCTAACGCAAAAACCTTAGCCATAATTACACCTCCATAACAATTAGCGAAGCCTCATGCTTTCTAATCGCTAATTTATATCCTCTTAATGATATTTGCATAGGATCTCTTAATGGAGCAACTCTATTAAGTGTTACCTCTACTCCTACTACCAATCCCATATCCGCAAGTCTTCTTTTAACCTCTTCCTCGCACTGAATAGACTTAACAGTGCCAGTCTCTCCAATACTAAATTGACTTAATTTCTTTTCCATAATTTTCCTCCTAGTTAGGATAGCCTAACTCATTACCATTTAAAAAGTTAGTCAACACTAACAAACATATTATATACTATTCTTTTTTTACTGTCAAGTGTTTATTTTTCTAGTTTTTTCCATTATAATATTAATATACTATATTATATGAGGTGAGTTACTATGGCATTACTAGAATCTGGAGAAAATTATTTAGAGGTTATACTTAGGCTTTCAAAAAAACAAACTGAAATTCATGCGATAGATATTGTTAATGACTTAGGCTTTTCTAAGCCTAGTGTATCAATTGCTTTAAAAAAGCTTAAGGATAGCGGTCATATAATAATTGATGGTAATAGCCATATCTCATTAACAGATGAGGGCTTAAAGGTAGCTACTAAAATATTTGAACGACACACTATCATTACAAATCTTTTCCTAGCATTAGGAGTTAGTAATGCAACTGCTGAGGAGGATGCGTGTAAAATTGAGCATTATCTATCAGAGGAAACATTTAATGCTATTAAAGCTCATTATCTAGATAAGGTACAAAAATAATCCCTTAATAGGGATTTTTCTTTTATAAAAAATAAAAGCAGATACAATTGTATCTGCTGTATAGTCAATGGTGACCCGTACGGGGGTTAGCTTGTCCCTTATGGATACAATCTGGTGTTATAGTAGTTTCCCATTCACCAAATGTATGTGGTGTTTTTTGGGTTACTGTTGATGGTTCTAATTCTTCCTTACAAATTGAACAATAAGATTGGATAAAATAAAGAAAACCACAGGAGTTTGAGAAAATTATTCTTGGGAACAGCGTAAACTAGATGAAGTGGCTTTATATAGAAATGGTAAAGCTCATGAAGATTCAATAACGCAAGAT
>SVAZ01000034.1 GCA_015059145.1 Erysipelotrichaceae bacterium
GGTATTTGCTTTATATTATATGTAACAGGTGTTTTCAAACCTTCGCTAATAGGTATAGCATTGATGTTTGGTATTGGTAATGCATTTGATAGTATAGTGTCATTTGTAGCATATGCTTTCTTATTAAAGAGGAATAATATTAATATATTGGATGTTGAAACTAATAATTTAAAAGGATAAAACATTATTAAAAAAACAACTAGATTAATATCTTCTAATTATAATTTCAATTTGAAAAAGTTGACATCTATTTTGTAACAAATGTGCTACTCTTGAGATGGTATGACTTCTTTCGCTGAAAGAAAATTAAAATTAAGTCAATTTTAAAAGGTAAGTTTAATTAAGTTTAAGCTTACCTTTTTTATTTTTTTTTTGATAAAAAAGAATTTAGACATAAATAATGTCACAATACATGTTATTTATGTGTTGAAGTGAAAAGTAGGTTGTAATATGAAATATAATTTAAATATTAAAGAAGGTGGTTTTATGAAAGCATATGTTTATTCTTTTAAAGAAGAGCCTTGGAATGATGATTGCAGGCTAGCCGTAGAAGGATTTAAAAAATTAAATATTCCTTATACTTTATTTTCTACTAATGAAGAATTAAATAAAGCTAATAAAAAAGATATTATTGTCGGAGGTTTGCTTATTACAACATCAAGATTACTAGATTTAGGCATCAAGACGCCTAATATCAATTATCCGCATGAGCTTTTAAAGTATACTGAAAGAAAAATATGGGAATCTACTTTAAAGGATTTATATAAACAAAAAACTCCTTTTTTTATTAAACCTTTAGATGAAAAACTGATACAAGCTAAAGTGATTAATAAAATAGAAGATTTAGATGAATATACTGTGCTGGATGCAGATACTAGATTTATATGTAGTGAAGTTGTTGAATTTGTATCTGAATATCGTTGCTTCATTAGATATAATAGATTGTTTGATGTAAGAATCTATAAAGGCAATATAAAAGATACAATTGATTTAGATGTAGTGTATAAAGCTATTAATGATTACAAAACATCACCTAAGGCATATGTATTAGATTTTGGATTAACTAGTGATGGTAGGACGATACTAATCGAATTTAATGACGGTTTTTCATTAGGTGCATATGGGATGGACTGTGAAAAATATGCTTGTTTTTTAATAACAAGATGGTCTGAATTAGTTGGCTCAGATGATCCTATGGATTATAAATATCCATTATCATCCAAATGCGAAACAATGAAATAAATGATTAATGAAATTAAACATTGTTGCTATTTTAACGAAGCCACAATGGCTTGAAAATGAATTTGTTATTTGGATAAAGAATTTAGTGTTATACATTTTAAGTGTAGATATAAAGATATAATAAGAGGTGAATGATATTATGAAAGTAACTTGTTTTAGAAGAAATGCAATTATAGATGATATATATCAAAGATATTCTGAATATTTTGAAAGATCAGATGATTTACTAATTCCTGATGAGCCTATAGAAAGGTATTTATTAGTTAAAGAACCAACTGTAGAACTAAAAAAGGAATTAAATGATTATATTGAAACGTTAGATAGAAATCAATTAGAGGCTGAATTTATTAAGCGCAAGGCATATAATAAATTTTTGAATTTGAGTGAAAAGGAATTGAATTATTTATCAATTTATCCTGATGCAAATATGGGTTTTTATGGATATATTTCTACACGTAATGATGCTGTTAATTGTATGCCTCTTGATTTTTGGTATATGGGGGAATTTGAAGATGAAGCAGCATTAATTAACAAATTATTGCTTGGGCATGTGCTAAATATTGATATGACTGATTCTTATTATAAATATGCATTTTATTCTAGCTTACCTAATTATTGGTGCATGTATTCTTTAATGTTTAAAAAATCACCAAAAGATATTTTAGATAAATATTATGGATTTGAAGATGGAATAGATAGATGCTTAGAGGAAATTAAATCACATATTATGGATATAACTAGAGCTACAAGATATTTCGATTCATTAAATATCGATTTGGAAACGCAATTCCAGGTTATAAAAATTATTGATGATTATTGTAAGAATAATAATAAAAATATAGTTATTCCTTATGAAATATTATGCATACCATTTATTAATGAAAGCGAACAGATTCCATTTGATTTGGATAATGTTCTAGTTGATTATAATAAATATGCCCGTGATTTATATAATTTTTTTCCTTTGCTTCCTTTAAACATATTTACAAGTAGAAGATTTATGAAATTATCAGTTCAAATTAATGGAAATTCAATTTTAAGAAATAAACTTTATCAAAATGATGATGAAATTGTAAGAATAGCAATTGAAGAAACTGGTAGTGTCATTAAGAAATTAAGTAAAAAGTATTTTAAGGATGAAAGTTTGATGTTGAAAGCATTGAGGTATACCTGGTTTCATGTTTTCGATGATAGAAGGATAAGGAATTATTGGAAGAATAATCTTGATTTTGCTTACAAAGTATTAGACATTAATTCTAATTATTATAAGTATTTTTCTTTTAAAATAAGAAACAATGAAGAGTTTATTAAGTATGCTTTATTTAAGAATGATAGTTATTATGTTTGCTTCGAAGATATTTATAATGCTTTTTCTAGAAAAAATAAAACAAAAATTAAATGGGTTATTGATGCTATGAAAAATAGTATATCTGTTGATGAGCAATGCCTGAGTAAAAAATTATTAGATAATGATGATTTAGCAGAATATTGTTATAATAATGACCCATATAAGCTATATCACTTTTCTAAAAGAATAAGAGCTAAATATCCGGATTTTGAAGCAAAATATAGAAATCAATAGTACCAATCGGTTATGATTTACAATCCGAATGTAATTGATAAATTATAACAAGAATCAAACGTATTATGTGAACTGGTAGACATCTTTTTTGTAACAAATGTGCTACTCTTGAGACGGTATGTCTTAGTTGATGAAAGCGATTATAAAGAAATGTTGGAGGCTATTAAAGATGAAAGAATTTCAAAAGCACTTAGTGAATATGATGAATGGACTAAATCAACAAATGAATTGGACAGAAGAAGAAAAATTATTGGTATTAGTGATAGTGAATACAGAAGAAAAGTTACACAAAATGGTTCAACTGATAAGAGAAAATTTAGTGAACGAAAAACTGCAGATGAGCAAGGAAAAGTTCATCCAAATATTACAAATGAGGTTAGGAATAATTCAAAACAATACAAACTAGACTCTCAATGAAATACACTAAATGAAGAACAACAAAGGACATTAACTGACTTAGATGAAACTAGAACTACAAGAATTGTTACAAATAGAAGCGTAGTAATATTATTAATAGTGTAGACAAATAATCTCACCTATTTTTATATACAATCCTAAATTTAAATATAAATCAGCACTCTGCATTTGACTTTGCCAAAAATAAGAGTTATAATATATTTGGCACTCGATGTTAGAGAGTGCTAAAGGAGTGAACATTATGCAAATGCAAGATTATAATAATGATGAAAATGTATTAGAAAAATTTGGCCGTATCCTTAATAATGAGGTTAAAAACGGAAAGATGGATCCTGTGATTGGACGAGATGATGAAATTAGAAATATAATAATGATTTTATCTAGAAAAACCAAAAATAATCCAGTTTTAATTGGTGAACCTGGTGTTGGTAAAACTGCAATTGTAGAAGGACTTGCTCAAAGGATTGTTAAGGAAGATGTTCCAAATGGTCTAAAGAATAAAATTATTTATGAATTAGATATGGGAGCATTAGTTGCTGGTGCTAAATATCGAGGAGAATTTGAAGAAAGATTAAAGGCGGTTTTAAGTAAGGTAAAAGAATCAAATGGTAATATTATTATGTTTATAGATGAAATTCATCTAATAGTCGGTGCTGGAAAAACAGATGGTGCATTAGATGCATCTAATATGCTAAAGCCAATGCTTGCTCGTGGTGAGTTACATTGTATTGGTGCTACTACTTTAAATGAATATAGAAATTATATTGAGAAGGATGCAGCATTAGAAAGAAGATTCCAAAAGGTTTTAGTAACAGAACCTACTGTAGAGGATACTATTTCCATATTAAGGGGATTAAAGGAAAGATTTGAATCATTTCATGGTGTGAAAATTACAGATGCTGCTTTAGTTAGTGCAGCCTCATTATCTAACAGATATATCACTGATAGATTCCTACCAGATAAGGCTATAGATTTGATTGATGAGGCTTGTGCATCTATTAGAATGCAGTTAGAAAGTAATCCGACTGAAATAGATGAATTAAATAGAAAAATCCTTCAATTAGAAATAGAAAAAGTAGCATTGTCTAAGGAAAAGGATCAAATTAGTAAGGAAAGATTATTAAAAATAGAAACTGAATTAAGTGATCTTAAGCTAAGATATGAGGAATTAAAAAACAAATGGGAAAAAGAAAAAAATGAAATAAATAGAATAAATGATTTAAAGAAAAATTTAGAAAAAGCCAAGTTTGAATTAAATAATTATTTACAAGATGGTAATTATAATAAAGCTGCTGAATTTCAATATTATATTATTCCTAATATTGAAAAAGAAATTAATAATATTAATGAGGAAAAGGATAAAATATTAAGTGAGGTAGTAGATGATGACAAGGTTACAGAAATAATTGCAAGATGGACTAAAATCCCAGTTTCTAAGTTAATGCAAGGAGATAGAGAAAAGCTTCTTAATCTAAAGGGAACCCTACAAAAACGTGTAATCGGACAAGATCAAGCATTAGAATTAGTAAGTAATGCTATAATTAGACAAAGAGCAGGTATTAAAGATCAAAATAGACCTATAGGCTCATTTATGTGCTTAGGTCCTACTGGTGTTGGTAAAACAGAGGTTGCAAAAAGCTTAGCAGAGGCTTTATTTGATTCAGAGAACCATATAATAAGAATAGATATGTCTGAATATATGGAACGTTATTCTGTTTCTAGATTAATTGGTGCTGCCCCTGGATATATAGGATATGAGGAAGGCGGACAATTAACTGAGGCTGTAAGAAGAAATCCATATTCTATTGTATTATTTGATGAGATTGAAAAAGCTCATCCTGATGTTTTTAATTTATTACTTCAAATATTAGATGATGGTAGAATTACTGATTCTCAAGGAAGAACAGTCGATTTTAAAAATACAATTATTATTATGACTAGTAATCTAGGTAGTGATATATTATTAGATAATAATAAGGATAGCTTAGAAAAAATAAATAATCTATTACATCATACATTTAAACCAGAATTCTTAAATAGAATTGATGAGATTATTACATTTAATCCATTAACAAAGGATGTATGTGTAAAAATTATTGATAAAATGCTAAAAGAATTAGCAGATAGATTAGAAGAAAATAAGATTCAAATTGAATTTACCAATTCTTTAAAGCAATATATTATAAATAGTTCATTTTCCTATGAATATGGTGCTAGACCTATAAAAAGATTCATTTCTAAAAATATTGAAACTTTATTAGCAAGTAAGATTATTTCAGAAGAAATTGTACCGTTAAACAAATATATTATAGATTATGAAAATGATAATATTATAATAAAATAACGTAAATGAAAAATGCAAATTACTTAGGGTGATTTGCATTTTTATTGGAGATGAATACATTTTATATTCATTTTTTTGTTATTTTAACAGCTAGCTTCAGTGATATTTAATAATTTTTTATTATATGATATAATTAATTAAATAGAACTAATGGCGGTGATTAACTATTATTATTCAAGTACTAATTTATAAAAAAATAATAAAAGTTAATTACTCAAGACTAAAAA